>NZ_JBBHLY010000004.1:0-155694 GCF_037482445.1 Bifidobacterium thermophilum
GACAGGATGTGGGAGAGTAGCACGCCGCCGCATCACACGTCACACGGCCCCGACAGGCACAAACCCTGCCGGGACCGTTCTTTTTTCCCATACCCCCACACCAACACACACACCCTCCTTATACCCACCCCCGACCACACCACGACCACGGGACCCCGGTGATACCGCAGGACGGTCGCCCCACGGTGCCGCCGTCATCGTTCCCGGGGACAGGAAACCAGAGACCAACGGCACCGCCACACGTCCACACAACAACACGAAACCCCGGCGTGCGAAAACCGGCTCGAAGACGCCATCGGAAGAACAGCACCACAACAACACAATCAGGGACACACTTCCAAGACAACACGGTGCTGCAAAGGCCTATGCCCGGTCCACATGTTAATTTCCATCTTCTGCCTTGCAACTATCCGCAGGGCGTGTCACGTGGTTACTATGAAACCTGTAGAGAGATTCTCGAAAGCATTGTCAACACTGGGAGGATGGGAATGGTTCCAGCGAAGTATGAATCCCATGCGTCCGCCGACGATGTGTACCGGGTATTGGACCTCGATCTTGATGGCGTGTGCGCTGACTATACGGGAGCCATACGTGCGTGGCTTGTTACGCACGGGCGTATGAGCGCTGATGCCCGTCCCGATATGACCCGGTACGGTATGACCACCGCCACCGGCTGGCCGTTCCCAACGGTTCAAGCCTACAAGCAGGCTCACAAAGAGGCGGAAGCCGACCACCTCTACGCGACAATGCCGGTCATCAAGGGTGCCCCACAGGCGCTGCAACGCCTCGCCGATGCACACGTGTACATCAGGGTCGTCACACATCGCCTGTTCGTATCCGGGCAACACCAGATTGTGGTGTCGGACACGGCGAAATGGCTTGACGACAACCATATTCCATACATGTCGCTGTGTTTCACCGGGTTGAAAGACACCATGCACGCGTCCATTCATATCGATGACTCTCCGGACAATATTCGCGCGTTGCGGCAGGCCGGCGAGCATGTCGTCGTGTTCGACCAGCCATACAACAGGGATTTAGAGGGTCCTCGCCTGCATACCTGGGATGAGACGAGCGTCACCAAGCTTCTTACGTGGATTGACCAGTGGCCGCTCGACCGGACGACGGCAATGTAATACGAAGCATTCCAGTCAGTTGGTGGATTCCATAGATGTATCGTTGCAGCCCGCGGCTAGGATAAGTCAGGTGAACGGGATCTCAGAGGGAAACAAGCGGCATCAAGACGTGCGACAAGCGTCTGATATTGCGGCGAAGCCGGCGCGTGATGCGGATGCTGCCACGCCACGTCGTGCGACCGCCGACGCGCAATACCGTCGTATGACGGGCGCGCCGGTCAGTGGCCTGATTCTTGCGCTGTGCCTCCCCGCGGTCATATCGAACCTGGTCACCACCGCCTACAATCTCACGGACACGTATTTCATCGGGCGGCTGGGCACTTCCCAGTCCGGCGCAATCGGCATCGCCTACTCGGTGATGACCGTATTCCAGGCATTCGGGTTCTTCTTCGGTAACGGTTCCGGAAACTCCATGAGCCGGGAGCTCGGGAAACGCAACAATGAGCGTGCCTCTCGCCTGTTGGCGGTCGGTTTCTGCGGAGCGGTCCTCGGCGGACTCATGTTGGCGGTCCTCGGGCTGGCCACCTTGCCGCGTCTGGTGATTATGCTCGGCTCGACCGCGACCATCGCCCCCTACGCCGTCGCTTATCTCACACCGATCCTCATCGCCGCGCCCATGGTGTGCGGGTCGTTCGCGCTGA
The DNA here is from genome assembly GCF_037482445.1 of Bifidobacterium thermophilum. Classification (GTDB taxonomy): domain Bacteria; phylum Actinomycetota; class Actinomycetes; order Actinomycetales; family Bifidobacteriaceae; genus Bifidobacterium; species Bifidobacterium thermophilum_B. The sequence goes on from NZ_JBBHLY010000004.1 coordinate 1,778, forward strand.
ACGGCTTGCTGCGTTACCAAGGACTGTCACTATACGGCATGATCGGTCTGGTCACCGGTGCGATGCTGAACTTCATCGTCGCGCCATTGCTGATTTTCGTTGCGCGGCTTGGTATCGCCGGTGCCGGCATCGCCACCGCGATATGCCAGACCATCAGTTTCATGCTTCTGGTCACGTTCGCCGTCCGCCGGGGTGTCGTCAGGCTTGATATCCGCAAGGGCAGGCCTGACATACTGCTCGTGCGTGAAATCATTGGAGGCGGTATGCCGTCGCTGTTGCGGCAAGGTGCCGGTTCGCTCGCGACCACATGCGTGAACCTTGCGGCCAACCCCTTCGGCGATGCGGTCATTGCCGCCATGGCGATCGTCATGCGTGTCATGCTTGCCATCAATTCGATTATCGTCGGCCTAGGACAAGGTTTTCAGCCGGTGTGTGGGTACAATTACGGTGCCGGGCTGTATGGGCGTGTCAAGGAAGGGTACTGGTTCTGCGTGCGCTTGTCTACGCTTGCTTTGGTGGTCATTGCAATCGCCGTCGCAGTGCTCGCCCCGGATATCATCGGCCTGTTCCGATCAGACCCACAGGTGATTGCCGTCGGTACCGTGGCGTTGCGCATCCAATGCTGCACGGTGCCGCTCAACGGCTTCGCGATGATGTCCAATATGATGCAGCAGACCATGGGCAGGACGGTTATCGCGTCCTTCGTGGCGGTCTGCAGGCTTGGTTTGTTCCTCGCCCCGGCGGCGTTGATTCTTGCGCGTATTTTCGGAGTGCCTGGTGTCCAGGTTGCGCAATCGGTCTCTGACATCCTTTCCTTCGTGGTGACCGTACCGTTGCAAGCGCGAATCCTACGCTCGCTTGGCGAGTCCCGCAAGACGGTGTGATTGCTGATACCGTGATTGCCATGTGTGTGCGCACGGCGTAACGGTCGTGGCAGTGGCGGCTTGTATCATGTGGGATATGAGAATCGCACGTTTCACCAAAGACGACAAGACCCCGCAATATGCCTTCGTGCAGAAGGACGAGCAGGATGGCAAGGATTACCTCGTGGTGCTCAGCGGCTACCCGTTCGGCGCACAACCAGTGGAACCGACCGGCGAACGGTTCCCGCTTGACGCGGACGGATTGCGTCTGCTCGCCCCGGTCATCCCATCCAAGATCTACGGCCTGGCGAAGAACTATGAGGCTCACGCCCAGTTCATGCATGAGACCGGGCACAGCGATATCGCGCACGCACCTGAGGATATGGTGATCTTCTCGAAACCGAGCACATCGGTGATCGGCCCTGACGACCCGATTGTCATCCCGCCGTTCTCGCATGATATGAATTTCGAGCCGGAAGTCGCGGTGATTATCGGCCGTATCGCCAAGAACGTGCCGGTCGAGAAGGCCATGGATTACGTGCTCGGTTTCACATGCGTCAACGATGTGACCTTGCGCGACCTGCAGGGCGCCGACCCGATGTGGACGCGCGCGAAGGGCTTCGACACCGCGTGCCCGCTCGGACCGTGGATCCAGACCGATCTGGATTGGAAAGACGCGAAGATCTCGTTCACGCTCAACGGCAAGGATGTACCGGAAGCCAGCGGTACGACCGCGAAACTGATTCACGGCATCCCCGAGCAGATCGCCGCGATTTCAAGTTTCTCCACGCTGCTGCCCGGTGACGTGATCATGACCGGCACCCCGAACGCATCCGGCAGCCTCAAACCGGGCGACGAGCCGATCGTCCACGTGGAGGGTATCGGCAGCCTGCGTAATGTTGTGGTGCAAGGCTGACTGTCCGGTCGGCTGGTTGCCCAATCGGCACCTGACATTGGACTGAACCTCGTCTGAACTTGCCACTTACTTGCCACTTGCTGGCAAGTAAGTGGCAAGTTCGGTTTGGCAACCGGTATGCGTGGTGTCTCCTGGCGCATTGCGCCGGTACTTGCCGGCAATATGGCGGAATCACACGGTGAGTTCGATCTGGTTGTCTTCGAGCGCGATGACGCAGCTTTCGTAGTAGCCGTCGCCAGTGGTGCGCGGGCCGCTCATCACCTCGTATCCATCGGCCTTGAGACGCGCGGTGAGCTCGTCCACGGCCTGTGCGCTGCCAAGGCTGAAGGCGACATGCGCGTAGCCGGTGCGTGCGAAGGGCTTCGGTCGGTCCTCCATGCCGGGGCGTGTCATGATCTCAAGCCGCGTATCCCCGTCGAAACTCAGGAAGTACGAGCGGAAATCCGTGGTTGGATTATGGTATTCGTCGTTCGATGTAGCACCGAGATAGGTGATGAAGAAGTCCCTCGCAGCCTCGAGGTCGTTGACATATAGTGCCACGTGGTTGATATTCGCGATGTCTGCACTCATAAGGCCTCCTCGTTCGATTTGAGCGTTTGTGCCCGGTGCCCGTTCGTGTAGGGTACGGCCGCTGCTACTTATGGTACGGCTCGTGGGCGTTGATCTTGAAGGCGCGGTAGACCTGCTCGAGCAGGATCACGCGCATGAGCTGATGCGGGAAAGTCATGGGGGAGAAGCTGAGCTTCCAGTCGGCGCGTGAGAGGATTTCAGGCGCCAGCCCGAGCGAGCCGCCGATGATGAACTGGATGTGGCTGGCGCCGTGCAGTGCGAGGTCGTCGAGTTTCGCGGCGAACCGCTCCGAGCCGAGCATCTGCCCGTCGATGGCGAGGGCGATCACATACGCGCCGTCCTTGATATGTTTGGCGATGCGCTCGCCTTCCTTGCGCTTGATGAGCTCGTCGGTGCCGGGCGTGGCGTGTTCGGGCGTCTTCTCGTCTGCCACTTCGTAGATGCTCAGTTTGCAGAAGCGCGACAGGCGTTTCGAGTATTCGTCGATCGCGTCGCGCAGATACCGTTCCTTGATGCGGCCGGGGGCGATGATGTCGATGTTCATGGGGTGTGCGTTCCTTCCGTCAACCTACCCATCGTAGCGGTGGTGGGCTCCAAGCGTATGGCGGTGCAAGGCACTGCCGCCATCCCCTTCTGTTTCTGCCGACGCTGAGACACCTGCCAGCGGCGGCAGAAACAGAAGGGGAGCCGTGTGCCGATGGGCGCGCGGGCGGTGGCTCAGTCGACGACCACCGCGTCAAGCACGGGGACCCGCAGCGCCTGCCGTGCCGGAGGCAGCGCGGCCAGAATGCCAACCGCAATCGACGCCAGCAGGAACACGCCCAGTTGCGGCCACGGAATCGACAGGTTCGACAAGCCCATCGAAGCGAAGCAGGCGCGGATCACCACGCCCGCGGCGACACCGGTCGCCAGCCCGAGCACCGTACCAAGCACGGCGATGATCGACGATTCGATCGCAATCATGCCGCGTACCTGTCCGTTGCTCATGCCGATCGCGCGCAGTACGCCGATTTCGCGGGTCCGTTCGGACACGGACAGCGTCAGCGTGTTCACGATGCCGAAAACCGCGATGATAATCGACAACGCGAGCAGCGCATAGACGATCATGAGTACTTGGTTGACCATACCGGACAATGCCGAACGATATTCGTCGTGGTCCATGACGGCGATCACATAATACGGTTTGACGACTTTCGTCAGCTGGTTCCGTGCATGTGTCAGGTTCGTCCCCGGCTTGAAGGTGACGAACGCCTGCGGGGTCATGAGGATCTGCGTGACGCCGAGTGCCTTCGCCTCGTCGGCGTTGATGAACACGCCCAGGTCCCATGCGCCGCCGCTGGCGATCGCCGCGACCGTGAACGTCTGCGTCTTGGCTTCGGCACCATATGTGGCTTGGGTGGTGCTGCTCGGCGAGAATGTCGCGGTCACCCGTTGCCCGACATGCCAGCCGTTGTCCTTGGCGGTGCTTTTGCCCACGATGATGTCATCCGTGCCGGAAAGCGCACTGTCGAGATTGCCTTCCACGGTGACGGGCGGCATGGTGGTGTGCGCGAAATCATCATCTACCACCATGGTCCGGGTGATGGCCGTGTTGTCGCCGTAGGAGACGGCTGGCGTCGCGGTGAGCGTGGTCACCGACGACACGTCGTCAAGCCCGCGCACCTGGTCGAGCGCGGCGGAAGGAATACGGTAGTTCGCTGACTGCAGCACATAATCGGCATGCAGGTTGTCGTCCACCACCGAGCTGATCGATGTGTTCACCGATGAGGCGATCACGCCGAGGCAGCTGACCAGTGCCACGCCGATGAACAGGGCCGCTGCCGTGTTGGCGGTACGCCGGCGGGATCGGCCGATATTGCGGGTGGCGAGACGCCCGGTCACACGGAACACTTGCGACGGCAGCCATCCGAGGATCTTGCCTGCGGGAGCCACGATGGCGGGCGCAAGCATGATGACGCCGATGACCACCAGCCCGGCGCCGATGCCGAGCGGCCAGCCGGTGTCCAGCTCATTGATCGCGCGCCACGGCGTCGGCCCGGCCGCAGCGTTACCGGTGTTGGCGATGGCGACGGCGAGCCACCAGATGCCGAGCCCGGCGAGCGCCAGGATAGTGCCGCCGATGCCGCGTGCCAACGTTGGTTTTTCCGGGTTCACGGTCTCGTTCATCGCCTGGATCGGCGGGGTGTTCGCGGCACGGGCCGCGGGCAGTGTCGCGCCGATGAGCGAAACGATCACGCCGACCGCGACGCCGACGCCGATGGCGCCGGGTGTCGGCACTGCGGAGCCTTCCAAGGTGGTGCCGGTCATGGCGATAACCCGCATAATCAGCGCCGTCATACCCCAACCGAGCAGGATACCGGCGCCTGAGCCGATGATGCCGAGCGTGAGCGCCTGGACGATCACCGTGGTGAACACCTGGCGTGGCGAAGCGCCGATCGAACGCAGCAGTGCATACCCGTGCATGGCCTCGCGCACAATCATCGAGAAGGTGTTCGCGATGATGAACGTGCCGACGAACAGGGCGATGAGCGCGAAGATCAGGATAAGCGGCTGAACGAAGCCGATGCTGTCACGCGTGGCTTTCGACTGTGCTTCACGGTAATCGTCGCCGGTGACGGCGACGGCTTTCGACCCGGACGGGAGCTTCGCGTTGATCGCGTCCGCAAGCGCTTGTTGCTGGTCGGCGGTGAGCGCCGAGCCGTTGTTTGCCGTACCGTAGACGCCGATGACACTGGCCTTGGAGGTGTCACTGCCCTGCGCGGCGAGTTCCTGCTCGACGACCGCCGGGTCAAGGCCGACGATGAGCGTGCCGGCCTGTGAGGAATCGAGGTCGAAGATGCCGCTGACCGTGACTTTGGTGGGCCCCGCCGCCGGGTAGACGTAGGTGGTGGTGCTGCCACGGTGAAGATGGGCGGCGCTCGCGGTGTCCGAGGATATGGCGACCTGGTTGCGGCCCTTGGGATAGGTGCCGGACGTGAAGTGCGCGGAACGCCAGGGGTGGGTTGAGGATAGCGCCATGCTGGAGGTGCCGCCGCTGGACGCCGTGGCGGTGCCGTCCGAGCCGACGAGCACGCCGGTGGTCAGGCTTTCGGGTACGGATACTCCGGATACGCCGGCCACATGCTTGATGGTGTCGGCGAGATCGGCGTTGACGGTGTTGTAGGTGGCGGTTTCCGTGCCCGAGTTCGTGTTGTCGCGCTGCGAGCCGCGCACGTAGACGTCATGGTCGGCGTTGGTGGCGAGCATTGCGTCGACCTGGGTGTCGAGCATGCCTCGGAAAGCGAAGGACCCGAGAACAAAGGCCACGCCGAGGGCGATGGCGATAATGGACATGATGAAGCGGGGCAGGTGGGCGCGGGCGTCGCGCAGGCCGATGGTGATCATCGTCAGGCCTCCATGTCGGGCGACGCGGTCTGGTCGTCGTCGGCGAAGACGTCGAGGATCTGCCGGTAGGACGGGTGGTCCATGTCCTGGGTGATGTGCCCGTCCGCAAGGACAAGCACGCGGTCGGCGTAGCTGGCCGCCCGCGGGTCATGGGTGACCATGACGATGCTCTGCCCGCGGTTCCGGGCGGAATCCTGCAGGAATTGCAGCACTTGGGCGCTGGATTTCGAATCGAGGTTGCCGGTGGGTTCGTCCGCGAAGATCACGGACGGGCGTGCCATGAGCGCGCGGGCGCAGGCGACACGCTGCTGCTGGCCGCCGGACAGCTGGCTGGGACGGTGGTCAAGGCGTTGGCGCAGGCCGACGACGTCGACGATCTCGTCGAACCAGTCGCGGTCGATCGGTTTGCCCGCGATCTGCAAAGGCAGGAGGATGTTCTCTTCCGCGGACAGGGTGGGGACGAGATTGAAGGACTGGAAGATGAAGCCGATCTGGTTGCGGCGCAGCTCCGTCAGCTGGCGTTGGTTCATGGCGCTGACCTCGAGACCTTCGACGAACACCCGTCCCGAAGTGGGGCGGTCGAGGCCGGCCATGCAGTGCATAAGTGTGGATTTGCCGGAGCCGGACGGTCCCATGATCGCGGTCATGCGCCCGCGTGTGAATTCGACGCTCAGATGGTCGAGTGCGGTGACCTGGGTGCCTGACCCGGCGTCGCCGTAGGTTTTCACCAGGTCATCCGCCCAGGCGACCGTGTTGTCGCCGTGGGCGCCGGAAGGTCGGGGTGCGGCTGCGGGCGTGGTGCTGGAGTGAAGTGCCATGGATGTCCTTCCGTCGAGTGGACGATGCGGGTGCGCTGCGGGATCAGAGGAATCAGGGGCGTAAATCGGGATTCGCCGAGCCTGTCATCTCTGCGTCTGTCCTCTCTCTATTACACCGCATGATTGGACGATTACGCCCAACGGAATATGCCAGATATGCATCGTATCGCGCCAATCTGCGCTGTCGGCACCGGCCACGTGGCCGCGACGTGGAACGATATGCAACGCGGGGTGATACACGACGCGGTGAAAGAAAAAACTTGAGTCAACTAGGCTCAAGTTTGGAATAATCGACAGGGAAATCGGTTGTATACAGCAGACACAGACAACGAAGCGCCCACGGGTGAAGCCGCCCGGACGGCGCGAATGGAGGAACTATGCAAGCGCAATTCACGAATATGGCCCAAGAGGTCATTAGCGACGCCGTGCAGAGCGCGTCCGCCGCAGGCAACGCGCAAGTCGAGACCCTGCACCTGCTCGACGCGCTGCTTCGCCAGCAGAACGGCGTCGTACCAAGCCTGATCAAGGAGGCAGGGGGAGATATCAAAGCCATCGGCACCGCCGTACGCAATGGGTTGGTCAACCTGCCGAGCGCCAGCGGGTCAAGCACCACGCAGGCGCAGCCCAGCCGCCAGCTCGAAGCGGTGCTCGTGCAGGCCGAACAAGAGATGAAACAGCTCGGGGACGAGTTCATCTCCACCGAACACCTGCTCATTGCCATTGCCGCGAGCAAGCCGAACAAATCCGCTGACATTCTCGAAGCCAACGGTGTGACCGCCGAATCGCTGCGCAAGGCGTTGCCGCAGATCCGCGGCGGCGCGCACGTGACCAGCGCGGACGCGGAAGGCAATTACAAGGCGCTCGAAAAGTATTCGACCGACCTGACCGCCGCCGCGAAGGAAGGCAAGCTTGACCCGGTGATCGGCCGTGATCAGGAGATCCGCCGTGTCATCCAGATCCTGTCCCGCCGCACCAAGAACAACCCGGTGCTGATCGGCGAGCCAGGCGTCGGCAAAACCGCCGTCGTCGAAGGCCTCGCCCAGCGTATCGTCGCCGGGGATGTGCCGAGCACGCTGCGCAACAAGAAGCTCATCAGCCTTGACCTGGGTTCCATGGTCGCCGGGTCGAAATACCGCGGCGAATTCGAGGAACGCCTCAAGGCCGTGCTCAATGAGATCAAGAACGCGAACGGGCAGATCATCACCTTCATCGACGAGATTCACACCATCGTCGGAGCCGGCGCGGCAGAAGGCTCGATGGACGCGGGCAACATGCTCAAGCCGATGCTTGCGCGCGGCGAACTGCGGCTGATCGGCGCCACCACGCTCGACGAATACCGTGAGAACATCGAGAAGGACCCGGCGCTTGAACGCCGATTCCAGCAGGTGTTCGTCGGTGAGCCGAGCGTCGAGGACACCATCGCGATCCTGCGTGGTATCGCGCCCAAGTACGAGGCCCACCACAAGGTGACCATCGGCGATGACGCGCTCGTGGCCGCAGCCCAGCTGTCCAACAGGTACATCAGCGGGCGTCAGCTGCCGGACAAGGCCATCGATCTGGTCGATGAGGCGGCCGCGCACCTGCGTATGGAGCTCGATTCCTCGCCTGAGGAAATCGATGAGCTCAAGCGCCAGGTGGACCGGCTCAAGATGGAACGCGCCTACCTGCTGGGCAACCCGAAGAACGAGAAAGCCGAGCAGAAGAAGGCGGACGCGCTCGACGAGAAGTCACGCGAACGCCTCGCCGACCTCGACAAGGAGCTCGCCGACAAGACCGAGAAGCTCAACGGCCTCAACGCCCGTTGGAATATGGAGAAAAGCGGACACAACAAGGTCGGCGACCTGCGCAAGAAGCTCGACGAACTGCAAGTCGAAGCCGAACGTTGCGAACGCGACGGCGACTATGCGAAAGCCTCGGAAATCAGGTACGGCGAGATTCCGCACATCCAGAAGGAAATCGCCGCCGCCGAGCAGGAGGAACGCGATGCCAAGGAAACCGGCGCCGAGGAGACCCCGATGGTCCCCGACAAGGTCGATGCGGATTCCATCGCGCAGATCGTGTCCGAATGGACCGGCATTCCTGTCGGCCGCCTGATGCAAGGCGAGAACGAGAAGCTCCTGCACATGGAGGAGTACCTCGGCAAGCGCGTCATCGGCCAGAAGGACGCCATCCGCGCTGTTTCCGACGCAGTGCGTCGTTCGCGTGCCGGCATCTCCGACCCGAACCGCCCGACCGGATCGTTCCTGTTCCTGGGCCCCACCGGCGTGGGCAAGACCGAGCTCGCCAAAGCGCTCGCCGACTTCCTGTTCGACGACGAGAAGGCCATGGTGCGTATCGATATGAGCGAGTATATGGAGAAAGCCTCTGTGTCCCGCCTGATCGGTGCCGCCCCGGGCTATGTCGGCTACGAGGAAGGCGGCCAGCTGACTGAGGCTGTGCGTCGGCGCCCCTACTCGGTGGTGCTGTTCGACGAGGTCGAGAAGGCGAATCCGGAAGTCTTCGACCTGTTGCTGCAGGTGCTGGACGATGGTCGCCTGACCGATGGCCAAGGCAGGACCGTGGACTTCAAGAACACGATTCTGATCATGACCTCGAACCTCGGTTCGCAGTTCCTGGTGCAGCCTGACTTGGATGAGGAAGCCAAGCAGAAGGCCGTGATGGATGCCGTGCATGCGCACTTCAAGCCGGAATTCATCAACCGCCTCGACGAGCTGGTCATCTTCCACCCGTTGACCCGCCAGGAGCTCGGCAGCATTGTCGATTTGCAGGTGCGTCAGGTGGCCGCGCGGCTTACCGAACGCCGGATTTCGCTGCAGGTCACGGATGCGGCCCGCGACTGGCTCGCCAACACCGGGTACGATCCGGCGTACGGCGCCCGCCCGCTGCGCAGGCTCGTGCAGACCGAGGTCGGCGATCAGCTGGCGCGTCTGCTGCTTGCCGGCAAGGTGCATGACGGTGACACCGTGCTCGTCGACCAGACCGGTGGCGAACACCTTGAACTCACCGACATGCCTGAGGATCCGCTGTCCGGCGTGACCGTCGAAGGCGTGCAGGAAGACAAGTGACGGTTGCTTGAACTCAGACGGCCGCCCGCCCAAGCTGTGATGTGGCTTGGGCGGGCGGCCGTTTTTCGTATCGCGGGCAGTCGGCGTCGGGCCGTCTTCCGCTTCTGCCGACGCTGACGTCACACTCAGCGTCGGCAGAAGCGGAAGAGACTGGGGACAGTTACTTTTCGAGGAACAGCTCGGGCGCCTTGCTGAAGTTTGTGGCGCAATGCTCGCCGCAGAAGTAGTAGGTCGTGCCGTTGTGGGTGCGGGTGATCGCCTCGTCGTTCACGGCGACGCTCATGCCGCATACCGGGTCGGTCGCGGTGTTGCCGTCGCCGGGGGTCGCTTCGGCCATCTGGTCCATATGATGCATGTGGCTCATGTCCATGGTGTTCTCCTTGCTCTTGGTGTCGGTGTTATTGACGGTGTTGGCATAGTGATCGGTGTTCGACGGCTGATTCAGTGCGGTGTGCTCGTCGACGATGATGGTTGGTTCCGCGATCGGCACACTGGCACCCGCGGAGCCGGCAGCCAGATCATCGGTAATGCGCGCATGCCGCAACCGGTTCGCATTGAGCACCAGGCATACGCTGGACAACGCCATCGCGAGGCCTGCGATCATCGGGCTGAGCAGCCAACCGGTGAACGGGTAGAGCACGCCTGCGGCGATCGGGATGCCGATGACGTTGTACCCGAAGGCCCACGCGTAATTCTCCCGGATGTTGCGCATGGTCGCGTTCGACAGGTTGATGAGTTTCAACACGCCGCGCAGGTCGCCGCTCATCAGGGTGACGTCAGCCGACTGCATGGCCACATCCGTGCCGGTACCGATGGCGATACCCAGATCGGCTTGCGCCAGGGCCGGGGCGTCGTTGATACCGTCGCCGACCATCGCGATCAGCTCGCCGTCACGCTTGTCGGCGTCGCGCTGCGCCTGCAACTGCTCGATCCAGTAGGCTTTGCCGTCCGGCCGCACTTGTGCGATGACCGTATCGATGTCGACCTGCCGGGCGATCGCACCGGCGACCTCGGCCTTGTCGCCGCTCAACATAATGGTGCGCACACCAGCCTGGCGCAATGCTGCAATCGTTTGCTGTGAGCCGGGTTTGACGGTATCCGAAGCGTAGGACGGATGCTCCGGGTCGGCATCCGCGTCGACGGTTCCGCGGGTGATGGTGCCGGTTTTGTCGAAGACCACGGTTCTGATATTGCGCGCTTGCTCGAGCGCCTTCGCCGACGTGACGAGCACGCCGTTGGTGGCGCCAAGCCCGGTCGCCGCGGTCACGGACAGCGGTGTGGCGAGTCCCAAGGCGCACGGGCAGGCGATGATCAGCACGCTGACCGCGGTGACCAACGCATGGGCGAGTCGCGGCTGCGGGCCGAAAGCCGCCCAGATCGCGAACGTCCAGATGGCGATGATGATGACCGCCGGCACGAACACCCGTGCGATGCGGTCCGCCAGCTGTTGCACCGGGGCCTTGGTGGCCTGCGCGCGTGCGACCATCGCGATGATCTGCGCGAGGATGCTGTCGCCGCCGACCCGGCTGACCCGGATGACCGCGCTGCCTTTGAGCGCGATGGTCGCTCCGGTGACGGGATCGCCCGCGCTGCCGTGCACGGACGCGGACTCGCCGGTGATCATCGACTCGTCGATATCCAGTGTACCGGCGACCACTACGCCGTCGGCGGGGATGCGCTCGCCGGCCTTGACGACTACCAAATCGCCGACCTCCAAGTCATCGATGCCGACGGTGGTCTGGTTGTCGGGGTCGTGCCAGGCGTGTTCGCCCTCGTCGAGGACTGCCGGGCTGACGGTCTGCGCGTTGCGGGGACGCAGCTTGATCAGTGACTGCACGGCTTTGCCGGTGCCTTCGCGCGCCTTGCTTTCCAGCAGACGCCCGACCAGCACCAGCGTGATGACCACGCCCACCGATTCGAAGTACGGTTCGCGCGAGCCGGCCGGCAGCAGCGGACCCGCGATGCAGGCGACCAGGCTGTACAGATACGCGGCCGTCGAGCCGAGGGACACGAGCGAATTCATATCAGGGGAGCGGTGGATAAGCGCCGGCCAGCCGACCTTGTGGATAGGAGCGCCGCAGTAGAACATGACCGGTGTGATAAGCACCGCCTGAAGCCACGGATTGGTCAGCCACGCGGGCATGGGGACGTGGCCTGCCATGTGGAGCATGGACACGATGAACACCGGCAGGGTCAACACGGTGCCGATAATGACCAGACGACCGAGCTGTTGGATTTCCTTGCGGCGCTCATCGGCCTCCTTGCGCTCGTTTTCCAAGGCGTCCTTGGCGTTTACGGCAGTGGGGGCGTGTGCACCATGGGTTTGTCGGCTGTGCTCATGCGCGTCGTCGTGCTCGCTGCCGTCGTCCTCGACGCGAAGCATGCCGTGGACCATATTCATGCCACATGCGAAGGGATAATCGCCCGGTGCAAGTGCCGGCAGCTGCACATCGGTATGTGCGTTGCCGGGGAGCATGGCGTCAAGGCCGAGGTCGGAGAAGACGACGTGCGAAGTGCATTCGCCGGTTTCCTGACGGTCGAAATGCAAGGTGATCGGCACGCCGGGCTTCATGGTGATCAGCGAGGGCTCATACCCGCCTTTGACGATGATGTCGGCGCTCTGCATGCCCTGCTCCTGCTTGGCCGCGGTGCCTTGCCGCTTGGCGAAGAAGAACCGCAGCGTCAGCCAGGTCAGTATGATGGCGAGCACGACCATGATGACCGCGGTGAATAGGTCGAATCCCATGCGTCTCCTCCTTGTGTTGTCTTTCATCGTTGCAGCCGGTGGTGACCGGCGGCGTGTCCGGCGTGCGGGCTGTATGCCTGTCGGCCGGCATCGGTGATATATTTCCAGATATATACCCATATGGGGTATAGTGGACAAGAGTATTCGGCTCCTGGGATAAATAGCGTGGAAGGAGTGCCATGAACGGTTATGCAGGCGACAAGAAGAGCATCCAGATGCGGATGCATCGCATCGAGGGGCAGGTCAAGGCGATCGGGCGCATGGTGGACGACGACCGGTATTGCATTGACGTGCTCACCCAGATCGCCGCGGTGGAGTCGGCCCTGAGGTCGGTATCGATGCTGCTGCTGGACGACCATCTCGACCATTGCGTGCGCGAGGCGGTCGAGCAAGGCGGCGAGGTGGCTGACGCCAAGCTGCGCGAGGTGTCCGAAGCCGTGTCCCGTCTCATGAAATAGCGGCATGCGCCCGTGCGTCCACACCTTGCTGTTGACTAGAACATATGTTCGATAATGTGCTTGAGATACTGGCGCTGGTCATTGTCGTCGCGGTATTGGGGGCCGTGGCGGGATTCCTGATAGGCAGGGGCAAAGGGCAGCAGGACGCGCGCGGGGCGAACCGGCAGGAGCTTGACGCCGCCCGGGGCGATGTCGAGGCCGCTCGCGTGCAGATTGGCGAGCTTACGGCGCAAGTGGCGCAATCCCGGGCGCAGACACAAGGCGTGCAAGAGCAGTTGCAATTCGTGAAATCCCAGCTATCCCAAGCCCAGCAGGCCGAACAGATCCGCATCCAGCGCGAGCGTGAAAAAGCCCAGGCCGAAGAGGAACGCAAACGGCAGGAACAGGCGAAGTCCCTGACCGAACAGAGCAAGGTGCTGTCCGCCCTCGCTCCCGTGCAGAAGAATCTCGATGCCCTCCAGCAGAAAGTGGCGGATATCGAAGAAGGCCGCAAACGTGAGATGGGCGCGCTTGGCGAACAACTCAAAGGGCTGGGCGACCAGCAGGCACGGCTCGACAAGGAGACCAGCTCGCTGTCGGCGGCCTTGCGCGACAACAAGATCCGTGGCGCCTGGGGCGAGGCGCAGCTGCGCAATATCGTGGAATCCGCAGGGTTGCTCGAACATGTCGATTTCGATACGCAGGTCGTGGTGAAAGGCGAGAATGACGCCACCCAGCGTCCGGATATGGTGATTCACCTGCCGGGGAACAAGAGCATCCCGATCGACGCGAAAGTCCCGTACGCGGACTACCAGCGTGCCTGCGCCATCCCCGATACCGCGTCCCCGGAGGAGCTCGCGCGGCGCGACCAGCTGTTGCAGGCCCATGCGAAGGCGTTGCGCGAGCATGTTAAGACACTCGGCAACAAGGCCTACTGGAATGCGTTCGACACGACACCTGATTTCGTCATCGCCTTCATCCCGAACGAATCGCTGCTCCAAGCCGCCTTGCAAGCGGATCCGACGCTACTGGACGATGCGTTCGCGCAGAAAGTCGCGCTGACGTCCCCGGTCACCCTGTGGGCGGTGCTCAAGTCGGTCGCCTTCGCCTGGCAGCAGCAGAGCCTGACCGATGACGCCAAGGAACTGTTCGACCTGTCTCGCGAGCTCTATGAGCGTTTCTCCACCCTTGGTGACAAGGCCAATAAGCTCGGCACCGCCATCACCAGGACGGTGGGGGCATACAACCAGTTCGCCGCCTCGCTGGAATCGCGCGTGTTGGTCACCGCGCGCAAGCTGCAGAAAATCGACGGCAACAAAGTCATCGCCGCCGTGACGCCCATCGAGCCGGACAAAGCCGACGTCCGTGAACTGACCGCCCCCGAGGTCCAGTCTGACGGTCGGGAGGACTGACCGGCGGTCGTACGGCAGCGTAGGTACAGTAGCAGTATGACTGAGAACAGCGAGAATCAGACGTTCAGGCGCACCGGGGCCGCGGGCGCCGGCAGCGCGGCCGCGACAAGCGCCGGTAGCGGAGACGACCAGGGTGCAGCGGCGTTCGCCATGCTCGAACCGCGTGAACAACTGCGGCAGGTCCTCACCCAAGCGGTCGGCGGCAAGCCGTTCAGCGAACTGTATTCGGTGGCGTTCGACCATCGCACCGCCGCGACCATCGGCCACGTGCTGCTAGATGCCCTTGAAGAACAAGGGTACGGGGTCGACGACTTCGACGCGGTAGGCGCCCTGACCGCGGCAGCCGTCCCGTTGGTATCCGCAGTGATCCTCGCGGCTGCCTCGCGCGGCGAGGACCTCGACGGCTTCGTCATGGATTTCGTCTACCCGTCCGTCAAAGGCCCGTCCATCGCCGGCAAGCGCGTAATCCTGCTCGACGCCTGGCTGTCCGAGAAATCCTACGTGCAGACCTCCTCGCTGGTCACCTTGCGCAACGGCAATGAGCTGAGCCTCGATTTCAGCATCGTCGAGCATGAGGGCGCCGAGGTCCTTGCCGTCGCCTCGCTGATCGGCGGGGTCGGCGACGCCGATCATGTGGCGGGCGAGCGTCAGCATATCGAGGTCATCAACCCCGTCACCGGGCACCACACCACCCTGCCGCTGATCCAGGTATTCGACGAGCGGGAATTGAGGGGCGAATAATACCGTCGGCCGCGCCGGCAATCGGATGGCACGGCAACGAGAGCAGCAAGGCAGGTAGCAGGTGCACGAACCGAGCGAATACACCAAGCAGGTGCAGATGTCAGGGGAACCGGTGTTCCGTGAGATCGGCGTCGGCCCGTGGGGGCAGGAGCATCCCGGCGAACCACGACCGGACACACCCGGCACACCGGCCTTTGACCCCCGCTACGACACCGATCTGCTCGACCACGGCGACCGCCGCAACGTGCTCGACCGCTACCGGTACTGGACCGTGGACGCCATCAAGGCCGATCTTGACGCCCGCAGCCGTTACCCCTTCGAAATCGCAGTGGAGAACTGGACCCACGATTTCAACATCGGTTCGGCCGTTCGCAGTGCCAACGCGTTCGGCGCCTCCCGCGTCCACATTGTCGGCCCGCATAAGTGGAACCGCAAAGGCGCGTTGATGACCGAGCTGTACCAGCACGTCGACTACCATCCGTCCATCAAGGAACTGGCGGCATCATGGCGTTTCCGCATTGCAGGCGAACTCGCCGCCGAACAGGCTCGCGCCAATGCCCGCGATATCCGCGCCTCCATCGCGCATAGAACGTTGACATCCG
Organism: Bifidobacterium thermophilum; assembly: GCF_037482445.1. GTDB lineage: Bacteria > Actinomycetota > Actinomycetes > Actinomycetales > Bifidobacteriaceae > Bifidobacterium > Bifidobacterium thermophilum_B. The sequence goes on from NZ_JBBHLY010000004.1 coordinate 17,332, forward strand.
TCGAACGGCGCGAACAAGCACAGTCGGCACACCGGCTGGAGATACTGCGCAACGCGAAAATCATCGCGCTGGACATCATTCCGGGGGCTGTGCCGATTGAACGATACCGGTTCCCGGAACGCTGCCTGCTGCTGTTCGGCGCGGAAGGCCCCGGCCTGTCCCAGGCGGCGCTCGACGAAGCCGACGACGTGGTGTACATCTCCCAGTTCGGCTCCGTACGCTCCATCAACGCGGGGGCCGCGGCGGCGGTCGCCATGCACAGCTGGGTCGCCCAGCATGCGGTCATCGACGGTCCCGGTGCGGCCGCTGACAGCGGGTCGTCCGCGGTGATCAAGGCCTGACACCACCGGCATGCCATGACGAAACATGATGACGCGACAGTACCGACAGCGGCACCGGCAACAGTGCCGACCGCAGTGCCCTGGAACCAGGCGCTCGACCTCCAAGCCGCAGCGGACCGGCTGAGTGCCCGCCGCCGCAGCGAGCGCCGATACACCCGCGCGACCATCGTCGCGTTCATCCTGTTCTCCATGGCGTTCGCCGTACTGTTCACCCCGTTCATCCTGCAGCAGCGGGCCGCCATGCAGGAATCCAAGGTCGCCGATGATGCCGCCTCCCACGTCATGGGCTGGCCGTCCGGCAAAGCGGAACGCATGTTCGCCCAGGCGCGCGCCTACAACCGGCGTCTTGCCTCAAGCGGGCAGCCCGTCATCGGCGAAGCCGCGGACCCGTTCGCGAACGCTGCGTCGGCGGCATCGCGGTCCTCGTCGAAACCCTCCGAAGCCTGGCTGAACGACCAGGAATATCTCGGGCTGCTCAATGTCGGCCACGGGTTGATGGGTTCGATCCGCATCCCCAAGATCTCGGTGAACCTGCCGATATACCATGGCACCTCGGATGCGGTGCTCGATGACGGTGCCGGCCACCTGTACGGCACCAGCCTGCCGGTCGGCGGCGCCAGTTCGCACAGTGTGCTGACCGCGCATCGTGGCCTGTCCAACAAGACCCTGTTCACGCGACTCGACGAGCTGCGCGTGGGGGACCCTTTCTATATCAGGATCATGAACGAGACGCTCGGCTATCGTGTCGAAAGCATCACGACCATCAAACCGACGCAGATCAGCGGCCTCACCATCCGCAAGGGCGAGGACCTGGTGACGCTCATGACCTGCACGCCTTACGGCGTCAACACGCATCGCCTGCTGGTCACCGGCCGGCGGGCGAACATTCCCAAGAGCATCCCGGAACCCGATGATGCGACACCGGATGCCAGGCAGGCGAAGTCCGTCGCGCTAGCCGTGGCGGTGGTGACGCTCGTGTATGGACTGCTCGGCCTGCGTTTTCGTCCCCGGATGCTCCCGGTGCGCCATCGCAGGGATGTATTGCCGTCGCACGGTTGCACGGTTTGAACATCGGGGCGTTCGTCTCGTCTTGCGAGAACCGACACGCGAACAATGATATTCACGCGGAATTCCCCCGTTCGACATATCAAACGACTATCCTAGCTACTAAGAGAATGCAGAGCGTTTCCCCAAGGAAGGGTGAACGCGGGGATTGGTCCGAGAAGGAGCGGACGGATGATGTGTGGCGATTGCAGACGCAGAGGACACGATTCAGGTGCGGCTCGGGGATTGCAGGCCGCGCGTTCTGGCATGCGCAAAATCACCGCCGCCATCGTCGCATGGGCCTTAGCTGTCGCTATCGTGTTCACCGCAGGGTTGCTCAATGCCGACGGTTCCGCGCAGGCGGCCGCCCTGGCTGCCATCGACCCGTCGAAGACCATAGAGCCCGCCGGCAGCCAGCTCGACTTGTTCAACTACCGGCTCACCAGTTCCTTGGATACGGGTTTCGATTATCAGCCAATGTATGCCAACAGCGGCATCAACCGTGGGCACGCGCTGAAGTTCACCGACGGCGAGCAAAGTGCGATGCAGCCCTTTAATCGCCGTGCGTCCGACGGTTCGCTGACCCAGGGCATTGTGCAGTCGCGACTGGACGGCGATGGCTGGCCGGCGCTGTCAACCACAGTGACCGGCAGCGGCGAATCGCTGAAATATCTGTTCAACACCAACTATTCCGGTGGACTCAACAAGTACGCATACCCCAGTGTCAGCGGACTGTTCCAGATGGATGCGACCGGACGGTATTCGTACGACAGCGGCAAGAATTACGCATCCCTCATCGCCAATGACAGTACGTTCGATCCGAACAAGGACGCCGACGGCGGCAACCAGGTGGTCTTGTACTCCGCTCCCTGTACGGATGCCGTGTATGGCGGCCAGTTCCTCCCGTTCAACTCCGCGGCCGGTCTGTCCTCCTCGGCGGCCGGCGGATGCTCGGTGGACATCCATACCAAGGGCGCGAACACCGCGCAGAAGATCCGCCACTGGTTCGGCATGCACCTCAAGGTCAATTTCACCCAGCCGGACAACGGCACGGTACTGTCCGCGGACGGCGTCTACCGTCCGATGACATTCGAGTTCTCCGGCAACGATGACGTATGGGTGTTCCTCGACGGCCATCTGGTCGGCGACCTGGGCGGCATCCATGCTGCGGCGGGCCTGACCATAGACTTCTCGGCGGGCAAGGTGTCGGTCACCTCAGGCCTTGGCGCGTCGAACGCGAAGACCACGACGTCGACCATCAGCTCGCTGGCCGGCCTTCAAGCGCCCAACTATGACAGCAACGGCCTGATGACGAACCGTGACAGCGCGTGGGACAGCGACCATACCGACACGTTCGCCGACCGCAGCCGCCACACCCTGGATGTGTTCTATCTCAACCGCGGCGGCAGGGAGTCAAGCCTGAAACTCTCGTCGAACATCATGTCGTCCAGCCGGCAGTTCGTGGCGCATAAGACCCTGAAGCGCGGATCATCCGATGCCGTCCAGCCGCTGCACGCCGGCGAGTTCGCCTTCCGCCTGACCGGCTGGTACGGCAGATGGGATGCGGAGCGCGCCACGACCGAGGACACGTCCGAACCCCTGATGCCGACCACCGGTTTCGAAGCCTCGAACCCCACCACCTCCACTTGCGACAGCGCCGCCGGTATCTGCACCGCCACCCAGACGAACACCATCGACGGCATGGTGATGTTCGGCGATGCGCAATTCGATGCGGCAGACCTTCACCGCACCTACCGGTATGCCATCCAGGAGCTGCCGGTGTTCGACGGCAAGACCGTCGAGGACGATGACGCCACGACACCGGGCTTCCAATACCAGGGCATCACCTATGATCTGGATACCCGGTATTTCACGGCGAGCGTGGAATACCGCGACTACGATTCGCAGGACCTCATGCTTGACATCGTCCTGTGCGACAAGACATGGAAACCATTGGCCCAACAGACCGGTTCCATCGACATCGTCAACCGTTCCTCCCCGACCGTCGCATCGGCGCCGTTGCAGGGGCGTCTGGTTCTCGACAACCGCAAGTGGCGTCAAGGCGATCGGTTCCTGTTCTCCGTCAACGCTTCCGGCACCACGACCAGCGACGGGCAGACCTACCAGGTCGAAGCGCCCCTGCCATCGAACGTGGTCCGCGCCTCCAACGGTGTCGGCCGCTTCTCGATCGGCACCGGCGGCACCGGCGGCATCGAGCCGTGCACCGCGGCGATGAATGGCACGCAGAACTACTGTGATTTCACATTCGGCAGCATCGGCTTCAGCACACCCGGTACCTACACGTACACCATTGCGCAGGCGTGGGAGAACGGTACGACCGTGCCGGACAGCGGCGTGACCAGCGCGAACGGCATCACCTACTCGCCGGCCGTATACACCGTGACCTACACGGTCACCGAGACCGGCGCGGGTACGCTGGCCGTATCAGCGCCGAACATCACCGTGAAGCCGGGGACAAGCGGCGATGCGGTATCCGCGGATGGCCGCATAGTGTGGACCAACTGCTACCAGCCGACCCTCTCCGGGGACAAGGCGATCGGCGTAAGCACCAAGATCATTGGACGGCCATGGCAGTCCACGGACTCCTTCGCCTACACGCTCACCGCGTTGGACGGCGCGCCCCTGCCGGCCGGAACACCGCAGGGCGCGGCATCCGCTACCCTCACCGTGGACAATGCCACCAAGAACCACCAGACAACATTCCCGGACATCGCGTTCCCCGGCGCGGGAACATACCAGTACGTGCTCACCCAGAATGATCCGGGCATGCGCGCGGGTCTGCTGCGGTCGGCCGCCGCGTTCCGCGTGACCGTCACGGTCAGCGACAACGGGGACAGCACGCTGGTGGCGACCATGAAACTTTCACGCACCGCCGACGACGAAGGCGACCCGACAACGGGCAGCGGACAAGAAGCGTCAGGCACGGTCGCCGACTTCTCCAACCGCTTCCTGCGTGTCGCCATATTGCCTTCCGCCGGCGGGCGTGGGCAGGCGCAAACCGTGAATACCGCGGTATGTGTGGCGGCGGCGCTTGCCGCCGGCGCGACCATGCTGTGCGCGGTGTCCGCGATACGCCGGCGGTGCACCCGCCACGCCAGGCCGCCCGGTCCGTCGGGCAGTGCGCCGTGGGCCGGCAGCGCACCAGAATCCATAGCCAAGAGAGAACACAACTAGGGAAAGGAACCATCATGTTCAGCATCAAACGCCTGCTGTCCGCCACCGCGGCGGCAGCCATCGCCGTGGCCGGCCTGGCCATCGGCGCCGCGCCCGCGAACGCGCAGGGCACGGTCGTCACCGACAAGGCGCAGTTCATGTTCACCGCGAGCGCGGCGAACCGCCTGAACGGCCACAAACTCGAATACGTGAAGATCGGCGACTATGTCCAGTATGGGACCACGCAGGATGGCACCGCATACGGCGTGCGCGTCAACTCGGCCATCGCGGCCAAGTCGCCGAATCTCATCACCGCGGCGTTGAACGACGCGCTCAAGGATTCCACGACCACGCAACAGGTCCCCTCCGACGTGGATGATCCGCTCGCCTGGGCCCTGTCGCAAGGCGTGCTTGACAGCAGCAGTGCCGCCCCATGGGACGGCGTCACGCGCAAATTCGCCACGTATCTGGTCAATCACATGAGCGACCTGCCCGCACCGGGAACCGCAACCCTGAAGAACGCGACAGCGCAGGGGGCCTCGGATTCCTACGGCGCGTATATCGAGCTGCCGGCAGGCATCTACCTGTTCCGTGACGTGACCAGCCCGGTGGTCGAGGATTCCAGTAACGCGGTCCCGATGCTGGTAAGCTCCGGCACGATCAATGAAGCCGACCAGCTGACGAACCCCACGTCCGAGGCGCTCGTCGACATGAAGAACTACTCTACCGAGATGTCCTTCAGCGTCGCGGGCGATGCGAAGATCGACAACACCGGCCGCACCGCTTCACGTGGTGAGACGCTCACCTACACGATGAACGGCTACGTGCCCAAGACCGATGAGGTCACCGGCGACAACCTCGATTACGTCAACACCCCGCAGAAAGGGCTGAAAGTCGACCTGTCCAGCGTCAAGGTCGTCATCGTCGACAAGGACGGCAAGACCGTCACCGCCGAAGACGGTTCCGCGCTGATCTCGGCATCCGATTACCGTGTGCTGACCTCCGACGGTTCGGACCTGGCCACCGAAGGCACCAAGCAGTGGTTCACCGCCGACGGTACGGGCGATTCCTCCACCGGCATGACCGGCCACACCATCACCGTGCAGTTCGCCAAGAGCACGCTCGCCAAGTGGCAGAACTACATCGGCAGCGGCTACGCCATGCACGTCTCGTACAATGCCGTCGTCACGTCCGATGCCGCCGGCCAGGTCGACAACGAGTTCTACATGAGCACGCTGCCCGCCAAGAAGAAGTACGCGCACACGGTGCTCGCCTCGCTGACCTTCAAGAAGGTCGATGCCGCCGGCAAGCCGCTCGCCGGGGCGCGGTTCAAGATCGAATCCTCCGCTCCCGAGCAGTTCGTGCTGCCCTCCGGCTACGTCAATGGCAGTGCCAACTGCGACAAGTCCTGCGGTAATGACGAGGCGATTTCCAAGGCGGACGGCACGGTGACCTTCGATGGTCTCGCCCAAGGCGTGGACACCTCGTACAAGATCACCGAGGTGTCCGCCCCGAGCGGGTATATCACCTTGAAGCTGGGCTTCACGGCCACCATCAGCAATCAGGGGGCGAAGGTCGTGTTCGGTGACTCCACGACTTCGGACCCGTACGGTCTGGTCACGCCGACCTCGGTTGATACGGACGGCAGCAACGCGCTGACCGTCGAGAACGTGCACAGCATCACGCAGCTGCCGCTCACCGGTGGCGCGGGCATCGCCTTCATGGTCGTCATCGCGGCGCTGCTCGGCGCTGCCGGCGTCATCGTGGTCGTGCGTTCACGCCGGAACATGACCGTGTGAAATAAACCGCCAACTGTTCCCGCGGATTACGCAACCCGCGGAGTAACCTCTCAAGGGCCTTGCGCCGGGACCATACCATGGCCTCGGCGCAAGGCCCTTGGCGTGTTGCGATGCCGCTGCCGGGCATGACGGTGTCCTCGGATTGCGTATCGGACTATTTGATAACCGTGCATCGGAAATGCAGATACAGGTCAGGTAGAATTTACATTTTTCAGCGATTCTATGCGGCTTTCTGTATACGGGGGGGGGGTATTTTGTGACATAGTGGAGGGGATATTGGGTTCTCTCCTGAAGGGAAAGAGAAGTCCTATGGACAGTGATGGCGAGAAGGGCAGAGCCAGATGGTTCCGTGCGGTCGCTGTTGTTGCTGCCGCGGCAACGCTCTTCGGCGGTGTGACATTGCCGCTGGTGGCGAACGCGGAAGACAACGGTGACACTGCGCAGCAGAGCACGGTGACCGAAGGCAAGGATACCTCATCCACCGGCTCGGATGCCTCTACGATTACGGCACTGGTGAACCCGGATACGATTACGGCGACAGCCGGGCAGGATGGTATCACCCTGCCGCCGCAGATCACCGCGCAGTATGCAGACGGCTCATCGAAGCAGGTCGATGTCACATGGACCGGCAACGGATACCATGACGCCCAGGATCTGAAGAACCTTGCAGCGGGAACGTACACGTTCGAAGGCGCCGTGCAGGGCACCGACAAGAAGGCGTCCGCGACGCTGGTCCTTGCCGGGGCACCGAAGACGGCCGCCGCGGAGCCTGAGGCGGCTGCAGCAGCAGCGCCTGCGCCTGCGGCGACCGGTGAATCTTCCCCCGCCGCGCCTACGCTTGTCTCCCCGAAGGTGATCAATGTCTCCACTCCCGTGGGAGTGACGCCGACACTGCCTACCAGCTATGAGGGCAAGCTGTCTGATGGTACTAGCCAATGGCTGTCCATTGATTGGGATGCCGTGACCGCCGACCAGGTGAAGAAGGCGGGCACGTTCACCGTCAAAGGCAAGGCTTCGTGGTACGGTTCCACGGGCGATGAGGAATCCACCATCGAGGCGAAGGTCACGGTGGCGGAAGTCAAGTCGATCGACCCGGTCAATGTCTCCACGTGGATAGGCGTACTCCCCCAATTGCCGGGGAGCGTCGATGTGCATCTGTCCAATAGCTCCAAGATTTCGGTCAATGTCCATTGGGATACGGTGACCGCCGACCAGGTGAAGAAGGCTGGCACGTTCAAGGTCAACGGCAAGCTGCGACAGCAGGATGGCAGTGATTCCGCCGTCGCCGTCAAAGCGACGGTAACGGTTTCGAAAGTCGCCTCGGTCGATCCGGTGCGTGTGAACGTAGGGATCGGGAAAAAAGTCTGCGAGGGCTGGGATCAGGACTTTCACCATGTTGACGGCTGCCTTAGTGGTCTGAGCAGTTATCTGAGCAGCTACACTACGGTGAAATTCGAGGATGGGTCGACGAAGGACGACGTATTCGTACACTGGGACAGTGACTCCTATCTTGTGGACACTTCCAAGGAAGGCACCGTCACCATCACGGGGCATGTGGAAGACACCGACTACGCCGTGAAGGGCATCATCAATGTGCTGGGCATCCGTTCTGTCTGGAATCCCACCTATCACACCGCCCCGGGCGTCGCCCCCTCGCTGATCTCATCCGTTAGACCGGATCTGAGCGACGGAAGCGATGATACGTATTACGGCGTTAAATGGGATTCCATCGACCCCTCCAAGTATGCGCAGCCGGGCAAGTTCACGGTCAACGGCACACTCGAAGGCACTGACGTCAACATAGTCGCGACAGTCTATGTCTCCAAGATCGTCAGCATCAACGATCAAACGTTGACTGCCCATATCGGCGAGACAGTGTCGCTGGATGTGTCTGCATATGCGACTTTTGCCGATGGCGGGCGGGATTCCGTGAACGTGACCTGGCCGCAGATCGATGCGAAGAAATTCGACACGGCTGGTTCGTTCGATGTCGAAGGTACGGTCCAGGGCACGGACCTCAAGGCCGTCTGCCATATCACGGTTGTAGGCCTGAAATCCAACGAAACCACAACCAGGATTCGTGTTGGCACTAGCGCGGTTGATTTTAAGTGGCATAATTATGAATTCGAACTCGACGACGGTTCGTCCCATTACTTCGACGTCACGTGGAAGCTGGATGACGGGTACGTGTTCGACAAGACCGGGAAAATCGATGTCAAAGGCACCATCAACCTTGGCGACACCACCATCGACGTGGTCGGTCACGTGACGGTCTATGACATCAAGTCCTTCACCTTGAGCGAAGATACGGTGACCACCGTGACCGGCATCGTGCCGTCGTCGCTCCCGTGGGCGACGGCACATGGCACGGACGGCGTCGACGAAACCGTGTACCCGACATGGGACACGATCACCGAAGACCAGGTCAGCAAGGCCGGGCAGTTCGATATCACCGGCAAATACACCGACCGTGACACGACGAAGAAATTCACGCTCCACATCAAGGTGGTGGACAGCCAGAAAACCCGCACCGTATCGGTGTCGACGCTCACCGGCGTCGCCCCTGGCCTGCCGTACTCCGTGACGACGGTGCTGATGAACGGCGAGACCAAGTACCTCGACACCCAGTGGGAGACCGTGAAGCCTGAGGATTACGCGCATCCTGGCACGTTCACCGTCAAAGGCTATATCAAGTATTCGAACATCCCGATCACCTGCAAGGTGCACGTGTATGACGCAGTGCCCGGCAGCGCGCAAATCAACGTCGAGACGGTGGAAGGCGTCAAGCCGGACCTGCCCACCTCGATGTCCCTGAAACTGACCGACGGCGAGACATATAATCTTGCGAGTGGTTCCGGCCTGGTCTGGGATGATATCGATGCCACGAAATACGCCAAAGCCGGTGCATTCGACGTTCCCGGCACCATCCAAGGCGCCAGCGTCACGCCGGTGGCACACGTGTCGGTCGGCAAAGTGCACTCCTATGACAAGAGCGAGGACATCACCTATGTGCGTGGCTCTTCAAACGACCCGTACCTGACCAGTTCCCTCACGGTGCTCACCGAAGAAGGAAAGGCGGTCTCGCTCAGTGTCACATGGGACAAATACGACCACAACAAGCTCAACACGTTGGGCGATATCGTGGTCATTGGCACGCTTGAGAACGGCATGAAGACCACGGCCACCATCCATGTGGTCGACATCAAGAGCGCCTCGGTCTCCAACACCGTCGAAACCTTGGTCGGCGAAGAGCCGACTGACTGGGGCCGCGCCGACGTGGTGTACTCTAACGGCACCAAGGGCACCGAGAGCGTGCAGTGGAAGATCACCAAGGATTTGTACAGCACCGCCGGCGACAAGACCATGACCGGCACGATCAGCGGCACCAACACCACCGTTACCGGCAAACTCAAGGTATACGAGGATTACGCCGCCATCGCACCGGTCGATGTGTGGACAGTGCCGGGCACTGCCCCGCAACTGCCGTCATCTGTCGGGGCGAAGTACTCCACCAGTCTCAAGGACAAGATCGCCTCCGCCCTTGGCGGTTCGGATGAGGACTCGTACGACACCTGGGCAGACGTGACGTGGGAGAAGATCGACCCGTCACAATATGCGGCCGGCAAGGACGGCACCACCTTCACCGTCAAGGGAACGGTCAAGGACAGCAAGAAGCAGGCGCAAGCCACTGTCCATGTCGCATCCATCACCGAGATCGACACCTACCAGATCCCGACGACCCCAGGGGTGGCACCCGACATGCCCTCCACGGTCTCCGTCAGGACCAAGGACGGCAAGACCCGTGACGTGGACGTGGAGTGGGCTGCCATCGACCCCTCGTCCTACCAGGATGCGGGCGCGGTGTTCCGTGTGGGCGGCAAGCTCAAGATCGGCGATACCGCGATCGACACCATCAGCACCACGGTGCGCGTGGGGTCCGTGGCATCGGTGAACACCAAGGTGGAACAGACGGCCGTCACCAAGACCGGTACGGCTCCTGCCCTGATGTATAACTACCCGGTCACCCTCGATGACGGCACGGTGATTCCGATGCACGTCACGTGGGACAACATCCCCCCGGCGAAATACGAGAAGCCCGGCACCTTCACCGTCAACGGCACAATCGAGAACGGCAAGAAGGTCTCGGTCAAGGTGACGGTGAAAGACACCGTCGCCAAGGACGAGGTCAGCTGGGTCGACTGGTACTTGTACCACACCTCCGTTGGAGACAAGATCACCCTGCCTAAGCAGGTGTATGTCGATGTCGCTGGCAACAACGACGGAGACGGTGACGATGACGCGAATTACCGTGACGTTACCTGGGACACCAGCAAGGTGGATTACACCAAGCCCGGCACGTACCTGGTAACGGGCAAGGTCAAGGGAACGGATCTGCCGTCCTACCTGTACATCACCGTGAGCGCAAACCAGAGCGCGACCTTCACCGGTTTCGAGCCGGTCGCCGTGTCCGTACCGGCGAAGTCCACGGTCAATGATCTGGCCGCCATGCTGCCGGACAAGGTCGTTGCCAAGTACTCCGACAACACCACCCAGCTGGTCGAGGTGAACTGGAACCCGTCCGCGGCAAGCCAGGATGACCTCGACACGGTAGGCAAGACCATCACCATCACCGGCACGACCGGTCTCAACGCTGATGCCACAGCCAAGGTGACCGTTGTGACTTCCTCTACGGCAGTCGCCAAGTCCGCATCCGTCGAGCCGATCACCACCGATGAGGGCGTCAAGCCGAATCTGCCGGCCAAGGTGACCGTGACCATGTCCGACGGCTCCACCGTGCAGTCCACGGTGACCTGGGATTACGTGGGCTCCGACAAGTGGGGCGACGGCAAGGGCGGCACCACCTTCGAGGTGAACGGCCAGACCCAGGTCGGGTCGCTCGACGTGACGGTGACCGTGACCGTGAACAAGGTGCCGAAGTTCACCGTGACCTTCGACGCCAACGGCGGCACGCTCGCCGGTGCGGCAACCCAGACCGTCCGCAAGAATGCTCCCGCAGCTGAACCGAAGACGCCGACCCATGACGGTGAATACAGCTTCGTAGGCTGGTCCACCGACAAGAAGGGCACCAGCCTCTACGACTTCGCCAAGCCTGTGACCGGCGACCTGACCCTGTACGCGCAGTGGACCAAGACGCCGCACCCGGTGAAAACCGTTGCCGTCACCGGCACCGGTGTAACCGACGGCAAGGTGACTGTCACCAAGGGCGAGAGCACCACCGTCTCGGCGACCATCACCCCGACCAACGCGACCGACAAGACGGTCAGCTGGAAGTCGTCCGATACGGCTGTGGCGAGCGTCGTCGACAACGGCGACGGCACCGCGACCATCACCGCCAAGCGTGGCGGCAAGGCCACCATCACCGTGACCACGAAGCCGCTGTCCATAGTGAAGGAAGACACCGCGAAGACCGACACCATCACCGTGACGGTTCCCGCGTCGATCACCTCCATTACGGCCTCCATCGAATCCGGCAAGAACACCTACACCAAGGGTGATGCCTTCGATGCCGGCACGCTGAAGGTGACGGCGAAGAAGGACGACGGTACCAGCGAGGTTCTCAAGCCCTCGCAATACACCGTCGACCCCGCGGACAAGACCGTGCTCGATACGGTCGGCACGAAGAACGTCACCGTGACGCTCAAGTCCGATTCCGCCATCAGCTCCACTGTCTCCGTGAGCGTGGCGCAACGCTACTGGAAGGTCTCCTTCAACGCCAACGGCGGTTCGAAGACCGATCCGGTCACTGTGGCGGATGACGGCACCCCTGCCGCCAAGCCCGCCGACCCGACCCGCGACGGCTACGCCTTCGCAGGCTGGACCAGCGACAAGGCCGGGGCCAAGCCCTACGCCTTCGATACTCCGGTCACCGGTAATCTGACGCTGTACGCCCAGTGGCATGACACCCAGGCGCCAGCCATCACAGGGGTCGAGAACGCCACCGTCTATCGCGGTACGACGTTCAAGCCGACCACCGGTGTCAAGGCGACGGACAACCACGACGGTGATCTGACCAAGTCCATCACCGTCGACGGCAAGGTGGATGTGAACACATCCGGCACGTACACGCTGGTGTACACCGTCAGCGATGCGGCAGGCAACAAGACGAGCGCCACCCGCACGGTGACCGTCGTCGACAAGCCCATCCCGCTGACCGGCGCCGCCATCGACGGTGCCACGGAGGGCAAGGCCACGGTGAAGAAGGGCGATACGCTCACCCTGACCGCGAAGGCTGATCCGGCCGATGCGACCAACACGCGTATTGCCTGGTCGTCTTCAGACGAGAAGACTGCGACGGTGACGGCAAACGCTGATGGAACCGCGACCGTCGCCGCCAAGCGCGGCGGCGAAGTCACCATCTCGCTGACAATCACCCAGCAGTACACTGACCCGATCAGCGGCAAGCAAGTCAAGGTCGTCAAGAGCGACAAGGTGAAAGTGAACGTGCCTGCAACGGCCACTTCCGCCAAGTCCCCGGCCGCCGTCACCGTCATCGCCAAGCATGCGGGCACACTGCCCAAGCAGGTTGCCGTCACCTTCGATGACGGTTCCGAACGCGATGTCGACGTCCAGTGGAACACCTTCGACTGGGCCAACACGAAGGGTGGCGATATCGTGCCCCTGACGGGAACCGTGACCGTTGACGGCGTGAGCATCCCGGTGAGCGTGAATGTCAAGGTCGAAGCGGATTCCACCGCGCCGGCCATCACCATCCCGCGTGATCCGTACGGCAAGAAGGACGATACGACCGCCTATGTCAAGACCGGCACCGCTTTCGATCCTCTCGCCGACGTGAAAGCCAAGGATGACGCTGATGGCGATGTCACCGGCTCCATCACGGTGGACGGCTCCGTCGATACGTCCAAGCCCGGCACCTACAGCCTGACCTACACGGTTACCGACGTCAACGGTAATGTCAGCAAGGTCAAGCGCACGGTTGTGGTGACAGACTATCGCACCGTTCACTTCGACGGTAACGGCAACGACACCAATGCATCCACTGAGGTGCCTGAAGGCGTCACCGTCACTGTGCCGTCGGCGCCGACCCGCGATGGTTACACCTTCGTCGGATGGACCACCGATAAGGAAGGCCTGCATCCCTATGATCCGAGCGTGCTGACGCAGGGTGATGTGACCTTGTACGCACAGTGGAAGGCCAACCCGGTCAACCCGGCGAAGCCGACCGCTCCGGGGCAGACCACCCCGGCGCAGGGCGGCCCGGCGGGCGCGCGGCAGGACGGCAAGGGCATCGCACCTTCTGCTGCCTCTAGCGCCCCGAAGAAGGCAACGTCCTTCGGCCGGCTCGCCAAGACCGGTGTCTCCATCCTCCTGCCGCTCGCGGTGGCCAGCATGCTCGCGGCAGCGGGTATGACGCTCCAGGGACGCAAGCGTGCTCATGGGCGGCACATCAAGTAGGCAGGAAACCGGGACGGTTCATAGGGCGGTAGATTCCGAATCCGTGTGAACTGTCCTCCGGTCCGGCACCAATATGCCGGACCGCCAATCGGGCGGGACCCGTCGGAGAAATCCGGCGGATCCCGCCCGATTGTTGTTCTGGGCGTCGCCGTGCTGTCGAAAGGAGAAAGCGTCGTCCATATCTGTGCGCTGGGTGATGTCTCCGTGAATGCAACGGGAGTTTGTCTGGAATACGCAATACCGCGGGTAAACTCCCGGGCGGATGCGGGAGTTCTGAAGAATTCCGCCTTTCTGCAGGAATACTCCCAATAGAGAACGTTGGAATACCGCGGTTTTTGAAATCCGCACCGAAACCGCTGCCGGGAGAACACGCGCCGGATGCCGTATTTGCGCTTATCTCCCGCAAAATCCGGGAGTTTAGTTGCATACGGCCCCTTACGGCGAGAAGTCCCGTATCCACACCCCTACGTCACACTCGGCTCATATAGTGGAAGGCATGGCAACATTCACACGTGAAGAAATCGAGCATCTGGCCGATTTGGCCAGAATCGCCCTGACGGATGAGGAAATCACCCGTATGCAGAGCGAACTCAACGCCGTCGCCGACGCGATTGACGAAGTCCAGAAAGTGGCCACGGACGATGTCCCGCCGACGGCCAACCCGGTTCCGCTCGAGGCGTACCTGCGCCCCGACGTCGCCGTGACCCCGCTGACGCAGGAGGAGGCGCTCTCCGGCGCCCCCGCGACCGATCAGGGCATGTTCGTCGCCCCGCAGATCCTGGGAGAGTGATCCATGAGCAACGCCACTGAACTCGTGAAACTGTCCGCCGCGCAGATGGCGGAGAAAATCCGTACCAAAGAGGTCTCCAGCCGCGAACTGACCCAGGCGCACCTCGACGTCATCGAGGCCGCAGAGCCCACGGTCAACGCCTTCCTGCACATCTCCGACAAGGAGGCGCTCGCCCAGGCCGACGCCTTCGACAAGAAGCTCGCCGCGGGTGACACGGAAGGCCTGCCGGAGCTTGCCGGCGTGCCGATCGCGATCAAGGACATGATCGTCACCAAGGGCATCCCCACGACCGCCGCCTCCAAGATCCTCGAAGGCTGGGTGCCGCCGTATGACGCCACGGTTATCGAGAAGATCAAAGCCGCTGGCATGCCGATTCTGGGCAAGACCAACCTTGATGAGTTCGCGCAGGGCTCCTCGACTGAGCATTCCGCGTTCGGCAACACCCACAACCCGTGGGATGCGACCCGCGTTCCGGGCGGTTCCGGCGGCGGCTCCGCGTCCGCGGTCGGTTCCTATGAGGCGCCGCTCGCCCTCGGCACCGATACCGGCGGTTCCATCCGCCAGCCGGGCGCATTCACCGGAACCGTGGGCGTCAAGCCCACCTACGGCGGTGTGAGCCGGTACGGCGCCATCGCCATGGCGTCCTCGCTCGACCAGATCGGCCCGTGCGGCCGTACCGTGCTGGACACCGCGCTGCTGCACGAGGTCATCGGCGGCAATGACCGCCGTGACTCCACGTCCATCCCCGCCCCGGTCCCGCCGGTCGCAGCGGCCGCCCGCGAAGGCCTGAAGCGTGACCTGAAGGGCGTGCGCGTCGGTCTGATCAAGGAAATCGGCGGCGAAGGCTTCGAAGCCGGTGTCGCCGCCCGGTTCAATGAAGCGGTCAAGCTGCTGGAATCCATGGGCGCCGAAGTCAAGGAGGTCAGCCTCCCGCATCTGCCGTATTCGCTGGGCGCGTACTACATCATCATGCCGTCCGAGGTCAGCTCCAACCTGGCCCGCTACGATGGCATGCGCTACGGCCTGCGCGTCATGCCGCCCGCCGGTGTGCCGCAGACCTCCGCCAACATGATGGCCTACACGCGTGAAGCCGGGTTCGGCGACGAGGTCAAGCGCCGTATCATCCTCGGCACGTATGCGCTGTCCGCCGGCTATTACGACGCCTGGTACGGTTCCGCGCAGAAGGTGCGCACCCTGGTGATCGACGACTTCAACAAGGCCTTCGAACAGGTTGACGTGCTCGTGTCCCCGACCGCTCCGAGCACCGCGTTCCACTTCGGCGAGAAGACCAGCGACCCGCTGTCCATGTACCTGGGCGACGTGGCGACCATCCCCGCGAACATGGCTGGTGTGCCCGCCATGTCCATCCCGTGCGGCCTGTCGGACAACGGCATGCCGGTCGGCTTCCAGTTCTTCGCGCCGCAGCGTCACGACGAGGCCATGTACAAGCCCGCCGCCGCGCTCGAAGCGGCTTTGGAAGAGCAGTGGGGCGGCAATATCCTCACGAAGATGGCCACGCCGTGGCTGAACGCCTGAAACCGGAGGACGAAGACAAATGGCTGAAAAACTGATGAAATTCTCTGAAGCCGTCAAGCGGTTCGACCCGGTGATCGGCCTGGAGACCCACGTCGAACTGTGCACGAACACCAAGCTGTTCTGCCCGGCTCACATCGAGTTCGGCGGCGAACCGAACACCCAGCTGACCCCGGTGAGCCTCGGCCTGCCGGGCAGCCTGCCGGTGATCAACGAGACCGCCGTCGATTTCGCCATCAAGCTGGGCCTCGCCCTGCACTGCGAAATCGCCGAATGGAGCCAGTTCGCCCGCAAGAACTACTTCTACCCGGATATGCCGCGTGACTATCAGATCTCGCAGTATGACAAGCCGACCAACGGCAACGGCTACCTGGATGTCGAACTGGACGACGGCTCGATCTTCCGCGTGCCGATCGAACGCGCGCACATCGAGGACGACGCCGGCAAGAACACCCACGTGGGTGGTGCCGACGGCCGTATCGAAGGCGCCGACCATTCGCTCGTCGACTACAACCGCGCCGGCGTCCCGCTTATCGAGATCGTCACCAAGCCGATCGAGGGCGCGGGCGAGCGCGCCGCGGAAATCGCAGGCGCCTACATGCGTACGCTGCGCGATATCGTGCGCGCGCTGGGTATCTCCCACGCCCGCATGGAGCAGGGCAATATGCGTGCCGACGTCAACGTGTCGCTGCGCAACAAGCCCACCGACCCGCTGGGTACGCGTTCGGAAACGAAGAACGTGAACTCCTTCCGCGGCATCGAGAAGACCATCGTCTACGAGATCCGCCGTCAGGCGGCGCTGCTGAGCGATGGCGGCGAGGTGCTGCAGGAGACCCGCCACTGGGATGAGGCCTCGCAAACCACCGCCGGCGGCCGTGTCAAGACCGACGCCGACGATTACCGCTACTTCCCGGATCCTGACCTGGTGATGCTGCACATCACCAAGGAGCATATCGAGCGCATCGCCAAGGACATGCCGGAGATGCCGCGTGAACGCCGCAACCGTTTGCAGGGTGAGTGGAAGTTCTCCGATCTCGAGATGCGTGACGTCATCAACGCCGACGCGCTCGACCTGATCGAGGACACCGTCAAGGCCGGTGCCAGCGCATCCGGCGCGAAGAAGTGGTGGCTCGGCGAGCTGTCGCGTGAAGCGAACGCCAAGGGCGTCTCACTCGAGGAACTGCCGATCACCCCGGCCGATGTCGCCGAAGTCGAGAAGCTCATCGCTTCCGGCAAGCTCAACGACAAGCTCGCGAAGAAGACCGTCTCCGGCGTGCTTGCCGGCGAGGGCACCCCGGACGAGGTCGTCAAGAAGCACGGCTATGAGGTCGTCCAGGACACGGGCGCGCTCGAAGCCGCGGTGGACAAGGCGCTTGCCGACAACCCCGACATCGTCGAGAAGCTCAAGAGCGGCAACATGAAGCCGATGGGAGCGATCATCGGTGCCGTGATGCGCGCGACCAAGGGCCAGGCTGACGCCAAGGCGGTCAGCGGATTGGTCATGAAGAAGCTGCACTGAGCGAATCGGGTTGGGCAGCTGCACTGGTTGCACTGAATGAGTGCAGCCGCCCGACATCACCAAGACAGCCCCACAGAGCCGACGCCCTGTGGGGCTGTCCTGTACCACCACCCCGAACCGCGTCTGCCGACGCAGGCAGATACGTAAGCGTCGGCAGAAGGTTGAGTTCCTGTTTTTACCGACGTTGGCAGGTGGGTGAGCGTCGGTGGAATATGGGGATGGCACTGTTGAGAGGCGTGACGGGGTAGCCTGGGTGCGGTCGAGGGTATATCGGGGGTGCGCCGGGGGCACGTATTCGCACGTTCCGTACAGGTTCGCCCGAAATCCTGCAACTTGTTGCGCGGCCCGGTAGAATAGGACCGTATTGGTAACGCTTATGAGGATGAAAGCGAATGTCTGAACAAACTGAGTCTGTGGTGGGCAGCGCAGTCGCCGGCGACGAGCGCCGCATCTTGCCGTCCCGGATCACCATCCCGCAGATCCGCGGCGAAATGGTGCATCTGCGTCCGGCGGTTCTTGGGGATCTGGAGCGTCTCGACCAGCTGGAGGCGTTCTATAACGCGTCTGGTATCACCGGCAAGGACCGCGAGTCCGAACGCGCCGCCGTCAACGCGTGGGTACGCCGTTCGGTCGCATGGTCCGAAGGCCGCGCGTCCGCCGAATCCGGTGTCGGCGATCCTGAATCGCGCCCGACCATCGCGTGGGCGATTCTCACCGATGCCGACCGTGACGGTGACGGCGTCATCGACGCCGGAGCGACTGATAACGTCATCGGCATGATCTTCCTGATCGATATCGACGGCTGGTCGCGTTCCGCCCGCATCCAGGTGGTGCTCGGCAAGGATTACCGCGGCCGCGGCTACTCCCGTGACGCCATGCCGCGCGTCATGACCTTCGGCTTCGCCCCACGCCCGGCGGGCCTGGGTATGCATCGCATCTGGGTCGCGGTCCCGGAGAAGAACACGCGCTCGCTGTCCGTATACCAGTCGCTCGGGTTCATCCCGTCCGGCACGTCGCGTGACGCGTTGTGGGATGCCGAGAACAACAAGTACCAGGATCTGATCGTCATGGATATGCTGACCGACGAGTATGATCCGATTCGTTCGCTCGAGGTCTTCGGTATGCACGTGTTCGAGGACAATCCGGGTGTCAAGGAGGCGCTGAGCGCGCGCGAGCATTCGCTGGCGATCCGCAAACGGGAGCATCCCGCAGAAGACGGGGCGGCGTCGGCCCCGACGGGCGGCGAGGCGCAGGATGGCGTCCAGGATGCCGTCGTGGCAGCGCGGACCGCGCAACCGCAGGATGCGCATGCCGGCGAGCCCGCTGCCGCATCGCAGCCGGCTTCCCCCGTCTCCGCGCTGGCGGAACAGATCATGCGTGACGATGCCGACCGGGAGGCGGACAAGCCGGCGGACGGCGGCAAACGCAGCCGACATACGCTTGACGGCGAGGAGAACTGGCCGCACAGCTCGCATGACCGCCAGCCTTCGAAACAGGCGTGGTGGCGTACCATCGGCCGCAAACGCGAACGTAGGACGGAGAACGACGTATGAGCGCTGAAGACCTGGACAACTACGAGACCGACGCCGAGCTGGCCCTGTATAAGGAGTACCGCGATGTCATCAAGCTGTTCACGTACGTGGTGGAGACGGAACGACGGTTCTATCTGGCGAACAAGGTTGATTTCAACGTGCGTTCCGCCGGCCAGGACGTGTATTTCGACGTGCAGCTGACCGACGCGTGGGTGTGGGACGTGTACCGTTCGTCCCGGTTCGTCAAGAGCGTGCGGATCGTCACGTTCAAGGATGTGAATGTCGAAGAGGTCCAGAAGACCGATATCGATATTCCCGATTCGTTGACATGACGCGCTTTTCACCGTCCGCCGATGCGGTGGGCGGGCTGGGTGGTAACATGGCATGCGGTTTATTCGTGTATGTTTGTCCGCCTTGGCGTCCATGATGCGCCGAAGCGTGTAGAGTTTCACCGATTTGTTGTATTGTTCAGGAGGTCATTGTGGCACAGAAACAGTCCGTCGTGATTATCGGCGGTGGCCCCGCGGGTCTTACTGCCGCGTGGGAACTGGTGAAGGAAGGCGGCGCCGGGCAGTACGACGTGACCGTGCTTGAGGAGACCGGCGAATTCGGCGGCATCTCGCGCACCGTGAAGCACAATGGCAACCGCATGGATATCGGCGGGCATCGGTTCTTCTCCAAGGATGACCGCATCATGGACTGGTGGAAGGACGTGCTGCCGCTGCAGGGCGCCCCCTCCTACGATGACAAGAAGCTCGGCCGCCACCATGATCTGGAGCCCGGCGGGCCGGACCCCGAAACGACCGACGAGGTGATGCTCAAGCGCCACCGCGTCTCCCGTATCTTCTGGAACCATCATTTCTTCGACTACCCGATCTCCCTGTCGGTCAATACGCTCAAGGCCATGGGCTTCAAGCTCACCATGGTGGCAGGCTTCAGCTATTTGAAGTCCGTGTTCCACAAGCTGCCGGAAACGAATCTGGAGAACTTCTACATCAACCGTTTCGGCCGCAAACTCTATTCGATGTTCTTCGAAGGCTACACGGAGAAGCTGTGGGGCCGTCACCCCAGCCAGATCTCCGCCGACTGGGGTTCGCAGCGTGTCAAGGGCCTGAGCATCATCGAGGTGCTGAAGAACGCGTTCCGGAAGCTGCTGCCGAAGAAGCGCAGCAACCAGGAGGTCGAGACCTCCCTCATCGAGGAGTTCTGGTATCCGAAGTACGGTCCGGGCCAGCTGTGGGAGACCGTGGAACGGCGTTGCGAGAACGCCGGCGCGAAGGTGATCACGGATGCGAAGGTCGTGGAGGTCCGCCAGCATGAGGGCCGTATCTCCTCCGTGGTGTATGAGAACGCCGCCGGTGAACGCACCGAGCTTGCGGCGGACGTGTTCATCTCATCCATGCCGGTCAAGGACCTGGTCGAGGCGATCGACGCTTCCGAGACCCCGGCGCCCAAGGACATGACCGTTGTGGCGGAGGGCCTGCCGTACCGTGATTTCGTGACCGTGGGTCTCTTGGTCAAGCATCTTCGCCTGAAGAACACCACCGACATCCCCACGCTCGGCAACCCGCCGATCGTCCCGGATTGCTGGATCTACGTGCAGGATCCGGGTTACAAGGTCGGCCGCATCCAGGTGTTCAACAACTGGAGCCCGTACCTGGTCAAGGACGTCGACGACACCGTGTGGATCGGTCTTGAATACTTCTGCAAGGAAGGCGACGATTTTTGGAATATGACCGATGAGGAGGCCACGAAGTTCGCCATCGAGGAAATGACCCGCATGCGCGTGATCAACGGCCCCCAGGACGTGCTGGATTCGCATCGCGAACGCGTCAAGAAGGCGTATCCGGCGTATTTCGACACGTACGCCCAGATGCCGGAGCTCGTCGAATACCTTGACTCCTTCGGCAACCTGTACTGCGTGGGCCGCAACGGCCAGCACCGGTACAACAACATGGACCATTCCATGGCCACGGCCATCGAGGCGGTCGGCAATATCAAATCCGGCAAGACGTCGAAGCGCAACGTGTGGTCGGTGAACACCGACAAGTCCTACCACGAGAAGAAGTAGCGGCTTGCCGGTCAGTTCCAAGGCCCGTCGCCCCATTGAGGGACGGCGGGCCTTGCCGTATCGCCTGTGGGCCGTGCCTGCCTGTCGCACGACAACCCGGAACTGCCGTATCGTGGGCGGCGTGTTGCATCGGTCAGGCGTCCGTTGTACAGTGAACAACGTCCGATGAGGTTTTCAGGACCGTGATAATCGGACGTTCATCGCGGGTTTTTCCGCATCTTGTCATACAGCTCACCGGCGTGGTGTCGGTAGAAGCCAAGGAAAGGCAACATTAGGCAATGAGCCAAAATCTTGAGGATATGAAGCTGCCTGAGCTCAGGGAGCTTGCCAAGCAGATGGGTCTTCGCGGCACATCCACCATGCGTAAGCCCCAGCTGCTCGCAACGTTGCAGGCGGCTCGCAGCGGAGGGGAGGCACCTGCCGGCGTGACCGTACGCGTACCGAAACCAGTGAAGAAGCCGCAGGCATCGGCCGTGGAAGCGCAGAAGCCGGCACCCGCGGCGAATCAGGACCATGCCGCGGCCCAGGCCGCGTCGTCCGACGGGTCCGAGGAGCATCAGCAGACCAGGCCGGTCCGTGTGCCGGTCGCCCACACCGAGGCGATTTCGCCGATGGAAGGCGAATTGCAGATGCCGCGCGTGCATGAGCGTCGTGCGCGTCGTCGCGCCGCCGAGGAATCGGCGGATGCGGTACTCGCCCAGCTTGAGCTTGATGGCGCTGAAGGCACGCGTCTGCGCCGCCGTGGCGCCGATCGCGGCGGGATGCAGCATCGCCGTGGCGGCCATGTGGAAGCCAGCATCGAGGAACGCGAGGAAGAGGCGGTGCGCGACCTTGACGATATCCTGGCCAGCCTGCCGGCGCAGAAGAACGAGGAACATGCCGGCGACGAACGTGCCTTCGGCCACCGTCGCGGCTCCGGGCGCAACGAGCGTAACGATCGTGACCGCAATGAGCGCAACGACCGTGACCGTGATCGTAACGATCGTGACCGTAACGAGCGCAACGACCGTAACGAGCGTGATGACCGGCGCAACAATCGCCGTGGGCGCGCCGGACGCGACTACGACGGCCGTCGTGACGAGCAGGACCAGCCGAACGACCTGGTCCCGGTCGCCGGCATCGTCGATGTTCTGGACTCGTACGCGTTCATCCGCACTTCCGGCTATCTGCCCGGCCCCAACGACGTCTATGTTTCCATGGGCCAGGTCAAGAAGTACGGTCTGCGCAAGGGCGATGCCGTGCAAGGCACCATCCGCACGCCGCGTGAAGGCGAACGCCGTACCCAGCGCCAGAAGTTCGTGCCCTTGCAGGCGATCAACAGCATCAACGGCATGGGTGTCGACGAGGCGGCGAACCGCCCGCAGTTCGCCAAGCTCACCCCGTTGTACCCGCAGGAGCGGCTTCGTCAGGAAACCACGCCGAACAAGCTGATCGGGCGGATCATCGACCTGGTCGCCCCGATCGGCAAGGGCCAGCGTGGCCTGATCGTTTCCCCGCCGAAGGCCGGCAAGACCATCACCCTGCAGGCCATCGCGAACGCGATCACGGTGAACAATCCGGAAGTCCATCTCATGGTCGTGCTGGTGGACGAGCGCCCGGAAGAGGTCACGGATATGGAACGCACCGTGCAGGGCGAGGTCATCTCCTCGACCTTCGACCGTCCGGCATCCGACCACACCATGGTGGCGGAGCTGGCGATCGAGCGTGCGAAGCGTCTGGTCGAGCTCGGCCAGGATGTCGTTGTGCTGCTCGATTCCATGACCCGCCTGGCGCGTGCGTATAACATCGCGGCACCCGCGTCGGGGCGCATCCTGTCCGGCGGCGTGGACGCGCAGGCGCTGTACCCGCCGAAGAAGTTCTTCGGCGCCGCACGAAACATCGAGAACGGCGGCTCGCTGACCATCATCTCGACCGCGCTGGTGGAGACCGGTTCGAAGATGGATGAGGTGATCTTCGAGGAGTTCAAGGGCACCGGCAACATGGAGCTGCGCCTCAGCCGCGAGTTGGCTGACAAGCGCATGTTCCCGGCCGTGGACATCAATGCGTCCGGCACCCGCCGCGAGGAGCTCATCACCTCGCCGCAGGAACTGCCGATCATCTACCGTCTGCGCCGGCTGTTCGGCGGGCTCGAACCCGAACAGGCATACCAGGCGCTGGTGCCGCGTCTCAAGAAGACGCCCAGCAACCGCGACTTCCTCAAGGCGCTGGTCCAGCAGTCGGGTGCGGGGGCATCATCCTCGAACTGACGCGTTCCGATGCCTTGCACTGGTGACGGCAAATCACGGCATGGCCGACATATGCGATGGCGGATCGCCCGACGGTGGTCCGCCATCCGCGTATATGGCTTGGCTTGTTGGTAAGGCAAGGCTGATAATCTGGAATGTATGAACGATTC
Organism: Bifidobacterium thermophilum; assembly: GCF_037482445.1. GTDB lineage: Bacteria > Actinomycetota > Actinomycetes > Actinomycetales > Bifidobacteriaceae > Bifidobacterium > Bifidobacterium thermophilum_B. The sequence continues at coordinate 40,964 of NZ_JBBHLY010000004.1, forward strand.
CGAACATGGTGATTGGCAGGATACGACCATTGATACCGCGCAGGCGCAGGAGCACCCGGAAGTCGCGCAGGCGGTGAGGAAGATCAAGGCGCTACGCCAGTCGATTGACAACGTGGACACGGCTATCGTCTCGTTGCTCGCGGAACGGTTCAAATTCACGTCCGAAGTGGGCGTGCTTAAGGCGCAGGCAGGGTTCGCGCCAGCCGACTGGAAGCGCGAGGACGCCCAGATCAAGCGGCTTCACCGGGTGGCGCAGGAAGCCGGGCTCGACCCTGAAATCGCGGAAATGTACCGGGAGTTCGTGGTCACGGAAGCCAAGAAACGCCATCAGCGTATCGCCGACGCCGGCGGGGACCCCGGCGTGCTCGATATTTTCGCCTGAATATTTTTCCATCTGAACACATTTTCGTCTGAACACATTTTCGTCTGAACACATTTTCGTCTGAATACTGTGGAGGCGCGGCCATCGCGTCAAACCGCCGTGCCCGGTTGCGGATCGGGGTACCGGCCGGAGGCGAAGACCACGGAATCAAGGAGCATACGGCACTGATGATGGTGACCCACGGTACAAGACGTGGAAGGCGTACGGCACAGATCGCCGCCAGGGTATGCGGCATCACGGCATCATGCGCGATGACGCTCGCCGCGGTGGCAGGAGGTGCCGCCCCCGCCCATCAGGCAGCGTATGCCTTCGGCACCGCTACGGCCACGAAAACGCAGGATGTGTTCGGTACGCTGCACGCGGGGACGATTTCCGGCGAGCTGTATATCGCCAACGATTTCCAGATTGACCAGTCCGGCACGGTCATCGATTACGGGGTGACCGGCGCCGGCAAGCCTGTCGCCGACACCGTGGGCGGTGGGGAACATGCGGCGGGCACGTCGGCCAATACCCTGACCAGGGTCAGCAGCGGTCTCAAAGCCATGCCGTGGACGGTACGCGTGCGCTACAGCCTCAACGGGCCGAATGTGGATTCGTCGGCGGTCAGCGGGGCGAACGGCCTGGTCGGCCTGCACGTGACCGTGTCCCCGAATCCGCTTGCCGACACGGATTACGCCAGGACCACCATCCCGGTGATCGCGTTCACGGTGCCGACCAAAGTCACCAGTGCGATCACGGGCAGCAGCGGCACACTCGTCACCCAGAACGGCACGGGCATGCTGGTCGTCGCCGTCGGCAGGCCGGCCCGTACCACATCCTTCGACTTCTTCTTCACCGCGAAGCACTGTTCGATGAGCCCGTTGGCCGTGGCTGCGGTAGAAGCCTCAGATACCGCGGAATTCAGCCGTTCCATGACCGCGCTCGCCACGCGGGCGGGTAATTTGTCTGATATCGCCATCGGCGGCGGCAAACATGACACGAAGCTGCTCAGCCGGCTCAAGGCCATGCGCGACGAGGAACGCGACAAGGCGAAACGTGCTATCGCGGCAGCGGACCCGGCATACCAGCAGGCCTTCCACGAGTACATGGCCACGTACGTGACCTCGTACACCGGGCATCTGAGCGGTTCCATCGGCGACAGCACACAGATGAGCGCGCTCCTGGGCACGGCTGGCGAGCTGAACGGCGACACGCCGGTGGCGCGGGCTGTCGCGGACATTTCCGACGCGACCAATGATCGCAGTGTCGCCCGATCCCATCAGGGCGCCGCGGACGCGATCGATGACACAATCCGGCAGATCGAGCTGCGCGGGACCACCGGCTTGGCGGCGGACCTCAAACGGCAGGCGACTGCGCAGATTTCGCGCGCGGCCAAGGATTTCAAGACCGGCCAGAAGATGATGCACGACGCGATGATCCCGTTCTCGATGGCCTATACCGACGCGTATACGCGCCATCTGGGCAAGATGACCGGAGGGACGGCGTCGGGTGCGTCCGCGTATGCGCAGCGGGCGATTGATCAGACGAACGACGAACTCACCTCGAACAAGAACCTCAGAACCGACAACCAGAAGGTCCAGGCTGCGCTGGATGCGATGGCGGCGGCGAAGGCCCGTGAAGGGCAGGGCAAGATGCTGCTCACCTTGGCCGCACTCGTCGCGAAGTCCAGTACCGGCGGTGTATCCGGCGCATCCGGTGCCCCCAAGACCGTCACGACGGATTGGAAAACGGTGTCGGCGACGGGTTTGGCGGCCTATGTCTCGCAGCGGCATGCCGGGGCCGGTGTCGGCGCCGGTTCCGCCGGTTCCGCCGCCGACACACTTGCCATGCCGGCGGCCGCTACGCGTTCGTTGTACGGCCTGTCAGGGCGGGCGCGTGGCCTTGAGACTGATATGTCGGGAACGGTGCATGATGTGGTGGCCGTGGAGACCGCAGCCGATATCATCAAGGATGCCGTGGATACGCTGGCGCCTAACGGGGTGTCCGCGTCGGCCGCATTGACTCAGGCGATGGCCGAGGCGCGCGCCGCCAGAGCGACGGTCGGGGATCCTGTTGACGCGCAGTCTTCAGTGGGGGCCCTCGAGGCTGCGCGCATCGGCCGTGACGGGGCTTCGCGGGATGTCGTCACTCCGGTGAACACGAATACCACCGGCGCCCGGTTCCTCATGGTCGCCGACGAACTCTGATCTGCCCCGTTCTAACCCATCTCGTTCTAATCCGTCCCCAGTTCGCATTATTGGCTGGTGCGGATACACAAACCGGCGGCGCCGGGCGGTTGCCCGACGTCGCCGGTGTACAGGGGAGGACGCGGGAAGCGTCAGCGATTACTTGCGCGGCTTCTTGGCCGGCGGCTCGCCGAGCTCACTGTCCTTGACGATGACGGCGACCGCCGCATCGGCCTCGTTCTTCGCATCCTGCGCGGCGCTCTTGGCGGCTGCGGCAGCCTGCTTGACGGCCTTGATGGCGGCGCCGGCACGCACCAGCGTGATGTTGCCGACCACACGTCCAGCCTCGGCGATGTCGCCCAGCGTGGACTTGATGGAGTCGGCCGCATCATCCACCGCGTCAAGCGTGACGGACAGGATCGGCGTCTTCATCGAGACCTTCGCCTCGGACTTGATCTTGCGCAGCGCGGCAAGCGCCTCGCCGGCATAGGTGAGGACGTCCGGGGAGACCTTGAACGCGGCCTGCTCATACGGTTCCGGCTTCGGCCATGCAGCGCGGTGCACCGAGCCCTCGCCCGCGTGCATCCAGGACCACACCTCTTCGGTCGCGTACGGCAGGTACGGGGCCAGCAGACGGGCGAAGGTATCCAAACCCAGCCCCAGCGTGGTGCGTGCGGACTTGACCGCCGCCTCGCTCGGGGTCTTGCCCGTCGAATCGGCCGTGCCGTATGCGCGGTTCTTCACGAGTTCGATGTAATCGTCGCAGAACTGCCAGAAGAAGCTTTCGATGACTTCGAGCGCCTTCGAATGCTCGTAGGAGTTCAGCGCGTTCGTCGCCTGGCGGATCACGAGCGCCATTTTCGCCATGACCGCGCGGTCCAGCGGTTCGGTCACGTCGGCCGGATTCCAATGCGCGACGGCAGGGGAGCCGACATGATGGTTCTCGTCCTCGCGGCCGATGGCCAGCGCGAACTTGGTGGCGTTGAGCAGCTTGATGGCCAGACGGCGGCCGATCTTCATCTGCCCCTCGTCATACGTGGCGTCCAGGCCGAGGCGCGCGGAAGCGGCCCAATAGCGCACGGCGTCCGCGCCGAACTGCTTGATCGGCTTGTTCGGCACGACGACGTTACCCTTGGACTTCGACATCTTCTTGTGATCCGGGTCGAGAATCCAGCCGGACAGCGTGGCGTTCGCCCACGGCAGGCAATGGTTCTCAAGATGCGCGCGATCAATGGAGCTGAACAACCAGGTGCGGATGATGTCCTGGCCCTGCGGACGCAAATCCATCGGGAACGTGGCCTTGAACAGCGCCTCATTCTCCTCGCCCGGCTCAGCCCAATGGGTCACGATTTGCGGGGTCAGGGACGAGGTCGCCCACGTGTCCATGATGTCCTTCTCGGCGGTGAAGCCGTTCGGCTGGTCACGCTGGGACTCGTCGTAGCCTTCCGGCACGTCGTTGGTCGGGTCAATCGGCAGCTGGTCCTCGCGCGGGGTGAGCGGATGCTCGTAATCCGGCTCGCCGTTGGCGTCGAGCGGATACCACAGCGGGAACGGCACGCCGAAGAAGCGCTGGCGGGAAATCAGCCAGTCGCCGTTGAGCCCGTTGACCCAGTTGTCATAACGCACATGCATGAAGTCCGGGTGGAAGTTCAGCTCGTTGCCGCGCTCGATGAGTTCGGCGTTGAGCTTCTTGTCGGTGCCGCCGTTCTTCAGGTACCACTGGCGGGAGGTGACGATTTCGAGCGGCTTGTCGCCCTTCTCGTAGAAGTTCGTCATACGGGTGGTGGGCTTCGGCTCACCGTCCATCTCGCCGGATTCGCGCAGGTGGTCGACGATGATCTTGCGTGCGGAGAACGTGGTCTTGCCTTCGGTCTCCTCGAAGATTGCGCGGCCCTGCGGGTCCTCGATCCAATCCGGCACGCTCATAATGATGCGGCCGTTGCGCTGGATGATCGGGCGGGTCGGCAGTTTCAGGTCACGCCACCATTCGACGTCGGTCACGTCGCCGAAGGTGCAGCACATCGCGATGCCCGCGCCCTTGTCCATTTCGGCCGCCGGATGCGCGAGAATCGGCACCTTGACCTTGAACAGCGGGGAGTAGACGTACTGGCCGAAATACTGCTTGTAGCGCTCGTCTTCCGGGTTGGCGATGAGCGCGCCGCACGCGGCGAGCAGTTCCGGACGGGTGGTTTCGATGTAAATCGGGGTGCCGTCTTCGAAGCGGAACGCGATCTTGTGGTAGAAGCCGGGGTATTCGCGGCTTTCCAGCTCGGCCTGGGCGACCGCGGTCTGGAAGGTCACGTCCCACAGGCCCGGCGCGTCCTTCTGGTAGGCCTCGCCGCGGGCGAGATTGCGCAGGAACGCCTTCTGGGCCACGCGCTGCGGATGCTCGCCGATGGTGTGGTAGGTCTGCGACCAGTCGATTGACAGGCCGAGCGAGCGCCACAGCTCCTCGAACTGCTTCTCGTCCTCCTTGGTGAGTCGCTCGCACAGTTCGATGAAGTTCTTGCGGCTGACCGGCACCTGGTCCTTCGCGTCGATCTTCTTGCCGTCGGTGCCTTCGAATGGCGGCTTGAAATCAGGATCATACTTCAGGGACGTGTCCACGCGCACGCCGTAATAGTTCTGCACGCGGCGCTCAGTCGGCAGGCCGTTGTCGTCCCAGCCCATCGGGTAGAAGACGTCGAAGCCCTGCATGCGCTTGAAGCGGGCGATGATATCGGTGTGCGTGTAGGAGAACACGTGGCCGACATGCAGATGTCCGGACACGGTGGGCGGCGGGGTGTCGATCGAATAGACGGCCTTGCGGTCGCGGGTGTTGCGGAATTTGTAGACGCCGGATTCGTCCCACGTCTTGCGCCACTTGTCTTCGAGCCCGTCGACGCCGACCTTGTCAGGCAGCGGGGTCAGGTTCGCGGTGATGGTATTGTCCTGATCAGTCATAACCGCTAGTTTAGGGAGCGTTTATGACAACGGGGGAGCGGGCTTTGCGCTGTTCCGGGGTGCTGTTCCCGGGCCGGGGACGCGGGCGTCCTGCGTGCGGCGATGCCGTGCGGCCGCGCCGGTCGGACGGGCCTCAGGCTACTGTTCGATCGAGAGGTCCTTGAGCGGCAGCAGCTCGTCGGTCATGTTGACCGGGTAGCCGTGCAGTCTGCCGTTGACCGCCATGTTGACCCCGCGCTCGTACAGCCATGCGGCCGCGGCATCCTGGCTGACCATGGACGCGAACTGCTTCATGCCGTCGGCGTAGGCGTCGCCCGTGGTTGCGGCGACCGCGTTGCGGTACGCTTCCTGCGCGTTGCCGTTCTGGTATTGCAGCGTATTGTCTACGCCGTTGAACAGGTCCACGTTGTCTGTGCCGCTGACGGTCATGAGTGCGAGCTTGAAATCGCCATTGGCCAGCCGCTGGCTGAGCGTCGCGTCATCGACCACCTGCATATCCGGATTGATGGCGGTATGCGCCGACGTGCCCTGCCTGAGGTATCCGCTGATCTGCTCGCCGAGCGCCTGGTATTCCTGCGGCACCAGGAAGGTCAGATCGCCGAAATACCGGGTCGAATAGTACAGGAGCATGGTCACGGCCTGCTGCGGGTTGTGCGGGTAGACCCCGGTCAGGTCCTCGTACCCGGGTTCCAGCGGGCCGATCGGCCCGCCGAGCGCCTGCTTAGCGTCCGTGGCCGAGGATGCGATCGCCGCGACATCGATCAGATAGCGGAACGACTGCCGGGTACGCAGGTCGGACATCGGGGATTCCGTGCTGCAATTGAAGACGAGCATCACTTTCGACGTGCTGGAACCCTGGACCGCCTTCAATCCCGTTTTCTTGGTGATATCCGTCAGGCTGGTGTGCTCGAGCGGCAGCGCCATGACCACGTCGCCCTTGGCGGCGGCGTCGATGAGCGCGGCTTCGTCGGCGTAGTAATGCAGGACGATCTGGCTGCTGGCGGCCTTGCTGGCGCCCCAATAGTGCGGGTTGCGCCTGAGCGTGATATCCGAGCCCGCGCGGTATGCGCTCACGGTGAAGGGGCCGGAGCCAAGCGCCTGGGTCGCATAGTCGGTGTTCGCCCCACGGTCGTAGACGATGCCTGCACGGCCGGAAAGCGCCCGCAGAAGGGTCGCGTCCGGCTGCCGCAACGTCAGGGTGACGCGGTTCGCGCTGTCGCTATCGACGGCGGCGACGGTCGAAAGCTGCTCATGCCCCACGTATTTGCCGCTGATGATCTGTTTGAGCGACCAGACGACATCCTCGGCGTCGAGCGTGTCTCCGTTGGAGAAGGTCGCGTTGCCACGCAGATGCAGGGTGATGGTCAGGCCGTTCTTCGAGGTGGTCCAGCTGTCGGCCAGCGCGGGGATGAGTTGGTTGTTCTGGTCGCGTCCGATGAGCGTCTCGTAGACGTTGCCGATGAGCGCCTGTTCGACGGCCGTGCCTTGTTCGGTGCGAATATCCAGTGATGCCGGGGCGCCGATCAGGCCGACGTCGATCGAGGGGCCCGAGCCGATCAGCCCGGTGGCTTCGAGCACGCCGCTGCGCTGGGCGACGGATTTGCCGAGCATGACGAGCGAGAACAATGCGACCACGATTGCAAGGAATGCCGCCCAACGTTTCAGCTCGCCATGCTTCTTCTTCGTCATACCTCGAGTCTACCGTGCGCCCTGCCGATGCGCCGGTCACCCGCTCCGGGCCGGTGACAGGCTCACGCTGATGCGCTCACGCGATGATGCCGGCGCTGGGGCAGGTGCCGTTGAGCGGGCAGGCGGCGCAGTCGGGTTTGCGCGCGTGGCATGTCGCCCGGCCGTGCAGGATCAGCCGGTGCGACAGGTCGGTCCACTCCTCGGGCGGGAAGCATGCGGTGATCTCGCGTTCGATATGCACCGGGTCGGGGTGTGCGCTGCGCCAATCGGTGCGCCAGCGCAGGCGCCCGGTCACGCGGATCACATGCGTGTCGACGGGGAAGCCCGGCACGCCGAACGCGTTGCCGAGCACCACATTCGCGGTTTTCCGCCCGACGCCGGGCAGCGACGTCAGCTCGTCCATGGTGTGCGGGACGCTGTCGCCGAACCGTTCATGCACGTCATGCGCCATCGCGACGATATTGCGTGATTTCGCGTGGTAGAAGCCCAGCGGCCGGATGATATCCTCGACATCCTCCACCCGTGCGGCGGCCAGCTGGGCCGGTCCGGGGTAGTGCGAGAACAGTGCGGGCGTGACCGTATTCACCCGCTTGTCGGTGGTCTGGGCGCTCAGGATCGTCGCGGTCAGCAGTTCGAAAGGGTTGGTGAAATGCAATGCGCACGCCGGGGTGGGGAACTCCTCGCACAGGATCCGGTATTCGTCGTGCATGCGCTCGAGGCGGTGTCGTTTGCTTTCGCTGGCCATACCCGCATGATAAGGCACAGTGGGCATCCGTCCAACCGCGGGTCGTATGCCAATGGCGAATTGCTGATGCGGCGGACGTTGGTGGGGTGGCGGTGGCGGCGTTGTGTGAGGATTGGCTCACATGATGGCGGTTCAGGTGGTTGGATGTGCCCGGATGAGTGGCCCACGCAAGCCGTTGTGTGAGGATTGGCTCACACGGTGGCCGGTTGGGTAGTCGGATTTGGCTGGTTGGGTGGTCGGAGAAGCGGCTGTGTGAGAATCTACTCACACTCTGGCAGGTTGGATGGCTGGATGCGGCTGGTTAAATAGCGGTGGGGGTCTCTGTGTGAGGGCTCATTCGCACGGTGGGACGTGTAGTGGCCTGATTGGTTCTGCGAGGAGGGTGTGGGGTGCGATGTGTGAGGATTGATTCACACGGTCAGGGGTCGAACGGATAGATATTGTCGGCTGGGGAATGATGGGCGTCATCGTGTGAGGATGGGCTCGCATTGTGGCAGGCTGGATGGATTGAATAGTTGGCTTGGATATGCCGAGGCGCCATGGTGTGAGGATTGGCTCACACGGCGACTGATTGGGTGGCTGGATCCGGTGGACTATATGGTGCTAGTGGTCGCGGTGTGAGGATTGGCTCGCATGGTGGCCGGTTGGGGCGGTCGGATTTGGCTGATTGCCCTGTACTGACGCCCGGTATGTGAGGATTGGCTCGCAAAAGGACCGATTGGGCGGCTTTTCCCGGTCGGTTCGGCAGCCAGGAAGGTTGTCGTGTGAGGATGAGCTCGCATTGTGGCAGGTCGGGTGTCCGGAACTGGCTGGTTGGGTGGCCCACGCAAGCCGTTGTGTGAGGATTGGCTCACACAACGGGCACTTGAATCAGCCCGAAGAGTCGAAATCAGCCTGAATCGCTTGAATCAGCCTGAATCAGCCCTGGGAAGCGTTCGCGCGGGCGGCGCTGTCGTCCTTGTCGTCCTCCGGCGGGTCGAAACGGTAGCCGACGTTGCGTACCGTGCCGATGACATGCTCGTATTCGCCGCCGAGCTTGGCGCGCAGGCGACGCACGTGCACGTCCACGGTTCGTGTGCCGCCGTAATAGTCATAGCCCCACACTTCCTGCAACAGCTGGGCGCGCGTGAACACGCGTCCGGGATGCTGGACCAGGTATTTGAGCAGTTCGAATTCCTTGTATGCAAGATCGATGGGATGGCCGTGCAGGCTGGCGGTGTAGCCATTGGTGTCGACGACCAGGTCGCCGCAACGGATCAGCCCGTCGGTGTCCTGCGTGCCGGTGTCGCTGGTCTGGGCGCCGGCCGGCATGCTGCCGCGTTCGGTGACGAGCCGCAGACGGCCTTCGACTTCGGCGGGAGAGGCGTTGGCGACGACGACGTCGGCGATACCCCATTGCGAGTTGACGACGGTGAACCCGCCTTCGGTGAGAATCAGCACGATCGGTGTGGACAGCCCGGAGGCGTGGATCAGACGGCACAAGGTCTTTGCCGTGGCCAGATCGTCTCGCGCGTCCAGGAACAGGACGGTGCTTTCGGGCATTTTCACCAGGCTTGCCGCATCCATCGGCAGTACGCGTACCCTGTGGGACAGCAGCGCGAGGGAAGGCAGGACGGACGCCGGGTCACTGGCAGAGGTCATCAACGTCAAATCAGTCATGTGTTGCATCCCTCCGGTCGAATTGTGGTTTTCACACAGTTTACAGCTGTAATGTTATGGCAACCGTCCCGATTCCTCACCGTGCTTTCATATAGCGGAGAATGGGCAAGCTTGCGGCTACAATAATGGTTTGCACATGGTGTGATGTCACACGCCGGTAACATTCCCATAACATGGGTGGCTATCCCGGTGCGCAACTATGTGCATCGGCAAGACGGCCGTCCGTCGGCGGAAGGAACAGAATGACACAGCAGACCGAACCCGGTATCACCCTTCCCTATCGACCGTATGGTCCTGTGCTCGCCGTGCAGGTTGTCGCGCTCATACTGCTGGTCTGTGCCGGGGTGTTCGGCGGGCCGGTCATCGTGGCGTTGCTGTGTGTTGCGGCGATGGTCGCGTTCACCGTGTGCTGGCCGTTCCGGGGCACGTGGGTTGATCGCCTTATCGGCGCGCTTGCCGGGGTGGTGTCACTCGTGTTCGCATTCAACGCGTTGGGCAGCGGGGCGCTGTACCCCCCGCTGCATACGACCGGCAAGCTGGCTGTCGCCGCGGGCCCGCTTATCCGTTGGGCTTGCGTGTATGTGTTTCTGCTTGCGGCGTTCACGGTGATTGGGTTCGCCCGCCAGATGGCCCGGGAGCAGCGCACCGACCTGGTGCGGTCGTTGTCCCAGAGCCTGACCGGTGTGGTGGCGATGGCGAGTATGCCCGGCTGGCTGTTTGTGGTGGTCTCGGCGTCCTGCGTGTCGTTCACAGGGCCGGGAACCTGGGCTGCCATTGTGGTGAGTGTGATTGCGTTGGCGCTTATGGTGCTGATGGTGATCGCCTCGCGGTTCTGGCTCAAGGATTTCGATCCGGATCCGGCCGTACCGGCCCCGTGGGTCGGGATTGCCCTGCTACCGGTGATGCTGCTTGGGCTGGTGGCGTTCGCCGCGACGCTGGCATTGCTGCTGTGCCAGTACGGTCCGATATTTGTAGGCTGACTTTTCCGGTACACATGTTGTTTGCCTTTCCGCGCCCTGAAGTCGCAGGAAGGCGGTGATACAGCGTGATTTCGCGCTTCCTGCGCGCGGTATAGGTCAGGAGGTATCAGTCGGATGCCTAGGAACCCGGGAACCTTGGGATACAGCGCTATACCAGTGCCCTACGACGCGTTCATGTTGCCTTCGCTGACCCGCCCTACCAGGCGATGACGCCGAGATGCTCGAGCAACACCTTGATGCCAATGAGGATCAGGATCACGCCGCCCGCAATCTGCGCGGGTTTCTGCCATCTGGCGCCGAACGCGTGTCCGATATGCAGGCCGGCGGCGGAGAACGCGCCGGTCACCACGCCGATGATCAGTACCGACCACAGGATGTTCACTTTCATGAACGCGAAACTCACCCCGATCGCGAACGCGTCGATGCTGCACGCCACGGCGAGCGGCAGCATGTGCCGCCAATCGAACTGCGGTGTTTCGCGTGCGTTCTCGTCGTCCTCCTCGAACGCCTCGCGGATCATATTGCCGCCAATCAGCGCGAGCAATCCGAAGATGATCCAGTGATCCACCGCCGTCACATATCCGCTGAACGTGCCCGCCACCAGATAGCCGAGCAGCGGGAACAGCGCCTGGAACCCGCCGAACCACAGGGCGGTTTTCAACGCATCCAACGGGCGTACCCGGCGCACGGTCAGGCCCTTGCCGATGGACACAGCGAACGCGTCCATCGAAACGGAAAGCGCGATGAGAAGAATACCAACCAAAGAGGTGCTTGATGTCATAGCCAATCATGGTTCATCCGCAGCGCGGATGGGCCTCGACGGATTGCCGCCTACGCCTTACGGTCCGACACGGCGACTGCCGGCGTAGGTGCGGCTTTGAATTCCCGTGAATCTGTTCGCATGTCGAAATTACCCGCCCAAGTATAGTCGCTCGTCACTGAAAGACAAGCCGCGGATTATGCGGACTACGCCTGGCACGTCAACATGCCATATACACGAGCTACGTCGGCCACGCGACGCACGCTGACCACTCCGACCGTGCGATTACGCCGACTACGTGACCACGCGACTACACAGCCCTCGCAAACGAAAAGGACCGCCCCAATCAGGACGGTCCTTTCACGTCGTATATGTGCACAGCTCGTTTCGGCGGATGCCTAGGCGATCGCTATCAATCCTTGGGCTTCAAGCCGAAAGCCGAACCCGTAACCGTGCGCGTATGCGTCACTTGGCTTCGGAAGCGGCGAGACGTTCGCGCGCGGCCTTGATCTCGGCCTCAGCCTTGTCCACGCCGGCCCAGAAATCGCCCGGCTTGACTTCCTTGCCCGGCTCCAGAGCCTTGTACTGCTCGAAGAAGTGCTTGATTTCGGCCTTGTGGTACTCGTTGACGTCGTCGATGTCCTTGATGTCGTCGAAACGCACGTCGGCAGGCACGCACAGCACCTTGTCGTCGCCGCCGGCCTCGTCAACCATGTGGTACAGGCCGACAGCGCGGCACTCGACCACGCAGCCCGGGAACACGGAATTCGGGATCATCACGAGCGCGTCGAGCGGATCGCCGTCTTCGCCCAGCGTGCCGTCGATGTAGCCGTAGTCATCCGGGTAGCCCATGGCGGTGAACAGCGTACGATCCAGGAAGACGCGGCCGGTCTCATGGTCCACTTCATACTTGTTCTTGGAACCGCGCGGAATCTCCACGACGACATTGAAGGTTTCTGCCATTTCGAATCTCCTTGATAGACAACAGGATTTCCGTTATTCAGGATACCCGCTTTTTCAGTCGTCGGTGCCGTCCCCGTGCGGTTTGTCGTCCGGCGTGTACAGCGGGACGGTGATATCGATGGTCCATTGGTCGTCTGCCGTCGATACGGACAGCGATCCTCCCGCCTCGGACAGCCTGTTACGGTAATACCGCAATCCGCGACCACCTGGTGAGACGGCATCGCCATGATGGTTGTCAACGGAAGTTTTCCCTGTTGTGCCGGATGCAGAAGGCTTGGCAGACGCAGAAGATTCGGCGGGAGTATCACTGACACTGATATGCAACGCGGATGCGCCGGCATGCGCAGTCACGACATACCCGCCGGCAGGATCTGCATGCTTGAGGATATTGCCGAACAACTCCATGATGAGCTTGTCCATGATGGCGGCTTGTTCCGGAAGCATAGGAAGCGTTCCGATGTTGTCGGCCAAGACGACATCGTTGAACCCGGCAGCGGCGAGTTTCTCTTGCTGCCGATGGAGTATCGAATTGATATTGACGTTGATGGGGCTGCGGCCTGGCGCGTCATTCCCGCCGTCTGATTGTAGGGTGGTAATCGAGGCTCGGGCGTATTGCAGAGCCTCCGCGACACTGTCTTTGATGCCGGGCAGAATATCTAGGATGTCATTGCGTGTGTCCGCTTGTTCTCGCGGAGTGTCAGCGGTATCGGCGAGCAGGTCGATTTGGTGGAGAGCATACGTCAGGTCGTTGCATACGATGTCGTGCAGCTCTTCGGCGATCGCCTCTTGGCGCTGGCGGGCAGCCAGACGGGAGGCTGTACGATTGCGGTCGTAAATCAAACGTAGGACGTAACCGATGCCGGCCAGCCCCACGAATGTGGCGATGTATAACGCGAGCCATTGTTTACCGATGTAAGAGTTGCCGATGAGACAGCAAAAAGTGATGAGGGCGACTCCCAAGGCCGAAGACAAACTGATATATCCGAGCATCACCGTGGCGAACATGCCTGCAACGACGAAGGAATACGGCAGAGATTGCGGGATGCAAATGGCGAAAATCCATAGCGCGATGACGAGGACCGATCCGAAGTACGGGGCATAGATAAAGATGCCCAGCGCGATGATGTCGATACAGATGCATGCGATGGAAAATGCGGTGTAATCATGAAAGGTGCCGGTTGCCAGCTCCAAGACATAGATCAGCAGTATCAGGGCTGATATGAACCCGGTGAGTTTCCGTGGTATTGCGTGGTTCAAGTTGCGGCAATTGCGCCATATTGAGGTTAGAGAATGTCGTATTGTTTGCATCGCTGAATGATTTGTGATCTGTTGGATGTTCCGAGTTTGATGGATACCCGATGGATATGGGTGAATACGGTGTTGGGGGAGATGCCGAGCTCGGCCGCGATATCCGAGGTGCTCATGCCGCGTACCACCATGTGCAATATCTGGCGTTCCCTCGGGCTAAATTGCGCGGATGAATGGTGCGCAGCAATCATGGCGTGGGCCTGCTGCGCGGGCATGAACATGCCGGGATCTGTTGGATTGCCCTCAGCAACAATGGGCAGAGCCGCAAGACATTCGCGGGTGAGGCGCTCTTTGGCGATGATCGCCTGCGCGCCAGCCCGTGCGAAATCTGACGCATACCTGCCGGGGTCATACGCGGTGATGCCAATGATGCCGATATCGGCGGTATGCTGCCGTATCTTTGCGCATACGGATACGCCGGAGGCATCGTTGAGCGCGATGTCGAGGATCAGCACGTCAGGTTGCCCGGAGCCGAATAGGCAACGGTGGAGTGTCTCGGACGCGGAAGTGGTTTTCCAAATCACGTGGTGCGAAGGCGAACTGCCGTCAATCCAGCGGGCAATGGACTGCAAGGCCCAAGGGTCATTGTCCACAACCGCGATGGATATCCCATTCTTCTCCATACGTCAACAGTGTAGCCGCAATATCGCCTGAGCTGAGCGCTTGTAAAGATATTCTTTACACCAGATTGAGTATTTACTGGAACGTGATTTCCATGAACACTAGAGAGCCGGACGGCTGGGAGACATAATGCAAGCGGTTATATCGATGGTGCTGGCTGTAGTTTTATCGGCTGGAGGCGGCAAGTCGACCTTCACCCTTGCATCTACAGGAATACAACAGATTGAAATGCTGCAAGTTGATATGGTGTACTGCCCTCCTGGAACTCCGCGATGGCTATGTCATTTGGGAGGTGTAAAGGCTGTCATTACAAATCCTTCCATTTCAAGCGAAATGAGTTCACCATAGTTAATGACCTATCCATTCAATAGAGAAAGGTTTCAAAGATGAAATCGCAAATAATTCGGAAAGGGGCTGCAATGATAGCAATTGCAGCCGCTTCCGTGTCTTTCGCAGTACCGGCATCCGCTGCGAATCACGCGAAAAGCCCTTGGAGCGCGTATCTCATCGGTTGGAGTACCGGGGATACGCCGAATCGGCAAAAGCAGGACAGATCGGCCGGCTATATCAGCGCCGGTAGTATCTCCGGTGGTCGAGCGATTAAAGCATGGATGCTTGGATTCGCAAATGAAGATGTCGAATCTGGGACTGTCACGCTTTCGTCTGGACAACATGGTTATGTGACCAATCAAACTTTCCAGAAGTATGGGAGGAAACAGGTCCACATGCGTGTGCAAACGACGAAGTATTATTCCAACCAAACTGAGGCATCAGGAGACTGGAGCCCTGATAGCTGAGTTGTCGCGTCACGAAGTATCACCATCATTGCAATAAAGGTAAGATGAGATTATCGGCGGAACGAGGAGGTTCGAGATGGACTGGCACTTGGTGCGGATGCAATTGGCCGGGCAGTTGCGCAGCGTGTACATGGTCGGCGTGTTTGCCATGTCCTGCGTGCTGGTCGGCATCGAATATGCGACTACGTATGGTGCCAGCTATGTGGTTCCTCCAAGCAAACCGACGATGCTTCGTGACGTTATGCTCTTCAGCCAATATGGATCGGGCAGCGGCATGTATCTCCTGCTGCTGCCCTTCCTGGCTGCTCTGCTCGGTGGCGGCGTGATGGCATCGGAACGGCATGCCGGGCGTCTCCCTGCGATTGAAGTCCGTGAAGGGCGAGGCCGATTCCTGTCGACCTCGATGGTCTCAGGCTTCATCCTCGGCGGGTTGGGCGGGGCGATGCCGGTTTTGCTGAATCTTGTGATAGCCGGCGTGCGCTGTCCTCACCTGACTTTCATCGACGGCGATGCGACGGATGCGCAGGGAAACATATCCAGCGATATCTACGTGCTGATCTCCTCGGATTCATGGGTATACCCGCTGTACAAGTTTAATCAGGTGCTGTTCATCGTCTGTGGGCTGTTACTGGTGTTCGTTATTGCCGGGCTGTATGCCACGGTCGCTGTCGGGGCATCATTCTTCGTGCACCGCAAATATGTGGAGTTGCTGGTCCCCTTCGTGCTGAGCCTGGTGTGGTGGATGCTTCCGACTTGCACCGGCGGCTTGGTGCCCGATGAGTGGAGCCATGTGATTTTCCTTGATTTTGCGCCTCCCTCGCGCCCGGTGCTTATCCAGAACGTCGTCGGCGTCGTGCTTTCGATTGTCCTGCTGCTGGGGATATCCGTAGTCCTGTTGTGCGTGGAAAGGAGACGTGATGCTTCGTGACATCGTCTCCTCGATTCGATATTCCAGTGTCGGGCTGAAGGTCTTTTCTGTAGCTCTCACCATCGCCGGACTGATATACAGCGTGTCGATGCTGTTGAGCGCCCATGACAACACCTTGGTGGAGGGCTACATGGGGTTCATGAAACAGGATGTTTGTGCGTCGGTGCTGCCGATCTGCCTGATGCTCACGTGCCTGGGACACGTCCGGTTCGGGACATTCGAGCTGGTGCGCAGAAATCCTGTGGATGAATTCAAGGACAATGTCGTCTGGCTGGCTGTGACATCGGGCTTGTGTGCCTTGTTCGGCGGACTGGTATTCACCGGCGTGGAATGTCTTGTCAAACATCGGCTGGTTGCCGCCTCGGATTGGTCATTGGCGGCCATGGTGGTGGTGCAATGCCTGATGATGAACTGCGTGGTCGGGCTGATGCAGCTTGTGTTGGCTTGCGCGGGATTTGCCATCGAATACGTCACCGCGGTGCTGATTGCATTCTTCGCCGTTGCCAGTTGGCTTCTCCTGGCGTTTGAAGGCGATGCGGCACGCGTGGTGTGCTACTTCTGGTACCCGATCAGTCCACGGTGGCGGGATGTTGCGCTTTTCCAGATTGTGCCTTGTCTCGTCTGCTGCACCCTGCTCGGTGTTGCCGCTGTCGCCTTGTTCAATACCAAGGACCGGTTGGAGGATTGATCATGCGTGCCATACGTCGTCTAGCCCAGCTTTCAGCAGGCCGCCACGGTCTGCGATTGCTGATGGTCGTGATATATGCGATTCTTGCGGCGCGCTTCTATTACAGCGGCCAGGATATGAGCGTATTCATGGGCATGTTCCGTGTGCTTCCTCCGGGAGCACATGCGGATATCGCGCTGAATATGTACCCGTTGCTGTTCATGGCCGGTGGAATCGCGATATCGCTGGAGCAATGCTCGGAATACCTGCTGATTCCCGATTTCATGGTCTATGTCAGGCGGCGGCGGGGCGTCTCGCATTTTTGCCGGTACTGCCTGATTGTGCTGGTCTACAGTGTGTTGTTCACCGGGGTGCAGCTTGTTGTCGCCGAGATCTTGGCTCCTGCGGGTTGCGCTGGACAGATTGCATTGACGGCGGTGTGCGCGGCCTGGACGCTGGTGGTGCTCATGCTCGTCGTCAATCTCGGATACATGCTGGGATATCGTGCGATAGGGTATTTCGTCGCCGCGGGATTGTATTTGGCGCTGCTGTCATTGAACGGATTGGGACGGTGGCTGTTGTCGCCGTGGGTGTTCGCCGTGCCGCATTGGGTTCCCGCGCTGCTGCTCGCGTCCGTTGCGTTGTTCGTGGCGAATCTCATGGTGTTTGAGCGTGTGGAAATCTACTGATTGGGCTGAATATCGCAGCAATGATCAAGGAGGATACAGCAATGTACGTTGAGATAACGAACCTGACGAAAACCATCAAAGGCAAGCCGGTGCTGCGTGACGTCACCGCAGGATTCGAACGCGGCACCATCTACGGGATTGTCGGCCCCAACGGCTCGGGCAAGACGATGCTGCTACGCGCAATCTGCGGTTTCATCCGGCCGGATACCGGGACAGTGAGCATTGGCGGCAAGCCTGTCGAGTTCAACAGGAAACTGCCTGAATCCGTGGGCGTCATCATTGAGAATCCCGGGTTCATTCTGGCGCAAAGCGCGATGGATAATCTGCGGTATTTGGCGGATATCAACCATGCGTTCGACGAGCAGGAGACCATGCGACTGCTCACCGTGTTCGGGTTACAGAATCATGCGAACGAGAAGGTGAAATCCTACTCGCTTGGCATGAGGCAGAAACTGGCGATTGTGCAGGCGCTGATGGAACACCAGCCGCTGATTGCGCTGGATGAGCCGACCAACGGGCTCGACGAGCATTCCGTGGCGATGTTCCTTGAAGAAATGCGGCATCAGCGCAGCCTGGGGCACACGGTGATTATTGCCAGCCACCATAGCGATGAATTGCATCAAATCGCCGATTGTCTGTATACGATGGCGGACGGTGTGCTTTCGACAAGGCAGACAAAGGAGGTCTGAACAGCGCTGATTACGCCGGTGGCCGGGGATCGTCGATGGCGATTGATCCCCGGCCACCGTGATGTGTGGTGTGTCGGTTGTCGTTACTCGTTACCGCTTGACGCTCAGCACGTGCGCGACATCGGCCCATGGGGCGAGCGAAACATAGTTGTCGTTCGTCCAGGTGAAGGTGCGGCCGGTCAGCTCGTCGGCCACGGTGAACGGCTCGCCGGCGGGCAGACCGAACGCGGCCGGGTCGAGGCGGATCATGGACTGGTGGGCCTCATGGCCGTCGAGGTTCACGACCACGATCAGCGTGTCCGGCTTGCCGTCTGCGGTCAGCTCGGCGGGCGTGTGGCGGGCGAAGGCGAGGATGTTCGCGTCCGAGCTGTCCAGAATCGTCAGATTGTGGTAGCTGCGGGCCGCCGGGTGGCGCCTGCGGATCGCGTTGAGTGAGGTGAGCAGCTTGGCGGTGCCGTACTTGTCGGCCTCGCTCCAGTCGCGCACGCGGATTTCGTATTCCTCGGGATTCTCAGGGGCCTGTGTGCCTGGCTGCTGCTTGTTTTCCACCAGCTCGTAGCCGCTGGCGATACCCCAGCTCGGCACGCCCATCGCGGCGAGCACTGCGCGGATCGCGTAGCCGGCGATGCCGTTGTCGCGCAGATAATCGGTGAGAATGCGGTGCGTGGCCGGCCAGAACGTGTCATGCTGCGTGTATGCGGCGTCGCTGTTCGCCTCGAACAGGTACTCTTCCAGCTCGCGCTTGGTGTTGCGCCACGGGAAGTAGCAGTCCGACTGGGTGAAGCCGGCGCGGCTCAGCGCGCCCATCATCGCGGGCGCGGTGAAGGATTCCGCAAGGAACAGCACTTCCGGGTGCGCGTGCCGGGTCTGTTCGATGATCCGCTGCCACGCCTGCGCCGGCCAACGGTACGGTTCGACCGCGCGGAACGCCGTCACGCCGGCTTTCACCCACACGTCCAAGGTGTGGACGATCGCCTTGACGATGCCGTCCGGATCGGCATCGAAGTCAAGCGGGATCATATCCTCGCGCTCCGATTGCGGGTCGAGCGGATCGGCCGGCGTGCCGTCAGCCTTGCGGCGCACCCACTGCGGGTGTTCGGCGATCCACGGATTATCAGGTGACACGAACAACGACACGTCAAGTGCTACTTCAAGACCCAGGTCATGGGCTTTCGCAGTGAACGCGCGGACATCATCCATCGTGCCGAGCGACGGATCCACACTGTCGGCGGCGCCGTCAGCCGAGCCGACAGCGTACGGGGAACCCGGGTCGTGGACGCCGGCATGGGCGACGCCGTTGCGGCCACGACGGCCGGTCATGCCGATCGGGCTGATCGGCGGCAGACACACCGTGTCGAACCCTTCGGCAGCGGCGCGTTCAAGACCGGACACGGCAGTGGCGAGTGTGCCGGGGCGTGTGAAACCGGCCGCATCATCATCCACGGCACCTTCGGAACGGGGGAAGAAATCATACCAAGCGGTGAAACTGGACCCCGGACGTTCCACGTGAAACATACGAGGCTCACCTTCGGATACGCCATCGCGCAGCGGCTTGGCCTCATGCAGGGCGGTGACGTCGTCATTTGTGGCGGCGGTGAAGCGGTCGGCAACCGACAGTTTGCGGTCATCCAGCGTATCGGCGGCTTTCTTCAGCGTGCTGCGCTCGCCGGCGGCCAGGTGCGCGTCACGGGTCGAAGCCCAGCGGCGCAGCAGGGTGGCGCCTTCGTCGAGCGCGTTCTCGACGTCTTCTCGTGCGTCGACGGCCTTGCGTGCCTGCTCGAGCCATGCGGCATACGGGTCAAGCCACGCCTCAATGCTGACCGTCCAATCGCCCAGCTGGCGTTTGACCGCCGACCAGCCGGACTGCCACGGGCGGGCGTCGCTCGGCTCGCCGGCCTGTACGTCGGCTTCCCAGCGGCTCAGGCCGGGGTTGGTGCAGGTCATGGTGCGGCGCTGGGTTTCCTTGCCGCGCGGATTGCGCACGACCGCCGCGGCGGCGAGCGTCAGCCCCTGTTCGGCGGCGAGCTGCGCGCTGACGTGGAATTGCTCGCCGAGCTCGACGCGTGCGGACGTTTCGCCGTGCGGTGTGGTGTCGTAGATCGCGATGCGGCCGAATCCGGCTGCGGCGGTGCGTGCCGAGGTCGCCGCGGAGGTCTTGGCGGTGGCGGCTGCGGTTTTGCGTCGTGTCGTGCGCTTGCGCGTCGCGGCGGTGCGGGTGCTCGATGCTGTCTTGGTTGATGCTGTCGTCGCTGTCGTCGTTGCAGCGGTCTGTCTTGTCTTTGTATCTTCGCTCATACCGCTATTGTATGAGCGAAATCGTTACCAGTGCATGATTGACAAGCGGGAAATATCGGAATTTCCCTGAAGTTCAGCCGTCGTTCCGTCCGCCTTGCTGCTTTCCGTTGAGCCCGTTCCGCGTCCCTGTTTCTGCCGACGCTGAGGCGGGGCTGAGCGTCGGCAGAAACAGAGGGGTGTTCGCTCAGTCGTTTTCCAGGGTGATTTCACCGGCGATGGAACGGCCCATCCATGCGGACAGTTCGGCTCCGGTCAGCCCTTGCGACAGCAGGAAGACAATCTTCGCGTACGCGGCTTCGAGCGTCATATCGCCGGTGCCGACCGCGCCGGCTTTCGCGATGGCGTCACCGGTTTCATACCGGCCGAGCAGCACATTCGCCTGTTCGCATTGCGAGGCGACGATCACCGGAACGCCGGCGTCGAGCGTACCCGCGATGACGTCCGCGAACCCGGGCTCGAGACTGGGGATGTTCCCGACGCCGTACGCGCGCAGCAATACGGCTTCAGGCAGGGGGTCGAGCATGGTGGCGAGCCGCTTGGCGCTCATGCCGGGGACGGTGTCGATAACCGCCACATCATGCCGTGCATACGGTTTCGGGTTCGTCCAACCCTCGCCTGGATTGTCGAAAGACTCCCATTGCCAGGGCGTGCCCGTGCAGGCGAGCGTGCCGGTAGACGGCGAGCAGAAGCCTTCGAACGCCCAGCTCGAGGCTTTCGTCACGCGGTTGCCGGCGAACAGGTGATGCCCGAAGAACAGCGAGACGCCTTTCGCGTGGCCGCTCAACGCCGCGTTGAGCGCACCGGTCACGTTCGCGGTCGCGTCGGATTCGATCTTGCCGAGCGGATGCTGGGATCCGGTGAAAATCACCGGCTTGCCGAAATCGGTGAGCGCGTAGGACAGCGCCGCGGCGGAGTAACTCATCGTGTCGGTGCCGTGCAGCACGACGAACGCGTCGGCCTCGTCATGGTGGGCCCACAGGTCGTCGATCATCGTCTGCCAGTTGTCGGGGGTCGCGTTCGATGAGTCGATCAGCGGGTCAAGCTCGGTGAGGGTGACGTCCCCGTTGCGCAACTCGTCGCTTTCCCCGAGCACGCGGTGCAGCCATCCGCGCATGTCGGCGCCGGGGACGAGCCCATGGTCGGATTCAATCATGCCGATGGTGCCGCCAGTGTACGTGATATGAATGCGCATCCTGTCTCCTTGTGCTTGTTGCTTGGCCGTTGCCGATTCCAGTATCGCGAGTGCCGTGAATATCGTGAATATCGCGGATTCGCTGTGTCAGGCGGCGGCGAAATCGTCGCTGAGCTCCTCGATGGAATCCTCATCCTCGTCATTGTCGAGAATCTCGTCCATCAGGCTGCCGTCAATCCGCCCGCGCACCGCGTACCAGCCGATAATCATCGCGACCACGACCACCGCGAACAGCGCAAGTGTCCACCTGCCGGACGCGCTCGTGAGATTCGAGATGACCACGATGGCGAAGAACGCCAGCGCCAGATAATCCGTGAACGGCGCTCCTGGCATCCGGTAGGCGGGGCGCTGCTCCTTGCCGGCCTTGACGCGCTTGAGGAACGCGAGATGGGTCACCAGAATCGACGACCACGTACCGGCGATGCCGATGCCGGCGAGATTCATGATGATGTCGAAGGCGTCGGACGGCAGCACCGCGTTGAGGACCACGCCGATCAGGCCGAGCGCCGACGTGATGATGATGCCGCCGTACGGGATATGGTTCTTGTTCATGCGGGCGGCGAATTTCGGGCCGGAACCCGCGATCGCCAACGAACGTAGCGTGCGGCCGGTAGCGTACAGGCCGGCGTTGAGCGACGACAGCGCGGCGGTCAGCACCACGACCTGGATCACGTCGCCGGCGTGGGGGATGCCGATGCCTGAGAAGAAGGTGACGAACGGCGATTCGTTCGACGAATACGCGGTGTACGGCAGCACGAGGGCCATGAGAATAACCGAGCCGACGTAGAAGCCGAAAATGCGCACAATCATCGAATTGATGGCCTTCGGAAGCACCTGCTGCGCCTCTTTCGCCTCGCCGGCCGCGACGCCCACCATCTCGGTGCCGCCGAACGCGAAGACCACGCCGAGGGTCAGCGCGAACACCGGGGCGATGCCTTCGGGGAAGAAGCCGCCGTGGTCGGTGATGTTGTGCATGCCAGCGTGGTATTGCCCGACCGGGGCTCCGGTGATGATCGCCCAGATCGCGATGGCCATGAACGCGAGGATTGTGAACACCTTGATGGCGGCGAACCAGAATTCGGCCTCGCCGAACGCCTTGACGCTCAGCATGTTCAGCGCGAACACCGCGGCGAGCGCGCACAGGGCGAGCACCCATTGCGGGACGGCCTTGAACGCCTGCCAGTAGTGGAAGTAGAGCGCGACCGCAGTGATATCGGCCATCACGGTGGTGGACCAGTCGAGGAAGAACAGCCAGCCGGTGATGTATGCGCCTTTTTCGCCGAGGAATTCGCGCGCGTAGGACACGAACGCACCGGAGGACGGGCGGCGGATCGCCAGTTCGCCGAGCGCGCGGACCATGAGGAACGCGAAGATGCCGCACACCGCGTACGCGATGGTCAGGCCGGCGCCGCCTTGCGCGAGGCGGCCGCCCGCGCCGAGGAACAGGCCGGTGCCGATCGAGCCGCCGATGGCGATCATCTGGATGTGGCGCGGCTTGAGGTCTTTCGCGTAGCCGGCGTCGCTTTTGTCGACCGCTTGCGAGGCCGGGGCGTCCAGTGTTGTTGGGGTTGCGGGTGTGGGGTCGGCCGATATCGGCGATTGCCCGGCGTGCTGTGTTGCCATCGTGTGTTGCGTTCCTGGTTTCTGTTCGGACGGGTGCATCCCGTCTCGGTGCGGCACGGCGTGCCACTGCGACGGGCGCGATGTTATCGGAAGCGTTCGCCCCCGATTACGTCAAACGTTTGAAGGCAATGATAGCGCTGTGGCATGCCAGACGGTCGCGGTATCTCGAATATGACATGCGGTACCGCGAGTATCCGGAGCGGACCGGCGATATCGGCGTATAGGGAAAACGTGGTGCCAATGATGCGCCCGGGCCCTTGCAGGAGTATACGTGTCGTGAGGATGATTCATCGTTTGCTCGTTCATCCCTATCAATCGGGGATGTCGGGCTACCGGCGCCGATGGCTCCGTCAGTGTCGGCAGACGGTTGCCGCCCTGCGTCCGCCGACGCTCACGACGCGCTCATCGTCGGTAGAAGGTCATTGTTCTGTCTCTACCGACACTGAGATGCCCCTAAGCGTCGGCAGAAACGACACACGGCTTGCGGGCTACAGGAGCCCCGATGCCGGAACGCGTGTTGGCCTATACGCTCCAAAGAACGGATCCTCAAGCACCACGTTTTTCCTATACGCCGATCCCTTTGGGAGTTCTTGTACAGCAGTCCTGGACAGAAGCCTTGGATTGCGCGAAACCCCCATGTCCTGCGCGGTGTCGGTGATCCCTGTGGTGTCGGTGATCCTGGCGGCTACCGCCGGATTCCGGCAGTGTCGCCGGTATCGGTGTCGGAAGCCGCATCGGCGTGTGCGGCGAACCCGGCATGGTCGTCGTCATCGTTGTTGTCGCCGTCATCGTCGTCATCGGAGGTGCCGCGCATGGCGACGGCAACCCATACGGTCAGGGCGAGGCCGATAACGCCGGCGATGATTTCCGCGATTCCCGATGCGCCGCTATGCGAAGCCACGATGACCGCACCTTGCGCAAGGGAGACGACGGACAGCGACCCAAGCGTGAGTATGATCAATGGCGCCATAGGCTGGAGTGGTTGGTACGAGGGCATATTCCCGTTCTCTCTTTCGATTCGGTTGTCGTCCGCGATGGATCCGTGCTCCGGCGTCATCGGCGGATGTGTATTGAGACGCTGGATCGCCCGGATACGCAAAAACCGTGACCGACGAATGTCGAATCACGGTTTTCGAGGGATTTCGTAGCGGGGCATGGATTTGAACCATGGACCTCTGGGTTATGAGCCCAGCGAGCTACCGAGCTGCTCCACCCCGCGTCGGCTGCTTCAAGCAGCAGACATCTACTTTATAGGACAATGGGGAATTGTCAAATCGGCGTGCCATTCAGCCCACAGCGGATCGCGGGGGAGCCGCTGCCGGTCGCGCGGTCGCATGATTGTGTGGTCGCGCGGTCGCGTGGGTGCGCGTTGCGTGTTGGCGTATGTAAAGGCATACGTACCCAGCCGGATGCGAGCGGCATCGTTGTCCTGACGCAGGTATGGCGTAGGAATCGCATGTCGCGTCATACGCGGGTGGCCGCATCCGGGGGATTCCAGACGGCGCCTGTCGATATCCAGCACGTTGCGTATGCGCCGGCATACGTGTTGCCGCGGATACTGGCGGGTTTTGGGACATGATGCGGAAGATATTGCGTTGCGTATGGCGTGGCATGCGGAATCGGCCGCATGACGGCGGTCTCGCGTCGCTGCCGACCATGTCTGATGAGTTGCGTGTGTCGTGGGATACGCACCATATGACTGATACGGCTTGCGGGGGTCGGGTCTGTCATCTGCCGATATACACGATATGCAACGGTGCGATGTGTGAGCGGCGGCTCACAAGACGCCCCATTCAGCGGCCGAAGCCAGCTATCCGGGCAACCCCAGGGGGCATTGTGTGAGGATTGGCTCACATGGTGACGGGTTGAGTGATTGAAATCGGTCGATTGTGCGGTGCCGGTGGTCGCTGTGTGAGGATTGGCTCACATGGTGACCGGTTGGGTGGATGGATTCGGCCGGTGCGCCTGTTCTGATGTCCGTTGTGTGACGATCGGCTCGCACCGTGATCAACCTCGCACCACTGCCGCCCCGCGCTCGCCCGCACACCCCCGCATACCTCCGCCCAGCCCGCCGGCATCAGGTCACATTTCAGCCGACATCAAACACATATCAGCCCAATGGCGATAATGGAATCATGCCTATCAAGATTCCAGGCGGCCTGCCCGCACGTGCCATCCTCGACTCCGAGCGCATTTTCGCGTTGGAGAAACCCGAAGCTGAGCGCCAGCGTGTGCGCCCGCTGCGCCTGGTGATCTTGAATCTCATGCCGAAGAAGATCGAGACCGAGACCCAGCTGCTACGGCTGATCTCGAAGTCCCCGTTGCAGGTCGAGGTCGATTTCATGAAGACCTCGACCCATGAGTCCAAGCATGTCAGCGCCGACCATCTGGTCAAGTTCTACGAGAACCTCGACGCGTTCCGCGACAACTACTATGACGGCTTCGTGGTGACGGGCGCGCCGGTGGAGCACCTGGAGTTCGAGCAGGTCGACTACTGGGACGAGTTCAAGGAGATTCTTGACTGGGCTGGCTCGCACGTGTTCTCGACCATGTACCTGTGCTGGGGCGCGATGGGCGCCTTGAACTACCGATACGGCGTACGCAAGCATCTGTTGCCGCAGAAGCTGTTCGGCGTCTACCCGCAGTATCTGCAGGACGAGTATTGCTTCCTGACCAACGGCTTCGACGAGATCGCCTTGCAGCCGCATTCCCGGCTTGCCGGCGTGGACGAGGGCGATATCGCGGCGAACCATGATCTGCAGGTGCTCACGTGGGGGCCGGAGTCCGGCCCCGGCCTGATCGCGACACGCGATTTCTCCGAGGTGTTCGCGCTCGGGCACTGGGAGTACGGCAAGATGACGCTCGCCGAAGAATACGAGCGTGATATGGCCAAGGGTCTGACCAACGTGCCGTTCCCGGAGAACTATTTCCCGCATGATGATTCCACGCTTGAACCCCTGTTCAGCTGGCGTGCGCATGCGAACCTGCTGTGGCGCAACTGGCTGAACTGGGTGTATCAGACCACGCCGTACGACCTGCGTGAAGTCCCGCAATTGCGTGCGGAGAAGCGTTTGGGCACGGACCGTTCGATTCGTCATGCGCCAGGCGCGCCGCGCCGCGACGGGTACGCCCCGCTGTTCAAGGACGGCTATGGCCTGATTACGGACGATTATGCTCAGGACGAACGTGTGCGTACCGCAGCGGCGCCTGCTCCCGCCGGTCCTGTGGCCCATGGTGCTGACGCCTGACTGCGTTCGCCCGTGACATCCGTATGCTGTCCGCATGTCGGACAGCAACGTCTTGCGTAGCGTTCGGCAATCCGAAGCATTTTATCTAAAAACGGTTCGAGATTGTGAAAGAATTGTCACCACGTCGCGCGAAAACGTCGTACAATCTCCACGTAGCCGTTCGGAGTCGAAGGCAGGTGCCGGCCCCGTCGGTACCCGACCTACTCGCCACGCCATGTGAGTTTGCGCCGAAATCTTCTGGTCACATTCGCTCAGGGCGTTGGGCTAAACTGACAGCTGTTACGAGAAGTAGGAGGCGTAGATGGTGTCACAAGTCAGCGCGCAGTTCGTGCTCGCGGCCAAGACGGGTCCTGAACTGCCCTCGATCGACGATTTTCTTCCCGATCCGATCCTGTTCCAGGGCACGCCGTTCGCCATTAACCGCATCATTCTTATTCGAATCGTTGCCACTATCGTGCTGCTGCTGGTGATGTGCATCACGGCGAAACGTGCCAAGCTGGTTCCAGGCCGTTGGCAGGGACTGATCGAGACGCTGCTCGAGTTCGTCCGCGACAACATCGTCTATCAGGTGATGGGCGAGGAGCGCGGACGCCGATATGTGCCGATGATCACCACACTGTTCTTCACGATTTTCGCGTTCAACCTGTGCGGTGTCATCCCGGGCATGAACATGGCCGCCACCGCAACGGTGACGATGCCGCTCGTGTTCGCACTGTGGACCTTCGTGCAGTATTGGATCGCCGCTTGCAGGGAGAAGGGATTCTTCAAGTACCTGCGCGGTGAGCTCATGCCTCCCGGGGTCCCGCTGCCGATCGATATCATCCTCGGCCCGATCAACCTGCTCGAGGTGCTGATCATTCGTCCGTTCTCGCTGACCGTCCGACTCTTCGCCAACATGATCGCAGGCCACCTTCTGGTCGCGACTTGCCTGGCGTTCACCCAGTTCTATCTCATCGAGTCGCCGAATTGGGGCATCAAGCCCGTCGGCGCACTGTGGCTGCTGGGCGGTTTCGCGTTCGTATGCTTCGAGATGTTCGTCGCGGCGCTTCAGGCGTACGTGTTCGCGATCCTCTCGACGGTGTACATCAACCAGAGCTATCCGGAGGTCGAGTAATTCGGCCGCGCACGGCGTGCCATACGCGTCGTGCGAAGGATCGCAACGGTGCCAGGCGCAGTCGCCCATAGCGGCCGTGTCCTGCCCGGCATCGTGACAGCGATGCGCAATAATTGAATCAAGCGAATGCACCGGTGTCCTGGGGCGCCGGGCAGAACACACTTCGGTCCCGTGCCGCGGGGCCGTGTACCATGTCAGATTTCGGTAAGAAAGGACAACACATGGATATCATCACTCTCGCCGAGGTTGCAGGCAACATCAGCGTTCTGGGCTACGGCGTCGCCGCCATCGGCCCTGGCATCGGCATGGGCATCCTGGTCGGCAAGGCCCTGGAGAGCACCGCTCGCCAGCCTGAGGTCTCCGGCCGCATCCAGACCCTCATGTTCATCGGTCTGGCAATGATCGAGCTGCTCGGCCTGCTCGGCTTCGTCGCCTTCGTCATGGCCAAGTGAGCATCTGCGAACGCAAGCTTCACCAATAGTCAAGTAGAAACCCGAGCAGGAAAGGAGAACACCCATGCCACTGGCAGAGAAAAGCGGTATTTCGCTGTTTTTGCCTGAAACGTATGACATCGTGTGGTCATTGGTCATTCTCGTTGTCATCGCGGTCTGCTTCTACAAGTACGTCATGCCGAAGTTCCAGGCTGTCTTCGACGCCCGTGCGGCCAAGATCGAAGGCCGTATGGCTCAGGCCGAGAAAGCGCAGAAAGACGCTGACGAGGCCAAGAAGAAGTATGAGGACCAGCTCAGCCAGGCTCGTGTCGAGGCATCGAAGATCCGCGACGACGCCCGTGCCGAAGCGTCCCATATCATCGCCGATGCGCGTTCGCGCGCTGAATCCGATGCGGCCCAGATCACCGAGAACGCCCAGCGTTCGATCGAATCCCAGCAGAAGCAGGCTCTGGTGAGCCTGAAGGGCGAGGTCGGCACGTTGGCCACGGCTCTGGCAGGCAAGATTCTCGGATCCGAGTTGAGCTCGAGCGCCACCCAGACGCAGATGCTCGACAAGATGATCGACGAGATGGATGCAGACAGCAACAAGTAAGCGAAGGAAGTGAGATCACATGCGAGGAGAGGCATCACGCATCGCAGACCGCGTCTCGCGTGACTCGCTGGCGCCGAAACTCAAGGCGACCGGTGAGGATGCCTGGCGCGTAGGCAACGAGCTGTTCGCCGTCACCGACCTGCTCGACCACAATGTCCAGGTCGAACGGGCGTTGACCGACCCCGCACGTCCCGCTGCCGACAAGACCACCATGGTGCACACGCTGCTTGAGGGCAAAGCGCATCCGATGACCGTTGAGATTCTTGACGATCTGGTGCAGCGCCGTTGGAGCAAGCCGCATGATATCGCGAACGCGGTCGAGGATTTCGGCGTGGACGCGATGATGTACTACGCGGATGCGACTGGAACCACCATGAAGGTGTCCGTCGAGCTGGCCGAACTTCATTCGGCCCTGCTCAACATGCCGGTGGTCCGCACCCGCCTGTACGACGAGCATTCCTCGGCTGAGGCGCGCGTCGCGTTGCTGCACAACGTGTTGTCCGGCAATGAGATCAGCAAAGTCACCATGCGCCTTGCCGAGCATGCCACGGCCAACCAGCGGCACCGTCGTTACCTTGCCACCATCCAGTGGCTGATCAACAAGCTGTCGAGGCATATGGGCGAATCGATGGTCACCGTGACCACCGCAGCCCCGCTGTCCGACGAGCAGATTGACCGGCTGACCAAGATCTACACCAAGCGCACCGGCCATGCCGTGCACATCAACTCGGTCGTGGATCCGACGGTGTTGGGCGGCATGCGCGTGCAGATCGGCCACGAGGTCAACGACAATACGGTGATCGCCCAGCTGAACAAGCTTAAGCGCAGCGTGCAGGTCACCGCCTGAACAGGCGTGTGACACAGACGAGTCAGTACGCGTGCAAACGCGAAAGACTTTCATGAACAAGAACAATAAGGAGTGATCATGGCAGAACTTACCATTGATCCCGCCGCGGTACGCAAGGCCCTCGACGATTTCGTCGAGTCCTACAAGCCGTCTGACAATCCGACCCAGGAGGTCGGCTATGTCGCGACTTGCGGTGACGGCATTGCGCATGTGACGGGACTGCCTGGTTGCATGGCCAATGAGCTGCTGACCTTCGAGGACGGCACGCTTGGTCTGGCGTTCAACCTTGACGCCCGCGAGATCGGTGTGGTCATCCTCGGTGACTTCGCCGGCATCGAGGAGGGCCAGGAAGTCCGCCGAACCGGCGAAGTGCTGTCCGTGCCGGTCGGTGACGGATACCTCGGCCGTGTAGTCAACCCGCTGGGCCAGCCCATCGACGGCCTCGGCGAGATCAAGAGCGAAGGCCGTCGTATTCTCGAGGCGCAGGCCCCGGACGTGATGCACCGTCATCCGGTCGACGAGCCGCTGTCCACCGGCCTCAAGGCCATCGATGCGATGACCCCGATTGGCCGCGGCCAGCGTCAGCTCATCATTGGCGACCGCCAGACCGGCAAGACCGCCATCGCGATCGATACCATCATCAACCAGAAGGACAACTGGAAGTCCGGAGACCCGAAGAAGCAGGTGCGCTGCATCTACGTGGCTGTCGGCCAGAAGGGTTCCACCATCGCCTCCGTGCGTCAGAGCCTCGAAGAGGCCGGCGCTATGGAGTACACGACGATTGTGGCTTCGCCGGCATCGGATTCCGCAGGCTTCAAGTACATCGCCCCGTACACCGGTTCGGCGATCGGCCAGCACTGGATGTATCACGGCAAGCACGTGCTCATCGTGTTTGATGATCTGTCCAAGCAGGCTGAAGCCTACCGAGCGATTTCGCTGCTGCTTCGCCGCCCGCCGGGGCGCGAGGCCTACCCGGGCGATGTGTTCTACCTGCACTCCCGTCTGCTGGAACGTTGCGCCAAGCTGTCCGACGATCTGGGCGGCGGCTCGATGACCGGTCTGCCGATCGTCGAAACCAAGGCGAACGACGTGTCTGCGTACATTCCGACCAACGTGATTTCCATTACGGATGGCCAGATCTTCCTGCAGTCCGACCTGTTCAACGCAGGCCAGCGCCCGGCTGTCGACGTCGGCATCTCGGTGTCCCGCGTCGGTGGTGCGGCACAGACCAAGGCGTTGAAGAAGGTTTCCGGCACGCTGAAGATTTCGCTCGCGCAGTACAAGTCGCTTGAGTCCTTCGCGATGTTCGCCTCCGATCTGGATGCCGCATCCAAGGCGCAGCTGACCCGTGGTGCTCGTCTGACCGAGCTGCTCAAGCAGCCGCAGATGTCCCCGTACTCGATGGAGCAGGAAGTCGTCTCGATTTGGGCCGGCACGCATGGCAAGCTCGACGATCTCGAGCTCGCGGACGTGCTGCCGTTCGAGAAGGGCATGCTGGACTACGTGGCGCATAACACGGACATTCTTACGACGATTCGTGACACCGGCGATTTCACCGCCGACACGGAGAAGGCCCTCGAAAAGGCCATCGATGATTTCCGTGCCACGTATGTGACCAAGGCCGGCAAGCCGCTCATCGAGAAGAAGCCCGTCGCCAAGACCGACACCCCGGTCGAGCAGGAAAAGATCGTCGCAGGGGAGAAGTGACCCATGGGCTCGCAACTCGCATTGAAATCAAGAATCGCCTCAACCCAGTCGTTGGAGAAGATCTTCAACGCCCAGGAGATGATCGCGTCCTCGCACATCGCGAGGGCGCGTGAGGTGGCGCTCAACGCCAAGCCTTACAGCGATGCGATTTTCGATGCCGTGCAAGCGTTGGCGGAGCACACCCATATCGACCATCCGATCGTGAAGTCCGACGAAAAGAACCCGCGCGTCGCCGTGCTGGCTCTGACGTCGGACCGCGGTATGGCCGGTGCGTACACCTCGTCGATCATCAAGGAAACGGAATCCCTGCTCGCCCGCCTTACGGACAAGGGCAAGGAGCCGCAGCTGTATGTGTACGGCCGTCGCGGCGTCACCTACTACAAGTACCGCAACCGCAAGGTGGCGGCCTCGTGGGAGGGCGACAGCGACAAGCCGGGTGTGGAGGTCGCCGAGTCGATTTCCAAGACCCTGCTGGACGCGTACATGCTGCCTGCGGACAAGGGCGGCGTCTCCGAACTGTATATCGTGTTCACAGAATTCGTGAACATGGTTGTGCAGAAGGTTCGCGTCCTGCGCATGCTGCCGGTCGAAGTCGTTCCCGAGGAACGCCAGGACTCCGGCCCAATCCCCGAGTCCACCGCGGCTCAGGCGACCCCGCTGTACACCTTCGAGCCGAGTCTGGAAAAGGTGCTCAACGCGATCATGCCGAAATACATCCAGTCACGCA
Source organism: Bifidobacterium thermophilum (assembly GCF_037482445.1). Taxonomy (GTDB): domain Bacteria; phylum Actinomycetota; class Actinomycetes; order Actinomycetales; family Bifidobacteriaceae; genus Bifidobacterium; species Bifidobacterium thermophilum_B. Next base: position 72,746 of record NZ_JBBHLY010000004.1, read on the forward strand.
TCCATGAGTGCCTGCTGACTTCGGCCGCATCGGAGACGGCATCTCGACAGAACGCCATGCACACGGCAACGGACAACGCACGCAACCTTGTCGACGAGCTGACGCGCAAGCTCAACGCCTCGCGCCAGGCATCGATCACCCAAGAACTTACCGAAATCATCGGCAGCGCCGACGCGCTGAACAAAGAGGAAGAGTAGGAACGCATATGGCTGAGAACCAGACCACAGCGGCTTCCGAAACCGATGTCGAGGCGACGAACGTCGGACGTGTCACACGCGTCCAGGGTTCCGTCATCGATGTCGAGTTCCCGGTAGGCCACCTGCCCGACATCTACAACGCCCTGACCGTAAAGCTCAACAGTGTGGGCAGCACGGAGGGTGAGACGCTTCACCAAATCACCATGGAGGTGGAACAGCACCTCGGTGATTCCACCGTGCGTGCGGTCGCGCTCAAGCCTACCGACGGCTTGGTGCGTGGCGCCGAGGTGACCGATACCGGCGGCCCAATCGAGGTTCCTGTCGGTGATGTCACCAAGGGGCACGTGTTCGATGTCTCGGGCAACATCCTCAACAAGAAGCCTGACGAGCATATCGAAGTCAAGGAACGCTGGCCCATCCACCGCAATCCGCCGGCATTCGACCAGCTGGAGTCCAAGACCCAGATGTTCGAAACCGGCATCAAGGTCATCGATTTGCTAACTCCGTACGTGCAGGGCGGCAAGATCGGCCTGTTCGGCGGCGCAGGCGTCGGCAAGACGGTCCTGATTCAGGAAATGATCCAGCGCGTTGCCCAGAACCACGGCGGTGTGTCCGTGTTCGCCGGCGTCGGCGAGCGTACCCGTGAGGGCAACGATTTGATCGGTGAAATGGCGGAGGCAGGCGTGCTCAGCAAGACCGCGCTGGTCTTCGGCCAGATGGATGAGCCCCCGGGGACCCGTCTGCGCGTCCCGCTGACCGCACTGACCATGGCAGAGTACTTCCGCGACGTGCAGAACCAGGACGTGTTGCTGTTCATCGACAACATCTTCCGCTTCACGCAGGCCGGTTCCGAGGTTTCCACGCTGCTGGGCCGTATGCCTTCCGCAGTGGGTTACCAGCCGAACCTCGCCGACGAGATGGGTGCGCTCCAGGAGCGCATCACCTCGACCCGCGGTCACTCGATCACTTCGCTGCAGGCCATTTACGTGCCTGCGGATGATTACACCGACCCGGCCCCGGCGACGACCTTCGCTCATTTGGACGCAACGACCGAGCTTTCGCGTGATATCGCGGCCAAGGGCATTTACCCGGCTGTCGATCCGCTGGCCTCCACGTCGCGAATCCTCGACCCGCGCTATGTGGGCCAGGCACACTACGAGTGCGCCAACCGCGTCAAGGCGATCCTGCAGCGTAACAAGGAACTGCAGGACATCATCGCCCTGATCGGTATCGACGAGCTCGGCGAAGAGGACAAGACCATCGTCAACCGTGCCCGCAAGATCGAGCAGTTCCTCGGCCAGAACTTCTACGTGGCCGAGAAGTTCACCGGTCGCCCGGGCTCCTACGTGCCGGCCGACGAGACCATCGAGGCCTTCACCCGCATCTGCGACGGCGTGTATGACGATGTCCCGGAGCAGGCGTTCTCCGGCATCGGTGGCATCGACGACCTCGAGAAGAAGTGGCACGACATGCAGAAGGAATACGGCGACTGATGGCGGGCTTGACCATGCAGGTGAACATCGTCGCGGCGGACCGCCCCCTGTGGTCCGGCACGGCGAAATCCGTCACCATCCCCGCCTCCGAGGGCGGGATGGGTATCCTGCCTAACCACGAGCCGGTGCTGACCGTCATCAAGGACGGCACGGTCGCGGTGGTGGACCCTGATGGCGTACGGCATTCCTTCGATGTCACCGACGGATTCATCTCCTTCGACTCGAACAAACTCACCGTTGCGGTTGAGCGCGGGCATGACGTGGTCAAGACTTCCGGGCCTGGCGCGGCAGACGCGCCGGAAACCGGAAACTGACCGGCGTCGGGATTCTCCATGGACGGGGCCGCGGCCGTCACCTTCACGGGTGGCGCCGCGGCCCCGTCCATTGTCTTGTGCTGCCGTCCGTGGCGGCTCCCGTTTCGCCGACAGGACATGTCATCGGGGCATGCCTGTTAGGCTGTCGGTTGTGAGAATTATCGTGGCGGATTGCAGTGCACAGTATTCGGGGCGGCTCAACGCGTCGCTTCCCCTGGCCAAACGTGTGCTGCTGGTGAAAGCGGACAACAGCGTCCTGATTTTTTCGGAACTCGGGTCATACAAGCCGTTGAACTGGATGGCGGCCCCATGCACCATCAGGCAGATCGACCCGCCTGATGCCGACGACGACCCGGATACGCCCGTTCCCGAGCGTATGCTGCGCGTATGCTCGGAGAAAAGCGATGACGTGCTGGAGATTACGCTGCAGCATGTGTATGCCGATGACACCTATGATCTGGGCGAGGACCCCGGCTTGGTCAAGGATGGTGTCGAAGACCATCTTCAACGGTATCTGGCCGAACAGATCGAGCGGATCGGGGAGGGGGCCAAGCTGGTCCGCCGCGAATACCCGACCGCCATCGGGCCGGTCGATATCATGGCGGTCGACGGCGAGGGCACGCATGTGGCGATCGAAATCAAGCGTCATGGCGGCATCGACGGGGTCGAACAGCTGACGCGCTACTGCAAGCTGCTCAACCGTGACCCGCTGATCGCCCCGGTCCGTGGCATCTTCGCCGCGCAGACCATCACCCCGCAGGCCAGGACGCTCGCCCATGAGCGTGGTTTCGAATGTCTGATCCTCGACTATGACGAGATGAAAGGCCAGGAGGACGGGGCCTTGCGCCTGTTCTGAACCGGCCCTGCATACACGGACTGGTTACGCCGGGCATGTGTTCGGCGTAACCAGTCCGTGTATGCAGGGGCATCGTAGCGCGGTGACGGCGCCGCGATGCCGCCGATCAGTAGGCGTAGAGGATATCGACCACGAAGTACAGGGTGGAATTCGCCGGGATGGTCACCTTGCCGGTCGAGCTGTCCGTCTGGTCGGTGGAGCCATAGCCCTGGTCGGGCGGGATGACGAGCAGCACCTGCGAGCCGATGGTCTGCCCGGTCAGGCCGTTCTTCCATCCGGTGATGACCTGGGACAGCGAGAACTGCGCGGACGTGCCGCGGTCCCACGAGGAGTCGAACTGGTGCAGGGTGCCGCTGCTGTCGGCATACCAGCCGGTGTAATGCGCGTCGACGGTCTGCGTGGATTTCACGGCGGCGCCGTTGCCTTTGATCAGCGGCTGGACGACGAGCTTGCCGTCGGGCTTGTAGCCGTTGAGGTCAAGGGACGGCTTGCCGTTGCTGGCGAGCGTCACCTTCGGCAGGTTGGACGGGATGTCCGTGACCGCCGTGCCCGTGGCGCGGGTGAGGGCCTTCGCACGCGAGACGATGGTCATCACCATGAGGTATGACGTGCCCGACGAGTTCTGGTCGTTGACGCCGAAGGCGATGGTCGCGTTGACCTTCTGCCCCTTGAACACCTTGTAATAGGATTCGTTCGTCGAGCTCTTGCTGACGATGATGGAGCAATCCGGCGTGTTCTTCTCCCAGGTGCTCATGGTCTGGGAGCCGTCCTTCGCGTTATACACGATGCCTTGCGCGCACAGGCGGTCGCCTTCCTTCACGGTTGCGCCGTTGCCTTTCTGCAAGACGGCGTAGGTGTTGTTCTGCACGGTCATCGGGGTATGGAATTTCACTGTCGGCTTCTTGCCGGGATCGCCGGTCGCGGTGACGCCCGCGATCTGGTCCATGGTGGAGCTCGAGGAGCTGGAGCTTGCCGAGGACGAGGCTGAAGAAGAGGATGAGGCGGATGCCGACGAGTTGCCGGACCCGCATGCCGATACGCCGAGGCACAGGCCGGCGACGCATACGATGGACAGCATGTGCGTCGTTGCATGACGGAGTCTTGGTGAGATATGCATGGGTACCACAGTAGCCGTCGACCATGATAACGGCCGTGGTAACGGCCATGGCAGGCCTGCCGGCTTGCCGGCGTATCGCCTTGCGGGCATGGTGCGGCGGGTGGGTGACGGTAAGCCCGTAGCGCAGGCGAAGTGTGGAGGTGCCTGTAGAATACAGTGGTTATGACGAAAACACGTGAAGCACACGAAGATCATGCCGTATTCGAACGGCCGTCTCGTCATGCCAGAATCATGCGTGGTATCGTCGCACCGGTGTTCGGTTTGCTCGCCGTCGCGTGCATCGCATTCGGCGCGCTCAATGCCACGGTATGGCGTCCATCCAGCGAGATCGCGGCATCGGCGGATATCTCAGGCAGATATGCGATGACCGACCCGGGAGTGCTGTCCATGGTGAGCAGCCGCTCCACTCTGGTCGTGCGCGCCGGTGGTTCGGCGAAGACCCGCACCTGCGTCGCCCTGTCGACCCGCAAGGATGCCGCCGGGTGGCTTGCCGGCAACACCTACACGCGTATCACCGGCATGTCGGACTGGCAGACCCTGACAACCGACCGGCAAAAGGCGTCGGGGACCGCGATACCACAGGACCAGTCGGTGGCGTTCGATTCCTCGGACATGTGGCGGTCGGTCACATGCGGCGATTCGGGGAGCGTGACCCTGCCTGCGACGGCGACGTCTTCCGACGTCATCGCTTTGATCGACACCGGGTCCGCGAAGGCGAAATCAACGGTGACCATCCACTGGGTGCGTGAACAGCTGCCCGATTTCGCGACCCCGCTGTACTTTATCGGCGGCCTGCTCGCCCTTCTGACCGTCCTGTCCGCCTCGGTGTTCGCGATGCCCGTCGCCAAGCGGCGCAAGGGCGAAACCGAGCCCAGACCGGTTGAACCTGAAGAGATCACCATCGCCGAAGCCTTCGCCGGAAGCTGGCGCCATCTCAAGCACATGCTGGCGCCACGCCGAAGCAGCAAGCCGCGCAGGCGTCATGCCGCCGGTGCCACCGCAGATGATGCAGATGCTCCTGCCGCCACCGGGGCGGCCGGCGAGCACACGGATACCGGCGCGCCGGTCGTCATCGACCCGTTGTCGCGCAACCTGGTCGCCGATATCCAGCAGTCCCGGCCGGCCACGCCGACCGGGCCCGAAGGTGCAGCCCCCGAAGATACGGCGCCTGAAGGCGCCATGCCACAGGCGCCGGCCGGTCGGCACGGTGAGACACCCGCCGGCGGACATCATGAGGATGCACCTGTCGCGTTCAAACCGCGCCACCACCTTCGCCACGCCCGGCATGAGGGGTCGGGCGAGGCCGACCATGGGCAGGCGCCGTCCGATACCGCGCATTCCTATGCCTCCCTGCGTATCAACGAGACATGGTACCCGGGAAGCGCCGAAAGCGTCCAGACGAACGCACAGGCTGGGACCGGGCCGGCCGAGAACGCGGAAGCATCCGGGAACGATGCCGTGCAGCCGTCCGATACCGCCGGCGCGAGCGATACCGCGCAAGCCTCCGCAACCGGATTGCGCAGCGCCCGCACCCATGCCCCGGCGCAGGTCAATGTCGAGGCGACCTCGGTGATTGACCCGAAGGAGCTTCAGGCGTATTTCGCGCGCTGGGCGGCACAGCAGGAGGAAAGCGGGGCTGACGACGGCGACAAGCATGATGAGACCAAGGAGTAGCATGACGTCACGTATCACCAGGATCGCGGCCGCCGCGCTCGCCGCGGTAAGCATGATGGCGTTCGCGGGGTGTGAAGGCCAGGTGCCGAGTCCCGCCGCCAGTGCCGAACACACCGACAAACCCGACGTGACCGCGGCCCAGGAGAAGCGGATCCGCGCGAAGGTCCTCAAAGTCATCAACGCGGCGAACGACGCGAAAAGCGTCGATGGGCTCGATGAACGCATGTCCGGTCCGGAACTGGCGATCCGCACCAGCGAGATCACCATCGCCCAGTCGACCGGCACGCTCGATGCCAAGACGAACATCCCCTCGAAGATGACGCAGGCCGTCATCCCCACGGATGCCGGCTGGCCGCGTTCGATATTCACCATCACCACGACGACGTCCGACCAGCAGTCCCAGCGCCTGCTAGTGATGGTCCAGGACAATGCGCACAGCAATTACAAGCTGTGGGGCGTCGCCCGCCTGTTCCAAGGGGCCAAGCTGCCGAAATTCCCGGTCGCCTCGATCGGGGCGCAGATGGGCACCGCCAAGGACACCGGGCTGGTGACCACCCCGGAGAAAGCGGTCGCCCAATACGCGGATGTGCTGCAGAACGGTTCGGCAAGCAAATACGCCTCGAAATTCGCCGACGACTACTTCCGCCAGGAACTGGCCAAACTTTCCCAGACCGTCCAGGAAGGCATGGAACGCAACGCCGGAACCCAGAAACAGACTTTCGAAGCGGCCGACGGCCAGATCAAGGTCATGCGTTCCAGCGACGGCGGCGACCTCGTGGTTGCGCAGATCAACTCGGAATGGACGCGCCAGGCGGGTGAGGGGCGCGAATCGCAGCCGGCCTCCGACGCCGAGAAGGCGCTGTTCGGCAACGGCACGGCCACCAGCACCATGAAGGTCACGTACGTCAACGTCATCGCCCTGTACGTGCCTCCCGCCGGATCACACCAGAAAATCACCGCCGTCGGGGCGGAACGCCAGCCGATCAAGGTCGAAGCGATCTGACCGCCGCCGGTCGCGCTGCAGGCACGCGCTTTAGCTTCGCGGTGAAGCGCCGGCGCGCGGCAGGGCATGACGCTAAGTTGAAGATAGTCGCAGGATTGCTAGTCGAAGGATTATGGAGGCGACATGGCAGACCAGAAGTTCAATCCCGGCATCTCACTCGCCGGGGCCGTTGACCTTGAGTCGATGCAGCATCAGGTGAAGGCCGAACCCGGCCAGGCCGGCGGCGCTCCGGCCGCGGGCGCCTACGTGATCGACGTGACCGAGAACACCTTCGAGGCGATGGTGCAGACCTCGGCGACTTTCCCGATCCTGCTGCTGCTGTGGACGCCGACCGATGACCGGCTGTTCCCGATGGCCCGTGCGCTCGCCGATGCGGTGAACAAACTCAACGGCCAGATCCAGTTGGCGCGTATCGATGCCGGCACGTCGCCGAGTATCGCGCAGGCGCTCCAGGTGCGCGGCGTCCCCGCGCTGTTCGGCCTGATCGGCGGGCGGCCGATGCCGCTGCTTGAAGGGTTGCCGAGCGCCGAGGAGCAGCAGCAGATCGTCGACCAGGTGATCCCCAAGATCATCGAGGTGGCGCACAAGGCCGGGGTTAGCGGTACCGCGCCGTATTCCGGCGATCCGGACAATCAGGCCGCCGCCGAAGCGCCCGCCGCCGATGCGGTGCCGCCTGAACATGCCGAAGCGCACCGGCTCGCCCAGGAAGGCGACTACGCCGGGGCAGCCGCGGCGTATGAACGGGTGCTGGAATCCGATCCGAATGATGCGCTCGCCGCGCGTGAACGCGCCAAGGCGCTGCTGCTGGCCCGTTCAGGAAGCGCCGACGTCCGCGCCGTGCGTGCGGCCGCCGCAGCACGGCCTGACGATGTTGACGCGCAGCTGGCCGTCGCTGATGTCGATATGATCGGCGGGCAGATCGAGGACGCGTTCGGCCGTCTGCTCGATTATCTTGCCGCGGGGCATCGCGATCAGATCGAACCGGTGCGCAAGCGGCTGCTGGAATACTTCGCCATCCCCGCGCCGGGGGACGAGCGGCTGAAGCGAGCCCGCCGCCGGCTGGCGACGCTCATGTACTGAGCGTACTGCGGCTGCCGGGCTGTCCGCCGTCCGTGCACATGGCCGGCATGTGCGGGCGTGTGCACGGGCGTGTCTGGACATGTGTCTGGACATGTCTGTACAGTGGATTGCCGCACGGGTTTGTAGCTCAGTGGATAGAGCGTCTGTCTCCGGAACAGAAGGTCGTGGGTTCGAATCCCATCAAGCCCACCAGAATGCCGTCACGCACATACGCGTGGCGGCATTTGTCGTATCCGCCGTGTCGGCGCGGGGCGCGTATGGTACGCTGGCACTGAAGGGTCGGATGACGGCAATGGGGATTGCCATCATCGCCGGTCTATCCGGAGGGGGCACCGGGGAAGATCGGCGCGAATGACGCGATACCGTACAGCGATACTTGCAGCGATACCGTGCAACGATACGGTGCAACGATACGGTGCACCTGATGGGTGCCGTATAACCTGTCGCAAGACGCCGCACACATCGCCGTCAGAGCTAGGACCGTTCACACCGACGTGCGGGGGAGCATGCCGAGGTCGGGGCAAGCCCTATGGGGAACAACCGAAAGCCACGGCTTTCATTGATTTTGGGGGAATGATGAACCGAATCCGATTCGTCACCGCCATGGCCATGATGCTGGTCATGGCCATGCTGATACCGTCAGGCGCCGCCATGGCGGGCATCGGGTCGCAAGGCGCCGGAATACACGGCTCCGGAGGACCGATGCCGGACAGCGACGCCTTGTACCTGTTCGACAACAAGCAGTACGGCGCAACGCCTGCACAAGGATGGGGCGAAGCATCCATCGACCACGCGTACCAGTCGCTCGTACGCGGGGGAGTGCTGTCCACGTGGAGCGGCAACAAGCCGAAATTCTACGGGTCATGCCGTGACGCCATCACGCGCGCCATCGCCGATCGCAGCGACGGCGAGGCGAAGCAGGCGCGTGTCGTCGGCGTCGCGCTCTCGCTGCGAAACCGCAGCCTGTACGGCACCAACCCGCGGGATTTCCGCGCACGGTTCGACGGCAACTGGAACAAGCTGGCCGCCGACGGTCTGGGCAACGACCTCATCGGCTGGGACGCCAACTGGGTCGGCAGGCTGCGCTACCAGTTCAACGAGCAGATCGAGTCGACCGGACGCGCATACCCGGCGGGCGTACAGGTGATCTGCGTCGCCGTCAACGAACTCCAGCCCGCGACACGGTATCCGCTGAGCGTCACCACCCGGCAGCAGGCGCCCGCCGAATTGAGCGTCGGCGACACCGCCGCGGTATTCGACACCATTGCCACGGACGATGCGCGCTCGCCGATTGACGAGCAGCTTGACGCCCAGGTGTGGCTCAACTATGACGGGCATCCCGCCCGGCTGTACGAAGCGCGGGCCATCAGCAAACCGGTGCGGCTGCCCAACGCGGGGTCGGTCGAATCGCCGCGGTTCACGCCCTCGGATTTCGGCTGGGACGGCTGGCAGGAGGGCAGCTACTGGTTCGATATCGTCGTTCCCCGGCAAGGGGGCATGGCAGCCGAGGTGAATACCGAGGACCGGCAGGCGTCCGAAAGCTTCCGCGTCAGCTCCCGCGCGCCGGGATCCCCGACGAAAAGCGTGGACGAAGGGGTGAGCGCCGACGGCATGACCAACCGCACACGGATCGTCACCGGCACCGGGCGGGGCGGCTGGCGGCTGCACATCACCGACACCATCACGCCGAACGGGGTGCGCTACCGTGTCGACGACTACCAGGTGACCGACCTGACCGACGGGACGGACCATACCGGCGAGTTCACCATCGGCTGGGACCAGGAGGCGCATACGGTGAGCGCACGCCGCATGGACGGTTTGGGCATGCTCCCGCCGGACCATGCCTTCCAGCTGTCCTTCGCCGTCACGGTCGATACGCCGGGGCACAACATCGTCGATGATGTCGCCACCGTCCAATGGAACGAGGAGCCGGCGCAGACTACGCAGCCGCAGCGATTCCCCACATGGAAGCCGCAGCCTGACACCGTGTGGATGCTCCGCGGCGATGATGGCCAATGGGATGCCGTCATCGATCCCGATCACAGCAACGACGTCGGCGCCGCGGGGCACTCGCTGCTGGACGGTGACGCGGTCGCCGTGGCGACCAACGCGGTGCTTCCCGCCCATCTTGTCGAGGCTCCGCAGCGTCTGGAACTGACCACGGGCTGGGCGCAGGCGGATTACCTGTTCGACCCGTCCCCGGTCTCCGAGATCCGCGTGTATGCCATCGACACGCCGCACGAACGGACCTCCGGGGTGTTCGACATCGCCCGTCGGGGCAAGGACGTGACCGGGGAATTCACGATACGCGTCGAGGGCGGCACGGCAAGCGCGGTCGCATCGCAAGCCTACCGGCAGTCGGTGAAGGGGGTGGGCACCCATCGTCAGCTCACCCTGCTCGTGCCCGGGCGGATCAACCTGGCCAACGGCGGGGGAGCCGTCCAGGCACGCAAGGATCATCGGGCCAAGGACGGGCAGGCCGTTGAACTGTGCGCCAGCGTCCAGGGCGTGGCATTCACCGCCCAGGGCACGCATACGGTCAACGGGCATAGTGTGGAGGCGAACCGTCCGCCCCTGTGCGGGTATGTGCCGCCGGCCGCCAAACAGGTGCTTGCGCACCCGTCCCAGGGTGGCGGCCGCACTCCGATCGACCATGCCAAGGTGATGCCGGGCCAGCGTGTCTCCTACGAGCTGGTATCGGATATCACGCCGTCTGCCGGCCTGGGGTACCGGCTCGGGAGTGTGACGGTCACGGACGAGTACGACCGGCATCTTGAGCCGGACGAGTACAGTGTCAGGGTCAGCGACCGCAGGTCGGGTATGGTGTTCGGGCGCCAGCACTATACCGTGCAGTGGAATCGTGACCAGCACCGGTTCCGGATCGTGTTCAACCGCTCGGCCATTGACCAGGCGTGGAACAATGCGCAGACCATGCCGCATCTTGTGGTGGAATTCACCGGCACGGTGGCGGGCGACGCCCCGGCCGGCCGTCTGATCGGCAACCAGTGGACGCTCGGGCTGAACAACAGCATGACCCCGTCCAACCGGGTCGTCATCGAACCGCCCGATATCGTCCCGGAGAAGACCGTCACCCAGGCCGACCCGGGCGTCGATATCGACGGGCGTACCGCATTGCTGGGCGACACCATCTACTACCATGTCACGCTCGACGCGTCCGGATTGGCGTCCAGCGCCTATAGTGTCCAACGGCTGGGAATCATCGACGACTATGACGAACGCTACCTGGCGCTTGACCGCGATCGGGTCACCGTGACGGATGAACGAGGCAACGACCGTACCGCAGGCTTCAACATCCAGGACAAGGACGGCGTGCTCTACGCGTTCTTCGCCACCGTGGACACCACGGACCCGGCGACCAGGCGCGTAATCGCGGCACGCCAGCCGGACGACCTGAAAGCCTATGCGTCCGCGTCGCTTGACCCGCATGCCGACCCGTCAATCGACCAGCGGGTGCTCGGGCAGCGCTACGAACTCGTACTGCCGATGACGGTCACGGCGGTCGGTGAAGGCGTCCAGGTACGCAACACCGTCACCCAGGTCACCGGAACCACGCGCACGGACACCAGGACCGTGACCAACCCGCTGCAGCAGGTGAACCCGGCGAAGGACGTGGCCGTCTCCATGCGCGGCGACAGCGCCAACGGTATCGACCTGCCGTTGCACACGACCTTCCTCTACCGGCTCGACTCCTCGCAGCTGCCTGGTGATCGCGCCTACGATGTCGACTCGTGGACCCTTGACGACGACTATGACGAGCTGCACGACGTGTATCTCGGCCAGTGGGCGGCCGTCGCACGGCACGACATGGATATCGACGGCGTGCACGTGCGGGCGGGCGAACTCATCGAACGCCATGCCAACACCGAACTGGCCGGAGGCATCCAAGGCAGCGAAGGCGGCGGCGACGATTCGTCGCTGTTCAGCGTCGAGGAAACCGGCGGCCGTCTGCACATCGAACTGACCGGGCGAGGCAGGCGGATACTCGGCGGGAGCGACCAGGCCGCCGCCTGGACGCTGTTCATCCAGATGCAGCGCATACTGCCCGGCGACCGCATCGCCAACGCGTTCACCGAAACCATCAACGGGGTCGAACGCGAATCCAACGAGGTGTGGACCCGCACCCTCCACGAACGCGGGGCGATCGAATTGGTGAAATTCGACGAGGCATCGGGCGAACAGGATGGCGACCGGGACAGCCCCCGGCAGGCGCTCGCCATCACCCGTGACGAGACCGTGATGGTGTTCCGCATCCGCAACGTAGGCGATCGGGCAGTGACCGGGCTGCGTCTGCAGGACACCGTCACTGTCGGTGATGCGACAGTAGGCGCATGGCGGTATCCCGGGAATTGGGACGATCTGGTGCTTGAACCGGGCCGGTCCGTCGATGTCACCGGTGTCTTGTCAGGGGTCGAAGGCCGTCATGCCGACCGGGCCACGGTCACCGCGTCAACCGTGGTGACCTGCCCGCTCGTGGATGACGATCCCTTCGACGACCGGCCCGCGGTCAGGCAGGAGGGCGTATGCCGCGGCGAAACAGTCAACGCCGCCGACACGTGGCACGGATACCGGCCCAAGCTGGCACAGACAGGCATCCCCATGGCCGGATCATTGGCGGCAGCGGTGGTACTGGCAGTCGTGGCCGCGGGCATGCTGGCGCAGGTCGCCCACCGACGCCGCAGACAATGACCCATGCCTCGCACGCCCCGGCATGACGGGGCATGACGTGCAGGCTGCGGCAGTCCATGGCACGGCATGGCGCATCATGCCGTGTCATGCGAGGCCGTACTGTGCGCGTCATGTCATGGTGTGGGATGCATGATGCCCTGCCGGGAACCCGACGGTACACTGGTCGCCAACGGCTGTTGTACGGGCTGCCGGTTAGGCGGCTGCCCGAGGCCGGGCCGGACGGATCCCAAACGTCGGGGTCGCACATCCGGCCGTTCATCACGTCAAGGGAAGGCACTCCAATGAGCGAACTGGTCAAAGTCACATCCGAGCACGCGCCTGCGGCATTGGGCGCATACAGCCAGGCCGTCAAGGCCAACGGCTTCGTCTTCGCCTCCGGGCAGCTGGGCCTCGACCCGTCCACCGGCAAGCTGGCTGGCGATACGGCCGGTGAGCAGGCTGCGCAGGCGCTGAAGAACATCGCCCACGTGCTCGAGGCCGCGGGAACCGATACCGCCCACGTCGTGCGCGCCACCATCTACATGAAGCACGTCGAGGATTTCCATGAGATCGACGCCGCCTACGCGGCGGTCTTCAACGGCGACATCAAGCCGGCCCGCGTCGCCTTCGGCGGCAACGACCTGCCAGCCGGCGCGCTGGTGGAGATCGACGCCATCGCAGCGCTCTGACACACCGACACCGTACGGCATCACGGTAGTCGTCCCGCGCATTTCCCGTCTGGACGCTACGGTGGTGCCGTACGCTCATGCGGCATGACACGCAGCGGAAGCAAGTCGGCTGCCGTTGCCAGCCGCGTACGCCAGAACACCGGAATATAGGAGCATCGGACAGCATCGTGGCCACTGATTTTGAACACTCACCGCACGCCGCCGCCAGCGAGAGCGCAGCCGGCCCGACGGTGAACCCGGACACGGATGGGCTCGCGAACCCTGACACCCAGCTTGAACGGAATATGGAATCACGCCACCTGACCATGATCTCGCTCGGCGGGGTCATCGGCACCGGCCTGTTCCTCAGCTCCGGGTACACCATCCACCAGGCGGGGCCGCTCGGCGCGATCCTCGCCTACCTCATCGGCTCGGTGCTCGTGTACTGCGTGATGCTCTCACTGGGCGAACTGTCGGTCGCCATGCCGTACGCCGGCAGCTTCCACCTCTATGCGCGCCGGTTCATCGGGCCTGGCACCGCGTTCACCATCGCCATCCTGTACTGGCTCAACTGGGCGGTGGCGCTCGCCTCCGAGTTCACGGCGGCCGGTCTGCTCATGCAACGCTGGTTCCCGCATTCGCCCGCGTGGGTGTGGAGCGCCCTGTTCATCCTCGTCGTGTTCACGTTGAATATCCTGTCCGTCAGGCTCTACGGCGAATCCGAGTTCTGGTTCGCCAGCATCAAGGTGATCGCCATCATCGCGTTCATCGCGATCGGCCTGCTTGCGATATTCGGCATCATTCCGATCAAGGGGTACAGTCACGCGCCCCTGTTCTCGAATTACTACCGTTCCGGTTGGTTCCCCAACGGGATTCTGCCGGTATTCTCCACGCTGCTGACCGTCGTATTCGCCTTCTCCGGCACCGAAGTCGTCGGTGTTGCCGCAGGGGAGACCAAAGACCCGGACAAGGCGATTCCCAAGGCAGTGCACACCACGGTACTGCGCCTGGCCATCTTCTTCATCGGCTCGATCGCCGTGATGGCCGCGCTCATCCCGTGGAGACAGTCAGGCGTGGATACCAGCCCGTTCGTCCTGGTGTTCCAGAGCATCGGCATGCCGTTCGCCGGCGACGTGATGAACTTCGTGGTGCTCACCGCCGTCCTGTCCGCGGCGAATTCCGGGCTGTACGTGTGTTCGCGCATGGTGTGGTCGCTTGCGAGGGAACGTATGATTCCACCGGTCCTCGCGAAGACGAATTTCCATGGCGTCCCCGTATTCGCCGTGCTGGTCAGCCTCGCGGGCGGCCTGCTCGCCCTCCTGTCCAGTGTGGTCGCCGCTTCGACGGTCTATCTTGCGCTCGTGGCGATCTCCGGATTGTCGACGCTGGTCGTGTGGATGTCGGTGGCGGTATGCCATATCCTGTTCCGGCGCGAGCTCAAGCGTTGTGGCAAGACCGTGGATTCGCTCGCCTACCATGCCCCCGGATACCCGGCGGTGCCGATCATCGCGATCGTCATGTGCCTGTTCGCGTTGGTCCTGGTGGTCGCCGACCCGTCGCAACGCTCCACCTTGCTGTACATGATCCCCTTTGTCGCCCTGTGCTATGGCGTGTATTATCTGCGCGAACGATTGGGGCGCGGCAAAGACAACCATGACGGGGACGAGCCTGTCGCCATCTGAGCGTGCCTTGTGGCCATGTCGCGCACCCTCCCCGCGTTCCGTGGGCGACACCGCCGGCACTTGGCCAACGCCCTCGCTAGACTTTGAAGAATGAATCCAGAAGCGCTCAGTGAACTCATTTCCCATATTGCCCATGATCTGGTCGCCGCAGGTGAGGCCGGCACCCTGACCGACGATCTCATCCCGCCGGTCGAGAAATTCGCCGTCATGCGTCCCAAGGACCGCAGCCACGGCGACTGGGCGTCGAACGCGGCCATGCAACTGGCCAAGAAGGCCGGCATGAAGCCGCGCGACCTTGCGGAACTGTTCGCCGCGCGCCTGCAATCCGCCGACGGCATCGCCGCCGTCGAAGTCGCCGGCCCCGGTTTCATCAATATCACGCTCGATTCCGCCTCCGCCGCCGCTATCGTGGACGCCGTCCTCACGCAGGGCGCCCAGTTCGGCCGCAACGACCACCTGTCCGGCCAGACGCTCAACCTCGAATTCGTCTCCGCCAACCCCACCGGCCCCATCCATATCGGCGGCACCCGCTGGGCGGCGGTCGGCGACTCCATGGCCCGCGTGCTCGAAGCCAACGGCGCCAAAGTCGTACGCGAATACTACTTCAACGACCACGGCGAGCAGATCAACCGCTTCGCCAAGTCCCTGGTCGCCGCCGCCCACGGCGAACAAACCCCCGCCGACGGTTACAAGGGCGCCTACATCGACGAGATCGCCCAGCGTGTGATCGACGAGGCGAAGGCCGACGGCATTGATATCCTCGCCCTGCCGCGTGTCGACGGCGGCAAGAACGCTGACGGCGAGCCGCTCGGCGAGGGCGATTCCGAGCAGCGCGAGGAGTTCCGCAAGCGCGCGGTCCCGATGATGTTCGCCGAAATCCAGGAATCCATGAAGGACTTCCGTGTGCATTTCGATGTGTGGTTCCATGAGAACAGCCTGTACCAGGACGGCGAGGTCGAGCGTGCGATCGCCAAGCTGCGTGAGCAGGGCGACATCTTCGAAAAGGACGGCGCCACTTGGTTCGCCTCCACCAAGCACGGCGACGACAAGGACCGCGTCATCATCAAATCCGACGGCAACTACGCGTATTTCGCCGCAGACATCGCCTACTACTACAACAAGCGTCACCGCAAGACCGACCCGGCTGACGTGGCCATCTACATGCTGGGCGCCGACCATCACGGCTATATCGGCCGCATGATGGCCATGTGCGCTGCCTTCGGCGACAAGCCGGGCGTCAACATGCAGATCCTCATCGGCCAGCTGGTCAACGTGATGAAGGATGGCAAGGCCGTGCGCATGTCCAAGCGCGCCGGCAACGTCGTCACCATCGACGATCTGGTCGATGCGATCGGCGTGGACGCCTCCCGTTACTCGCTCGCCCGCACCGATTACAACACGAGCGTGGACATCGACCTCAACCTCCTGGCATCCCACAGCAACGACAACCCGGTGTACTACGTGCAGTACGCACACGCCCGCAGTTGCAATGTGGACCGTAACGCGGCCGAGGCGCAGATCGACCCGACCGTCGCCGACCTCGCTCTGCTGGACACCGAAACCGACGGCGAAGTGCTCGCCGCGCTCGCCCAGTGGCCTGCCACGCTCGCCCAAGCCGGCGATTTGCGTGCCCCGCACCGCATCGCCCACTATCTCGAGGAACTCGCCGCCGCATACCACAAGTGGTACAACGTCGAACGCGTCGTGCCGATGCCGCTGACCGACCTCGAAGAGCGCAAACCCGAAGCTGAACGTGAAGCGCTGCGTATTGCCAAGAACCCCGAACCGGCACGCGCCGCCGCGCGTCTGAAGCTCAACGACGCCGTCCGTACCGTCATCGCCGCAGGCCTTGATCTGCTGGGTGTCAGCGCACCGGAGAAGATGTGATATGACTGAATCCAACATGCCAACCACGCCAACTGCAGGACTGGGTCAGGTATGGCCGGCAGGCTGCTCAATCGACAGTGACGGCGCCCTGACTTTCCATGGCCGCAGCGCGCAATCCCTGCTCGACGAGTTCGGTTCGCCGCTGTACGTGATGGACACCGATGACATCGATGCCCGCGCGCATCACTTCGTTCATGCGGCCGCCACCGCGTTCTCCAACGCCACAACCCACGTGAGCTTCGCCGCCAAGGCGTTCATGTCCAAGGAAGTGCTGCGACTGGTGACGAACGCCGGCATGCTGGTCGACACTTGCACGATGGGCGAGATGCGCATCGCGCTCGCTGCGGGTGTTCCCGGGCGTCGTCTCGTGCTTCACG
The DNA here is from genome assembly GCF_037482445.1 of Bifidobacterium thermophilum. GTDB lineage: Bacteria > Actinomycetota > Actinomycetes > Actinomycetales > Bifidobacteriaceae > Bifidobacterium > Bifidobacterium thermophilum_B. Next base: position 89,780 of record NZ_JBBHLY010000004.1, read on the forward strand.
GCAACAACAAGTCGGACGAGGAAATCGAACTCGCCATCCGCGAGGGCTTCGCGAGGATTGTGGTCGACGCCCCGGACGAACCCGCACGCATCGCGCGCATCGCCCATCGCTTGGGCAAAACCGCACGCGTCATGCTGCGCGTCACCACCGGCATCCACGCCGGCGGCCACGAATACATCTCCACCGCGCACGAGGACCAGAAATTCGGTATGTCCCTGCTGCCTGCCGGCACCGATCCGTCCGCGCTCAATGTGCTCGACGACTTGATCGCGCAGGAGGACGAACACACGCCAAGCAGCGCAGACGCCACAGCGCACACCGGTCAGGACACCCATACGGTGGGCCACAGCGGGCAGCGCGACCTGCAATACGATATGCGCTCGCCCTACGACCTCGACGCATCCGGCATCAGCAAGCAGGACGCCGCGCTCGCTGAAGCCATGGACCTGGTCGCCCGCGGCCCGGCGCTCGCCGTACTGAAAGACCTGTACCGGTATCCCGGAGATCTGGAACTCGTCGGCATCCATTCGCATATCGGCTCGCAGATCCATGACGCGAACGCGTTCATCGAGGCGGCCAAGCGCATGATGCTGCTGCGCAAGACCTTCTATGCGACTGATGCCTACACGCTGCCGGAAGTCGATCTGGGCGGCGGGTATTCGGTGGCGTACACCGAAGGCGAGGACTCGATGGACATCGACCTGGAGCTGGGGCGTCTCGCTTCGGCGGTCACGGCCATCAACCGTGCGCTCGGCATGCCGATGCCGGTCATCTCCTTCGAACCGGGACGCTGGATTGTCGCCCCGACCTGCGTGACCCTGTACCGCGTCGGCACCATCAAGCACGTCGGTTTGCCCGAAGGCACCACAGCGAAGGACGGCTCGCCGATCAGCGAACGCGCTTACGTGTCGGTGGACGGCGGCATGAGCGACAACATCCGCCCGGCGTTGTATGACGCGGATTACACGGCTCGCGTGGCCAACCGGCGAGGGAGCGCCGACACCATGCTGTCGCGCGTGGTCGGCATCCACTGCGAGTCCGGTGACATCCTCGTGCATGAATGCCAGCTGCCGGCGGACCTCAAGCGTGGTGACATCCTCGCCGTCCCCGTGACCGGCGCGTATGGCCGAGCGATGGCAAGCAACTACAACCAGGCGTTGTTCCCTGCAGTGGTGGCGGTCAGCTCGTCCGGGGCGCATGTGATGCTTCGCCGCCAGACCATCGACGACCTGCTCGGCTACGATCTGGGCTGATCGCCCGGATCGTCATCGGGAGTGTATGAGGGCCGCATCGACCGTGGAAGTCGGTGCGGCCCTCGTCGCAATTGCGGTTCGTGAACGGTATCCGGCTGCGGTGCGAGAGACGGGTCGCATGGCACACATATTCGGCGAAACGTCAGCTTGTCCCGGTACCATGGGCAAGGATGATGACGACGCATCGCGGCCCCGCCGGCATCTGGTGCAGTGGCTGCGAGCTCACGGGAAGGATCCACTGTGGTACAAGACAATCAAGCCCCCATTCGCATTGCGTTGCTTGGTGCGGGAACCGTCGGCTCGCAGACCGCGCGTCTGCTGGTTGAGCAGCATGACGAGCTGGTCCACCGCATTGGCCGCGACTATAAGATCGTCGGCATCGCCACGCTTGACCCGGTCAGCGACCCGTGGATCGACCAGTCCCTGCTCACCCGCGACACCGCGGAGTTGTGCACCCGCGCCGATATCGTCATCGAGCTGATCGGCGGCATCGAGCCGGCACGCACCTTCGTGCTCAAGGCCATCGAATCCGGCGCCTCGGTCGTCACCGCCAACAAGGCGCTGCTCGCCAAGCACGGCCCGGAAATCTACAAGGCGGCGCAGGAGCACGGCGTCGACATCTTCTTCGAAGCCGCGGTCGGCGGGGCAATCCCGATTGTGCGCCCGCTGCGCGAATCCTTCGCCGGCGACAAGATCAATAGCATGCTGGGCATCGTCAACGGCACCACGAACTACATCCTCGACGAGATGACCACCAAGGGCCTCGATTTCGACGTGGCACTGCACCAGGCGCAGGAGAAGGGCTACGCCGAGGCGGACCCGACCGGTGACATCGAAGGCTATGACGCCGCGAACAAGGCCGCCATCATGGCGACGCTCGCCTTCCACACCCAGGTCGGCATCGACGACGTGTCCGTTGAGGGCATCACCAAGATCACTGCGGCCGATATCGCCGCCGCGACCGCCGAGCACAAGGTCATCAAGCTGCTCGCCGTCGTCGAGCACAACGAGGCCGGCGTATCCGCACGCGTCTACCCGGCCCTCATCGACGAGAACCACCCGCTCGCCTCCGTGCACGGCAGCTTCAACGCCGTGTTCATCAAGGCGAAGGAAGCCGACGACATCATGCTGTACGGTCGTGGCGCAGGCGGCGCCCCGACTGCGTCCGCCGTGGTCGGCGACGTGGTGATGGCCGCGCGCAACATCGTGTCCGGTACCACCGCGACTGGTATCCAGACCTACAACACCTTGCCGCTCGCCCCTGCGGACGCGTCCAAGGCGGCGTTCGCCGTGCGCTTCCTCATCCACGACAAGCCGGGCGTGCTCGCCTCGATCGCCGAGGAATTCGCGAACCACGGCATCTCCATCAACGGTGTGAACCAGGATCTCCAGCCCACCCAGCATGACCCGGGCTACTCGGGCGAGCTTCAGCAGCTGCGTGTCGTCACCCACCTGTGCGACGAGGTCACGCTGCGCAAGACCGTCGACGCCGTGTGCAAGCTGGAGTGCGTCTCCGGCGAGCCGTCCATCCTGCGCGTGCTCGACTGAACCGGAGCCGCGCAACCTGCGGCGTCGATGCCGGCTGATCGTGCACGCCACGTCGGCCGGCATCCGAGATTTTCCACAACCAACGCACAACCGACAATCGGCGGAACAGGCGGCACACATGCCCACCGCCCGCGGAAGGATGACCATGATCCCCGTAGCCAAGCAAGTTCATGTTCAGGTACCGGCGACCAGCGCGAATCTGGGTTCCGGATTCGACACCATCGGCCTGGCGCTCAACTATTACGATGAGCTGACCTTCACATTGAAGGACGACGCCGACGACCACAGCGTCACCGTGCTCATCGACGGCGAGGGGGAAGACACGCTGCCGCGTGACGAGACGAATCTCGTGGTCTCCACATTCCGTAAAGCGTGCAACACGCTTGGATTGGAAAGGCTCGGTTTCACGCTTGAAGCGCATAACCGCATCCCGCAGGCTCGGGGCATGGGGTCATCCGCCGAGGCGATTGTGGCCGGCATTTCCGCCGCCGCGGCATTCGCCCAAGAGGGCGAACTCAACCGTGACGCGGTGTTCGAACTGGCCGCCACCATCGAAGGCCACCCCGACAACGTCGCGCCGGCTGTGTATGGCGGTTTGACGGTGTCCTGGGATTACCAGACGCCGGAAGGCGTCGGCTCCACCCGCGTGCCGGGAGGTGAGCCGCTCTCCAGCGGATTCCACACCGTGAACTATCCGGTCAGCGAGAACATCCACGCTTCCGTGTTCGTGCCGGACTACGAATTGTCCACTGAAAAGGCACGTCAGGCCTTGCCTGCATCCGTGCCTTACCATGACGCGGTGTTCAATGTGTCCCGCGTCGGCCTGCTGCCGGGGGCCATGAATCCCGGAGTTCTGCATGGCAGTCTTGACGCGAACGCCATTCTGTTCAGCGCCACCCAGGATCGCCTTCATCAGCCATACCGCAAAGACCTCATGTCTCCCTCATGGGAACTGATTGAATCGTTGCGTGACCACGGCTATGCCGCGGCGGTGTCCGGAGCAGGTCCGTGCGTGCTGGTGCTGCATTACGGCGACGCCCGCGCTGACATCGAACGGATCGCCGGAGACCAGCTGGCTTCCGGGCATTGGCGTGTGCTGCATCTGACGGTCAACACCACCGGCGTGACCGTCCGGCGCGGCTGATCCGGCATCGCCCGCCCAATGCCATGTCCCGCCCCTGTTGGCGGTTCGGATTCGTGCCAGCCACGACGGCAGAATATGGCAGATATGCGTGGGAGAATACGTGCACACCTAGAGGCGGCTTCGGCACCAATCGAATCGGAGGTATGAACAATGACGATATCGATCATTCTGGCTTCCCAATCCAAGCCTCGACGTGACGTGCTGTACGCCGCCGGGATTTGCCCGACCATCAAGGTCTCGCATGTTGACGAGCCCGCCGCGTTGGAACAGGCTGCCAGCAAGCTCAGCATGCCCGTCGAGCGGCTTGATGTCGGCCATCGTGTCGCCATCCTCGCCCGTGCAAAGGCGAATGCGGTCTATGAAGCGTACCGTGCGGTCGCTGACGCGTCGAAGGCGGCGAGGGGCGAGCGTGTGATCGCCTACCCGCTTGAAGCCGAAGAGGTGCGTGCGCAACGTCGTGCAGATGAAGAACTCTCCGCTAGCGCTGCAGCAACCCCTGCCGCATCCGGCTCATCTGACGCGGGCGCGGGCCAACCGGCTTCGGTGGTCTCAAGCGCCATCACCCGCGATTTTTCCGGTATCACCCCGCCTACTCGCGTCGAGCCGATTGACACGCCGGTCAATGGCAGTGAGGGGCTGAACGGTTCCGGCCCCGGCCCGTTGATTGTCGGTTGTGATTCGATGTTCCTGTTCGACGGTGAATGCTACGGCAAGCCGCATGACGAAGCTACGGCACGGGAACGCCTCCGCCGTATGCGCGGGCGCAGCGGGGAGCTGTGGACCGGCCATTGCATTATCGATTTCGCCACTGGCCGGGCGGTGCAGGATGCGAGCCGTGCAGTCGTGTATTTCGGCGATTACACCGACGAGGACATCGAACGCTACATCGCCACCGGCGAGCCGCTTGAGGTCGCCGGGTCGTTCACGTTGGAGGGCTTCGGCGGCGCGTTCATCGACCGGATCGATGGCGACCCGCATGGTGTCATCGGCATCAGCCTGCCGTTGTTGCGTCGTCTCGTCAGCAAACTTGATATCAGCTGGACGGATCTGTGGAATGTCAAGCCGCATGCTCCGAATCCGGAAGAACTAGATCAGCACCCCGACAGCACCCCACCTCCGGTGGAGAATGTGCACCAGCCCGGTGATGGCTGGGTTTCCTGCGCGTGCGGACGCCGGCATTGGGGTACGCACGGGGCTGCGGGAATCCTGCTGGCCCGTCGCAACGCCGCAGGCGAGGTCACCCATGTGGCCATGCAGCACCGTGCCCAGTGGAGCGCTGAAGGCGGCACGTGGGGAATCCCCGGCGGGGCGATTGCGGACAACGAGACACCGATCGAGGGGGCGCTGCGCGAAAGCTTCGAGGAAGCGAATATCACCCCGCAGGATATCGAGGTGGTCGGCTCGTACCGCGAGGACCATGGCCCGTGGGCATACACCACGGTGTTCGCCTTCGAAAAGCCTGGACATGAGGTGCATCTGCGGGCGAACGACGATGAAAGCATGGAAATCGCCTGGATTCCGGTCGACGAGGTGCCGAACCGCAAACTCCTGACCGCGATGCGCACCGACTGGCAACGGTTCGCCGACCGCCTGCACATCCTGTCTGTCGCCAACCAGGGCCGCTGACACCCCTCCCGCAAGAACCACCAAGTCACCTTCCGCTTCTGCCGACGCCGACGTGGTTGTGAGTGTCGGTGGAGGGTGATGGTACCGCTTCTGCCGACGCTGGGCCGTGTCTGAACGTCGGCAGAAGTTGTGGCTCTGCTGGGTGCCGGCGGCGTGCTCAGGACAGCAGTGCGGCCACGATCGCGATGAACACCGGGCTGGTCAGCGTGCTCAGCAGGATGCCGTCACGCGCGAAGGTGAGCCCAACGTTGTAGCGTGCCGCATAGTTGTACACGTTCTGGCCGGTCGGCAGGGCCGCGAGTACCACGCACGCGTACAGGGTCGCGCCGCGGAAGCCCATCACGTAGTACGACAGCAGGAACGCGATCACCGGCATGACGATGTTCTTCAGCACGGCGACGGTGACGGTCGCGGGCACGTCGCTCTTGTTCTGCATCGGCTTGGTGCCGTGCAACGACATGCCGAATGCCATGAGGATCATCGGCACCGCGGATTGCCCGATCATGTTGATCGGGTCGTAGATGAAGTCGGGGATGATGAAATGCCCGGTCCGTGCAGTGATCGCCGAGACGATGATGCCGCCGAGCGACCCGATGAGCAGCGGCTGGTGCAGCGGCTGCGACAGGATGCGTTTCACGGACACCTCGCCCTTGGTGGTCACGTCGAGCACGGTCAGGGCCACCGGGGTGAAAATCGCCTGCTGCATGACCAGGATCGGCGCGACGAGCGCCGGATTGCCGAGAATGTACGTGGCGATCGGCAGACCGATATTGTTCGAGTTGAGGTAGAGCGAGTTGAGCGCGCCGATGGTCGCGTCCGCGGCCTTCATGTGGAAGAACAGCCGGTTGAGGATCAGGAACACCAGTCCGACCAGCATGGCCGAGAAGAACGCCACGATGATCGAGGAGTGGAAGATCGCGAAGATCTTCTCCTTGGACAGGATCGCGAACATGAGGCAGGGGCTGGAGATGAAGAAGCTGAACCTGTTGAGCACCATCTGCGCGCTCGACCCGCCGATCTGCATGCGGGCGGCCACATACCCGACCGCGATCACGATGCCGATCACGCAGAATCCTTCCATGGCGCTCAGTAAACCTGGCATTCCCACCTCTCCCGTCTTGCCTTGCGTCGGATGTCGGCCGCAATCATGTCTACGCGGTTTGCATGGTATGCGCTGTCGGCGACGATATCCGCCGGCCCGCGTACCTTCCCAGTATCGGGCCATGCCGCGCGGGGCGCGTCCATGGTCTCGCATCACGGGCAGTCTCGCGCCGGTACCGTATGCGGGTTGCCCGGGAACCCGGGACCTGAGACGTTCCGCACCGGCATCCACGGCATCTGCGATGATGGGACAGACAGGTGGGTGGCGTCGCCGGCCTCGCATGCGCGGCATGCGCCGTACCCGTCGGCATCGTTAGTGACATGGAGGACGATATGGCAGTGACGGCAGAGCGCCTGCAGGGCGGCGACGATGAACGGATGCGCACCGAAATCGAGCGGATCTTCACCGACATCATGAACCAGTATTCCGTCAGCGATGACGAGGGCCCGCTGGCCGACCAGGTGGAGGCATACCTGGACCGCCTGCCCCATCTGAGTGTGCGCCGGCACGGCGATACCGTGGTCGCTTCCACCGTTCTGGGCCGGGAGCGCCGGGTGATTCTCGCCGGGCATCTGGATACGGTCCCCGTGATCGACAACTTTCCGCCACGCTGGCTTGAACCGGGCGATCCGCTGATCCGCGGGGACATCGCCGCCGCTTTCCCCGGCGAACGGGTGATGTGGGGCCGTGGCGCCACCGATATGAAAGCTTCGGACGCGGTGCTGCTGTATCTTGCGACGAACCTGACGGACCCGAAATACGACCTCACCTTCGTGTTCTACGATCATGAGGAGGTGTCGGCGGACAAGAACGGCCTGCGCAAGGTCGTCGAAAGCCATCCGGATTGGATCCGCGGCGATTTTGCAGTAATCGGCGAGCCGACGGATTGCGGGATCGAGGGCGGCTGCAACGGGACGATCCGTTTCGACGTGATCACCCACGGTGTGGCGGCGCATTCGGCCCGCGCGTGGATGGGGTCGAACGCCATCCACAAGGCGGCACCGATCCTCAACGTGCTCAACGCCTACGAGCCGCAGGACGTGACCGTGGACGGGCTGGTGTACCGCGAAGGCGTCAACGCCACGCTGATTTCCGGAGGCAAAGGCACGAACGTTATCCCCGACGAGTGCCGCGTCCATGTCAACTACCGGTTCGCCCCCGACAAGACCATCGCCCAGGCGAAGGCCCTCATGATGGGCAAGGATGCGGGCGCCGAGCTCGGCAACGGCGAGCATGAGGCGACCGGCGGCATGTTCGCCGGCTTCGGCATCGAGATGAAGGACGAGTCGCCGAGCGCACGCCCGGGCATGGACGACCCGCTGGCCGCATCGCTTGCCGCGCTGGTCAAGAATCGTACGGGCCGCGACCCGCAGGCGAAACTCGGCTGGACGGATGTCGCGCGGTTCGCCGAGCTCGGTATTCCCGCCGTCAATCTCGGCGCCGGCAGCCCGCTGCTCGCCCATAAGCATGACGAGCAGGTCGCGGCGAGCGAACTGACCCGCATGGCGTCCATTCTGCTGGACTGGCTGGCATGATCGTGGACCCGCTGGCATAATCGCCGGTGCCGCCCGGAATTCAGCCATTCTCGGGCGGCGTGTGCATGTGCCGGTTTTTTGTGTCATACTTGGGGGTGGTGGTTCTGCAGCAACCGCCAGGCGTTCGACGGCGTCGATCCCCTCGCATGTTCGGCTATGGTGGCCGATGCGAGCGCTGGTGTCCGCAGTCGCGCAGCTAGACTTTTGTATGCATTGTCCCCGTATGGGCGCGAATGGTGCGCGGCCGCGGTGAGAGCGTGGTGTGACCACCGTACGGGGCCGGGAAAAGGCGATGCGGCTGCAGCGTATCGCAAGGAGCATTGTGCCCAGAACAGAAGAACAGGGTTCCGCCAGCGATTCCGAAGCATCGCGCGAATCCCAGCAGCAGACCAGCATCAATCCGGCACCCGTGGAGGCTTCGGCGCCGGCGTCGGAAACGTCACCGGCCCCTGCCCGCCGTCGTCGCGGCGGTCGAAGGGTGGTCCGTGGCGCCGGTGCCGCGGGGGCGGACCTCGCGCTGAAAGTCGAGGAGCATCCCAAGCCGTTGTTCGAGGCGCCGGCCTTGGAACCGGCACCCGCGCTTGAACCGGTTGGCCGGCACGGTGCCGCGGATATGCCCGCGGATACCGATGACGGCGAGGAGCCGGCCGTGCCCCAGCGCACCCGGCGTCGTGCGTCGCGCACCACGGTATCCCGTGGCGGCACGACACGGACGCGCCGCCGCGCGCGTACCGTGGATTCGGATGAGCCGACAGCATCCACCCCGGTCGCCGCTGCGCCGGCAGGTGACGGGCGCCAGCATGGCCGACCCACCACCGACGCGGAAACGCCCGAGGAACGCGTGCAGGATGCGCTTGACCTGCTGTCGCGCGAGCATGGTGATGCCCCCGCGCAGCACGGCCATACGCACCATCGCGCCAAGCCGATGACCTCCCTGCTGTTCCAGGAGCCGGTGCTGCCGGCCCGCACGGGCGACGATACGCAAGCCGATGACGAGGCGGCCGACGAGGCGGCTGACGAGCCGGCCGGGCGCCGTGACGACCGTGCGGACGAGCGTGAATCGCGCCGTCCCCGCCGCTCCCGCTCCCGCCGTGGCCGTGCACGCGACGAGGAAGACGACGAGCAGTACCACGAGCGTCACGATCGCGGGTCCGCCCGCGCCAACGGCGTGCAGGAGGAAGACGACGAGCACACTGACGACAGCGGGCAGGATGAGCCGCGCCGTGGCCGCCGGTCCCGCCGTCTGAACGCGCAGGAGCGTCGCGCCGCCGCCGAGGTCGAGCAGATCGAGGAGGACCTCGAATACGATGACATCGCCTACACGCCGATCGCCGAGGTGATGTCCGGCAACCGCAACGCCGATGGTTCGCGCGCCGGCGACCATGCCGACGACGAAGACGACGCCGGTGAAGGCACTAGGTCGCGTCGCCGTCGCCGCAGGGCCTCCCGCGAGGAGTCCGAGGACGACAACGAGCAGATCCTTGAAGTGCGTCGCCGCCATCGTGACGAGGACGAGGATACGACGGTCACCCGTCGTCGCCGTCGCCGCCGTTCCGGCAAGGGCGTGGAGGAGACCGAGGAGCCGGTCCGCCGCTCCCGCAAGCAGCAGTACATCGACGAGATCACCGATGTCGAAGGCTCCACGCGGCTCGAGGCCAAGAAGCAGCGCCGCCGCGACAACCGTCGTGAACGCAGCCGCCAGAACCAGATCATGGAGCAGGACTTCCTCGCCCGCCGCGAGCATGTCGACCGGCTCATGGTGGTGCGTGAGCGCGGCCACCATACGCAGATCTCGGTGATCGAGGACAATGTGCTGGTCGAGCATTACGTCTCCGACATCCAGGAGGTCGCCACCGTCGGCAACATCTATCTCGGCCGCGTGCAGAACGTGCTGCCGAGCATGGAGGCGGCGTTCGTGAACATCGGCCAGCCGCGCAACGGCGTCCTGTACGCCGGCGAGGTCAACTGGGACACCACGCGTCTCGAAGGCCAGCCGCGCCGCATCGAACTCGCCTTCAAGTCCGGCGACCCGGTGCTCGTGCAGGTTACCAAGGACCCGATCGGGCACAAGGGCGCGCGCCTGACCTCGCAGGTCACGCTCGCCGGCCGTTTCCTGGTGCTCGTGCCGTCCGGCGGCATGACCGGCGTCAGCCGCAAGCTGCCTGATCGCGAGCGCGCGCGGCTGAAGTCCATCGTCTCGAAGATCGCCCCGAAGGATATGGGCGTGATCATCCGCACCGCGGCCGAAGGCGCTTCCGAGGAGGCCATCGAGAAGGATCTCGAGGCGTTGCGCCGGCAGTGGGACAAGATCTGCGAGAAGCGCGACCTGTATCTGCACGGCAAGCGGCCGAAGCTGCTGCAAGGCGAGCCGGATGTCGCCATCCGCGTGGTGCGTGACATCTTCAACGACGATTTCTCCCAGATGATCGTCGAGGGCGACCGCGTGTACGAGCGGATCGAGGAGTATCTCGACACCATGGCCCCGGACCTGCGCGACAAGCTGGTCAAGTGGGATCCCGAGGAGCACGGCGGCAAGGACGTATTCGACAAGTGGCAGATCGATTCCCAGCTGCGCAAGGGCATGGAACGCCAGGTGTACCTGCCGTCCGGCGGTTCGATCGTCATCGACCGCACCGAGGCGATGACCACGATCGACGTGAACACGGGCCGGTTCATCGGCAAAGGCAAGAGCCTGGAGGAGACTGTCACCCGGTGCAATCTCGAGGCGTCCGAGGAGATCGCCCGCCAGCTGCGTCTGCGTGATATCGGCGGCATGATCATGATCGACTACGTCGATATGGTGATGCCCGCGAACCGTGACCTCGTGCTGCGTCGCTTGGTCGAATGCCTGGCGCGCGACCGCACGAAGCACCAGGTGGCCGAGGTCACTTCGCTCGGCCTGGTGCAGATGACGCGCAAGCGTATCGGCCAGGGCCTGGTTGAGGCGTTCTCCGAGGAATGCCCCACCTGCAAGGGCCGCGGCTTCATCATCCATGACGAGCCGACGGTGTCCGCGGACTATGACGATCCTTACGCGATGAAGGGCGGCGACCCGTTCGTCAAGACCAACAAGCACGGCCACGGCACCCCCGAGGTGCAGGCGCCCAAGGGCTCGAGCCCGGCGGTCAAGGCCAAGCTCGCGCAGATCGCCGCGGCGGCGGTCGCCGCGAACAACGCCGAGAACGCCGAGAATACCGAGAGTGCCGAATACGCCGAGCATGACGGCGCGGATGACCGGCCCGCCTCCGGTGCCGCCGGCCAGTCCGACAACGCCGGAACGGAGCGCTGAACCCCGGCTCCGGACACCGCGAATACCGGTGTCCGGAGCGGACACGCGCGGGTCCGCCGACTTGACGGATGTACGCGGGTCGGTGTAATTTCGATAGTTGGTGTCTGGCCGGAGGCTCGAACGTGCTGGGCAGTAAGCTTTCCACAACATAAGGAACGGAATATGTACGCGATTGTGAAGGCCGGTGGCCATCAGGAAAAGGTCGAGGTCGGTGACGTCATCCTGGTCAACCGTCTCGATGCGAAGCAGGGCGATACCGTGGAGTTCCCGGTCGCGCTCGTAGTCGACGGCTCCAAGGTCACCCTTGCCGCCAAGGATCTTGCCAAGGTCTCCGTGAAGGGCGAAGTCGTCAACGACGAAGCCAAGGGCCCGAAGATCAACATCATGAAGTACAAGAACAAGACCGGCGTGACCCGTCGCAAGGGCCATCGCCAGAAGCTCAGCCTCGTCAAGATCACTGAGATCGCCTGAGCGTTCTTGAGGACCGAAAGGAATTAGATCATGGCACATAAGAAGGGTGCTTCCAGCTCACGCAACGGGCGCGATTCGCAGCCCCAATACCTCGGTGTGAAGAAGTTCGGCGGCGAGTCCGTGCTCGCCGGCAACATCCTGGTCCGCCAGCGCGGCACCAAGTTCCATCCCGGCGAGAACGTCGGCATGGGCAAGGATCACACCCTGTTCGCGCTCAAGGACGGCAACGTGAAGTTCGGTGTCCGTCGTGACCGCAAGGTTGTCGATATCGTCACCGCCTGACGACATCACCATCAAGCCGCGCCCGTGAAGGACGCGGCTTTTTTGTTGCCCGCATCAGCCCGTGGCGTATCGCCCGGCGTGCGCCCGTGGTTATCGCCCTGTGGCGGTATCGTTGACTATCCCATGAATTTCCCGTCCGTCTTATGCGTTCATCGGCGGTCGGACGACGTAAGGTGAGATTATGACAGATTTTGTTGATCGGGTGACCGTCCACGTCAAGGGCGGCGACGGAGGCAACGGTTCCGCCGGCATCCGGCGCGAGAAATACAAGCCGCTTGCCGGCCCGAACGGCGGCAACGGCGGGGACGGCGGCTCGGTGGTGTTCGTGGCCGACGTCAATGCGAACAGCCTGCTGGACTACCGGTTCATCCCGCATCGCACGGCGGGCAACGGCACCATGGGCTTGGGGGACACCAAGGACGGGTCCAAGGGGCAGGACCTGATCTTGCCCGTGCCGGTCGGCACGATGATCTTCACCGCCAAAGGCTCCAAGGGCGAAACGAAGCGCCCCGGCGAGCTGCTGGCCGATCTGCGGCACGCCGGCGACCGGTATGTCGCCGCTTCGGGCGGTGCGGGCGGCCTTGGCAATGCCGCGCTGGCGAACCGTACACGTCGCGCCCCAGGCTTCGCGCTGCTCGGCGAACCGGGGGAGGAACGCGATGTCGTGCTCGAACTCAAATCCATCGCCGACGTCGCCCTGGTGGGCTTCCCCTCGGCGGGCAAATCCAGTCTGGTCGCGGCGATGAGCGCCGCCAAGCCGAAGATCGCGGACTATCCGTTCACCACGCTCGTACCGAACCTCGGTGTGGTCATGGCCGGCGACTACCGGTATACGATCGCCGACGTGCCGGGCCTGATCCCGGGGGCTTCGGAGGGCAAGGGCCTCGGCCTCGAGTTCCTGCGCCATGTCGAGCGTACGGAGATCATCGTGCATGTCATCGACTGCGCGACCCTCGAACCGGACCGCGACCCTGTTTCCGACTACCATGCGCTCGAGCACGAGCTCGCGCAGTATGCGGACAAGCTGGAGCTCCCGGTCGGCGCGATCCCGATTCCCGAACGCCCGCGCATCATTGTGCTCAACAAGGTCGATGTGCCGGAAGCCAAGGAGCTCGCGGATTTCGTCCGCCCGGAGTTCGAGAAGATGGGGCTTCGCGTCTTCGAGGTGTCCACCGCCTCGCATGCCGGGCTCAAGGAGCTCGGGTATGCGCTCGGCGAGGAAGTCGCCCGGATGCGCCAGGAGGTGGCGCGCCGCGAGCAGGAGCAGCAGGAGGAGCGCGTCGTCATCAAGCCGCTGGAGCGTAAGGGCCGCCGCCGCACCCCGGCTGTGGCGGAACCCGGGTTCAAGGTCGAGCGTGAGACGAACCGCAACGGCGACGTGTGGTTCACGGTGACCGGCACCAAGCCGGAACGCTGGGTCATGCAGACGAATTTCGACAATGATGAGGCCGTCGGCTATCTGGCGGACCGTCTGGCCAAGCTGGGCGTCGAGGACGAGCTGCGGCGCCAGGGCGCGCATGCGGGCGACGAGGTGCGTATCGGCCGCGGCGAGCGCGCGGTCGCCTTCGACTGGGATCCGACCATCGCGGCGGGCGCCGAGATGCTTGACGGTTCGCAGCTGGGCTCGCGTGGCAAGGATCTGCGTCTTGAGGCGAACGATCCGCGTGCGCAGCGTCGCACGAACGCCGAGCGTCGCCGTGCATACCACGAGATGATGGATGCGCGTGCCGCGGTCCGTGACGCCATGATGGCGGAACGCAAGGCCGGCCACTGGGCCGACCCGAGCGTGGACGACGACCGTCATGACCGTACGAGCCTGTTCGGTCGCGGCGAGGACACGCCGGCCGGGGATGACGGCCAGGGCGAGCAGGAAGCGGGCGAATGATGGCGCAGCCCACGCACGAGAAGGTCAGGCGGGCTATCGCGCAGGCGCAGACCGTGGTGGTCAAGGTCGGGTCAAGCTCATTGACCATGCCGTCAGGGCATCTTGACCCGGCCAAGCTTGACGCGCTTGTCGCCGCCTTGGCGTGCGCCCGCCTGCAGGGTGCGCGCATCGTCCTCGTGTCGTCGGGCGCCATCGCCGCCGGATTCGGGCCGCTCGGCTTCGAGCGGCGCCCGTCGGATATCCCCACGCAGCAGGCGTGCGCCTCGGTCGGCCAGGGGCTGCTCATGGCCCGCTATGAGGTGTCGTTCAGCCGGTTCGGCATCCGGGTGGGCCAGATCCTCATCACCGCTGAGGACACGATCCGCGCGACGCAATACCACAACGCGCAGCGCACGTTGGACCGCTTGCTTGATTTGGGTGTCGTGCCGGTCGTCAACGAGAACGACGCCTTGGCGAACAACGAGATCCGCTTCGGAGACAACGACCGCCTGTCTGCGCTCGTGGCGAATATCGTGCGCGCGGACGCCCTCGTCCTGCTCACCGATGTGGACGCCCTGTATACGGCGCCACCAAGCCAGCCCGGTTCCCGGAAGATCGATTTCGTGCCCGATGTCGAACGCGCCCTGGACGAGGTGAAGGTCGCCGATAGCACGTCGGGCGTCGGCACCGGCGGCATGGTCACCAAGCTTGAGGCGGCGCACATGGCGGCGGTTTCAGGTATCCCCTCGGTGCTGACCTGCGCGTCGAACGCCGGCCCCGCCTTGATGGGCGACCCGGTGGGTACCGCCTTCGCCCCGGTCAAGCGGCGCGGCTCGTCACGCCGCCTGTGGATCAAGTTTGCATCCCACCCGCGTGGCGTGCTGGTCGCGGATGCGGGGGCGGCCAAGGCGATTCGTGCTGGCCAGGCCAGCCTGCTCAGCGCCGGCGTGGTCGAGGTGCGCGGCGAATTCTCCGCCGGCGACCCCGTGTGGGTGGACGATGAATCCGGCAGGCATATCGCCAAGGGGCTGTCCGGCTACGATTCCGAGGAGATCCCGCGTATGCTCGGGCGCAACAGCGCGCAGCTGCGCCGGTTCTTCGGCGACGAGTACGCGCATCCGCTGGTGCATCGCGACAATCTCGTCCTCGTGTGACCCCGTGCCGCGGCTGCGGCATGCCGCGACTGCGTGTCGCCTCGCGGGGTGGTTTTCGCCCGTGGTGATTACAGTAGGGGCCATGACTATGGCTGACTGGCAGAACCTGAGCGACCGTGTCAACAATGTCGCCCCCAGCGCGACCCTCGCTGTCGATTCGAAGGCGAAGGCGATGAAGGCGCAGGGCATCGACATCGTGGCCTATGGCGCGGGCGAGCCGAATTTCCCCACCCCTGATTACATCGTCGACGCCGCGGCCGCCGCGTGCCGTGACCCGAGGAACCACCGCTACACCCCGACGGCCGGCCTGCCCGAGCTGCGCGAGGCAATCGCCCGCAAGACGCTGCGCGATTCCGGGTATGAGATCTCGCCCGACCAGGTGGTCGTCACCAACGGCGGCAAGCAGTCCGTATACGAAGTATTCCAGCTGCTGCTCAATCCGGGCGACGAGGTCATCATCCCCGCACCGTACTGGACCAGCTACCCCGAGGTTGTCAAGCTCGCCGGCGGCAAGCCGGTCCCGGTGTTCTCCGGCGCTGAACAGGGCTTCGAGCCGGATATCGACAAGATCGAGGCGGCCCGCACCGAGCGCACCAAGGCCATCATCCTCACTTCGCCGTCCAACCCGACCGGCGCCGTGTGGAGCCGCGAGACCATCAGGGCGATCGGCGAATGGGCCGTGGAACACCACGTGTGGGTGGTTTCCGACGAAATCTACGAACATCTCAACTATGACGGCGTGAAGACCGCGTACGTCGGCGCCGAAGTGCCCGAAGTACGCAACCAGCTGCTCGTGCTCAACGGTGTCGCCAAGACGTATGCGATGACCGGCTGGCGTGTCGGCTGGACGGTCGCCCCGCTCGAGGTGGCCAAGGCGCAGACCAAGCTGCAAAGCCATATGACCTCCAATGTCTCGAACGTCTCCCAGCGTGCGGCCATCGCCGCCGTGGGCGGCGACCTGTCCGCCGTGGCAGCCATGCGCGAGGCGTTCGACAAGCGCCGCCAGGCCATTGTCGCGGCGCTGAACGAGATTCCGGGCGTGCACTGCCCGATGCCGACCGGCGCGTTCTACGCGTTTGCGAACATCGAGGAGCTGCTCGGCAAGCCGCTGGGCGCGAACGGCTCCATCGCCAACACTTCGCAGGAATTCGCCGCGCTGCTGCTCGATGAGGGCCATGTCGCGGCAGTGCCGGGCGAGGCCTTCGGTGCTCCCGGCTACCTGCGCTTCTCCTACGCGCTGTCCGACGATGATCTTGCCAAGGGCATGCGCTACTTCAAGGAGTGGATCGGCTGACGCGCTGACACGCTGATCGGTTGGCGTGCTGATTGGCAATGGGTTATGGTGCCCGGTCGCGGCTGATGCTGCGGCCGGGCACCTGCCGTTGGTCGGGGTCCCGCACGCCAATGCGACACTCTGATTTGCCGCGATATGACGCGTGTGGCGCCACCCGATTGGACGAAATCGCGGATACCCGCTAAGATGGCCTCTTGGCGGTTTTGCTCAGTCCCGTCGTTTCGATAGAATGAGCAGAGTTCACCTAGGGATGTGGCGCAATTGGTAGCGCAACGGTCTCCAAAACCGTAGGTTGTGGGTTCGAGTCCCGCCGTCCCTGCCAGTTTTTGGATGTTCGACAGCCGAGCGAAGGATGGAAATGGCCAAGGCACGTAAAGACAAGCCGCGCAAGCCCAATATTTTCATGCGGATTGGCTTGTACATCAAGCAGACGTTCAATGAGCTTCGCAAGGTCGTAACCCCGACGGGCAAGGAACTGCTTTCCTGGTCGTTCGCGGTGTTCGTGTTCGTGCTGATTCTGATGGCGCTGGTCACCGCGATGGACTTCGGCTTGGGCAAGCTCGTGTTGCTCGTTTTCGGCTGATCCGTACACACGAAGGTTAAGTAAGCATGGATGATGAAGTAAATCTCGAGAATCTGGATTCGTTGCCCGACGTGGTGTCCGACGAGGATGCCGCGAACGGTGACATTCCTGCCGCACAGCAGGCTCCCGTGCCGGCGGCCGAGGATCAGGCGGACGAGGTTGACGAGTCCGCCGCGACCCCTGCGGACGAAGCGCAGCAGGCGGACGGTCAGGCCGAGGCGGATGGGGCCGCCGAAGCCGGCAATGAGGCACCTGCCGAAGATGCCGGTACCAAGGCTGTCGAGGAATTCTCCAAGAGCCTGCGCACGTTGGACGGCAAGTGGTACGTCTTGCATACGTACTCCGGCTACGAGAAGCGCGTCAAGACGAATATCGAGTCCCGCGTGCAGAGCTTCGGTCTCGAAGACCAGATCTTCCAGGTGGAAGTGCCGATGGAAGAGGTCGAGAAGCACACCGAAAAGGGCAAGAAGGTCATTACGCGCGTGCGTGTGCCGGGTTATGTGCTCATCCGCATGTGGCCGGACGAGGACGCCCGCCGTATTGTGCGCGAGACCGAGGGTGTCACCGGCTTCGTCGGGCCGACCAAGGACCCGGCCCCGCTGTCCCGCCAGGAAGTCGTGCAGATGATGGCCCCGATGATCGCCTCCGAGGCGCTCAAGGCCGCCGGCGACAAGCCTGCTGCTGCCAAGAAGCGCAAGCTCGAGGTCTCCTACGCGATCGGCGACCAGGTCACCGTGACCGACGGCCCGTTCGCGACCATGCCGGCCGTGGTTTCCGACATCGAGCCGACCACGCAGAAGCTCACGGTGCTCGTGTCCATCTTCGGTCGCGACACGCCTGTCGAACTCGGGTTCGGCCAGGTCGAGAAGATCAACTGACCGCATATCTCGTCCACGATGGCGGCGATACCTTCGGGTGTCGCCGCCATCGTCGTATCTGCGCGCCTGCCCGCTGACGCCTCCTGCCCGGTGGACGCTACCGGGCTGTGTGCCGTATGGGCGTGGCGTCGTTGACGATGTCGAGGTGAACGAGCATAATAGTGCTGTTTGTGTCTGGAGGGGAGACCCGCTAGCACAGCACAGCAATGCAAGTTGCGGGAGGAGACCGCGCCTCGTGTGCGGCGACCGTGCATACCGCTTCACAGAAAGAAGAACCAGACAATGGCTCCTAAGAAGAAAGTCACAGCGCTGATCAAGCTTCAGATCCAGGCTGGCAAGGCGAACCCCGCCCCGCCGCTGGGTCCGGCCCTGGGCTCGCATGGCGTCAACATCATGGACTTCTGCAAGGCCTACAATGCGGCCACGCAGGACAAGATGGGCCAGGTCGTCCCTGTCGAGATCACCGTTTACGAAGATCGTTCCTTCACCTTCATCCTCAAGACCCCGCCGGCCGCAGCCCTGCTGAAGAAGGCTGCCGGGATCGACAAGGGCACCGATAACCCGCTGACCCACAAGGTCGGTTCCGTCACCAAGGCACAGGTCCGCGAAATCGCCGAGATCAAGATGCCTGATCTGTCCGCTCGCGACGTCGAGGCCGGCATGAAGATCATCGCAGGTACCGCCCGTTCCATGGGCATCACGGTCACCGACTGAGAGGAGAAGGACAGATGGCTAAGAAGCACTCCAAGAAGTACCGCGAGGCGGCCGAGAAGGTCGATCGCAACAACCTGTACACCGCTCCCGAGGCGATCGCTCTGCTCAAGAGCATGCCGAAGCGTGGTTTCGATGAGACCATCGAAGCCGTGTACCGTCTGAACGTGGATCCGCGCAAGGCCGACCAGCTGGTGCGTGGCGTCGTCAACCTGCCGAACGGCACCGGTAAGACCGCCAAGGTGCTCGTGTTCGCCCGCGGCCCGAAGGCCACCGAGGCCACCGAGGCCGGCGCCGACATTGTCGGTGATGACGATCTCGTGCAGAAGGTCCAGGACGGCTTCCTCGATTTCGACGCCGTTGTGGCCACCCCGGACATGATGGGCAAGGTCGGCCGTCTGGGCCGCATCCTCGGCCCGCGTGGCCTCATGCCGAACCCGAAGACCGGCACCGTGACCATGGACGTCACCAAGGCCGTCAAGGATATCAAGGGCGGCAAGATCGAGTTCCGTGTGGACAAGCACGGCAACCTGTCCTTCCTCATCGGCAAGATGTCCTTCGACGAGAAGGCCCTTGACGAGAACTTCAAGGCAGTGGCCGACGAGATCAAGCGTCTCAAGCCGTCCACCGTGAAGGGCCGCTACATCACCAAGGCGACCATCACCTCCACGATGGGCCCCGGCATCCCGCTGGATACCGCCGCTCTCGCCTGATTTCTGGTTCCGCCCGTTAATTCGAGCCTAGGACGGAACAAGAACGCACAAGCCCCATGCACCGGCGTACGGTGCATGGGGCTTTTCCATACGTGACCGCTGCGGACGGTCGGACAATCCGCGTGAAATCTCAGCCGGGCATAGGTGAGACGTCAGGCCTGCCGGTCGCCGTTGTCGCGCCACATGCCGGCATCGCGCAGCCGTCCGAGCGTGATCGCGGTCGACAGCACATACGCCTCGCGCGTATCGGTCGCATCCCAGCCGCAGATCTCCGTGGCCCGCTTGAGCCGGTACCGCACGGTATTGGGATGCACGCTCAGGACCCTCGCCGTCGCGTCCAGCGAAGCGCCCGAATCAAGGAAGACGCTCACGGTGAGCAGAGTGGGATCGTTGGGATTATCGCCCTTGAGGGACTCGTAGATCGAGCCGATCAACTCCTCGCGCGCATCCTCGTCACCCATGAGCGCCCGTTCGGGCAGCAGATCCTCGGTCCGCATCGGCTGCGGGACCTCCCGCGTGCACGCCTGCAACGCGAACAGCGCGTTCACCACGGCGCGGATGGCGCGTGCGGCCCCGGGGGCGTTCTGGCGTGTCGGCCCCAAGCAGATCGCCTCGGCAGGATCGAAGCATTCCTTTGCGATAGCGGCGACCTGGTCGGGGCTCGCCCCGTCGTCCACGCGCACCAGGGCCACGACGTGCCCGTCATGTTCGCCGATCAGGCAGTCCTGTGGTGTGCCGTCCTTGTGGGGCGGAAGAGCCCCTCGGATCGATGCCGCGCAAGCCCACATGTCATGGTGGCCGGGCGTGCCGGCGATGGTGCAGCAGACGAAGCTGCCCGGCCAGCCGAGCATGTGCATGAGGGAGACGATCCGCTCGTCGTCAATGCCTTCGGCCAGGCAGGCGAACACGATGGATTCGAGCAGGGTCCGCGCGTCGGTAGGGCCGGCCGGCAGCGTATGCCCTTCGGAATCGGGAATGCCGGACGTGCCGGACGTATCGGATGCGGCAGGTCTGCCGGTTGCCGCGGCACGGTCGCGGTCGAGCGCGTCGTCGCCGAGCATGGCGGCGAGCCGTGCCATGAGCAGGTCGAGCAGATCCCTGCGTTCGCCGCCCGCTGCGGCATGTCCGGAAGATGAGGCCATACCAGCCAGCCTAGTCCTGCGGGTCCGCCACGTCACGGTCGCGGCCGCCATGGGCGTCGTGCTCCCGCCCGTCGTCCGCCGTCGTGACGCGTCGCCTCGACTCGCGCCAATAGGTCAGCAGCAGGAAGCAGAACACGAAGGTGACCGGCAGCATATGCCGTTCGAAGTTGTTCGCCGGCGACGTGATCATCACGCCCATGAGCAGCAGCAGCGGCATATGCCAGGCGAGCGTGCGCCACCGTCTGCGAACCACTTCCGCCGCCCCGATAAGCAGGGTGAGGATCACATAGAAGTTGCCGTGCGTGACCCATCCGAGTACGGGGATCTTGCCCCAGTCGCGTGCGAATCGAGCGATATCATGCCGCCATTGCGGCTGCCACTGCCCGATCCACGCGGTGTTGTCCACGTAGTCGCTGGTCACGTAATAGTCCATGGACACGTAGGGCAGGTCGGCGACATCGAAATACCCGAAACATTCCGCGAGGAACGCGTCCAACGCGATGACGGGGTTCGCGCGGACGATCTGCCACCATGCGCTGTTGAAATCGGCCATGTCCTCCTTGGTGACCGAACGCCACTTGTAGCTGACCTTCTTGGATTGGATGCCGGAGGATTTCACCGGGTCGGCATCCTGCTGGAAGTAGGATTCGCCCATCTGGTCGAGATTGAAGATCGGGGCGAGCTTGTCGGCGGCGTCCTTGGGGATGCCCGACGGGTTGAGTTGGGCGACGCGCGCGATCTGCTGCAACTGGATGCCCCGGCTTTCGATCGGGTCGCCGTTGATGACCTTGCCGGAAGCGACCAGCATCATCAGCCCGCCGTGCAGGATGACCGCCGGCAGCAGCAGGATGGCGAGATAGGTCTTCCAGCGTCTGCGGTCCGCGATGAGCATGATGATGGCCTGCGCGAATAGTACGTACCACGCGTATTTCGCGCTGACCAGCATGACGCACGCGCTGGCGATGCCTGCGATGAACGTGTTGCGTGGCAGCCGCCGTGCCTGCCCGCCGTGCCCGCCGCGCGTCATATGCAGCTGGTAGGCGATGCCGAACCACCAGACGAACGCGAAGGCGAACAGCGGCGATTTGGTCAGGCTGATGGTGGCGAAGACGGGGATCGGGCACACCAGGAAGAACAGGATGGTCAGTACGCGCGGCCAGACGCCGGCGCGCGCTGCCGCATGCGGATAGTCTTCCGCAGTGCCGCCCGGCTCGCTTGGCGGGATGCCGGCCGTATCACTCGCCGCGATCCACGGCAGGTTGAAGAAACGGTGCATGGTCGCCGCGCAGCAGAACACGGCGAACAGGAACTGCAGTGCGGACAGCAGCACATACCCGGCGTCATTCGACCCGGTGAAATAGCGTGACGCCGCGGCGACCGCCCCGTAGACCACGGTGAGCACGATATTGTGCTGGTCCGTCAGATAGGTCGGGTCCTGCGGCCACAGGTAATGCGCGGTCGGGTAGATATCCATCGGCACGAAGGCGAAGAACCCGGTGTACGGCTGTTGCAGGCCGGTCCACTGGTTCCACGCCCAACTGAATTCGCGGGTTTGCGAGCGGATATCCGCACCGAACGCGGACAGCAGGGTGACCGGCACCCACAGCCATCCGACGAACAGGATGAGCGCGAGGCCAAGCCAGCTGCCGGTGCATCGCATGACGATGCGTGGGCAGGCCGTACGCATGGTGCGCCATCCTCGCGTGACGGTCCTGGCGAAGCGGGTGGATGCGAAACGATGCCAGCCGCGCGCCATTGCCCGCAACGGGGCGTTCAGGCGTTGGAACCAGTGGCGTGAGCCGAGCGCGTGGAACCGGGCCGCGACGCGGTGCAGCACGGCATCCAAGGCCGACGGCAGCGGCGGCAAGCCGCCTCCCACACGCACCAATGCCAGCAGGATCAGCGTGTAGATGATCGCGGCGACAAGGAAAAACACGGTGTTGGTACCGTTCCAGTCGGCGATGCCGTTGCCGAACCAATAGCATGGGCCGATCGCCGTGCAGAAACTCAGCCACAGTACGGCGAGTGCGGCGAGCGTCCATCGGACGACACGTCCGGCGTGCTCAAGGTGTCGGCGCTGCACGCGGGATGGTGAGCCGATGGCATGGTCGTGGCTGTGGTCTTGCGCGAGGGCGGGCGACACCGACCGGTCGGGCTGCGTGTGCGCCGTGGTCTGGTCTGTCGTGGTTCGCGTGGCTTCAGTCATGCTTGAGCATTGTAGTCTGACGCAAGGAACCGCCTGGAGCGGTCCGGCGCGTAAATCCGAGGGTTTGCCTGCCCTGGCGGTAGGCTGGTGCCATGATGACGAAACAGGGGACGGTTCCGCGCATGCCGCGGACAGAACGGGAGGCTGACCGGCTGATTGCGCTGGCCGAGGTGGATTCGACGAACACGCTCGCCGGCGAGATGCTCGCCGATGGGCGGATCGGGGGCGACCCGGCGGATGACGGGAAGATCACGGTGATTGCCGCGGACTACCAGACCGGCGGTCACGGTCGTCTTGGACGCGCGTGGGTGAACCGGCCGGGGGAGTCGTTCACGGTGTCGTTCGTCACGGTGATGCCCGCCGATGTCGTGGCCGACGACACGGTCAACGGGTGGCTGTCGACGCTCGCCGGTCTCGCCTCACGCGACGCGATCCGGTCGGCTGTGCTCGGCAGCGGTGCCCGTCCGCGTCAGCAGGATTGCACGCTGGCCATCAAATGGCCGAATGACATCTTCTGCCATGGCCTGAAACTCGGCGGGATTCTGGTGCAGCTTGTGCCCTTGGACGAGCATCGCACCGGCGTGATCATCGGTATCGGCATCAATCTCGCCCTGCGCGCGGAAAGCCTGCCGACCCCACAATCCACATCCTTGCAGTTGCACGTCGACCCGTTGCCGGACGCGCAAGTGCTGCGCGACCTCATCGCGGCGGGGATCACAGCTGGCCTGCGTGAGCGTATCGCCCGGTTCGTGCATGACCGCAAGGCCTACGCAGCCCGGTTGCTTGAGGAAACCCGGCAGGTGAGCTGGACGCTCGGACGGAGGGTGGAAGCCAGGCTCGTCGGGGGTGAGACGATTGTCGGGCGCGCTATCCGCATCAATCCGGACGCCTCGCTGGCCATTGTGGACGACGAGGGGGTCGAGCATACGGTGACGACCGGTGATGTCGGCGTTCTTGACTGATGGGCGACTGATGGCTCACTGACCGCCAGCCGAGGGTCCGCTGTCCGTAACGGTGACAACAACATACACATACGCGAAAGGCCGCCGCCCCATGCAATCGGGACGGCGGCCTTTCGTTATCGACTGGTGCAACTGCGCATCCTGCAGTTACTTGCCGTTCTTTGACGTCACTTGGCGTCACGGGCAATACGCGAGGACAGCCCGCTGACGGCCGCCGAGGCGACAACCGCCTTGAGCAGGTCGCCGCCGGCGAACCCGAGCGAGGCGAGCGCCACAGCGCTCAGCGGAACATGCGTGAGCATCGCCTGGACACTCACACCGAAGGCGTATACGACCACCACACAGCCGACCAGCGAGGCGCCGAAATACCTCGCGGCGGTCAGCCAGTAGGAGCGCGCACCCGTGCCGCGCGCCTTGCCCTTGAGCAGGGACGTGACGATCACGCCCGGCAGGAAACCGAACAGGAAGCCGGCGCTCGGGCCGACCAGCGCCAGCGTGGACATGCCGCCCGAGAACACGGGCAGCCCGGCGGCACCGGCGAGCAGATACAGCACGACCGCGCCGCCCGCCTCGCGCCAATCAAGGCTCAGGGCGGCGAGCATCAGGACGAAGGTCTGCAAGGTGATGGCGACCGGCGTGCCGGGAATCGGGATGCGCCCGGCGGCGGCAGCTGCCCACAGCAGCAGCGCGAACAGCAGTGACATGCCCGCCGAACGCAGCAGGCGGCGGGCCATGGTCGGGGCCGCGGACGTGAGCGCGGCGGATGGTGTCTGATGTGACATGGGAATCCCTTCCTTTCGTGCAATACCCCGTCAGGGGCGTGCTGGCCATCATTCTATGGACCCGATTGTGGCCGCTCGTGTCGCCGATGTGTCCGGCCGGTTGCGGGAAAAACGCCGAATGGCGCAATACCGCCGAAAATCGGGAGCCAACTTACGGTGACGTTTGTGGAGGGGTACAAAAAGATCGCGGATTCTTTGTCGTCCATGCCCCCATCGGGCGCAAGCCATGCGGCCTAGCTTGGAACGTATGGTCAATACTGTCAGCAAACTTCTGGTGGCGAATCGCGGCGAGATCGCGCTGCGTGTCGTACGCACCGCACGTGAGATGGGCATCCGCACGGTCGCCGTATACGCCGAACAGGATCGTGACGAACAATACGTGCAGATGGCGGACGAGGCCTATCTGCTGCCCGGCGACACCTACCGCGACACGTATCTCAACGAGGACCTGCTGATCGGCATCCTGCACAGGAGCGGTGCCGACGCGGTGCACCCCGGCTACGGGTTCCTTTCCGAGGTGCCGTCGTTCGCGACCAAGGTCCGTGAGGCCGGTGCCGTCTGGGTGGGGCCCGATCCCAAGGCCTTGGTCGATCTGGGCGACAAGATCACCGCCCGTAGGGTCGCCGCCCGCGCGAAGGTCCCGCCCGTCCCCGGTATTTCCGAGCCGGTCAAGGATATGCGCGAGCTGCTTGATTTCGCACAGACGCACGGCTATCCGATCATGATGAAGCGCACGGACGGCGGTGGCGGCCGCGGCATCACCATCGTGCACAACGATGACGAGCTGCGCGGCTTCTATTTGAGCCATGACG
Source organism: Bifidobacterium thermophilum (assembly GCF_037482445.1). Lineage (GTDB taxonomy): Bacteria > Actinomycetota > Actinomycetes > Actinomycetales > Bifidobacteriaceae > Bifidobacterium > Bifidobacterium thermophilum_B. Next base: position 115,131 of record NZ_JBBHLY010000004.1, read on the forward strand.
CGCTGCAGGGCGGGGATCTGGACGAATATTTCGTCGAGCGGTTCATCGACAAGGCTCGGCATGTGGAAACCCAGTGCGGGCGCGACAGCCACGGCGATTTCGTCGTGTATTCGACGCGCGACTGCTCGGTGCAGCGGCGCAACCAGAAACTCATCGAGGAGGCCCCGGCCCCCTTCATGCCACCGAAAGCGCTCGAAGCGCTGGAACGCTACTCGCGCGGCCTGTTCGAGGCGGTGGATTACGTGGGGTTGGGCACCTGCGAATTCATGCTTACCGAACAGGGCAAGGTGTACTTCCTGGAAGTCAACCCGCGTCTGCAGGTCGAGCACACGGTCAGCGAGCAGGTGTGCGGGCTTGATCTGGTGCGTGAGCAGCTGACTATCGCCGCGGGCGGCCACCTGACCCGGCCGCAAGGCATCCGCGGGCATAGTTTCGAGCTGCGCATCACCTGCGAGGATCCGGCGACGAACCTGACACCGAGCTCCGGCACGCTCACCGGACTGCAATGGCCCGCCGGGCCGGGAATCCGCGTGGATTCCGGCGTCAAAGCCGGGGACACGATCTCGCCGAAATTCGATTCCCTCATGGGCAAGCTCGTCGTCACCGCGCAGGATCGCGCGACTGCGGTCGCCCGCGTGCGCCGGGCGCTCGGCGAGCTGCGTATCGAAGGCGTGCCGTCGCCGGCGAGCCTGTTCGAGCGGATTTTCAACGATCCTGAATTCACCGCCGAACAGCATCCGTTCAGCGTGTCCACCAAATGGCTGGAACGCAAGTATCTCAACCGCGAACCCGCCGCCGCGGGTGCCGGACAGCCCGCTTCCCTGGCCGGTGGGGCAGGCGAGAAGGCTGCGGCCAGCGACTCCTTCGTCATCGAAGTCAATGACAAGCGTGTCAAACTCACCGTTCCCCAGGCGATTGTCGACGGGCTGACGGGTGCCGCCCGCGTGCGGTCCGCCCATCGCGCCACGCAGCCGTTGCGCGGCCAGGGCCTGCATGACATCGGCAAGCCGAAAGCGGACGACGGGGCGAAAAGCGGCATCATCTCCTCGCCGATGCAGGCGATTGTCACCCGCGTCAACGTGGCGGAAGGCCAGAGCGTTTCCAAGGGTGACCTCTTGGTCGTGCTCGAATCCATGAAGATGGAGAACTACGTGTACGCGCCGGTCAACGGCACGGTCAGGAAGATCTGCGTCGGCCCGGCGGATGGTGTCGAAGGCGGGCAGACGCTTGTCGAGCTTGACATCCACGCCGCCGAAGGGGCGCCGGCGGCATCCGGGGCATCGACGCAGAAGGATACGGAAGGAGACCGGCAATGACCAGCACACTGACTGCACCACAGGCATCCACGGCACCGGCGAACTCCACGGCGTCGGCGGACTCCACCGTGCATGACGCGACCCAGCCGATCCGCCCCGCCGTGGGGCGGGCCGCCGAACTCGCGCGCACCGCCGAGGAGCACGCCCGCGAACGCCAGCACGCGAAAGGCAAGGGCACGGCCCGCGAACGCCTCGATTTGCTCTTCGACGCCGACAGTTTCCAGGAGATCGGCCGTTTCGTCGGCGGCGACATCAACAAGGGAGTGGCCGGCTCGGCCGTCATCACCGGGTTCGGCAAAGTCTACGGGCGCACGGTCGCCGTGTATGCGCAGGACTTCTCGGTGCGCGGCGGCACGCTCGGCGTGGCCGAAGGCGAGAAGATCTGCCACCTCATGGATATGGCCATCAGCCTCAAAGTGCCGATTGTCGCGCTGATCGACTCCGGCGGCGCGCGTATCCAGGAGGGTGTCGCCGCACTCAGCCAGTACGGGCGGATCTTCAAGAAGACCTGCGAGGCGAGCGGTTTCGTCCCGCAGATCTCCATCATCCTCGGCCCGTGCGCGGGCGGTGCCGTCTACTGCCCGGCGCTGACCGACCTGATCATCATGACGCGCGAGAACTCCGACATGTTCGTCACCGGCCCGAACGTCGTCAAGGCGTCCACCGGCGAGACGATCAGCATGGCCGATCTGGGCGGCGGCTACGTGCACAACGTGGTCTCCGGCGTCGCGCATTATCTCGGTGAAGATGAGGCCGACGCCATCGACTACGCGCGCACGGTGCTCGCCTACCTGCCGTCGAACTGCCAGTGTGAGCCGCCGGTATTCGCCTATGCTTCCACGCACGCCGACCAGGCGGCGGCCGCGCGTGTCGCCTCCATCGTGCCGGATAACGACCGCCAGCCCTACGACATGCTCGACGTCATCCACGGCATCGTCGACTATGGCGAATTCGTCCAGGTGCAGGAGCTGTACGCGAAATCCGCGGTCGTCGGCTTCGCGTGCGTCGAAGGCCACCCGGTCGGCGTGGTCGCCAACCAGCCGAATGTGCTCGCCGGCATCCTCGACGTGGAATCCTCCGAGAAAGTCGCGCGTTTCGTGCGCCTGTGCGACGCGTTCAACCTGCCGGTCGTCACGCTCGTGGACACCCCCGGATACAAGCCGGGCAGCGACCAGGAGCATGCGGGCATCATCCGCCGCGGCGCGAAAGTGATCTACGCGTATGCGAACGCGCAGGTGCCGATGGTGACGGTGATCCTGCGCAAGGCCTTCGGCGGAGCCTACATCGTCATGGGCTCCAAGGCGATCGGCGCGGACGTCAACCTCGCCTGGCCGTCCAGCCAGATCGCGGTGCTCGGCGCCCAGGGCGCGGTCAACATCATTCATCGCAAGGACCTGCAGAAGGCCAAGGAGCGTGGGCAGGACGTGGAGGCGCTGCGTGCGAAGTACGTGGCCGACTATGAGGCTACGACCGTCAACGCGAACCTTGCGATGGAAACCGGGCAGATCGACGCGATGATCGACCCCGAGCAGACCAGGGACGCGATCGCCGGGGCCCTGCGCACGCTCGCCGGCAAGCGCCGCCACCGGCCGGTGGACAAGCATCACGGCAACCAGCCGATGTAAGCGCTTGCGGCAACGCTTCCAACAACGTCAACCACACCAATCAGCACCACACGAATCGAATGGAAACCAGCAAAGGAACAATGATGACCAGTACCAAACCCTTCCTGTCCAGACTTGTCGACGAACCCCATGCCGTGGTGTTCGGCGGGCAGTCCACCCCGTGGACGACGGCGCTCGCCGATGCGATGGACGACCCGACTCTGGCCGTGGATCTGCGTGCCCAGGTGCTCGCCGCCGACCGCCTGCTGACCCCGGTTGCCGCCGACCTGCTTGCGGTGACCGGACACCCGACCGACATCTTCGGATTCAAGCCGTCCGGTGCCTCGCTCGGAGCCGCAGCGGATGCGTCCGTAAGCGTCGAAGGCATTGCGCTCACCCAGCTCGCAGCGATTATCGACGCCGTGCATCTGGGGTACAACCCCGCTTCGAAGCCGGTGGCGTTGCTCGGCCATTCGCAGGGCATCATCGGCGTGCATATGGCCCGCGAACTGCAGCGTGCCGGCTCGCTTGAAGCCGCGCAGGAGCCGATCGACGAAATCCTCGCCGTGGCCCGGCTGATCGGCGTCGCCGGCACCCGTCAGGCGCGGCTGCTCGGCCTGCACGCCAAACTCGAAGGTGCAACCCCGATGTTGTCGGTCAAGGGTGCCAACCGTGAGCAGACCGAAACCCTGATCGCGCGCATCCCCGCCACCCGCGGGCCGGTCTCCATCGCCGTCGAAAACGCCCCCGACCATCAGGTTCTGTCTGGATACCCGGAGGATCTGGCGCTGTTCGCGCTCGCCGCAGGCAAGGAACACCGCAAGCAGGCGCGTCTGCGCGAGCAGAAGGTGCGCGGCGGCTCAATATTCGCCCCGACGCTCGAATACCTTGACGTGACGCTGCCGTTCCACTCCCCGCTGATGGCCGATGCTGTTGACCAGACGGTCGCGTGGGCACAGGCGTGCGGCTTCGACGGGCTGCGCGCCCGCGAACTCGCCGAGGAAGTGCTCATCAACCATGTGGATTGGACCGGCCGCGTGCATAAGCTGCTTGAGTCCACGGATCCGTCCGCATTGTGGATTGTCGATATGGGCCCGGGCACCACGGCCGGCAAGCTGGTCGCCGCGCTCGCCCAAGGCAGCGGTGCCGGTGTGGTCGAGGCGGCAAGCACCGCCGACCGTGCCGCGCTGTCCACGCTGACGGGCGACCCCGAACGCCTGCAGAATTGGAAGGCGTACCGTCCGCGCGTCATCCACACGCCCGCCGGTGACCGGATCGCCACAAAATTCAGCGAACTGACCGGCAAGCCGCCGATTCTGCTGGCCGGCATGACCCCGACCACTGTGGACCCGCAGATTGTCGCGGCCGCGGCGAACGCCGGATACTGGGCCGAACTCGCCGGCGGTGGCCAGGTGACCGCCGAGGTGCTTGACCGGCATCTGGCCGAGCTCGAGGACGAACTCGAGGAAGGCCGCACGGTCGAATTCAATGCGATGTTCATGGACCGCTACCTGTGGAACCTCCAGTTCGGCACGCAGCGTCTGGTGCCGAAGAAGCGCGCGTCCGGCGCCCCAATCGACGGTGTGGTCGTCTCCGCCGGCATCCCGGAGTTCGACGAAGCCAAGCAACTCATCGCGTCCCTGCGTGCCGACGGCTTGCCGTACGTGGCGTTCAAGCCGGGCACGGTCGATCAGATCCGCCAGGTGGTACGTATCGCCAAGGCGGTCGCCCCGGTCACCATCATCGCCGAGGTCGAAGGCGGTTCCGCCGGCGGCCACCATTCCTGGGAATCGTTGGACGACCTGCTGCTCAACACCTATGCCGACGTGCGCGGCTGCGAGAACCTCGTGCTGGTCGCCGGCGGCGGAATCGGCACGCCGCAACGCGCCGCGGACTACATCTCTGGCCAATGGTCCCGCGCTTACGGGGAGCCGGATATGCCAGTGGACGGCGTGCTTGTCGGCACCGCCGTCATGACCGCCAAGGAGGCGCACACCAGCCCGCAAGTCAAGCGCATGCTCGTCGAAACCCCTGGCATTACGCTCGAACAGGGCGGCGACGACCCGTTCGCCCCGCGCGGCGAACGCTGGGTGCCGTCCGGCAAGGTGGTCGGCGGGGTCAGCTCCGGCTTGAGCCATCTGCACGCCGATATCTACGAATTGGAGAATTCCTCCGCGCGCTGCGGCCGTCTGCTGGTCGAGATGATGAAACACCCCGAGCAGATCGAGCCTCGCCGCGCCGAAATCATCGACGCACTCGACAAAACCGCGAAACCGTATTTCGGTGACGTTGCCTCGATGACCTACCGCCAGTGGGCACAGCGTTTCGCCGACCTGTCCTTCCCGTGGGCCGATCCGACCTATGCGGACCGCTATCTGCACCTGTTGCAGCGCATCGAGGCCCGTGTGCGCGACCAGGAATCCGGTGAATTCACGCCGTTGTTCGCGGTGCGCGCCGACGTGGAATCCGACCCGCAGCAGGCGCTGAACCGGCTGGGGGAGCGCTACCCGCAGATCGACACGCTTGAGGTCGAACCGGCCGACGCCGCATGGTTCATCACCTTGGTCAACGAATACCCCAAGCCGATGCCGTTCGTCCCGGTGATCGACAACGACCTGCTGCGCTGGTGGGGACGCGACCAGCTGTGGCAGTCGGAGGATCCGCGCTACAGTGCGGACGCCGTGCGCATCATCCCCGGTCCGATTTCGGTGGCCGGCATCACGACCATCGACGAACCGGTGGCCGATATTCTCGGCCGCTTCGAACACGCCGCGCTGGAACGCACCCAAGCCCAGACCGCGCAGACAGGCGAATCGGCCGCGGACGCGCTCGGCACGCTCGCCGGAGCCACCGACGTGCAGGCCTATGTGCGCAGCTGCCCGAATATCTCCTGGATCGGCCATGTGACCAGCAATCCCGCGTACGGCACGGCTGCGGACGATACGAACTACCGCATCGAACAGGTTGGCACGGACGGCGACAAGACCCTGCTCGACCTCGACATCCACCTCGACACCTTCTGGGACAAGGATCCCGACGGTGGGCTCGGCAAGCATGCGGTGCGCGACATCGTGATTCCGCTCATCGTGGGCGGCGCAGATTGCGGCCGTCTGCCGGTCGTTGACCGCGATCGCCTGCCCGAGCATGTCTACGCGATGCTCGCCGCGGTCGCCGGCATCGGCAACACCGCAATCACCGGCGATCGGCTCGTCGCGATGCCTGAAATCACGCCATCGGATGACACTGAGCGCTACCCCTTCGGCCTGGCGCACGCGCAGTACACGCTGTCCGCGAATCTTGGCGTCGACCATGAGGCGGCGACCGCCGGAATCCTGCCGGGGGACCTCAACGCCTCGCGTATCGCCCCCGACGCGCTGGTCGGACCGGCGTGGCCGGCGATTTACGCGGCACTCGGCTCGGTGAGTGTCAACGGCTATCCGGTCATCGAAGGCCTACTCAACGCGGTCCATCTCGACCATCTCATCGAACTGCAAGTGCCCGAACACGAGCTGCTGCGCCACACAGGCGAGCAGGTCAGCCTGACCAGCTGGGCGGACCCGTACGCCGAATCCGCCTCCGGTCGCGTGGTTACCATCCATGTGACGCATACCGCCGCCGACGGCACGGTGCTTGCGCATGAGACCGAGCGCTTCGCGATCCGCGGCCGCGCCTACAGCGATGATCTGCCTGTCGAAGCCCCCGATTACGGCGAATATCTCACTTATCGGGACAATCCGTCCCACACTCCGAACGAGGATGACGTCAAAGAACAGGCCGGCGACCTCACCGAGCCGACCCCGCGTCGTCTGCTGCGCCGCGTCACCGTCCGCGCCCCGCACGAGATGACCGCTTTCGCCCGTACTTCCGGCGATTTCAACCCGATTCACACGTCCGTACGCGGCGCCGCGATCAGCGGTCTTGACGCCCCGCTCGTGCATGGCATGTGGCTGTCCGCCACTGCCCAGCATGTGGTGCAAGCGGCCGACGACAAGGGCATGAACTACGAGATCGCCGGCTGGACCTACAACATGTACGGCATGGTCCAACTGGACGACCAAGTGGAAATCACCGTCGAACGCGTCGGGCATATCCGCCATGGCGGCCTGCTGCTCGAGGTCACCTGCCGCATCGACGGCCAGCTCGTCTCGCGCGGCACCGCCGCAACCCGCCCGCCGGTGTCCGCCTTCGTCTACCCGGGCCAGGGCATCCAGAAGCAGAGCATGGTCCTGGACGAACGCGCGAAATCCCCTGCCGCACGCAAGGTGTGGGAGCGCGCCGACGCCTTGACCCGCAGCAAGCTCGGATTCTCAATCCTCGCCGTCGTGCGTGACAACCCGAAGGAGCTCACCGCCAACGGCGTCACCTACCGGCACCCCGACGGGCTGCTTAACCTCACCCAGTTCACGCAGGTCGCGCTCGCCACGGTCGCGTTCGCCCAGACCGCACGCCTGCGCGAAGCCGGCTGCGACCTGTGGCCGTCCTACTTCGCCGGCCATTCGCTCGGCGAGTACAACGCGCTGAGCTCCTTCGCCGGCATCATCCCGCTGGAGACCGTGCTCGAGCTCGTGTTCCACCGCGGCTCCACCATGCACCATCTCATCGAGCGCGACGAACAGGGGCGCTCCAACTACCGGATGGGCGCGCTGCGGCCGAACCAGTTCGGCGTCGGCGATGACGGCGTCGAAGAGTACGTCGAGAGCATCGCCAAGCAGTCCGGCGAGTTCCTGCAGATCGTCAACTACAACCTCGCCGGCCAGCAGTACGCGATCGCCGGTACCATAGCCGGACTCAAGGCTTTGAAGGCGGACGCCGCCCGCCGCGTGGCGGAATACGGCGGCAAGCCGGCCTTCATGCTCGTGCCCGGCATCGACGTGCCATTCCATTCGAGGCTGCTGCGCAAGGGCGTGCCCGAATTCCGCGACAAGCTGGACGCGCTGCTGCCGCAGTACATCGACTACCAGCGTCTGGTCGGCCGGTACATCCCGAATCTTGTGGCCGTGCCGTTCGAGATGACGCGTGATTTCGCGCGCAAGATCCTCGACGTCGTGCCGTCCGAGCGCATCAAGGCCGCGCTCGACGACCCGAAGGTGTGGGATGCTTACGCCGCCGACGAGCAGAAGCTCGGCAGGCTGCTGCTCACCGAGCTGCTGTCTTGGCAGTTCGCAAGCCCGGTGCGTTGGATTGAGACGCAGGACCTCATGTTCCGCGCTACTGCGCATAACGGGCTCGGCGTTGAGGAATACGTCGAGGTCGGTTTGGGCAACGCCCCGACGCTCGCGAACCTCGGCACGAAGACCCTGCGCCTGCCGCAGTACACCGGCCGCCATGTGACCGTGTACAACGTGGGACGCGACGAGGGCCGCATCTACATGACCGATACCGATCCGCTCGTCGAGACCGATACTGAGGAAGATAGCGCCGCTCCGGCAGCTGTTCCGGCGGCCCCGGCTGCGGCTCCTGCCGCTCCAGTAGCGCAAACCGCTGCCGCCGCTCCCGCTGCCGTTGCGTCCGCCCCAGCTCCTGCGGCCCCTGCCGCCGCATCCGGCGAACGCCCGGCTGATCTACCGTTCCACGCCTCCGACGCAATCGCCGCGCTGCTTGCTTACGCTGGCAAGATCCGCCCCGACCAGATCGGTGACAACGACACGACTGACACGCTCACCAACGGCGTCTCCTCGCGCCGCAACCAGCTGCTTATGGATATCAGCTCCGAACTCGGCGTGGCCAGCGTCGATGGCGCCGCTGAAGCGCCGGTCTCCGCGCTGAGCAAGCTGGTCGACAAGGTCGCCCCGAATTACAAGCCCTTCGGCCAGGTCTTCGGCGATATCGTGCGCGACCGCATCCGCCATCTGTTCGGTGCGGCCGGCATCAAGCAGGCCCAGGTCGAACAGCGGGTGACCAATACGTGGCAGCTCGGCGAAGGCTGGGCGTCCCACGTGCTCGTCGCGCTCGTGCTCGGCACGCGCGACGGGGCGTCCTCGCGCGGCGGGGATCTGGCGACGCTCGGTACCGAAGCCGCCCAGAACCAAGCCGTTGCCAACGCGCTTATCGATGCCGCCGTCCAGCAGGTGGCCGCAAGTCGCAATATCACGGTCGCGCTGCCGTCCGCTTCCGGCGCCGCCTCGGGTGCGGTGGTCGATTCCGCCGCGCTTGACGCCTTCGCCCAGCAGGTCACCGGTTCCACCGGCGTACTCGCCTCCACCGCCCGCTACGTGCTCGACCGGCTCGGCCTGAACACCCCGGCCGCCCAGCCTGACGGCGACGACGATGAGGCGGTTGTCCAAACCGTCGCCGCGGAACTCGGCGCCGATTGGCCCAAGCAGGTCGAACCGCGCTTCGACGCCCGCAAGGCCATCGAATTCGACGACCGCTGGGCTTCCGCCCGTGAGGACCTCGCCCGCCTGTACTACAACGACGACCGGTCGGTCGCGGGGCTCGACTTCACTGGCGCCGGCGACACGGTATGCAAGCAGGCCAAGTGGTTCGCCGCGAAGGCCGAGCAGAAGGACGACCGCGAGCTCGCCGCGATCTTCGACACCATCGCCACTCAGGCGCTCGCCGATCCGAAGGCCGACCCTGCGGCATCCCGCTTCGCCGGCGATATCGCCGTCGTCACGGGTGTCGCCCCGCGCTCCATCGCCGCCCAGGTCGTGTGCGGTCTGCTGGCCGGAGGCGCGACCGTCGTCGCCACCTCGCACAGCTTCAAGCCGTCCGTCAAGCAGTGGGCGAAGCAGGCGTACCGCACGCATGCGGCCGCGGGAGCCCGTCTGTGGCTTGTCCCCGCGAACCTGTCCAGCTACCGTGATGTCGATGCGTTGGTCGATTGGGTCGGCCATGAGCAGAAGAAGACCTCCGGAGCCACGACCACGGTGATCAAGCCCGCATACGAGCCCACGCTGTTCTTCCCGTTCGCCGCCCCGCCGGTCCACGGCACCATGGCCGACTCCGGCGAACTGTTCGAATCGCAGGCGCGCCTGATGCTGTGGGGCGTGGAACGCGCGATCACCGGATTCGCGGCCATCGGCTCGGACACCGACGTGCAGCACCGGCTCCACGTGATTCTGCCCGGCTCCCCGAACCGCGGTATTTTCGGCGGCGACGGCGCTTACGGCGAAGTCAAGAGCGCCTTCGACGCGATTGTCAACCGTGCGCACGCCGAACGCGTATGGTCCGGCCGTGTCACCTTCGCCCATCCGAAGATCGGTTGGGTGCGGGGAACCGGCCTGATGGGCGGCAACGACCCGCTCGTCGAGGTGGTCGAACGCCACGGGCTGAAGACCTATTCGACTGAGCAGATCGCCGTCAAACTGCTCGACCTGGCCACCGCACAGGCTCGCGAGCAGGCCAAGACCGCGCCGCTGGACGTGGACCTGACCGGTGGCCTGGGGGGCGAGCCCATCGATATCAGCGCCCTGCGCCGTGAAGCCATGGAAGACGCCAAACGCGCCGAATCCGAAGGCTCTGACATCGCAGCCACGACGAAGGCCGCGCCTGCGCCCACCATCAAGGCCCTGCCGACACCACGCGTGCCCCGCCAGCCCGATATCGACTTGAAGGACTGGGCGGACGTCACCGCACGCCCCGAGGACGAGATCGTCATCGTCTCCGTCGGCGAGCTCGGCCCATGGGGCTCCGGACGCACCCGCGCCCAGGCGGAGCTCGGCATCCACCCCGACGGCAGTGTCGACCTGTCCGCCGGCGCCGTGCTCGAACTCGCGTGGAATATGGGCCTGCTCACCTGGCAGGACAGCCCGAAAGCCGGCTGGTACGACACCGACGGCAATCTGGTCCCCGAGGAGGATATCGCCGAACGCTACCATGACGAGGTCGTGGCCCGCAGCGGCGTCAGGCCTTTCGAGGACGGCATGGGCTCCGACTACCGGCGTGACGGCGAAACCGGCGGCAACGACGAGGAGGAGGCTGAAATCTTCCTCGACCACGACGTCGAATTCTCCGTGCCCACCGAGGACATGGCCCGCGAATACGTCAAGCTTGACGAAGCGCACACCAGCATCCGCGAGGACACCGAAGCCGGAGAATGGGTGGTCGCCCGCCATGCCGGCTCGATGATCCGCGTGCCTCGCCGCGCGGCGATGACCCGCACGGTCGGCGGCCAGTTCCCGAAGGGCTTCGACCCGCTCAAGTGGGGCATCCCCGCTTCGATGGTCGGCGCGGTCGACCCGATTGCCCTGTGGAACATCGTCACCGCGGTGGACGCCTACCTGTCCGCGGGCTTCACGCCGACGGAGATCCTGCAGGCCGTGCACCCCTCCATGGTTGCGGACACACAAGGCACCGGCTTCGGCGGCATGCAATCGATGCGCAAGCTGTACCTTGACCGCTTCCTCAACCATGAGATTCCGACCGACATCCTCCAGGAGGCGCTGCCCAACGTGGTCGCCGCCCATGTGATGCAGTCGTACATCGGCGGATACGGCAATATCATCCAGCCGGTCTCCGCCTGCGCGACCGCTGCGGTCTCCGTCGAAGAGGGCGCTGACAAGATCGCCCTCGGCAAGGCCGATTTCGTGGTCGCCGGCGCAATCGACGACATCGGCGTTGAATCCGTCATCGGTTTCGGCAACATGAACGCCACCGCCAACGCCCAGGAAATGTACGCCAAGGGCATCGACGCGCGCTTCTTCTCCCGTGCGAACGACCGTCGTCGCGGCGGCTTCGTCGAATCGCAGGGCGGTGGCACGATTCTGCTGACGCGCGGCGATATCGCGCTGAAGCTCGGCCTGCCGGTCGCTGGCGTCGTCGGATTCATCCACTCCTATGCGGATGGCGCGCACACCTCGATCCCGGCTCCGGGTCTTGGCGCGCTCGCCGCTGGCATGGGTGGCCGCGATTCCAAGCTCGTGCATGATTTGGCGCGGCTTGGTGTCACTCCGGACGATATCGCCGTGGTCTCCAAGCACGACACGTCCACGAACGCGAACGACCCGAACGAATCCGAGCTGCACAACACGCTCGCGCACGCCATCGGGCGCACCGAAGGCAACCCGCTGCTTGTCATCTCCCAGAAGAGCCTGACGGGTCATGCGAAGGGCGGCGCCTGCGTGTTCCAGATCAACGGCTTGACCCAGCTGTTCCGCACGGGTGTCGTCCCGGCGAACGCTGCGCTCGACTGCGTCGATCCGAAGCTCAAGCGTGACGATTTCATGGTCTGGCCGACCAGCCCGATCAAGGTCGGCCCGGTCAAGGCGGGATTGGCGACATCCCTCGGCTTCGGCCATGTCGGCGGTTTCGTGGCGATTGTCAGCCCCGGCGCCTTCGAGGCCGCGGTCGCGCACACCGCAGGCGATGAGGCGCTCCAGGCATGGCGCAAGCGCGCGAACAGCCGTCTGGCCGCCGGCCACCGTCGTCTGGAAGAAGGCATGATGGGCCATGCCGCGCTCTACGAGCCCATCGACGAGCGTCATTTCCACAAGGACGGCCACGGCTACAACGCGCACGAGGTCGAGAAGGCCATGCTGCTCGACCCGGACGCCCGTCTGGGTGCCGACGGCTACTACGAGGCCTGACCTGTGCACGACGCCGGATTGTCTGGACTGTCTGGATTGTCTAGATGGTTCGGATTGTCCTGACGGTCCGGCCTGCCCGGCGCGTTGATTCCTGCTGCGTCCGCCGACACTGAGCGATTCCTCAGCGTCGGCGGACGCAGCACGCGTTTGGCGTCCCATGAAACGGTCAGCCGCGGCTGCGATGATGGCAACACGATGATGACGACAGCGCACGGCGGCTTCGCGTGTGCGGGACGCAGTAGGAAAGGGAACACATGAGCGACCAGAGCGATGATGCAGACAACACTTGCGCGAACCGGCCGGAACATGTCGCACCGACCGGCCAGCAGCCGCCGATGACGCAGCCGCCGATGACGCAGCCGCAGCAGACCGCGCGGCAGGAATATCGGCAGGGGAATCAACAATCCGCATATTCGCAAGAGGAATATCAGCCCGCTGCCCAGTCCTCCCGCCAGCCCGATGGACAGCCGGCCGATTGTCCGGCCGAGCCATACCAGGCGTATCAGCAGATCCCGCAGGCACAGCAGTATCAGCAGTATCAGCCGTATCAGCAGGTCCCGCCAGCGCAGGCCAATGCGCAGCCTCAGCAATATCCGCAATTCCCGCAATTCCCGCAGCCGGTGGCCCCGGCGGCGACATACCCGAATCCCGCGTATCCGGCCCAGATGCAGGTGCCGCCTTACCCGTACCAGCCTTACCCGTATCAGGTAACCCCACCTCAGCAATATCAGCCGTACCCGCCCCAGCCATATCAGCCGTACCCTTACCCGCCGCAAGCTGTACCGCCCTACCAGCAGGTGCCGCCCTATCCCTACCCGCCGCAGCCGATGCCACAGGCCCAACAGCCTGCATGGATCCCCCGACGCGTCCTCACCTACGCCCAGCAAGTGCGTCGTGCGGTCGGCCGCGAGGCGCGGCTTGTGCTGTTCTATTGTGTCGTGATGACGGCGGTCGCGCTGGTCGCCCAGATGACCATCGCCACGGTGATGATCCTTCAGGGCACCCCCGAATCGGAGGTGTTCAGTGACGCATTCACCAATCGGATATCCGGCGCCGTCAGCCTGATCGCCCTCGTCGGGTGTGCGATCTACCTGGCCCTCATGCGTTCGCACGACCAGTTATGGCACGGCTTGCCGCACGAGCTGCGCATGGAACTGACCGGACGCGGTGAGCGCGTGCACCGCAAGATGACGCCTGTCGTCTTTTTGCTCGCCATCATGCTGATTCTCGGCGCTTCCGACGTCTACACCTTCATCCTCGAACCGGCGCTTGACTGGCTGTCCGGCTTGTTTGGCTTCCAGCCCAGCACGGCGATGGACAGCATCGACGCCTCGATGGGCACGCTCGCCATGGTTCTGTACGCCGGATTTTTCGGCCCGATCATGGAGGAGCTGCTGTTCCGCGGCTTGGTGATGCCCGCGCTCGCCAAATACGGCAAGGTGTTCTCGATCGTCACCAGCGCGGTCCTGTTCGGCTTCTTCCACACGGATCTGTTGCAAGGCACGTATGCGATTCTCGTCGGCCTGGTCTTGGGCTATATCGCCGCCGAATATGGGCTGGTGTGGTCGATTGCGCTGCATATCACGAATAATTTCGTGTTCTCCGACCTGTTCTCCCGCCTGCTGACGTTGATGCCGGAAAACGCGCAGAACATCGTCGGGTTCGGGCTGTACATCCTTGTCGGTCTCGGCTCCCTGCTGTACCTTGTCTTGCGGTTCAGGAACATCCGCGAATACATGAAGGCCAACCGCAGCCCGCAGGGTACGGTTGCGGCGTGCTGGAGTTCCCCGTGGTTCCTGGTGTTCCTCGGGTTGTCGTTCCTCTTCGCCTTCGCGACCGGATTCACTGCGGTGTGATGATGTGCGATACAGACGAAACGGCGGCATCGATGGCGGCGATGGTGGTAAGGGGTGAGCGGGAATCCGCGGACCGTATTGCCGGTCTCGGTCATGATGTCGTGGCGCTGGACGCCTTCGCCGAACAGCTCGAGGAGCCCGGCGGGGGCATGCGCCGCCTGTTCTCGCCGCGTGAACTGCGGCAAAGCGCCCTGCGCGGCCGAATGAAAGCCGACGGCGAGGCTGTGCATCTCGCCGCGCGTTGGGCCGGCAAGGAGGCGGTGATCAAGGCGTGGTGCGAGGCGTTGGGGGAGACCGGCCCGCTTCCGTACACCGTGGACAACGTGCCATGGGCGCGAATCGAAATCCTTGATGATGCCCGTGGGGTGCCGCATGTGGTGCTTGCCGACGATGTCGCACGGGCGTTGTCCGACGCTCTGTGCGGGTCCGATATTCTGCACAGGTCTGATGTCCTCCGCGGTGTTCATAGTGACATGCCCGGAGCGACCGATGCTGACGCGCAACCGGGGGAGGGGTCGCGCTGGCGTTGGCATATCTCCCTGAGCCATGACGGTCCGGTCGCCTCGGCGGTCGCGATGCTCGTCGTGCGCGACGGAATCTGAATCCATGCCGGGCCTGGTTCCTGCACCCTATGCATGTCGTATCGTCTTTCGTATCGTTTCATATCGTCGCCCGGAGCGTCGCATTGTCTGAATCGAACCGGTTTGATATACTAGTGTCCACTTTTTGAGTCTGAATGAGCAGGCTCGCAGGCTGAAGAGACATAGGAGTTTCATATGGAAGCCAAGCACGAAGCCACGCATCGTGATACCGTATTCGCCGGGCGTCTCGCGCCACGTCGCGCGGAACTCGAACAGCTGTTCCGCTCGCTGTACGGGGATTCACCGGAATTCAACCACTTTGAACGCGTCATGGCAAAGGCCCACGCCGACCGGCCAGCCGACCTCAAGCGTCTCGACGCCGCCCGCGAGCAGGACCCGCAGTGGTACCGCCGCGGCGACATGTTCGGCATGACCATGTACACCGACCTGTTCGCCGGAAAACTGACCGACCTCGCCAAGCATATCGACTATCTCAAGGAACAGCACCTGACCTACCTGCACCTTATGCCGCTGCTGTCCATGCCGCACCCGGACAACGACGGCGGCTACGCCATCGAGGACTTCGACACCGTCGACCCGTCCATCGGCACCAATGAGGACCTCGCCGACCTCACTGCGAAACTGCGCGAAGCCGGCATCAGCCTGTGCCTTGATTTCGTCATGAACCACACCGCGTCCACCCACCGCTGGGCGAAAGCCGCGCAGGCCGGCGACCCTGAATACCAGGACTACTACTTCTGCTACGACGACCGCACCATCCCCGACCAGTATGATGCCGTCGTCCCGCAGGTCTTCCCCGCTGCAGCGCCCGGCAACTTCACCTGGAACGAGCGGATGCACAAGTGGGTCATGACCCAGTTCTACCCGTTCCAATGGGACCTCAACTACCGCAACCCCAAGGTCTTCGTCGCCATGATGTCCAGCCTGCTGCACCTGGCCAATCTCGGCGTCGAGGTCTTCCGCATTGACGCCGTACCGTACATCTGGAAGCAGCTCGGCACCAACTGCCGCAACCTGCCGCAGGTCCACACCATCGTGCGCATGATGCGCATCATGTCCGAAATCGTCTGCCCGGCCGTCGTGTTCAAAGGCGAGGTCGTCATGGCGCCCAAGGAACTCGCCGCCTACTTCGGCACTCCTGAAAAGCCCGAATGCCACATGCTGTACAACGTGTCCGTCATGGTCAACCTGTGGAGCGCGCTCGCCAACGGCGACACCCGCCAGCTCAAGACCCAGATCGACAAGCTCGACGCGTTGCCCGACAACTGCTGGTTCGTCAACTACCTGCGTTGCCATGACGACATCGGCTGGGGCCTGGACGAGGATGTCGAACGCCAGCTGGGCATCGACCCGTTCAAGCATAAGGAATTCCTCTACCACTTCTATGAGGGCATGGTGCCTGGCAGCTGGTCGATGGGTGAGCTGTACAACTACGATCCGGCGTCCGGCGACGCGCGCAGCTGCGGCACCACGGCGAGCCTGTGCGGCATCGAACGGGCGATCATCACGCATGACCGGCCGCTGTACGAGCGCTCGATCCAGCGTGACCTGCTTATGCACCACGCGATGGGCTTCCTGCGCGGATTCCCGATGCTCAACTGCGGCGATGAGATCGGTCAGCTCAACGGCTGGGATTACAAGGAGGATCCGGACCGTGTCGCCGACAGCCGCAATCTGCATCGCAGCAAGTTCAACTGGAAGAACGCCGCGAATCGCGACGTCCCCGGAACCTTGCCGAACCGCCTGTGGGAAGGCATGGCGGATGTGCGTGCAATGCGTTCGGACCCCTGCTTCGCCCCCGACGCGTGGGTGACCACATGGGACGCGCATGATGACGGCGTCCTTGCGATGGTCCGGCAGGCGGGCGGGCGCACCCTGCTCGGCGTGTTCAATTTCGCGAACCGCGATGCGACCGCCACACTGGACAGTATCGAGGGAGTGAGCCTGCCGCGCACGGTGACGCTCAAGCCGTACGAGTGGAAGATCGAGGTCTGCTGATTCGTGCGGTGTGATCCATGCGGCACCGGGTTCGGCGTGCCGTCGCGTGCGGATACGTGTTGCGCGGCGGCACGCCCACCATATTCGGCTGCACGGTTGCGGCATCGTCGCAGTGTCGTGTATAATAACCCGAGTTGCGTGGTCTGTGTGCTATGGCGTGCAGATGGTGCGATGCGCGGATGTAGCTCAATGGTAGAGCCTCAGTCTTCCAAACTGATTACGCGGGTTCGATTCCCGTCATCCGCTCCACACGGCCCCGGGTTTCCGGGGCTTTTTCGTTCCCTGCGCCGCCGCCCTCAACCTGCTGACGCTAAGCAGGCTGAGGGCGTCGCCGGTTTGTGTGACTTCCCGGTCCGGTATTCCGGCGCCTGCCTCGGTGCAGTCGGGAAGGGCGAGTCTCGATATCTCGCCCACGCATGCCGATTCGCGCAGATGTTGAATTCGGCCTGTCCTGATTGACCGACGGTGGACGGGATGCACGGGTCGATGCCCGGCCCGGATTCGTGCGCATCGATCCGGCATGCGGCATACTAGAGTGGGTAGCGAAACAACGCGTGTGGCCATCGCGCCGCATGTCCGGACAAGCGAGGCGATGCATGGCGCAGACTGGTACACGGCACGACACCGATACGACCGGGACGGCGGCCGGCACCACCGGCGAATCGAACACCGCGACCGAGATCGTGCATGGCAAGGTCGAGCACGTCGATGTCTCCAAGCATCCCGAGCCCACCATCCCCGACAGCGACCTGTCTTTGGCGGATATCGAACGCAGCCGTTCACATCCGGTGCAGTGGGCCGTGTTCGCCGTCCTGCTGCTGCTCGCCATCATCGTGCCGTATGGTATCGGCCGCGATATCGCCGTGCGTGACACGCAACGGCTGGTTGCCGCCGCCGGCAGGTTGTCGGTGCAGGGCGTGATGTTCATCGCATGGCTGGTCACCGTGCTGGCGTGCACGGGGCTTGGCATGCTGATTGTCGATGCGCGTCGCTGGCTGTGGCGCGTGGTGTTCGTGGCGGGTGTCATCGCCGAGCAGCTGATTGCCGGCTTGTGCCTGTTGCGGTTCAATTTCTGGTATTCGACATACGTGGTGTTCGGTGATGCGGCGCCGTTGGCGAATGCGGCGAATTTGGGCATCATGACCGCGGGCGCCGCGGTCGCGGTCTATGCGATCGTGTTTGTCGGCCTGCTGATCGTGGTGCGCAAGGATTCCCCGCTCAATGTGCTGACCCGCAGCTGGGCGTCGTTCACCCTGTTTTTTGTCATTGAAGTGGTGTCGCTGTGCGTCGTCATGTTCGGCGGTCTGCTTGAGGCGGTCTGAATACGGTGAAATGGAGAAACGGCGTTTCCCGCATTGTTCCATGCCTGGGGTTACACTTGTGATTCGGCGTGTTTCGCCCGCGGATAGAGAGCGCTCCGGCATCGGGCCGGCGGCACCGCGCAACGAGATCCAAGGAGGAAGCCGTGGCACTTACGGCTCAGGACAAGCAGGAAATCATCAGCAAGTACGCGACGCACGAAGGCGACACCGGTTCCCCGGAGGTTCAGGTTGCGCTGCTGACCAAGCGTATCTCGGATCTGACCGAGCATCTCAAGACCCACAAGCATGACCACCATTCGCGTCGTGGCCTGCTGCTCATGGTCGGTGACCGTCGTCGTCTGCTTGACTATCTCAAGCGTGAGGACATCGACCGTTACCGTTCCCTGATCGAGCGTCTCGGCCTGCGTCGATAGAAGACTTCCGCCCGCGTCATCGCACGCGGGCGCTTGCATATCTTGTGATTGCGAAGGGATTCGCGCTGATGCCCGCGGCGGTGGCCGGCATGGCTGCCCTGCCGTCGCGGACCGGAAGCGCAGGGGCGCCGGGCAGCGGTGGAAGACTCGCACGGGGTGCGATGCCGCAGGCGAAAAAGTCAATGAATAAGTGAATAATGGGACTGACGTACTGACACGAGGGAAACGAGGAATTCGCGGCCAGGTTTGCCGCGTGATACGCACGGCCTGCGTCAGGTCAGCATTGGTTTAGGTAGATAGAAAACAAACAAAGGAGGAACCCTTGGAGGGTCCCGAAATCAAGGCCGTAGAGGCCGTAATCGAT
This sequence comes from Bifidobacterium thermophilum, assembly GCF_037482445.1. GTDB lineage: Bacteria > Actinomycetota > Actinomycetes > Actinomycetales > Bifidobacteriaceae > Bifidobacterium > Bifidobacterium thermophilum_B. The sequence goes on from NZ_JBBHLY010000004.1 coordinate 134,133, forward strand.
AATGGTTCATTCGGCAAGCGCACGTTGCGTTTCGAGACGGGTCGTCTCGCCCAGCAGGCGGATGGGGCTGTAGCCGCCTATCTTGACGATGATTCGATGGTGCTGTCCACCACCACGGCCGGTTCCAGCCCGAAGGAGAACTACGACTTCTTCCCGCTGACCGTCGATGTCGAGGAGAAGATGTACGCCGCGGGCAAGATCCCGGGCTCCTTCTTCCGCCGTGAGGGCCGTCCGAGCTCCGAGGCGATCCTCGCCTGCCGTATCATCGACCGTCCGCTGCGCCCGCTGTTCCCGCACACGCTGCGCAACGAGGTGCAGGTCGTGGAGACCGTGCTCGCCGTCAACCCTGACGACGCCTATGATGTGCTCGCCCTGAACGCCGCATCCGCGTCCACCATGATTTCCGGCCTGCCGTTCGAAGGCCCGGTTTCCGGCGTGCGCCTGGCCCTGATCGACGGCCAGTGGGTCGCCTTCCCGCGCTGGAGCGAACGTGAGCGTGCGGTCTTCGAGATCGTCGTCGCCGGCCGCGTGGTCGAGAACGGCGATGTCGCGATCGCCATGATCGAGGCCGGTGCAGGCAAGAACGCCTGGCACCTCATCTATGACGAGGGCCAGACCAAGCCGGACGAGGAAGTCGTCGCCGGTGGTCTTGAAGCGGCCAAGCCGTTCATCAAGACGATCTGCGAGGCGCAGAACGAGCTCAAGGCCAAGGCCCCGAAGCCGGCCAAAGAGTTCCAGTTGTTCCCCGAGTACACCGAGGACCTGTACAACCGCATCGACGAGATCGCCCACTCCGAGCTTGACGAAGCCCTGTCCATTGCCGAGAAGCTGCCCCGCCAGGAGCGCATCCACGAGATCAAGGAGCAGGTGCGCGAGCAGCTGGCCAACGAGTTCACCGACATGGACGACGCCGAGAAGGAGAAGGAACTCGGCAACGCGTTCAAGGAGCTGCAGCGCCAGATCGTGCGCCGCCGCATCCTGACCCAGGACTACCGTATCGACGGCCGCGGCCTGCGCGACATCCGCACCCTGTCCGCCGAGGTGGACATCGTACCGCGCGTGCACGGCTCCGCCCTCTTCCAGCGCGGCGAAACCCAGATTCTGGGTGTCACTACGCTCGGCATGCTCAAGATGGAGCAGCAGATCGACGCGCTGAGCGGCCCGCAGTCCAAGCGCTACATGCACAACTACGAGATGCCGCCGTATTCGACCGGCGAGACCGGCCGCGTCGGCTCCCCGAAGCGTCGCGAGATCGGCCATGGCGCTCTCGCCGAGAAGGCCCTCGTGCCGGTGCTGCCGAGCCGCGAGGAGTTCCCCTACGCCATCCGTCAGGTCTCCGAGGCCATCGGTTCCAACGGTTCCACCTCAATGGGCTCCGTGTGCGCCTCCACCCTGTCGCTGCTGTCCGCCGGCGTGCCGCTGAAGGCCCCGGTCGCGGGCATCGCGATGGGTCTGGTCTCCGGTGACGTTGACGGCCAGCACATCTACAAGACGCTGACCGACATCCTGGGCGCCGAGGACGCGTTCGGCGACATGGACTTCAAGGTGGCCGGCACCTCCGAGTTCATCACCGCGTTGCAGCTGGACACCAAGCTCGACGGCATTCCGGCCGACGTGCTTGCCGCCGCGCTGCAGCAGGCGAAGGAAGCCCGCGCCACGATCCTCGACCTGATCAACGAGTGCATCGACGGCCCGGCCGAGATGAGCCCGTTCGCCCCGCGTATCATCACCACCAAGGTGCCGGTCGACAAGATCGGCGAGGTCATCGGCCCGAAGGGCAAGATGATCAACCAGATCCAGGAGGACACCGGCGCCGAGATCACCATCGAGGACGACGGCACCGTGTACATCTCCTCCGAGGGTGGCGAGGCCGCCGAGAAGGCGAAGGGCATCATCGACTCCATCGCCAACCCGCATGTCCCCGAACCGGGCGAGGTGTACAACGGCAAGGTCGTCAAGACCACGAGCTTCGGCGCGTTCGTGAACCTCACCCCGGGCACCGACGGCCTGCTGCACATCTCCCAGGTGCGCAACCTCGCCAACGGCGAGCGTATCGACGCTGTCGAGGACGTGCTCAAGGAAGGCGACACCGTCGAAGTCGTCGTGCAGGGCGTGGATGACCGCGGCAAGATCTCCCTGGCCATCCCCGGCTTCGAGGATCAGGAGTCTTCGGCTCCGCGTTCCGCCGGCCGCGGGCGTGACGAGCGTCGTGGCGGCGGCCGTGGCCGTCGTGACGAGGGCGAGGATCGCGGATATCGCGGTGGCCGTGGCCGTCGTGATGACCGTGACGATCGTGATGACGAGTATGATGATCGTCCGCGTCGTGGCCGTCGTTCCCGTGACGATCGCGATGATCGTGACGAGCGTGACGACCGTTACGACGATGACCGCCGTCCGTCCCGCCGCAGCCGTGACGACCGCTATGATGACGATCGTCCGGCCCGCCGTTCCCGCGATGACCGTGACGAGCGTGATGATGAGTATGATGATCGTCCGCGTCGTGGCCGCCGTGCCGAACGTTCCGACCGTGATGACCGTGGCGGCCGTGGCTATCGTGGCGGCCGTCGCGATGACCGCAACCCGCGCTATGCGGCGGATGACCATTATGACGAGTATCGCGCCGACCGCGAGGAGCGTCACGAGCGTCCGCGCCGCCGCGTGCGCCGCGATTTCGATCCGTTCGAGGAGGACTGATCGCGGACCGGTTCGGTTACGCACCGGCCCGCCCGCACATGGCGTGACCGTCCGGTTCAGTTGAGCTGATAGGGCCGTCGGGAGTTTCCCGGCGGCCCTTTTCATATGGAACGCCACATGTCCGACGGCTGTCCGTGCTGCGGGCGGGCGTATTGTGTGCGCGGCCGTGCGCGATGGCGCGTGCCGATGCGCGGGATAGTACAAGGCTTCTGAGATACTGGACATGCGGGACAGTCCTGCCGGGATCATGGCGATTTCCGGGATTTCGAAGGAGAGAACGATGGTGTGGATCATCATTGCCGTCATCGTGCTGCTGGTCATTGTGTGGATGATCAGCGCCTACAACAATCTGGTCACCCTGCGCAACCGGGTGAAGAACGGCTGGGCGCAGATCGATGTCCAGCTCAAGCAACGCGCCGATTTGGTGCCGAACCTCGTGGAAACCGTCAAGGGTTACGCAACCCATGAGTCCCAGGTGTTCACGCAGGTCACCGAGGCCCGCGCGAAGGCCGTGGCCGTGGCCGCCGACAAGCAGGCGGGCACCGCGGAACGCATCGCCGCGGAAAACGACCTGAGCCGCGCCCTGTTCAACCTGCAGGCCACCGCCGAGGCGTATCCGCAGCTCCAGGCGAACCAGAACTTCATGGACCTGCAACGCCAGCTGCAGGAGCTCGAGCAGAAGATCGCCTACGCGCGCCAGTTCTACAACGATGTCGTGCTCAAGCTCAACAACGCGATCGAGACCTTCCCGAGCAACATCGTGGCCGGCCTGTTCCACTTCGAGCAGGCGGAATACTTCCAGGTGGATGAGGCCTCCAAGCAGGCCCCGCAGGTGAAGTTCTGATATTCCGTCGCATTGCGGTATTGCGGCATTGTGGCATTGCCGCCCGTACTGGTCGTCTGGGCTGTCCGCACCGAGGGGAGTGAGCCATGAAACATCAAACCGGCATATGGGTGAAGGCGTTTCTATCCGGGATCATCGTGACCCTGGTATGCGCGTTCGCCGTCGTCATGGTCTCGCCGCACGGCGACTCCCCGGACCTGTCGTATCGCAGCGCGGACTACCGCGTCAAGGTGCTGGCCAACGGTGACCTGAAGATCACCGAGCATATCGACGTCAAGCTCAAGGATCGCGACAAGCCGTGGCGGCAGCTCTACCAGCGGTACAAACTCGACCCCTCCCAGCTCACCGCGATCACCGGTGTCAGCGTGCGCAACACCACGAGCGGCACCACGTACACGCAGGCCGACCCGGTCATTCCCGGGGCGGACACCAACGGTGCGTGGGATTCCACGTACGCGGGCCACTGGTATCTCGCCCGGGTCAACGGCGATGACCTGGAACCGTACGACGCATCCGCAGGATCGTCTGACGGCACACTGGAGCTCGGCTGGAATATTCCGGCCACCAGTGAAGCGGACAGCCTCGGCTTCGACATCACCATGACCTTCGAGGGCGTCAGCACCGCCTATGATGACGTTGCCGCGTTCCAGTGGGAACCGGTCGGCGCGTCAAACCAGGTGCCGATCGGCAAGCTCACCGGCACGGTCACCTTCCCCGAAGGGGTCACGGCGAAGGACTCATGGGCATGGCTGCATTACGAAGGCACGTCGACCACGTCGCGCGCGGATGACGGCTCGCTCAAGTTCACCGCATACAACGTGAAGTCCGGCGACTATCTCGATCTGGTGGCCATGCTCGACGTGGCCAAGACCTCCGGCGTCGCCCGGCATGAGGACGGCGGGCACAAAGCCATCCTCATGGCGCATGAGAACCAGCTGGAACAGGCGTGGAAGGACAGCCAGCGCATCAAGGCGAGAACACTGGTGGTCGAGGTGACGCTGGCCGTGCTGATCGTCATCGCCCTGGCGGTGTGGCTGATCGTGTCTACGGTGTTCAGCCGTCGCAAGGCCTCCTGCCCCAAAGACGTCGTCTACCGGCATGACCCGCCCGATATGAGCCCGAACAACGCCGCGCGGCTCAACGGCGTGCTGGAGAACGTGTCCTCGTCGCAGACGGATGCGCGCGCACTGTCGGCGACCATGCTGTCGCTGGCTTCGAAGCATGCGATCCGTATCCTGCCGGGCGACAGCGAGTCGTACAACGGCATCAACGTCGCCATCACAGACCCCCACGCGCTGTCCGCGGCGATCGCCGCATCCCCGGCCGCACAAGGCATGGCTTCCGGCACGAGCGACAATGTGACCATCGCGATCGAATCGGCGAGCGACAACCCTGGCACGCGCGCACAGCTGAACCTGTGCGAATCCGAGGATGCGCTGCTTGATTTCCTGCAAACCGTGGGGCATCGTGTCAACAGCCGGGTGTTCGACATGGGCCGGATGCGCGAATCGATGAGCGACTGGAAGTCGGGCGCCCGCAAGCAGGAGTCGATGGTCGAACGGTTCGCGGGCGAGTTCGCCGCGCTTGGCGCCACAACGTCCAACGGGCGCGGCACGATCGCCGCCGCCGTATGCTCGGTGCTGTACGGGCTGGGCTGCATGGTGCTGTTCAACGACAATCTGGCCATGCAGTTCGCGCTGATCCTGCCATTGGCCTTCTGCCTGGCCGTATGCCTGAACCTGACGCGGTTCACCGGGCTGAACGACAACGGCAAGGCGCTCGCCACGCAGGTGGAGGGGTTGAAGCAGTATCTCGACGACTTCAGCGATTTCAAGGATCGCGGCGTGCTGGACCTCACGTTGTGGGACCGGTATCTCGTATACGCGGCGGCCTTCGGTATGTCCGAGCAGGTGATGCGTCAGCTTGCCGAAGCGGTTCCCGAACTGTCCGACCCTGCGTGGCTTGACAGCAACGCCTCCGATTCGCTGCTGTACTGGATGTACCGCCCGATGTACTGGCGTACGGGCTTCGGCACGAACAGCGCGGCGGCGTTGGGCGGTGCGATCGCCGGCGCCTCGTTCACCCCCTCGTCTTTCGCTGATCTGGGCACGCAGCTGGGTGCTGGCTTCACCGAAGTCCAGCAGGCGGCGCAAACGGTCCTGCATCCGGCGGATTCGTCGGGTGGCGGCCTGTCGGGCGGCGGTTTCTCCGGCGGCGGCTTCGGCGGTGGCGGCGGTGGCGCCGGTGGCGGGAGTTTCGGCGGTCGGTGATCCTGCTGGCGGGGGGCGGGCGTGTGCTGGCCCGCCCGGTGAAATCCATATCTGCCCGTAGGCTGGAGCTGGTTGCATCAACCGGCGGCAGGCGAACCGGTGCCGTGGTCGGTTGACCGACGACACGTTGTCCGGCAGCCGCCTGCCATGAGGGTATGCGGTGTCCGCGAAGGAGGATTGATGACGTTATTCCGTGATCTGGGGCCGTTCCACACCACTGCCATCGGGCATGGCGAGATGCCGTTGACCATCGAGAACAACCGTGGACATGAGGTCGGCATCGAGACACTGCACGCCTCCTTGGACGCCGGTTGCCGCCATATTGACACCGCGTGGGCGTATTACACACCCGGCGAGGAGGAGCAGACCGGCGAGAAGCTGGTGCGTGAGGCGCTTGATACGTGGAACGGCCCGCGTGACGAGGTGCTGGTCGCCACCAAGGTGGGGTTGCGTCGTGCATGGGATGGCGACAAGCCGATCTGGCCGCGTGACGGCAAGCCGGAGCATCTCATCGAATACGGCAAGCAGTCGGCGCAGGCGCTCGGCGTGGACGCGATCGACCTGCTGTACCTGCACCGCCATGACCCGGAGGTCCCGTACGAGGAGTCCTGCGAAGGCATCAAGGCGCTGCTTGACCAAGGGGTGGCCAAGTGGGCGGGTGTGTCGAACGTCACCATCGAACAGCTGGATATCGCCCGTCGCGTGTTGGGCGACAAGCTGGTCGCCGTGCAGAACCAGTATTCCCCGATCCACCTGGAGACGCAGGATACGCTTGAGTACTGCGCGAAGCTCGGTCTCGCCTTCGTGTGCTGGAGTCCGCTCGGCGGGTATCGTCACCCTTACGACGAGCATCTGTTCGATCCGTTCCGCAAAGTCGCCGCGAAGCATGGTGTCAGCTACCAGCGGGTGGTGCTCGCATGGGAGCTCGCCAAGGGCGATCACATGTTCGTGATTCCGGGCGCGCATCGACCTGAAACCATTCTTGACTCGCTCAAGGCCGATGAACTCGAGCTCAGCCCCGACGAACTCGCCTATCTCGGCTGAGCCGGTCGCCTACGGCCTGTTGTTCCGCCATTCAATCTGGTTACGCCAGGGGAGCTGTTCGGCGTAACCAGGTCGTATTGCGGCCCGTGTGGGATTCGGTTCGGTGGAAAAGACGCCGTGGGACGTGTCATCGCGGCGGGATTGTTATGCTATGCGGTGATGAATGAACAGATGACGAGCGAACGAACCACACTGGGCGAACAGGCAACGCAATCTCCCGCAATTTCGCGGATACCTCCGCAGGCAATCACGCAGACGACCACACAAGTCAGCAAGGCTCCAATCGCAGCGGCGTCCCGTCATACCCGCCGGCGTCCCGAAGTCCTGGCGCCCGCCGGCAATCTGCGCAGTCTGAAAACCGCGGTCGATTTCGGCGCGGACGCCGTCTACTGCGGCGGCAAGGCCTTCGGCATGCGTTCGGCGCCGAAGAATTTCACGCTCGAGGATTTCGAGGAGGGCGCGCGATACGCCCACGAGCATGGCGCACGCGTCTACGTGACCTGCAACATCCTGCCGCATAACGACGAGGTCGCGGCCATGCGCGAATACATTGGCCAGCTCGCCGAGGTCGGGGTCGATGCGCTGATCGTCACCGATATCGGCATCATGATGGAAGCCCGCCATATCGCCCCGAACCTCGAATTGCACGTGTCCACGCAGGCAGGCGTCACCAATTACGGTGCCGCGAACGCGCTGTACGAGCTGGGTGCGAAGCGTGTGGTGCTCGCCCGCGAGCTTGATCTGGACGCGGTCCGTGACATCCGCGCGAATACGCCGGATGACCTCGATATCGAATGCTTCGTGCACGGCTCGATGTGCATGGCCTTCTCCGGACGCTGCCTGCTGTCGAATTATCTGACCGGCCGCAGCGGCAACCACGGCGATTGCGCGCAGCCCTGTCGCTGGAAATACCACGTGGTCGAGGAGAAGCGACCCGGCCGGTTCTTCCCGGTCGAAGAGAACGGCGAGGGGACGTTCCTGTTCAATTCGCAGGATATGAACATGCTCGGCCATCTTGACGATCTCATCGACGCGGGGGCGACAAGCCTGAAAATCGAGGGCCGTGCGAAAAGCGCGTATTATGTGGCCGCGGTCACGAACGCCTATAAGACGGCGGTGGACGCGTACATGGTCCAGCGAGGGTTCGAGGACGGGCAGGGCCATACGTTGCGGCTGTTTACGGACCGGGTCCGCCGCACGCCGGCAGGGCAGCCCGCGTTGCTGGGCGATGCCGCGCGTCTGCCCGGTGACGTTCCGCACGTTGAACTGCCGCAGTGGGTGCTGGACGAGCCATATAAGGTGTCGCACCGCGAATACAGCACGGGGTTCTACTATCCTGAGCATCCGGTCGGGCAGAACACGGATCGCGGCGGGTATTTCCGCGATTGGATTGTCGTGGGCGAAGTGATGTCGTATGACGCTGCGACGCAGCGAGTCACGCTCATGAGCCGCAACAAGATCGAAGCCGGGCAGGAAGTCGAGTTCCTGATGCCCGGTCGCGAACCGCTGCGTATGACCGTGCCGGCGGGCGGGTTCCTTGACGCCGAGGGCCATTGGGTCGAATCGGTGAACAACCCCGCCCATGTATTCTCCATGCCCTGCCCCGAGCCGGTGACCGCGAATGCCGCGATTCGTTCCCGCGCCCGCAACCGCACGCTGAAAGCCGAATAGTCGGGTCGGACGGCTCGGTTCTGGTGGAGCCGGCGGGGACGGCTCGGTTCTGGCGTGGCCGGGAACGTGGCGTATGACGGATTGCGTATGCCGTGGCATGCGTCGCACGCTAGATGGTCGGCATCCGCCGTTCCTCAACGCTGAACTGTCCGGCTGCGAATGCCGTGGCATACGCAAGTCGTCAAATGCCGTGGCTCCATGCCGCTGTACGCTGCGGTTCGTCAAATCGCGTATGCTCCGGCATACGAAACTTAACCGGATGCGGTGGGGTGGTCAACGGCAGGCCGGGATCGCGCATGTTCCGGCATACGAAACCTGACAGAACCGGGCGGAGCGCCTCGGCCCGACTGGGGGTCGGCAGTACCGGCGGATGGCGATTGCGCGGCATGCCGCTAGGATAGGCGGTATGAACGATCCTGCGAACATCGTGGACAGCAACGCCATCCCACCGGTCGATGACTCCGGCAATCCGATTCCCGTCACCATTCCGGTCATTCTTGCGCCCGGCATCACCGTGACGTACACGACCCGGCTGGGCGGGGTCAGCGAGGATGATTACGCGGCATGCAATCTAGGCGGCAAATCCGGCGATGACCCCGAGCATGTGCTGGCCAACCGTGTGGCCTTACGCGCAGCGGTCGGCGCGGACCTGTCCCTGATCAGCCAGGTCCACTCGGGGGAGGCAGTGGATGTCGATGGTTCATTCGCCATCAACACGCCCTTCGGATTCGATGTATCCGGCACCGTGCGGGCAGACGACACGGCGGCTGACGCTACGGACACGGGTGATGGCGCGGATGAGAGGCCGCGAGCGGTCGCCGCCGACGGCCAGGTGACCTCGCGCACCGGCATCGCGCTCGGTATCTTCGCAGCGGATTGTCTGCCCGTCCTCATGGCCGATCCGGCCTCCGGCATCATCGCGGGCGCGCATTGCGGCCGGAGAGGACTGGAACGCGACATCATCGCCCACACCATCGACCTCATGTGCGCGAAAGGCGCCGAACGCTCCCGCATCGTCGCCACCCTCGGCCCGTGTATCTGCGGCGATTGCTACGAAGTGGGCGGTGACATCGCCGACGCATTCGACGCGAAATTCCCCGGCACCTACACGCTCACCCGCTTCGGCGGCCCCGGCATCGATATCGCCGCAGCCGCCCGCCAATGCTTGGACAAGGCCGGTATCAGCGCCGAACGCATCATCGATTCGCGGCCACGGGTCGCTGCCGCAACGCAATATCTTGCGCAAGACCAGGAACTGCGCGACTTGTGCCGTATCGACAACGAAGGCGATCCACAGCTCGACGAGCGGGTCGGTGCCATCAAACACAGCCTGTGCACCTTGGAGAACCCGCTGTGGTACTCGCATCGCCGCGCCGCGCTCGCCAAGAAAACGCATGAGGGTCGAATGCTTGCCCTGATTTCGCGGCAGGCCTGACCGGCCGGGTTGTTCGGGCCTGATGCATGCCGGGCCTACAGCATCAGGCACCGAAACCCACCGTATGGAAAGGATACCGACCCCACAGCCGACCCGCTGATGTGTAGTCATATGCCAAAACCGCATGATTCCAACGATGCGTTCCGCTCGCCGGCATCTCTTGCCTTGCCCGTTGCCGCCCTCGGTCCGCATAATTCCTTGGTATTCTTTCCGCACTGTGCGAATCGGTGGTCGGTGTTGCGTGTGTGGAGCCGCTGGCGATGGATGTCGGTGGATCAGGCTGGAGCCCATCCACCGGAACCGCATGATTCCAACGTTCTGTGTCACCGGCCGGCATCCCCTGCCCGCCAGCTGCCGCTCCCAACCCGCCTCATCCCTTGGTATCTGTTCCATACCGTGCGGATTGCTCGTGGATACCGTCGCCGTGGAGTCCCGGGCGTCGGGTTCGGGCCACCGAGGTCGCGATGTCTGTCATGGGATGCGCATGATTCCAACGTTCTGTCCAGATCGCCATGCTTTCCTGCCCGCCTGCTGCTGCCCTTGACCCGCTGGCGATGGATGTCGGTGGATCGGGCCGGAGCCCATCCACCGGAACCGCATGATTCCAACGTTCTGTGTCACCGGCCGGCATCCCCTGCCCGCCAGCTGCCGCCCCCAACCCGCCTCATCCCTTGGTATCTGTTCCATACCGTGCGGATTCCTTGTGGATATCGTCGTCATGGAGCCATTGCCACTCTTCTGGTGCACGCCAGCCCGCCGAATCCGCCGATTCGGTGCAGAAACCTCCACGCGCTGTGGCATCGGGGCATGGTTGCGTTTACGGTGGGGCGTATGTGCGAAGAGAGTCCAGTGTCCCAGCATGGCCGGCAGGATGACCGCCCCCGGCGGTCTCAAACCCCTGACACCGGCCGGCTAGAAACCGCCCAATTCCAGATGTCCGCCGAGTCGCCCGCTCAGCCAGCCCCGGCCCCCGTCCCAACCCTCGCCCAACCCCCCGCCCGGGTCCCCGTGGTCGCGGTCGTACTCGCCGCCGGCTTCGGCACCCGCTTCGATATCCGCAACCCCAAGCAGCTGGTCGCGGTCGCGAACAAGCCGGTGGTGTGTTGGAGCATCGAGGCGTTCGAATACGACTCGAGGGTCACGGATATCGTTGTCGTGGTGAACCCGCAGGTGCGTGATGAGGTCGAGCGTCTGGTGGACGAGGGCGGCTACGCGAAGGTCCGCACGATCATCGAGGGTGGTGCCGAGCGTGTGGACAGCACGGAGAGCGCGTTGCAGATGCTCGCGGATTTCGGCATCCCGAGCGATGCCAAGGTGCTGATCCATGATTCGGTGCGCCCGTTTGTCGAGCGTTCCTCGATTGACGGCTGCATTGATGCGCTGGATGAGTTCGATGCGGCGACGGTCGCTATACCGTCCACGGACACGATTCTGGTCACCGAGGATCTGGGCGACCGCAAGGTGGTGCACGTGGTGCCTGACCGCAGCGATATGTTCCGCGCCCAGACCCCGCAGGCGTTCCGTTTCGCGACGATCCGCCACGCTTACGAGCTGGCGTCGCGGGACCCTGATTTCCATCCGACCGATGACACGCGTGTGGTGGTGGATTACCTGCCGGACACCCGGGTTGCGATTGTGGCCGGCAGTGAAAGCAATATGAAGATCACGACGCATGATGACCTGGATATGGTGAAGCGGTTCGCGTTCGAGGCCACGCGTCGGCGTGCGGCCGATCGTGTGCGTGGTATGACGGGCGCGGCATCCCCGGAAGCGTCCGGTATGTCCGGCATACCCGGCATACCCGAACCGGAATCGGACTGACATCCGGTCGGTTACGGTCGGTTACGGCCGGCTATGGAGCACGCCACCGTGACGCACCGCCGGGTGCGGCTAGACTGGTCGGTATGAAGCAGATCAACGTGGTGATGTCCGGGTTCGCGCCATACGAGGGAATCGACGTCAACCCGTGCCTGGAGGTGCTGCGCGCGCTGGAACGCGACGGTATCGATGCGCCGGCCGGGCATGATGGCGGTCTCGCCGACGTGCACGTGCAGATCCATACGGTGATGCTGCCGGTGAGTTTCGCCAAGGCGTGGCCGATGCTGTTGGAAACCATCGAGCGCACGCACCCGGATATCGTGATCGCGACCGGCCTCAAGCGTGCGGCCCGCGGCATGCAATTGGAGCGGTGCGCCACGAATCTGATGGATGCCGCGAAGCCTGACGCCGACAATCGTCGCCCCCGCCGCATGCCGATCGATCCGGATGGCCCGGCAGCCTACTGGACGCGGCTGCCGTTGCGGGCGATTCTCAAAGCGTTCGCCGGGCAGGGCATTCCCGCGACGCTGAGCTCGGACGCCGGTACGTACGTGTGCAATTCCCTGTTCTATAACCTGCTGAATTGGGCGGTGACCAAGGATCATGTCATCGGCGGGTTCCTGAGCTTCCCGACGGTCAACGAGCAGCCGCACCCCCAGCATGGCCTGCCGTTGGCCCAGCAGATTGCGGCGGCGCGCGATGTTGTGCGCGAGACGGTACGGTATGATCTCCAGCCGTCGTCGGGGGAGATGCTGCTCGGCTGAGCGGTGCCGGGGCGGCCGCCGGATACGCGGTTTCGCCCGCCGCCCGACACAACTGTGAGAATTGGGTGACAGCCCCGTGTGCCGTCCATTTTTTGCGATAAAGTTCAATCGGTTGTGTGTTGCGGCGCGTCCGCGCCGTGGGTGAAAGGAATATACATGGTGGATCGGTTCCCGATCGTGTTGCGCGGTTACGACAAGGAGAAGGTCGACGAGGCCATCGAGGCGTCTCAGGAATCGCTGAAGCGTCTGCGCGAACAGGTCAAGTCGAGCGATGACACGATTCTGCAGCTGCAGGCCCAGCTTCAGGAGGAGAAGAACAACGTCAAGAAGGCGTCGAGGGGCAATTCCTTCGCCTCGCTTGGCGCGAACGCCCAGCAGATGCTCGCCTCCGCCGAGCAGACCAGCCAGGAGCTGCTCAACCGTGCCAAGCAGGATGCCGCCTCGACGCGTGCTTCCGCGCAGGCGCAGGCCGAGACCCTGCTGAACAACGCGAAGCTGGATGCCAAGCACATCACCGATGAGGCGAATGCGAAGGCGAAGGCCACGCTCGACAAGGCGAACTCCGATGCCGCCACGATCACCACGAACGCGAAGGAGGAGGCTGCCCAGCTGCGTGCCGAAACCGCGAAGGCGGTCACCGAGCAGCGTGACACGGTCAAGCTTGAGCTGACGAACGCCCGCGAGGAGCACAAGAAGCGCATGGCTTCCGACCTGGCCAAGCAGAACCGCGAGATCTCCGACATGAAGGCTGATGCCACCCAGAAGATCGCCGACCAGCGTAAGGCGGCGAACGAGGAGATCACGCATTTGAAGAGCGAGGCGAACGACCAGATCGAGAAGGCGCTCGCCGAGGCGAACAAGAAGCTTGCCGACGTGCGTGAGCAGGCGTCCCGTACGATGACCGAGGCGCAGCGCAAGGCCGGTGAGATCACCGATGCCGCCAAGGCGAAGGCGCAGGAGATTTCCGACCAGGCCGAGGTGCATCGCACGCAGACGATGAGCCAGGTGGATGCCGAGGCCGAGCAGATTCGCGCGGATATCGCCGCCCAGCAGGATGATGCGACGAAGAAGGTCAACGAGCTGCTTGACAATCTTGAGGAGCGTCGCACCGCCGCCAAGCAGGAGGCGAACGAGCTGATCGGCAAGGCGAAGAAGACCCGCGAGGAGGCTGACGCGTACGCTGACCAGAAGCGTAAGGAGGCCGACGAGCAGGCCGCGCAGATTCTGAAGAAAGCCACTGCGGACGCGGAGCAGCAGATCGAGGAGCGTCGCCAGGCGGCGAAGAGCGAGCTGGATGGCTTGCAGAAGCATATCGCCGAGCTGCAGCAGCGGGAATCCAATATCACGCAGCGCGTGACCGAGCTGCGTTCGATGTTCGCCAACGCGTTCTCCGGCTTCAATTTCGGTGGTACGCCCCAGGCTGAAAACGCCGATGTCTCGGTGACCGGTGTGGTCGCTGATGGCGAGGGCGCGCAGCCGTCGGCCCAGGGCCAGCAACTGGCCGGCCAGGCGCAGCAGCAGGCGCAGCTGCCGGCATCCGCGGGCGATGCCGGGGATGGTAAGGCAAACAACTGATTGCCGAACCTGATATGATGCCTTCGGAAGGTCCGTTGGCGCCGTTGGTGTAGCCGATAGCGGCGCACCCAGGGCGCGTCCGCCAAGGCATGGCATTCGGGAGGAGCGTGCGGTCGTCCGGCGCTCCTCCCGGTGTATGTACTCCCGGCAAATGTACGGCGTGCCGGGCGGGTGCATCCGGGTATGCCCACACCGGCACACCGACCCAGGCATACCGGCACCGGACCACGTCGACAAGCAATACGACCGACAAGAGACAGGGATAGAGTATGGATCAGATCACACCGTTAAGCAGTGAGGCGTTGGACAACCTGCGCCACGAGTTCGAGGCGAGCGAGCATAACCATCTCGCGATGAACGCGGTCACTGTCGCCGGCATCCAGGATGTCGCCCGCAACTATGACCGGGCCCGCCGCCTGCAGCGCCGCTTCTCCACGACCGTGGACAACGGTACCGTCACCCACCAGGACCGTTCCGGCCGCTGCTGGCTGTTCAGCTCGCTGAACGTCGCCCGGTTCATCGCGAAGAAGAACCTGGGGCTCAAAGAGTTCGAGTTCTCGCAGAATTACGCGATGTACTACGACAAGCTCGAGCGCGTCAACTACTTCCTCAAGGATGTCGCCGCGCTGGTGCGCGCCGGCGAGCCCTCGGACTCCCGCCTGATGCAGCATCTTCTGCATGATGTGATGGGCGACGGCGGCCAGTGGACGATGGCGATGAACGTGTACAAGAAGTACGGTGCCGTCCCCAAGGACCTGTTCCCGGAGACCGCATCCTCGAAGAACACCGGCGAGATGAACACGCAGCTGCGAGCTCTGCTGCACACCGCGGTCGCGCACATGTACGCGAACAAGGCGCAGATCGACGAGATCATCGCGCAAACGACGACTGCCGGACACCGTATTCTGACGATTCATCTCGGTGAGCCGCCGAAGAGCTTCGACTGGGAGTGGACCGACGAGGACGGCACCTTCCATCGCGACGGCGAGATCACGCCGGTCGAGTTCTGGAAGAAGTACGTGGATGCCGGTCTCGAGGACTACGTGTGCCTGGTGGACGATCCGCGCGTCGAGCATCCGAAGGGCCGCAAGATCGGCATCGAGCATCTGGGCAACGTGGCCGGCGGCGACCCGACCGAATACCTCAACGTGCCGAACGAGTTCATGAAGGACTGCGTACGCCGGATCCTGACCGAGCAGGACATCCCGGTGTGGTTCGGCGCGGATTGCCATCCGATGATGGACCGCGAGTCGGGCGCCTGGGCGACCGACCTGTTCGAGTATGGCCGTGTCTACAATGTGGACTTCGATATGAACAAGCAGGATCGCGTGCGGTTCGCCGATTCCGCGATGAACCACGCGATGGCGTTCGTCGGCGTGGACGTGGCCGATGACGGCAAGACGACCCGTCGTTGGCGTGTCGAGAACTCGTGGGGCGACAAGATCGCCGACAAGGGCTACTTCACGATGAGCGACGACTGGTTCACCGAATACGTGTACGAGGTGGCCGTGCCGCGCACGATGCTCCCGGCCGAATACCAGGCCGCGCTGGACGAGCCCGCCATCATGCTCCCCGCCTGGGACCCGATGGGCGCCCTCGCCGACTGACGACACCCGTCACGTCATTGTCCCGCCTGCCGACGCTTACGCATCTTTCAGCGTCGGCAGGCGGTTTGCGTTCCAGTATGCAATCACGCTGCCGGCTCGCTCCGCGCCTTGCGATAGGGTGAATAGTCCGTGTCCCGCATGTCGAAAGGAGAGAGTGATGGCTGGTCTTCGTGGTCCCGATAGTGCTGAGGATGAGCGCCGATTCGGCGATGCTGCCGTACTCCCCGAGACTGTGGACATCAATATCCGCCAGCTTGACCCGATTCCGGCCCCGCGCGCCTTCCTGCGCGAGCTGCCGTTGACCGATGACGCGCGCGACCTGGTGCTGCGTTCGCGTCAGGAGATCCGCGACATCATGCATGGCCGCGACGACCGTCTGCTCGTGCTCGTCGGCCCCTGCTCGATCCACGATCCCAAAGCGGCCCACGAATACGCGACCAGACTCGCCGCCGTCAACCGCGAGCTCAATGACCGTCTGCTGATTGTCATGCGCGTGTATTTCGAGAAGCCGCGCACGACCATCGGCTGGAAGGGCCTGATCAACGACCCCGACCTCGACGGCCGGTTCAATATCCGCAAGGGCATGTGGCTGGCGCGCAAGGTCCTGACCGACGTGCTGGACCTTGGCCTGCCGGCCGCCACCGAATGGCTTGACCCGATCACCCCGCAGTATCTGTGCGACCTGATCAGCTGGGGCGCGATCGGCGCGCGCAACACGGAAAGCCAGGTGCATCGCGAGCTGGCGAGCGGCCTGTCCATGCCGGTGGGCTTCAAGAACTCCACGGACGGCTCGATCAAGGCGGCCGCGGATTCCTGCTATACCGCCGGATTCGAGCATCATTTCCTTTCGATCAATCTTGACGGCCGTGTGATTTCCGCCGAAACGAAGGGCAACCCGGACTGCCATGTGGTGCTGCGCGGCTCCAGCCACGGCCCGAATTTTGATCCCGAATCGGTCGCTGCCGCGCTTGAGGCGCTGAAGGCTTCGAAGGCGACCGGTGTGAGCGAGGCCGGGGTGGTCATCGATGCCGCCCACGGCAATTGCGGCAAGGACGAGGTCCGCGAAGCCGAAGTGATCGAGAACATCGCCGGGCGCATCGCACAAGGCGAGCCGGGGATTTTCGGCGTCATGATGGAAAGCTTCCTGAAAGGCGGCCATCAGAAGCCAGCCCCGCTCGACCGGCTCGTCTACGGCCAGTCCGTCACGGACGCCTGCGTGCCGTGGGATCGCACGGAGCAGCTGCTGCACACACTGGCCGACGCGGTCACCGCGCGTCGCGCTCTGCGCCGGTAGCCGGTTCCGTCAGTGGGATTCCCGGCTGTCTTGCCTGCCTTCCACTCGGTGGCGTTATGCTTGAGTCAGTATGGACGAAAGGGCATGATGAACGAGCAGAAGCAGGACGCGGCAACACCGGCAGCATCAGTGGCATCGCAACAGGTGGCATCGCAACAGGCGGCGCACCCTCTGCATGTCGGCCAGCAGCCGTTGAACTCCCCGGAGGACCTGCGCGCGATCCACGAGGCGATCAGCGAAGGCAAGAACCCGCTGGAAGCCACGGATGTGCCGCGCTGGGAGGATCAGGTCGGCGTCAACCGCATCATCAACCGAAGGGTGCTTGAGCTCGAACCGCTGCCCACGCCCGCACAGGTGCTGTCCGCCCTGCCGTTGTCGCAACAGGCGGAGAATATCGTCGCCTACTCGCGCGACGAGATCCGCGCCTGCCTGTACGGCCAGGACGACCGTCTGCTGGTCATCGTCGGCCCCTGCTCGGTGCACGATCCGAAGGCCGCCCTCGATTACGCGCGTCGCCTGTCCAGGCTGAAGGACGAGCTCGACGACCAGCTGCTCATCGTCATGCGCGTGTATTTCGAGAAGCCGCGCACCACGGTCGGCTGGAAGGGCCTGATCAACGACCCCGACATCGACGGCAGCCATCAGATCCGCAAGGGCCTGCTGCTCGCCCGCCGCGTGCTGCTCAGCGTGCTGGACACCGGACTCGCCGCCGCGACCGAATTCCTTGAGCCGACGTCCCCGCAGTATATTGCCGACGCGATCAGCTGGGGGGCGATCGGCGCACGGAACACGGAAAGCCAGATCCATCGGCAGCTGGCGAGCGGCCTGTCCATGCCGGTCGGCTTCAAGAACGCCACCGACGGGTCCGTCAAGGCGGCGGTCAACGGGTGCTATGCGGCCGCCCAGCAGCACACGTTCTTCGGTATCGACCATCTGGGCCGTGCGAGCGCCGTCGAAACGCTCGGCAACCCCGATTGCCATGTGGTGTTGCGCGGCTCGAGCCACGGGCCGAATTACGATGCGCAATCCGTCGCCCGGGCGATGGCGGACATCCGCGCGATGCTGCCGGCAGATTCCGCGGCAGCCCACGGGCTGATCGTCGACTGCTCGCACGGCAACTCCGGCAAGGACGAGCATCGTCAGGCACAGGTCGTGCGCGATATCGCCGCGCGGATTGCGCGGGGCGAGCGCGGTATCACCGGCGTGATGATGGAAAGCTTCCTCGAAGGCGGCAACCAGAAGCCCGCCCCGCTTGACCGGCTGGTCTACGGCCGATCCATCACCGACCGCTGCCTGTCATGGCCCGATACCGAACGGCTGCTGCGCGACCTGGCGCAAGCCGTCTCGCAGCGCCGCTGGAACGAGTAGAACGAGTAGCGCCGGGCGGCTTTCCGGCACAAGCCCGTAGCACATACTCAGCCTGTACGACACAACAGCAAAGGAACACATATGACCACCACCATCGCCATCATCGGAGCACTTGATGAGGAGGTCGCGCTCATCGCGGCCTCCCTGGACCACGTGGAGCACCGCCGCGAGGCGAGCCTTGACGTCTCGCACGGCACACTGACCACCAACGCCGGCCAGCAGGTCGAGGTCGCCGCGACCGTTGGTGGCATGGGCCTGGTGAATGCGGCCGCCACGACGCAGTACCTTGTGGACACCTACCATCCGCAGGCCGTGATTTTCTCCGGCATCGCCGGCAACCTCAACCGTGACCTGCATATCAACGATGTCGTGCTCGGCGGCACGCTACGCTATCTGGACACCGACATGCGTCTGGTCGGCCAGTGGAAGCCGAAAACCGAGGAATTCCATTCCGACGTCCACCTGTTGGATGTCGCCTCGGCGGCCCTTGACGCGGCCGGCATCAAGCATATCGTCGGCACCATCGCCTCCGGCAACTATTTCGTCGATTCGCCTGAGAAAGTCAAGGAAGTACGCGAATCTACCGGCGCCGACGCGGTCGAGATGGAAGGCGCCGCGGTCGCGCACGTCGCCGCCCGCAACGACGTGCCGGCCCTGGTCATCCGGGCGCTCAGCGACAACGCCGACACCGACTACGAGGTGTTCAAGGCGTTCGACATCTCCGAATACGCGGATACCGCCGCCCGCCTCGCCATCGACATCGTGCGCCGGCTGTAAGCGGCTGTAACGTCTGCAGACGGCTGCGCGCACATTGTATCGATGGCCGGCAGTGATAAGGCCGCAAGGGTGCCCGTGCGCGACACAGCGCCGCCGCACATTCGGCGGCGAATATGAACAGCAGGCGAACTTCAGTCAAACTCGGGTATGCCAAAGCGTCCGTGAGGTTACGCTTGTCATGGAGTCGCCGCGACTGCGGCACAGGGAGGAACGATGGACGCACGTCAATTGGCCATCGCCGTGATCGTTGTGGTCGTGGTGTCGGCGCTCGCCGTCCTGCTTGGATACCGTTGGGGACGCCGCGCGAGCGCACGGACCCGGCATGATGCCGTCGATGACACCCGGCATGATGCGGGCGAAGCTGCAGCTGGCGCGAACGGCAATCCGGCAGAGGAACCCGCCAAGGGACCTGCCGCCCGACCGAACGGTGTCGGCGGCTTCACCCGGCAGCAGAGCGTGTTCGGCCGCGGAGCGGTCCGTCAGGCGGAAGAACAGTTCATCAAGACGATGCCTGACATGCTGGTGATTGCGGACGGTCAGGGGCATATCCGCTATGTCAGTCCCGCGGCAGAAGCGCTCGCCGTCGTCAAAGACGGTCAATTCGTCAATGACGACATGGCGCAGATTGCGGTGATGGTCGCGGCGGACGGGCAGATCCGGGACCGCGAAATCACCTTGGAAAGCCGGCAGCTGCTTGGCGAAGGCGAGCGGCCGGGCCGCGGCGTCAAAGCGGGGACGGCAAGCCCGACGCACACGCGCCATCTCATGATTCACGCAGGACCGATCGATGGGAACCGTGTGGCCGTGTTCATCCGCGATATCAGCGAACGCCGCCGGTTTGAAATGATGCGCCGCGATTTCGTGACGAATGTGTCGCACGAACTGAAAACGCCGGCCGGGGCGATATCGCTGCTTGCCGAGACCATCACCGACGCGGCCGACGACCCGGATGCCGTGCGTTATTTCTCGGGCCGGATTTCGAAGGAATCAGAGCGTCTGACCAATCTCGTCCAGCGTCTGATCGAGCTGCAACGCGTGGAAAGCGCGGCCGGCATTGCTTCCGCACGTCAGGTCGACGCGCTGGATGTGGTCAAGGATGCCGCCCAGCAGAACGCCGTGCAGGCCGAGCACAAGCATATCGATATCCGTGTGACGCATGCCGGCGGCCCGGCGCTCATCAGGGTGGACCCCCGTGCGCTGACCACGGCGGTCAAGAACCTGATCGAGAATGCGATCCACTATTCGCCGCAAGACACCACGGTGACGGCTGATATTGCGCGGCATGACGCCGAGGGGACGGTGACTATCCGGGTGATTGACCAGGGAATAGGCATTCCTGAACAGTCGCTGGATCGTATCTTCGAGCGCTTCTATCGCGTGGATCCCGCCAGGTCGCGCGATACCGGCGGAACCGGGCTCGGACTGGCGATCACGAAGCATTGCGTCGAGGAGTGCGGCGGCACGATTTCAGCGTGGTCGCATGAGGGGAGCGGCTCGACGTTCACGATTGAACTTCCGTTGGCCTGTGGCGACGATCATGATGCGTCCGCAAGCAGCCAAGCGGCTGCCGATCCCTCCGTCCGGGCTACCGGGCAGCCGCCGTCTAAGGCGCGGACGGGCGGACAGGCCGTAGAGACGGGACAGATAGAACAGCAAGGAGCAGAATAACAGCATGACACGCATTCTGATCGTTGAAGATGAGGAATCCTATCGAGAACCGCTGGTCTATCAGCTCACCCGTGAGGGGTACGACGTGGAGGCGGCCGAGACCGGCGAGGAAGGCCTGGAACTGTTCACGCGCGGCGGTGCCGACCTGGTGCTGCTCGATCTGATGCTTCCCGGCATCGACGGGATCGCGCTGTGCCGGCGCATCCGCGAGCAGAGCCGCGTGCCGATCATCATGCTCACCGCGAAGAGCGCGGAGATCGACAAGGTCGTCGGCCTGGAGATCGGTGCGGACGATTATGTGACCAAGCCGTATTCGTTCCGGGAGCTGCTGGCGCGTATCCGTGCGGTGTTGCGTCGCAACCAGTCGGTGGAGCAGACGTCCGGCGCCCAGGATGATGATGTCGCGCTCGTGTGCGGCGATATCACCATGCATGTGGGCGAGCATCAGGTCACCGTGCGCGGGCAGGACGTGTTCTTCCCGCTCAAGGAGTTCGAGCTGCTGGAATACCTCATGCAGAACAAGGGTCGCGTGATGACCCGCCATCAGCTGATCGACCGCATCTGGGGCTCGAACTATGTCGGCGATACCAAGACGCTTGACGTGCATGTCAAGCGTGTGCGCTCCAAGATCGAGGCCGACCCCTCCCACCCGCAGTACCTGACGACCGTGCGCGGCCTAGGCTACAAGATCGACGCCCCCGCCAAGTGATCCGCCCATTACATTGGTTAGTGG
>NZ_JBBHLY010000005.1:0-21112 GCF_037482445.1 Bifidobacterium thermophilum
GCAGGTCCTGTCCGCATCCGCTGGCGTCCCCGTCACCTCCGTTGCGATTTCCGGTTCCGGTGTGTCCAATGGCAAGCTGTCGCTCGCCAAGGGCAAGTCGGTGCAGTTGTCGGCTGCGGTGAGCCCGTCGAACGCAACGAGCAAGACGGTCACGTGGAGTTCGTCTGACGCGTCGGTCGCTTCGGTGACCGGTACGGGTTATGTGTCTGCCGTGAAGGCGGGTACCGCGAAAATCACGGCTGCCGCAGGCGGCAAGAGCGCCACCGTCACCGTCACCGTGACGGCACCGTCCACCAGCGGGCTGAACCTCGTCGGTCTCGACGGCGACAGCACTACGCTGAGCTGGCAGTACAGCCGCCAGATCACCGCCCGCGAAGCGGACGGCAGCGATTTCGCGTCTGTCTCCTGGACCCTGTCCGATACGACCGCGTTCCAGTTCACAACCTGGGGTGGCGGCGACCTTGGTAGCGCCACCTTCGACAAGACTGTGACCGGTCGCACCATCGTCATCGAGCCGAAGTATGACAAGGGAACCGCCACGCTGACCGTGAAGGCGACCCGTGCGGACGGCACCGTGCTCACCGCGCAGAAGACCCTGGTCAACGATGGTGGAGACTCCCCGGATCCGGCGACCTCCCTCAGCTTGTCTGGTAGCGGTCTGTCCGGCAGCGGTGAAACCTATACGCTGACCATGAACGCCGGAACCTCCACGCAGCTGACGACCAGCGTCGCCCCTGCTAAGGCCAACCAGCATGTCATCTGGTACACGCTTGCCGGTGACGACACGTCGGTGGCGACCATCGATGCTGACGGCACAGTGTACGCGCATAAGGCTGGCACCATGAGGTACAGGGCCTACACGCCGTCGCGTTCGGTACTGGTCACCATCACGGTGAAGTAACCGCGACACGACCAATGACATCATACGGAACCCTCGTATGATGCCCCCGAGGGGCGGCCCACAACAGGGTCGCCCCTCCTTTCACCCCTTCTATTACCCCATACAATCCCGATTCCCAAGGCAACGACGTCCGGACCATACCAGAGAAACCAACATGACACGCAAACACGCACACCCCACCCTGCTCGCTACTGGGCTCGCCGCACTCCTGTCCGCAGCCCTCATCACAGTAGTGCCCGGCTACGCTGCGCAATCCGGCGCAACCGCATCACCGGCCAGCGCCGAACAGACCGCAGCCAAACAACTTGCCGAACAGCTGAGCGAAGCATACTCGCGTGTGAACATCGTGCGTAACGGGGATGTCGTCACCCTCAACAATCCCGATCGGAGCCAAGACACCGGCACGTCAACACGCCAGCGCCGACGTATGGCGCCGCGCGTCTCGCTGCCAGGCCAATACCAGGCGCCAGTCACCAGCGTCAAAGACCAAGGCGGCTACCCCATCTGCTGGGCGTTCGGGGCGACCTCAGCCGTCGAATCGAACGTGCTGCGCAAAGCCCAAGACAGCGCGCAGCCGAACGGCAACAGCGCCGGCAGCGCCACCGTCCTTTCTACTGGCCGCATCTCGCCGAACGTGTCCTCCACGCTGCCTGACTACTCCGAAGCGAACCTCGTCTATTCGGTATTCAACACGTACACCGGGAAAAACGACGCGTTCTCCCTCAACTTTGGCGGGGTCGGCAGCGTGTACACGAAATACCACGGGTACGATAACGGCGGCAACTGGGGAGAAACCGCGGCGACCCTCGCCGGATGGTATGGCGAAACCGACGAAGCCCTCAACCCATACCAGACCACATTCAGCGTCGCCAACGCCGACACCATGTACCGGCGCGGCGCCAGCACCAGCGGACAATCCCAGCTGCACATCTCGGACGTTGAACAGCTGCCGTCACCCTACAGCGTCGACTCATCCTGGCAAACCATCCCAGACGCGAACAAACGCAACACCATCAAACAAGCCATCTATAATGCGGGCGCGTTGGAGGCGAGCCTGTACATTCAGCAGGGCGGGAAAGGTCAGGTTTCCTCAAACGTGCGCAACGCCCGAGTCATTTCGACCTCTGACGGCACAGCAACCGTCAACGCGACCAACGACCAAAGCAAGCACACCAACCAGTTCGCCATCCACGCCAGCTCATTCGGCGGCGCAAGCAACCACATGGTCGCCCTCGCCGGATGGGATGATACTTACAGCAGGTTCAACTTCATGGTGCCATTGCTTGACGGCAACGGCAACACGCGTGAATACGACTCCACTGTCGCCGAAGTCGTAAAAGTGACCTACACGACCGACGTGGATAATACCGTGACCCAGGACTACATCGTGCCCAAGGAAGACGGCGCATGGCTGCTGAAAAACCAGTGGGGAACATACCCCGGCGACCAAGGATTCCACTGGCTGTCCTACATGGACACCACACTGGACGACGTCGTCAGGTACCGGACGGAAGACGCTGACGTGAGCACCGCAGCCGGCAACACCGTACACGAGTACGACACCATCGACCAGTACGACGGCACCACCGCGCAAGCCATTTCATCCAACTCCGAACCCATGCCGGAAGCGAACATCTTCACTGCCAGCCACGCGCAGCATATCAAGGCGGTCGGGTTGTGGACCATGATGGACAACACCGAGGCGACCATCGACGTGTATGTGGATGGCGACGGCAAGATGCCGACCAGCGGCACCAAAGTCGTCGACGGACAAGTCGCCGACCTTGCCTACACCGGCTATCACACCGTAAGACTCGACAAGGCGGTCGGGCTTGCCAAAGGCCAGCGGTATGCGGTCGTGGTGACGCTCAAGCAGACCAGCGGCAAGGCTGCGAGCAACGGCACGCCCTACTACTATCTCGTGGAAGGCGGCAGCAAGGGAGCCTACAACGTGACCTCCAACGCGGGCGAGAGCTACGTGTACTACTACGGGTCGTGGGTCGATTCCACTGAGCTGCGCACCTACCTGACATCCAATTACACGAGCGGCAACGTGCTTGTCAAAGCGATCGGCACGAGGGATATCGACGTCGAATCCGTGGATTTGAGCGGACGGGGCGCAGGGTCGCACCTGAGCATGCAGCTCGGCAGCACGTTCCCGGTTGATGCTGCGATCACGCCGACGAACGCGACCGACAAGACACTCACCTGGCGGTCAAGCGACCCGGCCGTGGCATCCGTGGACGGCGAGGGCCGCGTGACCGCCCTGCACGCCGGGAATACGACCATTACCGCGCGGGCGGCGAGCGGGGTCGAAGGGCGTCTGGATGTCACTGTCGTGTATATTCCCGTACAGAAGGTGGCGATCGGGCGGAACGATTCGGGTGGATCTGGCAGTTCCGGGGCTGGTGGTTCCGGTGGTATTGCCGGTGCTTCCGGTTCCGCAGTGGCCGACTCGCTGAGCCTTGGCGACTCCGTTGCATTGCAAGCCACGGTGACCCCGGCGGATGCCACGTATCTCAATGGCATCGTATGGGGGAGCACCGACCCCAAGGTGGTGCGGGTCGACCAGAACGGCGTCGTCACCGCCGTTGGCTGCGGCAGCGCGACTGTCACCGCGATTGCCGGGCACGTCGGTGCGCTATACCGGGTGACTGTGAAGTAAACGCAGATGGTGTTGCCCGGCAGAGCGGACGGTTGCGACGCAGAGGTGGAGAAGCGGACTGGATCGGTTTTCGGTTCTTGTTTTCGGTTTGGTCCGCGTATTCAGTCGGGTTGCCGGGTTGCAAGCGGTGCTTGTTGTCCGGGCGCATGCGGATTGTTGGTATTCCGCGGTTTTACGGTGGAGATGTGGTTGGTGGATTGTTGCTGGCCGGTACGTGCTCGGACTAGTTCCGATTTCGTCGTGTGTTATCCGATTCGGTGTCGGGATGTTCGGTAGCCCGTCGGAATTCCGCTTGTTGGGCCGATCCCCTGAGGCCAGTTAATAACACCGTTCTGATTGAACGATGAAACTGTCCAGAACAGCGATGGCGCCCGACAAGTCAATATGAACCAGACCGACCCGATGCAGACATAGGAAAAATGGTCTTTCCACAAGGATCCATCCTCGCGCTGATGCGCGCGGGCTGAATGACGTCTCGCTCTTGAACTCCCGCACCACTCCAAACCCTCTGTTTCCACAATGTGTCCGCGATACATGCGCTCGTAACACAATCCGCCAACCGCGTTAACCGGCTGGCCCGTATGGTTGGAGTCACGAGTTTTCTTCGTTTTCCTTGATACCAAAACGCAGGCGGCGAGGCCTCAGCCTCGTTGGGACGAATCCGCAAACGATGCATCGCCCCGAATGCCCCTGCTTGGGAAGTTCGCAAGGCGTGCAAGGAAAGTGGGAACCATGAATCAATCTACCAATCAAACCGAAGAAACTGAAGAATCAGTAGACCTTCTGATCTGTCATGCGACAGTCTGCGCCATGGATGCGTCGCGCCGGGTCATTCACAACGGTTATGTCGTCGTGGACGATGGCGTGATTGTTCAAATCGGAGAAGGCGCCGCTCCTGCAGACATTGAAGCGAAACAAACCATTGATGCCACCGGCCAGGTTCTGCTTCCCGGCTTCATTGACACGCATACGCATATTTTCCAGTCGTTCCTCAAAGGTCTGGGTGCCGACCATCGGCTGATTGAATGGCTGAATCGGTCCGCACTGCCGTATGGAGCACTGATGACACCGTATCAGCATCGTCTTGCGGCGCAGCTGACCTGCATGGAAGCGCTGAAAAGCGGGTGCACCACCTTGTGTGAATTCTTCTACACCGATCAGGATCCACAGCTGGCCGACGGTTGTATCGCGGGAATGGAAGACACCGGTATCAGAAGCGTGTTCATCCGCACATTCCAGGACACCGGGGAAGATTACGGGATGCCGGCGTGCATGGTCGAATCCGCTGAGCAAGCCATGGACGAAGTTTCCAGGCTGCGCAAGGATTATGCGGACCGTGGTGATATGCTCTCCATCTGGACCGGTCCGGACGTCACCTGGTCCACGACACGCGAGGGATACCGCACGATGCTGGATTATTGCCTGTCGGAAAACGTGCGTTACGCCATGCATATCGATGAGACCGAGGTTGACAACGCCATGTGTCGTGAACGCTACGGGCAGGACATTGTCCCGATGCTTGATGACATGGGATTCCTCACAGACAAGATGCTCGGGGTACATTGTGTGAATCTCACGGATGATGAGATCCGGCGCTTTGCTGACCACGGTGTGTCGATCAGCTATAATCCAGTGTCCAACATGTACCTCGGGTCCGGGGCTGCGCCAATCCGCGAATGCCTCGATGCGGGCGTGAACGTGTCAGTCGGCACTGACGGGGCAGCAAGCAACAATACGACCAATTATCTGGAAAGCCTCAAATTTGCGGCGCTCATTCAGAAGGGCTTCAGCAGGGATGCCGCGAGGATCACGGCCGAGCAGACCGTCGCCATGGCGACCAACGGCGGGGCGAAGGCCATCGGTATGGAGGACAGGCTCGGCAGCATCGAAGTCGGCAAGCGTGCGGACCTGGTGCTGTTCGAACCCCGACATCTTACGTCTATCCCGATGCACGACCCATACGCGACCCTCGTCTATTCCGCGACCCCGGAAAATATAGCCGCGACCATCGTCAACGGCAACGTGGTGTACCGCAATGGAAGCTTCGCGTGCGGTCTCGACGAGCGTGACCTGGCGTCGTCAATCGAAACAGAACTGGACAAATTGCGTCGACAGCTAGCAGACAACTGAATGCTGTCAATTGCACATAGAAATTAGTAATTCTACCAAATATCTACCAAAGATCACACCTTCCATCATCGTTCAGGAGCATCATCATGACTCAACAACACAGCCAGCATCTCATTGCTGGGGTAAACGACAAGATTCCAGTAGGAAAATCACTGATTCTTGGTCTCCAGCATGTACTGTCAATGGACCTCTACATCATGCCGCTGATTCTCGGCGGCGCGATCGGATTGAAGGGTGGTGACCTTTCGTTCCTCCTGCAAATGAGTTTCTTCGCATGCGGTATCGCGACCCTGCTACAAAGCGGCCTGTTCATGAAATACCCGATAGTCCAAGGCCCCTCGTACGTGCCGCTCGCCGCGCTATGCGCAATTGGAGCCACCATGGGCATACCCACCATGATCGGCAGCCTGTTGCCCGGGGCGATCGTCATCATGCTGCTCGGCGTGACGAAAGTATTCTCGAAATTCATCCGCAAGGCGATTCCGCCGTTCATCGGCGGCATCATCATCCTCATAGTCGGGCTGACCCTCGTGCCGACCGCGGTGACAGGAGTGTTCAGCACAAGCGGGAACTTCACGGTGAATGCGGTCAGCGGATGCGTAACGTTCGCTGTGCTGCTCGTGTGCATGATCGCCCAGTACCGCATGCGCAACAGCCGGGTACTGCACATGTTCTCCGTCATCATCGCATTGGCTGCCGGCACGCTGGCGGCGTGGATTATGGGAGGAACGGATTTCAGCGCTGTGGGACAGGCTTCATGGTTTTCCCTTCCGCAGGTCTTCCACTTCGGTGCCCCGCAGTTCAATCTTCAAGCTTGCCTGCTGATGACGGTCGTGTACCTGTTCGTGCTGCTCGACACGACTGGAACATGGTTCACCGTGCAGGCGATTACTGGCGAACCGATGGAAGATGAGCGCATAGACCGGGGAACCATTGGTGAAGGGCTCGGATGCCTGGTCGGGGCGTTGTTCGGCGGGACCCCGATGACCGGCTACTCCTCAAACGCCGGGCTGATTGCCATCACCAAGGTGGCATCCCGTCGGGTCGTCATCGCGGGCGGTGCCATCCTCGTGTGCCTTGGATTCTGCCCGAAACTCATGGCCGTCATCACCTCGCTGCCGACCCCGGTGATCAACGGTGTATTCGCCATGGTGTGCATGACCCTGATTTCAAACGGCGTGAAAATGGTGAAAGACACCGTAATGGATGACCGGGCGACGATGATACTCGGCGTGTCGGTGATGAGCGGCGTGAGCACCATGATCCTGCCTGGCTCGGTGATTCAAATGGCGCCGCAGTTCATTCAGTATTTCCTGTCGTCCGGCATCGCGGTCGGGGGAACGGTCGCGATTGCCTTGCAGCTGTTGCTCCCGAAGACGCGGGGGAGTGAGACTGCGCGGGTGCGGGGAACTGATGTTGCGGGCGATAGTGAAGCTAGCAGTGCGGTCGGTGAGAATGAGTCGCAGCCCGGATCCGGGGCCGGGACCGGTGATGGCGGTGGTGCCGCCGGTGGTGGCGCTGCTGGTTCCGTCGGTCCCGCCGGTTCGGTTCGTGTTGCAGATACTGGTGGTGTCGGTCCTGTCGGTGCCGGTGAAGTTGCTGGTGCTGTTCGGATTGTCAACGCACAATGCTGATTGTGCAACCCTCCGTACACGCAACTTTCCGAACATATAACTCTACGTACGCGCAAATCGAAGCGATGTGCCGTGCTGCGGCGCTGCACATATCCTGTGGGCGCAGGTTGCGCAAGCGATGCGCTTCGCAGGGGCAGGTGGTATCAGCTGACACTCGAAAATCCGCCATCCAAACTGGTTACGCTGAGCCCGTTTTCAGTGTAACCAGTTTGGATGGGGTGAGTTGAGGGAAGAGATAATGAAGGAATAATCGTATTTTCGTGCGAAGCGCAGAAGTTTGTTGGCGGTTGACAAACTGGACTCGCATGAATAATGAATACCAGTGTAGGCTTAGAAGAGCGAATATCAATAGCGGATGAGCATGCTATCTCGATCAGACCGATTGGGTCGATTTGGCCGTTGTTTTAAATCGTATCCGTCCTCAATCAGCGTGTCGTACGCCAAATCAGGAAATTCGTGGACAATCGCCCTGATTTGCGCAGTACGATATTCTTCTCTGCTTTGGTCGAGAGACGTTTTCCACTGAGGTTGGGTGTCAATATGAAACTCGTATATTGCCATCTCAAGTACATCCTCGAGCCCGGGACGAAGACGATCACCGCCGACAGGAAAATGCAAAGATGAAAATGTGGGGAAAAGGCCTTTGTCCAGATATTGTTTTCTTCTGTTTTTCGAGCGTTTGCCGTTAACACATGAAAGCATGATTCGGGTCGCTGCATCATTGGAGCCATGAATATTGATATGTGCAGCTGGGATGTCAGATTGTGGAGATCTGACATAGTCGTAATGACACAGGGGAGCATGCCCAGAATCAGCCGCAAGAAGGATATCTGATTTGTCAACTTGAAGCATTGACCGGGGTGTTTTGCAAGAGCACAGGAAGGAATATCGCAGCCTGAGAATTTCATCTCCGTCACAGGTGAGTGGGATACCTGAGTTGTCTCGTTGTTGTATGAGATAAACGGTTTTTCCTTGTTTGCGGTATTTGCCTTGAGGTGTTGCAGTAAAAGCGTCGTTGCAAGCGGGAAGTACGTTCTGGAGGAGATTTTCTAAACGTTGTGCGAATTGTCTGGCCTGTTCACCCTCGGCTGACA
This sequence comes from Bifidobacterium thermophilum, assembly GCF_037482445.1. GTDB lineage: Bacteria > Actinomycetota > Actinomycetes > Actinomycetales > Bifidobacteriaceae > Bifidobacterium > Bifidobacterium thermophilum_B. The sequence continues at coordinate 8,425 of NZ_JBBHLY010000005.1, forward strand.
TGCATCATCCCTTCTCGAGATAGTCAAGGCCTTCAATTTGTTGCAGCGCGAGATATTCCTCGAATGATAAGGCGCCCATGGCTTGTTTCCTGCGAAGGGTTGCTGCGGAGCCATATTGCCGTTCGATGTTCCGGCGGCGCTCGCTGATCTGCTTGTCTGTCAGCATGATTGGATCGGCGATTCGATGCGGCTCGGCCAGTGCTGTTGGTGAATCCATGGGTTCCTCCCTTCGTGGTGTTTGTGGCGTTGATAAATCAAGTGTATGTGATGGTGACGTCAAATGATAGTGCGCCGAATGCTGTGTGCTGCAGCGGACAATGTCCTGATGCTTGGCGGTTGAGTGAGGACTGATTTCGGTGTTGCCGTGTTATTTCGGGTTTGGTCCGTGGACTCAGACCGTTGTGCGGCAAATGCGCCGGTGGTTGGTATCTGGGGTGCTGGTGGGTAGTTGGGATTCTAAGGGTTTTCGGTGTGGCCGGTGGCGATGGATGCGTGTTGGTCGGCGCTCGTGTGGACCGAATCGGTTTTATGCTCCCGTTCTCTGGTTTGGTCCGTTGTTTGGATGTTTCATGCGGATGACCGTACGGTGGTTGATTGTCTCTGCGCGTGCGGGTTGTTGGAATTTAGCGGTTTTGTGGTATCGCAGGGATTGATGGACCGGTGTCGGCCGGTGCCGGTGTGGACTGGTTCCGATTTCGGTGTGTGTTCTCCGATCCGGTCTACGGGTACGGGTGGTTGTGTGGTTGGCGGGCTGGTGGTTGGTGCTGGTCCTGTCGGCGGGTCGTTGGAATTCCGCTGATCTCCGGTGTGGTGGGTGGCTGGTGTCTGCGTGTTGGTCGGTGCCGGTGTGGACTGGATTGGTTTTCGGCGTTCGTTCTCTGGTTTGGTCCGTGGTTTGGGTGTTTCATGCGGGTGATCGGGCGATGGTTGATTGTCGTAGTGTGCGTGATTCATTGGAATCAAGTGGTTTTTGGTGTTGCCGTGGCGGATGGACCGGTGCCAGCCAGTGCTCGCGTGGACTGGTTCCGATTCCATCCTGTGATCTCCGATTTGGTCTCGGTACACGACTCGCCCTGTCGCCTCATCGCCTTGTCATCATGTCATTACGCCATTACTTAATTACGTCATCGCGCCATCGCGTCATCACATCATCACCTCGACTCCTCATCTCGTCGCATCACTGACCGGTCAGCCCGCCAACCAGTCAGCCCGCCAGCCAGGCGCTCGCCGGTCTCATTCCGCTCTCCGTCACCAGACCCCCTATTCACCCCATCAACCCCACCCCCAATCCTAAAAATAACCTGAAAATCTTCTACCGTTTTCGTAAATGCAAGACGTGCGCTCCCAAGGCGAACCCCTATGCCATTCCCGCATGATATCAAGGAAAACAACTGATGAACACACCCCCAAACCTCCATATCCTCGCAATCCGGAAACGCTATGCTCGATAGTGAAAACAACAACGCGGGTGATCGGAATCGCCGCACGCCGGAACGCCGCAACGCCAGAACACCGGAACGCCGGTGCATCAGACAATCCGACGGCGAGACCAGAACCGAACAATCCGCAGGCCCCCACGAGGGGCGTTATGGAAGGAGCAGGTGACATGTGCACTGGTGTTCGCTTTGCAGATGAAGACGGGAACATGTATTTCGGCCGCAATCTTGACTGGTCGTTCTCGTACGGCGAGAAGATTGTGGTGACGCCGCGCGGCTACCAGGCGCCGGTCGCGTATAATGCGACGGTCTCCAACCCGAAGCCGGTCATGGGCGTCGGCATCATCGTCGAAGGCATGCCGATGTACTTCGACTGCGCGAATGACGAGGGCCTGGCGGTCGCCGGCCTGAACTTCCCGGGGTATGCCCAGTATGCAGACGCTCCGGTGGACGGCACGGTCAACGTCGCCGCCTATGAGCTGCCGTTCTGGATCGCTCGCAGCTTCTCCACCGTTGACGAGGTCGAGGAAGCCCTGAAGAACGTGACCGTCGTGGGCAAGCAGGTCAACGAGCAGTATCCGGTCTCGTTCCTGCACTGGATCGTCGGCGACGGCAAGCGCAGCATCGTGATCGAAGCCATGGCCGACGGCATCCACGTGCACCACGATGGCGTCGACGTGCTCGCCAACCAGCCGACCTTCGACTGGCACACCGAAAACCTGCGCAACTACCTGAGCATGGATCCGCGCGTCCCCGAGCCGGTCAAGTGGGGCACCCAGGAACTCAGCGCGTGGGGCTCCGGCTCCGGCATGCGCGGCATTCCGGGCGACTACAGCTCGCCGTCGCGTTTCGTGCGCGCCGCCTACACGAACGCCCACTACCCGGCGCAGAAGACCGAGGAGTCGAACGTCTCCCGCCTGTTCCACACGCTGGATTCCGCGGCGATGGTGGACGGCTGCGCGCTCATGAGCAACGGCCAGTACGAGAAGACGATCTACACGAGCGGCTTCTCCGCCAAGACCAACACCTACTACAAGAACACATACGAGGATCCGGCCATCAAGAGCTACCACATGGCCGACTTCGACCTTGAGGGTGCGCAGCTGCAGACTGCCGAGTGAGTTGGGTGGCTGGCAGGTGGCTGCTTGACTGAACAGCTGGAATGGCTGATGCGGGGCGCTGGGCGCACGCGGGATGACCCGTGGGTTGCCTAGCGCCCCGCATTGTTTTTTCAGGTGTGCGAACTGCGGGGCCGCCCGGCGTTGCCAAACGGAGCCGTTGCAGTCGGGGCCATATCGTTGACTGTCGTACCAAGCATTTGAATCCTTCGTTCGCTGCGCAATGCTGTTGTCGGTATGGCTATCTACGTTGCGTAGAGCTCTCTCGACACTCGTGAATTGCCCAACAAGCGAGCGTGATGCCATCGGTGATTTCACCGTTTGCAATCATGGCGCGTAATGTGTTGGCGTCGACCCAGTGTGCGTTCCTTAGCTCCCAGTCGGTGCCACCTGTACGATTCTTTGCCGATCGACTAGCGATATCGGTGTCGGCCACTGCGATTTCAGCGACTGCGATTGAGTCGCGGAGTACCCCGGTGTCTGCGTGGATAAGTTGCACAACTTTCACGCATTCAAGCGGCACGCTGATCCCCGTTTCTTCCTTCAATTCGCGCTGTGCGGTTTCCTCTGCGGACTCATGTTCCTCGCCCATGCCGCGTGGAAACTCCCACCCCCAAGCATGCGTGGAAACGCGCCAATGTCTGGCAATCAGGTAGCGCGCCGCGACGGATCCGTCAACTGTTGTTGATTCTAGCCGTACGATGCACGCGGCCCCGGTTCGTCCGCCGCTTACCTCGGTGGTGTGCATGCGGAATGTTTCGCCTGTTTCACGCACTGTGGCTTGACATTCGAACACGGTGTAATCCGCAGCGAAATAATCTCGGTATACGACATGTTCATCACTGACGATCAGCGGCGGAACCCCGTCCTCGACCGGGGCAACAACATCGTCGTTGTTGTTGTCTGTCCGCATCATCTTCCTTCCTCTTCAGATGACGGTGTGGTTTCGAAGTCAGGCCGATCCATATAAATAACGGTTTTTGCGCCCTTATGTACGCCGCGTTCCCAATTTATAATCTCAATGAAATTTGGAATCATTGATACGAACCATGAAACAAGAACGACAATCCATATTTGATTTGATTGGAAATTTCCAAACCAAACATTGTCACACATTGCGGCAATGATTGACAGCACTGCAGCGAACATGAAACTTTTCCAAATAGTTAGCCCTTCCTGTCTGCGGTCCTGCTCCTTGTCTGCTTCATATACAGAGTAGGCCATGTCTTTGGTGCGAGCTTTCAGTTTATGGATGCTGACGCTGGCATCGCATTTGCGCCATTGGTTGATTACCGTCCGAGTCTGGTAGCAAAATAGCCCGAATGCGCTCGCAGACATATTCCCAAGGACACTGGTTACATGCTCGTCAAGTACCAATGCGCCTACGCGATGCGTTTTGCTTGTGGATGCTATGGTCGATTTACTTAGGTGGTCTCCGTCGCGAGTTCGATGGTCTGACTGGGTGATTGGTGTATGCGTGACAATCTGCTCATAAGAATTCCTTGGAGCATTCACAGCGATAAGTACGGCATCGAGATGGAAAGCTAATGTCCGCTGATACATGAACTGATACCAGTCTCGCAGAATGTTGCGCAAATTATTGGTGCATATATCTCGTTCGTTGCAAGCTTCATCGATACGGTTGAACGCTGTTGTGCGTTTGATTATCGGCTTTTTCCTGTCGTTGTCTCCGATAATGTCCTTCACGGCTTGTTGATAGTTTTCTGCTTGGTCACTGACTGCGGAATTCTTGCTGGCTCGTGTGATGATCGAGTTGATGATCGGCACGCTGCTCTTTGCGATCTCACGGAAGATGGTCTCGAAATCTTGGCTCCACGCCTCTTTGGGTTGCACATTATCCGTGGACGGATGCTTCCCAAGTATCGGCTTGTAAAAGTCAGGATTCTCTTGGTTTTCATAACCGACGCGCCCAGCGGCAATCGCATTCGACCATTCTTTCCAACGCTGAGCAAGAAATCCGAAATTATCGTTTGATTGAACCAGAACGTCGTTCAAAGCTGTATGCCCCTGAAGCGACCAGTATTGCTCATATGCCCAGATAACCACGTCAATGATGCCGCGAGCGCCTTGGCACGCGGCATCTACACGACTGGTAAGCTCATTGTAGAACGAATCATTCAAAGACACGGCATCATCATCGGTGATGGTAAGACCCATTGAGCTGAGCTCCAATGGACGAACTGTATATCTCGTATCCTTGCACTCAGGCTTAATCTCGTTAATCCGCCGTAATGTAAAAAGTCGTAGACAATGTTCGAATGTATTGCCGCGACCGGAAAAAATAAGTGACGGTGGATCGGCAAGTGACTTGCCCAAGATCTCGTTGATTGCCTGCGGTCCAAGTGCGAGGAAGAAAATACCGTCAAACAATTCTGCATCGGTGAGCAGGATCTGCGGACAATATAAGAACGACGTGCGAAGAATTCCCGCGAACCGTTCAACTAATCTTGGGTTGTTATGAACGATTGATGTGCAGCTCCAGAATGACGGTGTGTCATTCCACAACAATGCTGGATTGCTCGTGTCAACGCGACCGTGCAGTGTCTCGTCCCATAGCTTGCGTTGCATCACGGAATCAAGGTTCTCGATAAGGACTCTGCCGCTGGATGCGCCAACAGTGTGATTATCAATATTATGGTGTGATGGATAGTTTTGCGTCTTTCCAGGCATGTGCATATGCGCCCTTTCCGCGATGGAACAATCGGCAATCTGACTTCAGTTTAGTGTGTGGAACGGGTGTACAGCTCACTGCCCCTGGCGCCTGTAGCGCTCCTCCGTCGCCGCCTTGGTCTTCTCCCACCACTCCGGGTTGTTCGCATACCAGTCGATCGTCGCCTTCAGGCCGGATTCGAAATCCGTATGCACGGGCTGCCAGCCCAGCTCGGTCCGGAGCTTGGTCGAATCGATCGCATACCGCCGGTCATGGCCCGGGCGGTCCTTGACATGGTCGAAAGCGTCCTCCGGCCGGCCCATCAACCGCAGGATCAACCGCAGCACGTCGATGTTGTTCTTCTCGCCGTCCGCGCCGATCAGATACGTCTCGCCGACACGGCCACGGGTCAGGATCGTCCACACGGCCGAGGAATGGTCCTCCGTATGGATCCAGTCACGAACGTTCAGGCCCGCGCCGTACAGCTTCGGGCGCACACCCGTGAGGATGTTGGTGATCTGCCGCGGGATGAACTTCTCCACATGCTGGTACGGGCCGTAGTTGTTGGAGCAGTTCGAGATGGTGGTGCGCAGGCCGTAGGTGCGTGTCCACGCGCGCACGAGCATGTCGGAGCTCGCCTTGGTGGACGAATACGGGCTGGACGGGTGGTACGGAGTCTCCTCGGTGAACTTGTGCGGGTCGTCGAGCGCCAAGTCCCCGTACACCTCGTCCGTGCTGATGTGATGATAACGGATGCCGTACCTGCGCACCGCCTCCAGCAGACGATACGTGCCCACCACGTTCGTACGCACGAACGGCTCCGGGTCGGCGATCGAATTATCATTATGCGACTCAGCCGCATAATGCACGATTGCATCATGCCCCGGCACGATCTTGTCGAGCAGCCCGGCGTCGCAGATGTCGCCGTGGACGAAGTCCATGCGGTCCGACGGGATGCCCTTCAGGTTATCCAGGTTACCCGCATACGTCAACGCATCCAACACCGTCACATGCGTCTCCGGATGGTTATCTACAACATAATGCACGAAATTCGAACCAATAAAACCGGCGCCACCGGTCACGATGATGGAGCGTGGGATGAAGGGGTTGTTGGGCATGGGGCAAGAATACCGCAGGCCGCACCCGCAAATAATGAAAAACATCGTCGACATCGTCGGCACTGGCCCATGTGACACGCTGTGACAGCTGACGAAGAATGTCAAACGTTCCAACCGTCGCAGCAGCCTTCTCTATACAAAATCACGCGTAACATTAGGAATGTCTGAGCAAAAAGCCGGGCGAGAAGACAACGACTGGAGGCCGAAGGCCACAGGAGAGGGAGTACCGCGGCTGACCATCGATGCTGCCGTTGGCATCGTTGATTACGCCCATATCACGCCTCAGGAAGGAGAAGTCATCATGGGGCAATCGGGGAATAGCCGGTATGGAGGGCTTCAATCAACCCCTCTTGCTGCAATAATCACTGCGATAATATGCACAGTTTCAATGATTGCGGGATCGCTGATTACTGCATCGCCAGCATGGGCAGAGCAAGACGGTGACGCCCGCATCGAGATTGACGACGACAAATCAGTGGGACAATGGAATATCTCGCAAGAAGGGCAGACCGTCAATATCGCAGTAGGACAAGCGGTCTCGTTGCACCTGTGGAATTTCAACGGCACCGGTATCGAAGCGAAATTCAACACGGTAAGTTGGTACATCAACGGTAAATACATTGAACTATGCGACAGCTACGACGATAACGGGAACTGCAAAACAAACAATAACCGAGACATCGACACCGGCGACGCGCTCGCCATCGACATGTCCAACAGGTTTGTAGGTCTCCGAGAAGGCGCCGCAACCGTGAAAGCCATTGCCCACAGCGGTGGTGAAGTGGAAACCGCCACCGCCCACTTCATTGTGCATAAGCCGAAACTGAAAATCGTGCGCACGCAGGATTCCAAGGTACTCGCTCCGTCTGATGTCACTGAGCTGACTGGCGGAGAAGATACCAAACTGAACTATTACGTGACTTTCGACGGTGATGGAACCACGGCGCAGAACAAGCGTTACAGTTATGAGTTCACCACTTCGTTGTGGAATAACCAGCGTTCCTATTCCGAAACCGTCACGGGAAGTGATGGCAAGACAACGAAGATCACGCACACCGCTCCCGGTTGGACGGTTTCGAACCCCAACGCCATTGATTTCAACGGTAATTGGGACCAGAAGAACACGAACGTGCTGATCCGTACGCTTACTGCGGGAGACTCCAAGGTTTCGCTCGGATGCTTCTTCATCATGAACCGCAAGATTGCCAGCGAATCGAATGGCAAAACCTCCTACAGTACAGTTCAACAATTGTATGGAGACATCAATAGTTCAACGAATATCAGAGTTATTTCGCCCACTATCTCAGTTGACTATGGGTCGACCAGCAGCCCGATTGTCGTAGACGAAGGTGGCATTGTGGACCTGTCCGTCGGTGAGATTCTGCAACTGAACTATGACATTTCACCGCTGCATACGGATTACGCGACCGAGCACCGCGCACACTGGGATTCCAGCAACAAACAGGTCGCAACAATCGATTCTGATTCCAACCGCAAGCTTACCGCTATCGATACCGGTACAACCACTGTCACTGTCGCGACGGGCGGTATGACATTCCCGTTCAGCGTAACAGTGTCGGAACCCAAATTGTCGTTGACCTATCAAGGCAAGCTTCCAGAACCTCATGACGTCACTGGCAAAGTCATGGAATTAACAGTCGGCGAGACATCGAAGCTAACACTCGCCTTCGCACAGCGGCATGACTATGCGTCGCTGAACTCCATGACATGGAAATCCTCAAACACCAGTGTTGCAACGGTTACCGGAACATCATCGGTGACTAGCTCCGAAAACAGTCCGAGCACAACCGTGTCGGCGAAACAACCCGGTACCGTCATTATCACCGGCAAACTCGCCGGCAGGACCGTAACCACAACAGTACGTGTGGTTGCCGCCAAGCTGAACATTCTGCGTGACCATGGGCTTTCTACGCCAACATCCGACGATAATGGGAAGACCTATGTCACGAATGGCAATCTTGAAGCCACTTCGGGTGAACGGTTCCGTCTTTATACTGAGATTTCCCCATTGCATGATTATGCGAGCCTTTCCAGCAGTGCCGGGAACACACGTTGGAGCGAGGATTCTCACGGTAAGATTATTACCCTGCCGGCGAGCGGATCATCAATCAATGTGGATGCGCTAAGTACCAATGGCAGCAAATCGGCTTTGGCGACAATCACGGCAAAGGTCGGCAACCAGAAGGCGACTGTCAAAATCACCGTGGTCCGTCCTCAACTTTCGATAACCAATAAAGTCGACAACAAGGACAACAACGTTACCGGGCAGACTTTGTCTCTTGAACGTAATCAGCAGATTCGTTTGAACTCGTTGATTTCCAACCGTCACGCAGACTATGCCCAGCTGCGGTCGAACATCGTTGAATGGGCATCCGCGAATCCCGCGATTGCGTCCGTGGCCTCGAAGACGTCCGGGACCGTGACAGGAAAGTCGGAAGGCAACACGACTGTCAGCGTGGCTTCGGACGGGGTGGTCGCGAAAGTCAACATTGCGGTCAAAGCCGCAATCAAGTCAATCGCCACCCTATCAGACGTGACGACATATGCCTACAATCCGCCGGCGTTGCCTGTGACCGCCAAAGTAACCTGGGACAACGGGAAAGTCACCGACGAGAAAATCGTATGGGATGCTGTTCCAGCCGCGTCGTATCAGAAGACAGGATCCTTCACGGTGCGAGGCAAGGTCGGTTCACGGACGGTTAATGTTCGCGTGGTAGTCAAGCATCGATATACCTTCAACGATGTTACGAGTTCTACGCCCCATTCATCTGACATTACCTGGCTGGCCGATGTGAATATCACCACGGGATGGGATGAAGGGCACGGCAGGCGTACATTCCGCGGCATGGATACGGTTAAGCGTCAAGATATGGCTGCTTTCTTGCGACGCGAAGCAGTCCGTCGGGGCGTGTCGGATGCCGCGACCTGGACACCAACACAGGCTGACTGGAATCGGTTTACCGATGTAAATAGGAGCACGCCTCATGCACAGGACATTCTTTGGCTCGCTCACACAGGTATCACGTCCGGATATCCGGATGGCACGTTCCGCGGGGGTGACCCGGTCTATCGTCAAGATATGGCTGCTTTCCTGCGGCGTTTGGCCAAGAATATGCATGTTCAGGGGGCGGCGACTTGGTTGCCGATGCCATCCGACTGGAATCGGTTCAGTGATGTGACTCCAACGTCCCCCCATGCCCAAGATGTACTATGGCTGGCATCGCAGCAGGTTACGACCGGCTATCCTGACGGCACATTCGGCGGCATGATTCCCGTCTACCGGCAAGATATGGCCGCATTCATCCACCGTCTGGACAACCTTGCTTGACATTCGGCTTGGATAGGTACCGAGGGGCTTGCGAATGGTCTTCCAATCGCAAGCCCCTCTTTGTCTCATCACTCAGCAGGTGGGCACGCCCAGACATACAATGAAAACACATGAGAGTTGGGTGCCGCAATCGGCAAGGGAGAACACGACAATGAGAGAGAATCTGGGGCGTCGAATCGCCCGAATGCTACCTGCTGTGCTGGTGAGCGTCAGCATGCTGATATCTGCGACATTGCTGGCGGTTCCGCCGTCGGCTGCAATGGCAGGCGAGACCGGCGGGGCGAGTTCACGGCAAGTGCACTCCCGCAATATCTGGAAGAACGAGTACAGCCCGGAAGGCGGCGGAAACTGGGCGTACACCGTCGACAGTGCAATCGAGCACCGCAGCGATGGCGGCTATGACCGGATTGAATGGGCCAACAACGCACTGATCGTCGAACAGTACAGCAGTTCGTTCACCTATGTCAGCACCAAGACCATCGATGCGTCGACGTACACGCCTACTGGAGCCACCGAAGTGCTGTGGGGCGGGTATTTCAACGGTTCGAACTACCGGTTCGTCGTCACCGGGCAGAACAACCTGAACGAATCCGACAGCGTCGCTGTCGTGCGCGTGACCAAATACTCCAAGTCGTGGCAGTACCTCGGCAACACTGAATATTCCGGCATCAACACGTACATCCCGTTCGACGGCGGTTCGCTGCGCATGACCGAGGCAAACGGCGAGCTGTGGATCCGCACATGCCACAAGATGTACAACATCAAGGGTGTGCATCACCAGGCGAATATGACGTTTCGGATCAGAGAATCGGATTTGGCGAAACTTGGACAGGCAACGGCGATTCAAAACTATGACCACAGCGCGATGGGGTATGTATCGCACTCCTTCAACCAGTTCATCGTCGCGGCCGGCGGGAAGATCTACGGGGCAGATCATGGAGATGCGAACCCGCGGCAGATTACCGTCAAGGACATCACGCCAACGGCAGATGATTCTGTGTGGCGATCTGACGGGCAAATCCTCCCGATAATGACGTTCAAAGGAACAAATGGCGACAATTACACCGGAGCCACTTTTGACGGGCTTGAGTCCGCGGGCAACGGCAAATCATTGATTGCTGCCGGCACCCTTGCTGACCAGGATAAATCCTTCCCGGACTCTGGTTCCGAAACTCAGACAGGAGCCCGCAACGTGTGGGTGAGCGTCGTGCCGACTGATGGGTCGGCTGTCACGACCAAGACACTCACGTCGAACGCCTTCGACGGCAATCAGACCGCAACCGACCCCGTGCTCGTCAAGATTAGCGAGCAGCGGTTCCTCATCTTGTGGAGCAGCTACGACAAGAACGACGTGCAAACCGAGACGCACGGGGATGTCAGCTACGCGTTCATGGATGCTTCAGGCAACCTTACGAGCAAGGTGTACACAATGAAGGGCTCGCTGTCGGATTGCAAGCCGATTGTCGTCGGGAATCATGTCGTGTGGTATACCACTGGGCTGGCGAAGAAGACACGGTGGACGTTCAGCACGTCGGATGAGGAAACAGACAATATCAAGACGGAGTGCCAGAATCGTGCTCCTGTCTTCTACGACATCGATATCTCCACAGGAAACGCGACGTCGCATGATTCCGCGGTCGCATACACCGTCTATTTCGTAGGCAACGACGGCAAGGTATCCACTTCCCGAGAAAGCGTACCCATCAACACGAAGGCACCGGTCCCAGCCAACCCGACGCGTGATAACTATGATTTCACCGGCTGGTACACTGATCGCTACGATGGGACGAAGTATGATTTCAACACTCCTGTGACCGATAACGTCATCCTGTATGCGCAGTGGGAACCGCAGCAGCACACCATATATTTTGATGCCAACGGCGGGACGACATGCCAGTCCTCATATACACTCTCGTACGGGTCACATGCGTACAATTTCCCGGAGGCCACACGCCCGGGGTACACCTTCGAAGGATGGTATACGGCGCCGACAGGCGGCACCAAGATCGGTGAGGAGTACACCATGGGCTCTTCGGATGTCACCTTCTACGCGCATTGGAAAGCAAATACCTACACGGTCACCTTTGACGCGAATGGTGGCAGCACGCCGACAGCATCCAAGACAGTGACCGAAGGGCAGCCATATGGGGAGCTTCCTACTCCTACACGCACCGGATACACTTTCGCCGGTTGGTGGGAACAGGCATGGCAAGAGAACCATTGTAAATACCATGACGGCAAGAAAATCACGAGTTCAACGCCCTATGAGATTCCTCAGGACTCAACGCTTGTAGCAGACTGGAACATCAGCGCCTACACGGTGTCGTTCGATTCCGTCGGCGGGTCGTCGATTCCGTCGCAGACGGTCGAGTATGGTTCGAAGGCGGCTGCGCCGAAGGATCCCGTGAGGGCGGGGTATGTGTTCCAGGGTTGGTATACCGCGAGGAGCGGCGGTTCGAGGTATGATTTCAGCAAGCCGGTGACCGTCGGGCTGACGCTGTATGCGCGTTGGAAGGCGAACGTGTATACGTTGTCGTTCGATGCGAACGGCGGGTCGGTGTCGCCTGGGTCGAGGTCCGTGACGTATGGCAGTGCGTACGGGCAGCTTCCCACGCCTTCGAGAAAGGGCTACACCTTCCAGGGTTGGTATACCGCGAGGAGCGGCGGCTCCAAGATCGGCGCGAATACGGTGACTACGGGCAACGCAACGGTCTACGCGCATTGGACCGCCAACTCGTACAAGGTCACATTCGATGCGAACGGCGGTACTGCGCAGACGGCCAGCAAGACGGTCACGCAGGATCAGCCGTACGGAACGTTGCCCACCCCGGCGAGGGCCGGGCATACCTTCAGTGGCTGGTATACGGCGAAGAGCGGCGGTTCGAGGGTCACGGCATCGACCGTGTTCACCGCAGGTGCCGCGCAGACGCTCTTCGCGCGTTGGGATGCGGTGGTGTTCCGTGATGTGTCGTCGTCGACGCCGCATGCGTCGGATA
>NZ_JBBHLY010000006.1:0-5788 GCF_037482445.1 Bifidobacterium thermophilum
AAAAAGAACGGTCCCGGCAGGGTTTGTGCCTGTCGGGGCCGTGTGACGTGTGATGCGGCGGCGTGCTACTCTCCCACATCCTGTCGGGTGCAGTACCATCGCCGTGCCAGGTCTTAGCTTCCGGGTTCGGAATGGGTCCGGGCGTCTCCCCTGGGCCATGGCCGCCGCAAATCTACTGTTATACATCCCGGGGGATCGTGTCTCCACGTGTCCCCTCGGGGGGATTGTGGTGGGTTGGGGACCGGATAGTGGACGCGACTGAAGGGATCGTAGTGTGACGTGCAGGGTGTCTCCCTGTCGTCGGGTGATGCTTGTTTGTTCCTGCCACCCTTGCGGGTGGGTGTGTAGTGTTGCCGTTCGACTGTTAGTACCGGTCAGCTCCACCCCTCACGGGGCTTCCACGTCCGGCCTATCGACCATGTGTTCTCCATGGAGTCTCCAGACCCCCTAAGGGGGTCACGGAATCCTGATCTCGGAGCAGGCTTCCCGCTTAGATGCTTTCAGCGGTTATCCCTCCCGAACGTAGCCAACCGGCCGCGCCACTGGCGTGACGACCGGCATACCAGAGGTTCGTCCACCCAGGTCCTCTCGTACTATGGGCAGGCCTCCTCAGGATTCCAACGAGCGCAGAGGATAGAGACCAAACTGTCTCACGACGTTCTGAACCCAGCTCGCGTGCCGCTTTGATCGGCGAACAGCCGAACCCTTGGGACCTGCTCCAGCCCCAGGATGCGACGAGCCGACATCGAGGTGCCAAACCATCCCGTCGATATGGACTCTTGGGAATGATCAGCCTGTTATCCCCGGGGTACCTTTTATCCGTTGAGCGATGCCGCGCCCGTGCGCCGGCACCGGATCACTATCTCCGACTTTCGTCCCTGCTCGACCCGCCGGTCTCGCAGTCAAGCCCCCTTGTGCGATTGCACTCGACACCCGGTTGCCGACCGGGCTGAGGGGACCTTTGAGCGCCTCCGTTACTCTTTGGGAGGCAACCGCCCCAGTTGAACTACCCGCCAGGCACTGTCCCTGACACGGATCACGTGTCGAGGTTAGACGCCAGGTGTGGACAGAGCGGTATTTCACCTTCCGGCTCCCCGCGGGCTGGCGCCCGCGGCTCACGGCCTCCCGCCTATGCTACACAATCCAGACCTGACGACAATACCAAGGTATAGTAAAGGTCCCGGGGTCTTTTCGTCCTTCTGCGCTTAACGAGCATCTTTACTCGTACTGCAATTTCGCCGAGCTCCTGGTCGAGACAGCGGGGAAGTCGTTACGCCATTCGTGCAGGTCGGAACTTGCCCGACAAGGAATTTCGCTACCTTAGGATGGTTATAGTTACCACCGCCGTTTACCGGGGCTTGAATTCACCGCTTCACCCCGAAGGGCTGACGGATCCTCTTAACCTTCCGGCACCGGGCAGGCGTCAGTGCATATACAGCGGCTTGCGCCTTCGCATGCACCTGTGTTTTTGGTAAACAGTCGCTACCCCCTGGCCTGTGCCACCCCCCAAGGCTCGGCGCGCGAGGCGCGTCACCCCAGGGGGTCTCCCTTATACCGAAGGCACGGGAGTGGTTTGCCGAGTTCCTTGACCAGGATTCGCTCGATCGCCTTGGTATACTCTACCAGACCACCAGTGTCGGTTTGGGGTACGGGCGGCATAGGGCCCTGGCGCCGAAGCTTTTCTCGGCAGAAGGGATCACCGGATTCGCCCCCTAAGGGGCCCATCATCACGCCTCGGCCTTCACGTCCCGCGGATTTGCCTACGGGACGGCCTGCACGCTTGACCACGGAAAACCACCTCCGCGGCCGGCTACCTGACTGCGTCACTCCTGCGTCGGCCTACCACACGCGGGATCCCAACACCACCCGCATCCACGCCCCGAAAGGCGCCTCAACGGGAAGCGGAGGTTAGCGCACGCGCTTCGGCTTTGACGGTCCCCAGCCGGTACGGGAATATCGACCCGTTCATCCATTCGACTACGCCTGTCGGCCTCGCCTTAGGACCCGACTGACCCGGGGACGACGAACGTGGCCCCGGAACCCTTGGTCATCCAGCGGACGGGATCCTCACCCGTCTCTCGCTACTCATGTCTGCATTCTCACTCCCCCACGGTCCACGACACGCTCACGCGGCCGCTTCGCCCCATGGGGGACGCTCTCCTACCCAGCACAACTGCTGGCGCGTCTTCGGTGGTGTGCTTGAGCCCCGCTACATTGTCGGCGCGGAACCACTAGACCAGTGAGCTGTTACGCACTCTTTCAAGGATGGCTGCTTCTGAGCCAACCTCCTGGCTGTCTATGCGACTCCACATCCTTTCCCACTTAGCACACGCTTCGGGACCTTAGACGACGCTCTGGGCTGTCTCCCTCTCGACGACGGAGCTTATCCCCCGCCGACTCACTGCCGCGCCACACCTCACGGGTATTCGGAGTTCGGCTGCTGTCGGTACCCGGAACGGGCCCTCAAGCATCCGGTAGCTCTACCCCCCGGAGGCGACACGCGACGCTGCACCTAAATGCATTTCGGAGAGAACCAGCTATCACGGAATTTGATTGGCCTTTCACCCCTAGCCCCAGGTCATCCCCCCGGTTTTCAACCCAGGTGGGTGCGGTCCTCCACGCGGTCTTACCCACGCTTCAACCTGCCCAGGGCTAGATCATCCCGCTTCGGGTCCAGGACACGCGACACACGCCCTATTCAGACTCGCCTTCGCTACGCATACGCCACACGGCTTATGCACGCCACATGCCACTGACTCGCAGACTCATTTTTCGATAGGCACGCCGTCACCCCACGCGGAGGCTCCGACGGATCGTAGGCGCACGGTTTCAGGAACTCTTTCACTCCCCTCCCGGGGTGCTTTTCACCTTTCCCTCACGGTACTGGTACACTATCGGTCAGACGGGAATACTTAGGCTCACCCCACGGTCGGGGCGGATTCACACGGGATTCCACGAGGCCCGTGCTACTTGGGCAACATGATACCGAGACGGCGCACGTTCGGCTACGGGGCCATCACCCCCTACGGCCAGGCATTCAATCCTGTTCGCCTCACACGCCGTTTTATCACTCGGCCCGGCCCCGTCGGAGACCGGACACACACGCCCGCAACACCCCACGCGCAACCCCCGACGGGTATCACACGCGCAAGGTTTGGCCTGGTCCGCTTTCGCTCGCCACTACTCACGGAATATCCTTTCCTGCAGGTACTGAGATGTTTCACTTCCCTGCGTACCCCCCGCACCCTACGGTGCGGTGACAGCCCATGACGGCTGCCGGGTCACCCCATTCAGAAACCCTCGGATCAAAGCCCGCTCGGCGACTCCCCGAGGCATATCGCTGCCCGCCACGTCTTTCATCGGTCCCGTCTGCCAAGGCATCCACCATACGCCCTTGCAGGCAACCCCACACACGGGGCACACCCACAAGACCAAACGAACACCGGACGACAGATCATCAACACTCTGCGATCACAAAACGATCAAACAAACAACCAGACCCCCAAACGGGGACCCGGTCGAAATACATCAGTACAAGCAGACCACAAACCCGCGACCCACACAAGGCCACGGCATGGTCCGCTCGCGTCCACTCTCCAGTTCTCAAACCACCACGCCACACCACACGACCCCACCCGGAACACCCGGACAGGAACCCATGGCAGGCACCCGACACCAAACCCCCCACCCGGGAGGCCGTGGCCGTCAGGGAACCCAACAGCATGCCCGTACCCGCCCCCGCAAGGGAGGCGCAACGACCGTTCCACGCCAGCACGCCCGACACCCCAGGGAAACAAACCCCCGGGAACCATGCCAGGCACTCAATATATTCTCCGTAGAAAGGAGGTGATCCAGCCGCACCTTCCGGTACGGCTACCTTGTTACGACTTAGTCCCAATCACGAGCCTCACCTTAGACGGCTCCCCCCAGACAACTGGTCAGGCCACCGGCTTCGGGTGCTGCCCACTTTCATGACTTGACGGGCGGTGTGTACAAGGCCCGGGAACGCATTCACCGCGGCGTTGCTGATCCGCGATTACTAGCGACTCCGCCTTCACGGAGCCGGGTTGCAGGCTCCGATCCGAACTGAGACCGGTTTTCAGGGATCCGCTCCATGTCACCATGTCGCATCCCGCTGTACCGGCCATTGTAGCATGCGTGAAGCCCTGGACGTAAGGGGCATGATGATCTGACGTCATCCCCACCTTCCTCCGGGTTAACCCCGGCGGTCCCCCGTGAGTTCCCGCCATGACGCGCTGGCAACACGGGGCGAGGGTTGCGCTCGTTGCGGGACTTGACCCAACATCTCACGACACGAGCTGACGACGACCATGCACCACCTGTGAACCCGCCCCGAAGGGAAACCGTGTCTCCACGGTCGTCGGGAACATGTCAAGCCCAGGTAAGGTTCTTCGCGTTGCATCGAATTAATCCGCATGCTCCGCCGCTTGTGCGGGCCCCCGTCAATTTCTTTGAGTTTTAGCCTTGCGGCCGTACTCCCCAGGCGGGATGCTTAACGCGTTGGCTCCGACACGGGACCCGTGGAAGGGCCCCACATCCAGCATCCACCGTTTACGGCGTGGACTACCAGGGTATCTAATCCTGTTCGCTCCCCACGCTTTCGCTCCTCAGCGTCAGTAACGGCCCAGAGACCTGCCTTCGCCATTGGTGTTCTTCCCGATATCTACACATTCCACCGTTACACCGGGAATTCCAGTCTCCCCTACCGCACTCCAGCCCGCCCGTACCCGGCGCAGATCCACCGTTAGGCGATGGACTTTCACACCGGACGCGACGAACCGCCTACGAGCCCTTTACGCCCAATAATTCCGGATAACGCTCGCACCCTACGTATTACCGCGGCTGCTGGCACGTAGTTAGCCGGTGCTTATTCGAAAGGTACACTCACCCCCAAGGGGGCTTGCTCCCAAACAAAAGCGGTTTACAACCCGAAGGCCTCCATCCCGCACGCGGCGTCGCTGCATCAGGCTTGCGCCCATTGTGCAATATTCCCCACTGCTGCCTCCCGTAGGAGTCTGGGCCGTATCTCAGTCCCAATGTGGCCGGTCGCCCTCTCAGGCCGGCTACCCGTCGAAGCCTTGGTGGGCCATCACCCCGCCAACAAGCTGATAGGACGCGACCCCATCCCACGCCGCAAAAGCTTTCCCGGACCCCCATGCAGGAGCCCGGCACATCCGGCATTACCACCCGTTTCCAGGAGCTATTCCGGAGCATGGGGCAGGTCGGTCACGCATTACTCACCCGTTCGCCACTCTCACCCGCAAGCAAAGCCCGCAGGATCCCGTTCGACTTGCATGTGTTAAGCACGCCGCCAGCGTTCATCCTGAGCCAGAATCGAACCCTCCACAAAAAAACAATGCGGAAAGCCAACCAACGGCTCTCTAAATAATTGACGATCGCCTAATAAGGAAAGGCGACTCGCACGAAAACCCCGGCCCCCATCACACCGCCCTCGCGGACTGGCGGGAAACCCCGCACAGCGGGGACCGGACTGGCAATCATTGACTATAAAAGAAGTAGTACAGACACGCTCTTGAGTTCTCAAACCACCACACACACCCACGAAACCAAACCCCCCGAAGAAGGCCGGCCCGCGAGCGGCAGCAAGAGAACAACATACACCACCAACCCCACCCACGCAAACCAACCCACCAACCACCACCCCACAAACCCTACAAAACACACGAAAACACCGGCGTGTCGAAAACACCACACAACCACCCAAACCAACCAACAACCAAACAACCAAAACAACCAAAAACAATCG
>NZ_JBBHLY010000007.1:0-82384 GCF_037482445.1 Bifidobacterium thermophilum
CACAGTATACGGATGGGCCTGGCCCCTGTTGTGGGGAGCCGGGCCCATCCGTATACTGTGCCTGGTGCTGCGCCTGCGAAGACGATGGTTCGAAGGCGACGGCTCACTGGGTGGATACGAAGCTGGGGAACACCTGGTCGATCACCGATGAACCGTTGGTCTTGGCGGACTGGGGGTAGTCGAAGCGCAGGGTGAGGATCCTGGATCGGGTCACGATTTCCTTGATATAGGTGATGGTGCCGTTCTGCGCATAGCTGCACACCATGATGTCACCTGACAGCAGATGGTAGGACACCGCGTGCCCGGAGGCGCATGCGGCATATTCGCTGGAAACCGTGGCCCCCGAGGCGTTGGCCTTGCCGGATACCGCGATGGTCATGCCGATGGAGTCGTCGGTGAATGTGCGGGACGCTCCGTTATCGGTCTCGTCATGCCAGACATACCCGTCGGGGATGGAGACCTGATATCCCATGGCACTGTTGGTGTAGACGCCTGCCGCGGAAGGGGTGGCTGTTGCAGACGGTGACGTGGTGGTGGGCGATGAGGATGCCGACGGGCTTGCCGGCGTGGCCGTCGTACCCGTGGCCGCGGACGTGGTCGCCTGCGCGGTGGATGCCGGCGAGGCATGGCGTCTGGCCGCGGAAATCCCTAGGCCGACGCAGACGCATAATACCGCTGCGACACCCACGGCGACAATCGGTTTCCACCGTTTCGCCGACGCCGATGATGTCCTGGGGGCAGCGGGCGTACCAGTCTCGGCGGAAGTGGCGGCATGAGCCTGTGGCATCACCTGCGTGCCGGCCTCATCGGGGATTGCGCCCTGTTGCACGGCCACGGTGGCCATATCAGTATCAGGTTCATCCGGGATATCGATTGCCGGCATGCCCGATGTCGTGGTTGCTGGAGTGTAAGCCGCCGCCGTGCGCCCGGTCATTTCCGCGGACGGGATGTTGTATGGCAGCGGGCCGGTGTCCGCGGGAACGTCGGCACGTGCGATGACTTGCGTGGGGACGTCGGCATCATTGGCCGGCCCGGCCTGTCGGCGGTCTGATGTATCGGCATCAACGTCAGCGGCCTGGGGCGCCGCTTGCGGGATGCTCCCGGTTTGGGCGGCGGCGGGAGCCTCCTGTGCGGGCTCGCTGGCGGGTTCGGCGGACTCGATCTCAGGTTCGGGATCGGCGGACTCGATCTCAGGTTCGGGTTCAGCGGGCTCGATCTGCTGCTGTGGCTCGATTGCCGGCAATTGCCCTGTCGCGGCTTCGTCTTCAGCAGCGGCTTGCTGTCCGGCTGCCGCGTCGACGGATTCCCCGGTAGTGTCCGGCACGGCGGGCTCGGCAGGCCTTTCAGGTTCCGGGGTGTTCTCGGGGTGCGTGTCTGCCGCCGGTAGGCCACCCAGTGTGTCGGCGTTCGGCTCGCCGCCGGTTACGGTGTCCGGCTTGCCGGCAGCGTCTAACGAGGAATCCAGTGACCAGATACCCTCCGGAAGCGATGGGATGCCCCACGTGTCCGAGGCCCAGTCAAGTGCAAAATCAATATCGGGGTGCCCGTCCGGCTGATCGGCTTGGTGCTCGGCCCGATCCTGCGTGGGAGTGGAAACATCCTCGCCTGTACCGCTGGAGGAAGAACGCGCGGCAGAACCCTCGGCGCGGGCGGTTTCGCCTGGAGTCGGCGCATCCTGTGGTGCAGTCGCCGGCTGTGGACCATCCGCCGCGGACGCCGGATCATGGCGCACCCCGCCTTGGGCGAGGAAGGAGCTGGTCGACGCGGCGAGCGCCGCCAGGTCGGCGGAACCGTTCACGGATTCCATTTGCGCGTTCTGGATGAATTCGCGGCGGGACATCCGGCGGGTCGGATGCCCGGCACCGGATGTGAATGCCGGCGGCATCAGCGTGGAACGCTGCGGGATCGCCTGGGTCGGAGTGTCCGAGGCACGAGGATCGGGACCTTCGAGCGTGCCGCCGCAGTTGACGCAGAAATCCCCGTCATAGAAGACTTCCGAACCGCAATGCGGGCAATATCGTACCGTGCTCATATGCTTCCTATCCCTTCACACGCCGCGGAACGTCCAAATCCCACCTTAGTGTACAGCGCAGGCGTCGTCTGGGCATGCCTGCAAGTCGGCACAGTTTCACCGCAGCCCGAAGCGTGGATGCCGGTTCGGCGGATGCGGCCTGATTCCCGGCACCCAGTCACTTGCGCGACCGGTATTGCTTCCAGATATCCGCGAGGCTCGTACCGTCACTGCGTTTCCAGACGTTCAATCCCGCACTGGCGCCGCCTACGGCACGCGCTGCGGCGGTCGGCGTGGTGTACTCCTTGCCGTCTTCCATGCGCAGCCGCCCTTGCGGGGTGACCTCGGCCACCCACAGTTCGCCCTTGCGCGGCCGCTGCCAGGTCAGCCGCTCCCCCGGCGTCAACAGGCCTGCGCGCAGGACCGCGGAGATGGTCACGCGGCGCGAGTTCCTGGCAGGCGGCTCGTTGCCGATCCGCTCTGCGGGTGTGTGGTCGGCGGCGGCCGGTATGGCCTGATCGGCGTCCCCGTCGAAAGGAAGCCGCCAATATCGGGCGATCAGCGCGATGGTATCGCGCTGACGGGCGGCCAATGTCTGCGGCGTGCAGGTGCCGATATCCTCAAGTTCCCGGGTGAGCGGGAACTGCTGTGAAATGGTGAGCGCGAGCATGCTGGCGCGCCGCTGTGCGAATGTGGTGAATCCGGACATCCGTTCGTCGCTGGACTGGCTCAGCGCCATATTGCCCAGGCGTTCCGCCCAGTATTCAAGATCGGCTTGCGTCCACGATGCTTCGAGGTCGTCCTTGCCGGTGGGTTCGGGCATGATGTGCACGGCGCTCAGGCTACGGGGCCGGGAGATGGCATACCCGCTTTTCTGTTCGTTCGCCCGGATCAGCAGCAGCCTGGGCAGTGCCGGGTCATTCGGCATTTCGCCGCGCATGCGGATGAGCGCAAGACGCGCCGCGGCCTGGTCCACGCGCAGCCCGGCGATAGCATTGGGCGCGATGCCTTTCTCGAGGTCGCGCACGGTGGTCGCCGCGCGGGTGCGGCGCTGCACGGATGCGACGCGGTTGAGGCAGTCCACGCCCCAGGCACGGTCGGTGGCGTGCAGGACCTGCATCAACCTGTCCAGATCATGCGCGTCAGGTGCCATGCCGTCATGGTCGGCGTTGGCGAAACGCGCGTGTCCTGCCGACGACCGGAACACGGCCACATCCCGATCACCGAGGTTGCGGATGGAATGGACCAGGGCCCACATGGCGATGGGCTTCCAATCGTCGTTGGGATAGTCGCGCAGCGCGACGAGCGCCGACACGACCTGCGGAGGCAGATTCGTGCCGGTGGGCTGTTCCACGATCCGCCAGGCGCACGCGTATGCCGCCAGTATGTCGTCGATGAACGGTTCGATCTTGCCGGTGCCGATTCGGGGGTTGAGGACGTCACCGACGAACTGGTCGATCAGACGCGAGCACTCCACCTTGTGCGAGACCACCAGATGAAGATCGCGGAAGAACGCCTCGCATGATGCCGGGTCGTCGCCGAGCGGGTCCATGATATCGTCCCAGCGGGCCGCGTACTGGTCCTGTTGTGTGGGCTCGATCGCGCTGACAGCCTTGGATTTGAATACGTCGGAGACGGTCAATGGCATGCCGCGCATGTTCATCACGTCGAACACCCGGTGGGCGCCTTGCAGGTCGTCGGTGGTCACGATGACGAGCGTCACCTTGTTGACCAGATAGGAGGCGAGACGGCGACGCTCCTGTGCGTCCATCCCGGCGAGATTGTCGTAAGCCGCTTGCGCGTTGTCGTGGATATTGCGCTGCGCGTTCGTCTCCATGTCCATATCGCGCAGGTCGAACAGGGATTCGAGGTTGCCTTCCTGTACGTAGGAGGTGAAGAAGTCGGCGTCCCGTTCACGTAACGTGAGTCTGGGAGCCGCCTCGATATGCCGCAGCCGGTCGCCGGGCTCAAGGATGAGGTTGGTCAGGTCGTGGACCAGCGCCGGATCGTCTTCCAGCTCGCGCAACGCCGCGATGATGATGGTCAGGGATACCAGACGCTGCTGGCCGTCGATCACCTCATAGTCACGGCCCTCATCGTGGACGAGGATCAGCGATCCCAGGAAATACGGTGTTTCCTGGGTTTGGGATGCGGAACGCACGTCGTCGAGCAGTTGCAGCACGTTTCCCGGACGCCAGGAATACGCACGCTGGAATGATGGGATCGACAGCTGGTAATCCGATGTGAACACTTTGCCCAGCGGCAGTTCGAACGCGCTGATAGCCATATGCCCTCCCTGAAATGATGTACTCCGGCGTCCCGTCTCTCCCAGCGATTGTACGCCAGTGGCAGGCGAAGCAGAAACGCGACGGGCCGCGCCCGATGCCACCAATCGGACGCGGCCCGTCATGGAACCGTACGGCTCAGGCCTGCCTGCCGGCCATGAGGTTGCGCAGCACGTATTGCAGGATGCCGCCGTTGCGGTAGTAATCCGCTTCACCGGGAGTGTCGATGCGTACGGTCGCGTCGAACTCGATCCTGGTGCCGTCGCCCTTGGTGGCGGTCACGTGGACGGTGTGTGGGATTTCACCGGTGTTGAGCTGGTCGATGCCTTCGATGTCGAAGGTTTCGGTGCCGTCCAAGCCCAGTGATTCCGCGGATTCGCCTTCAGGGAACTGCAGCGGGAGCACGCCCATGCCGATCAGGTTGGAGCGGTGGATGCGCTCGAAGCTGCGGGTGATGACCGCACGTACACCGAGCATGACCGTACCCTTGGCTGCCCAGTCGCGGGACGAACCGGTGCCGTATTCCTTGCCTGCGAGCACGACGAGCGGCACGCCCGCCTTGCGGTAGTCGAGCGAGGCGTCGAAGATCGTGGACGGCTTGCCGGTCAGGAAATCATACGTGTATCCGCCGGGGGTGACCTCTTCGCCGACGGAGGCGAGCAGCTGGTTGCGCAGGCGGATGTTGCCGAAGGTGCCGCGCACCATGACCTCATGGTTGCCGCGGCGGGAACCGTAGGAGTTGAAGTTCTTCGGTTCGACGCCATGCTCGACCAGATACTTGCCTGCCGGGCTGGACGCCTTGAACGCACCCGCCGGGGAGATGTGGTCGGTGGTCACCGAGTCGCCGAGCAACGCCAGCACGCGGGCGCCGTGGATGTCCTCCACCGGGGCGGGCGTGGCACCCATGCCGTCGAAGAAGGTCTGCCGGCGCACATACGTAGAGTCCGGGTCCCAGGCGAACAGTTCGCCCTTCGGTACGTCGAGGCCCTGCCAGCGGGAGTCCCCGTCGAAGACGCTTGCATAGTCCTTGACGAACATCTCACGCGAGACGGTCTCGTCGACCACGCGCTGCACGTCCTCGTTGCTCGGCCAGATGTCACGCAGGAACACGTCGTTGCCGTCCGCGTCTTGGCCCAGCGGCTGGGTTTCGAAGTCGAAGTCCATGGTGCCGGCGAGCGCGTAGGCGATTACAAGCGGCGGGGAGGCGAGGTAGTTCATCTTGACGTCCGGGCTGATGCGGCCTTCGAAGTTGCGGTTGCCGGACAGCACGGCGGTGACGGTCAGGTCGTTATCGTTGATGGCCTTGGAGATTTCGGGCAGCAGGGGGCCGGAGTTGCCGATGCAGGTGGCGCAACCGAAGCCGACGAGCTGGTAGCCCAGAGCATCGAGATCGTCCTGGAGGCCGGCTTTCTTGAGGTAGTCGGCCACGACTTGGGAACCTGGGGCGAGGGAGGTCTTGACCCATGGCTTGGGCTTGAGACCTTTGGCGTGGGCGTTGCGCGCGATCAGGCCGGCGGCGATCATGACCGACGGGTTCGAGGTGTTGGTGCAGCTGGTGATGGAGGCGATGGCGACGTCACCGTTCTTCACGTCGAAATCACCGCGGAAGTCGGTGCTCACCGGTACCGGCTGCTGTTCGGTCTTGTCGGTTTCGTACGCGGGCAGCGTCTCTTCGAAGGTCTGCTTCGCGGTGGCGAGGGTGATGCGGTCCTGCGGGCGCTTCGGGCCGGCGATGCTCGGCACAACAGTACCGAGGTCGAGCTCCATGTATTCCGAATACTGCGGTTCGACGTACTGCGGGTCCTTGGTGTCGCCCCACAGGCGGTTCGCCTTCGCGTAGGCCTTGACGAGTTCGACCTGTTCCTCGCTGCGGCCGGTGAGGCGCAGATAGTCGAGTGTCACGTCATCGATCGGGAAGATGCCGCAGGTGGAGCCGAATTCGGGGCTCATGTTGCCGATGGTCGCACGGTTGGCGAGCGGGACGGAGGCGACGCCCTCACCGTAGAATTCGACGAACTTGCCGACCACGCCGTGCTGGCGGAGCATGTCGGTGATGGTGAGCACCACGTCGGTCGCGGTGACGCCCTCGGGGATGGAACCGGTGAGTTTGAACCCGACCACGCGCGGCACGAGCATGGAAATCGGCTGACCGAGCATCGCGGCTTCGGCTTCGATGCCGCCGACGCCCCAGCCGAGCACGCCGAGGCCGTTGACGGTGGTGGTATGCGAATCCGTGCCTACACAGGAGTCGAGATAGGCAAGCTTGCGGCCGTCACCAAGACCGGAATCCTTGCTCATGACGACTTTGGCTAAGTATTCGATGTTTACCTGGTGGATGATGCCGGTCCCCGGCGGCACCACACGGAAGTTCCTGAACGCCTGCTGGCCCCAGCGCAGGAACTGGTAGCGTTCCCCGTTGCGCTGGTATTCGATGTCCATGTTCTGCTGCAGCGCGTCGGCGACGCCGTACTTGTCGATCTGCACGGAGTGGTCGATGATCATGTCGGCGGGCACCTGCGGGTTGATGACCTCGGGGTCGCCGCCAAGCTCCTTGACCGCGTCACGCATGGTGGCCAGATCGACGATGCAGGGTACGCCGGTGAAGTCCTGCATGACCACGCGCGACGGGGTGAACTGGATCTCATGGCTCGGTTCGGCCTGCGGATCCCAGTCGAGCAGCGCCTTGACATGCTCGTCGGTGATGTTCTTGCCGTCGATGTTGCGCACGAGGTTCTCGACGAGCACCTTGAGCGAGTACGGCAGATGCTCGATGCCGGGCAGATCCGCGATGTTGACATAGTCGAATGTGGTGTCGCCCACGGTCAGCGTGGACAGTTGACTGTCTTTGAATGACATGCTACCTCCGAGCCGGCGAATGCCAGATGGTTGAGTTCGGTATGGATGCCGATTGATGTTATTTCTGTATTGTATCGTGATGCCGTTTCAGCTCTGGCGTGTCTGCCTGTTATGTGAGACAATGCGCGCGAGCAGACGGCTTGTCAGCTGGCAGAGCACGAATATCGCAGCCGAGGCGACCAACGCGACGACCAGTGCGACCAGTGCGCTCCCCTGTGGCAGATGCAACGCGAAGAAGTCGGCGACCGGCGGGATGAACAGGCCGATGACCCCCGCGGCCGCGAACACGGCGACCAGGATGCCTCGCCACGAGGCCAGGGGCCTCGCCACAAGGGCGAGAACCAGCACTCCGAGCGTGAAGACGATCATCGCGCAGCAGGAGCGTTGCGCCGCGAGATCAGCCGGCACCGACAGGTTCCACCCGAGTACGCCCGGCATGGCGGCTTCGGCGATGAGGACCGACAACCCCACCGCGATACCGCCCGGCAGCGCGAAGCGCACGACACGCCCCAGGAAACCGGGAATATAGCGTCGCGTATTGGGGGCGAGCGCGAGAATGAACGCGGGCATGCCGATGGTCAGGGCGCCGATATACGAGATATGCCGAGGCAGGTACGGGAACGGCATCGCCAGTAGGACGACGCCGAGGGAAATAAGCGCGGAGTAGACGGTCTTGGTCAGGAACAGGCTCGCGACCCGCTCCATATTGGCCATGACCTGGCGGCCGCGTGCCACGACGTCAGGCAGATGGGAGAATTTCGAGTCGACGAGCACGAGTTCGGCGACCGCTTTCGTGGCGGGCGCGGCATTGCCCATCGCGACCCCGAGATCGGCCTCCTTGAGCGCCAGTGTATCGTTGACGCCGTCGCCGGTCATCGCGACCACATGACGTGAGGCGTGCAGAGCCTTGACGATGGCCTGTTTCTGCTCGGGCAGCACACGGCCGACCACGTCGATGCCTTCCAACGCACGGGACAGTTCGTCGATGTCCTGGGGCAGGTCGTGGGCGTCAACGGCGACCGGCTCACGCTCACCGGTCAGTTTTACCTTCGCGGCAATCGCACGCACCGTAGTCGGGTTGTCGCCGGAGATGACGCGGCAACGCACCCCCTGGTCGCGGAACCAGCGCAAGGTCGCCTCGGCGTCTTGCCTGATCCGTTCACTGCACAGCAGCAGGGCAGCCGGCCGAGCATCAGGCGGCAGAGCCGGGTTGTCCGCGAACATGGTGGGACTCTGGCCTTGCACAAGTTGCGCGCGGACGATCAGGAGTACACGATGGCCTTGCGCCGCTTCGGTTTGGACGCGCTGGAGCACCGGGGTGAACAGCGCTTCTGTTGCCGACGCATCCCGCCCCGCCTGCCGTGCGGCGTCAGCGAAGCCGCGCGCGAGGACTTCAGGCGCGCCCATAATCCAGATGCTGCCGTCGTCACGCACGATGGCGCTCCATTTGCGGGCCGACGAGAAGGGGACGCGTGCGGCGACCGTACCCGGGTGCACGCCTTGTGAGGCGAACAGCTCCATGGCCGCCCGGCCGGTGGCGTTCGGATTCTCCTCCTTGCACAGGTCATAGGTGGCTTGCATGGATTCGTCATGGCCCAGACCCGCATGCCCCCAATCGTCGGCCGCTGCGGGAACCAGCGCGTCGGCCTCGATGCCACCGTCGGTAATGGTTCCGGTCTTGTCCAGATTCAGGCAATCCACGCGGGCGAGCGTTTCCACGGATTCAAGATCCTGTACGAGCGTGTTGTGCCGTGCCAGACGCATGGCTGCGATGGCGAAGTTGAGCGAAGTGAGCAATACCAGGCCTTCGGGGATCATGCCGACGACGCCGGCCACCGCCGAGACGACCGCCTGACGCCATGCCCCGGTCGCGATCGCGTTGCCAAGCCCGCCGACCGTATGCAGCTGCGACCAGATCAGCAGGATGCACAACGGCACCACCACGAAGGACATGACCCGCAGAATCGTATTGATACCGCGGCTCAAATCGGACAGATTGCGTTTGTAGACTTTCGCCTGCGCGGTGAGCCCCGCCGCATAGCTATGCTCCCCGACCGCCTCCACTTGGGCGAGCGCCATGCCGGAGACCGCTGTGGACCCGGAATAGACGGCATCGCCTTCCTTCTTGCGTACCGTCCGGGATTCGCCGGTGAGCATGGACTCGTCAAGCTCAAGCCCCCACGTGTGCAGAATCTTGGCATCGGCCGGCACCTGCTCCCCCGCACGGACCCATACCAAGTCCCCCAGCACGATATCCGCCGGTGCGACTTCAATATCCTTGCCGTTGCGGCGCACCAACACCGGCGAGGCGACCAGGATCGACAGGCGGTCGAGCGTCACCTTCGCCCGCAATTCGGTGACGATGCCAATACCGGTGTTGATGATGATGACCAACCCGAACACCGCGTCCTTCCACGACCCGGTGAGCAGCACGACCACCATCGCGGTGAGGATGATCGCGTTGAACAGAGTGAACACGTTCGCGCGGATGATCGAGCCCACCGAACGGGACGTGCTCTCGTCCGTACGGTTGGTCTGGCCTTGTTCCACACGGGTTTGCACGGCCTCATCATCAAGGCCGCGCTCGTCCACAAGCGGCATGCCCGCGCTTGCAATCCTCCCCTGAGTCGCCGCCATACCGGCCTCCTTCGTATCCGCCGAGTCCGCATCCCACGTCTCGGCACCACCGCGTTCATCCCACGATAGCAGCGCGACACGCCGCATATCACCAGTTCAGCTTCCGGGATGGAGCCGCGTGGCGAACAGCGACGTAATCAGCCCGCAGACCTGTCGTTGCACTCCGGTCAGTCCGGAACGCGGCGTCACGCCCGAGAACCGTCTGGAGAAGTCCATGCCGAGCTCCGCGGTCGGCACACCAGCCGGCACCACGCCTTGCGAAACAAGCGACGTGCCGAAACCCGCGGCGAGACACGCGCAAATCGACGCGTTGCCGGATATCTCGATGCGATGCGCCGGCTGGATTGCACGCTGGGTGAAGAACAGGTCCGTGTAGTAGCGCACGCCGGACCCGTGTTCGCGCAGCAGCCACACCGTCTGCGGGTTATCCGGGTCATGCGCGTGCTCCCCCGCCAGCACCAGCCGGTCATCGCACAGGGCGGTACGGACGATGCCTTCCGCCGCCACCGGTTTCTCCACGATTCCCATGTGTGCCCGGTGCAGTTCCACCGCTTTGACGATGTCATCGGAATTCGCTGTCCTGACATGCATGTCGATGCGTTCGAGCACACCCGCAGAGCGCAGTCCGTCCAGGATCTTCGGCAGCAGCGCCACCGCCGCGGTGTTCGACATCATGAGCAGGAACGGGTCACGCGCCTGCCCCGCCCGGCTGACATCCTCCTGCGTCTGCCGCCATTGCGCAAGAAGTTCCACAGCGGAGCGGTAGAGCGTCTCTCCCGCACGTGTCGCGGTCACATCGGCGCGCGCATGCCGCTCGAACAGCGGCGTCCCCATCCGTTGCTCCAGCTGCGCTATCCGCGCCGACACCGTCGACTGTGAGACACGCAGCTCGTCAGCCGCAATCGAGAACTGCCCGGTCTCATACACCGCCGCAAACGTCTCAAGCAAAGGGAACACACAGGTATTATCCCACTGAGCACTACCCCATTGAATACTATCCCGTTGGATAAAGGAGCCGCATCCCGGAAAAACCGGAACACGGCTCCATATCAATCAATGACGTCAATCAATGACGCCTAATTCACACCATCGGCAGGCAAACACATCTGCCAATCGATCACAACGCCCCGCACGCCTTGAGCAGCTTCTCGACCTCGGTGCCCTGCACCTTCTTGAGCAGTTCACGCAGGGCGAGACGGTCCTTGAGCGGCAGGTCCATTTCGGTGAGTTTCTTGCCGTCGGCGAGTTTGACCGTCGCGGTCAGCAGGTCACGCACGTCGAAGACGCTGCCCCATACTTCCGGCACGCCACGGTCGACATTGCACAGCGTGTACACCGCTTCCATGCCGGTGCGGATCGAATACTCCGTGGTGAACACGGTGTCGCGCGGCGTTTCGGCGTACTGGCCGACGAAGGCGAGATTCACGGAGCCGTCGGGCACGACTTTCGGCCGGTCCCCGTCGCGGCGCGGTTCGAAGAAGCTCGTCACATACGGCATCATCGCAGCGGTCGTGTTGCATGCCTCGCTCGCCAGCTGCTTGATCCTGTCCTGCGGGATGCCGATATGGTACAGCCATTCCTCGCACAGCTCCTCGCCGGTGCATTGCGCCATCGGCTTCTTGACGAAATCGCCGTTGTCATGCCAGCAGTTGAGGCCGTACACCCAGATCAGGCAATGGTCGGACGGCTGGTCGGGGAACTGGCCTTGCCGGTTGATGGTCCACGACAACAGCCAGCTCGAATCCCTGGCGGTCACGATGCCGCCGGTCACAATCTTGCCGGACAGCGGGTCGCGGTGGCAGATCGCTTCGATTGCGTCGAGCACCTCCTTGTTGGACGTGTCAACCGTCCACGACTCCCAGCTGGTTTCCTCGATGTCCTTGAAGAACTTCTCAGGGTGCCCGAAATCCGGGGATTGGGCGGCGATCCTCTTCCACAGTTCGACCGACGGCCCTTCGCCGTTCTTGATGGACACGACCGGCGCATGCGTCTGGTCGCCGTACGCGGTGCAATCGCCCTGCGAGCCGTTGGTGACGAACACGAGGTCGTTGTCGGTCAGGTCGATGCTCTTGGCCTCGCCGCCCTGCGTGTATTCGATACGGCGGGCCGCTTTGCGGCTGCGCGTCACCTCGCACACCACATTGGTCACATTAGTGTCGTACAAAATCTTCGCCCCGGCGTCCGTGATGTACTTGACCATCGGGCGGATCATGGAGTCATACTGGTTGTAGCGGGTGAAGCGCAGTGCTGACAAATCGGGCAATCCGTCGATGTGATGGATGTAACGCTGCATATAGCGCTTCATCTCGATGGCGCTGTGCCATTTCTCGAACGCAAACATCGTTTGCCAGTACACCCAGAAGTTCGTCTTGTAGAAATCGTCGTCGAATACGTCATCGATGGTCTTGTCGGCGAGCTCCTCGTCCGTGGCCATGAACAGGTGCAGCAGTTCCTGCGTGGCCTTCGGGTTCATCCCGTACTTCTTGTCAGTGTGCGCGTCCTGACCTTGCTTTTCGGTGACGCGGCACAGGGAGAAGTTCGGGTCGTGCTTGTTGAGCTTGTAGTATTCGGAGAAGATTGTCTCACCGGGGTTTTGGATGGACGGGATGGAACGGAACAGGTCCCACATGACCTCGAAATGGTTGTCCATCTCGCGGCCGCCGCGCATGATGTAGCCGCGTGTCGCATCGTAGATGCCGTCGCAAGAGCCACCCGCCACCGGCAGGGATTCGAAGACCGTGATATGGTCACCGGGCATCTGGGCGTCGCGGATCAGGTAGCATGCCGCAGACAGGCCGGCAAGACCGGACCCAACGATATACGCGTACTTGTCGTCGATGCCTTCAGGCTTCTCCGGGGTCGCGAAGGCTTCATAGTTTCCAGCCGAGTAGTACATGATGACTCCTTTGCCGTCATTACGTCCGCCGGTCTTGTGGAGGCTTGGCGCCTTCGCAACACCGGGCCTCAACGTCGAGGCGAACACCATTATAGGATCGGTTCGAGGGAAGAACCATCGACAATCGGCTGAAACATGTCCAATTGCACACCCCCTTAGGACAGCACGTCACATAGGAATCGCGCGGGATATGCGTGTGGTGCACATCCCGCGCTTCTCAATCAGAACAGTAGCTTCGCCGCGAGGAACGCGCCGCCCGCGAGCAGGATCGAGGCGAGGAAGCTGGCAAGCACCGCCATGCGGCCACGGCTCGCAATCGCCTTGAAATCGACGTTCATGCCGAGGGCCGCCATTGCCATACCAAGCACCAGATAGGCGGCTTTGACGAGGATATCCGTGAACTGCGCGACGAACGGCAGGTAAGTACCGGCGACCGATGCGATCAGGAAGCCGAGCATGAACCACGGAATCGGCACCTTGCGCGGGCCATCACCAGGTTGGGCATGCCTGCGGGTCCACCATGCGCCGATGATCAGGGCTGCCGGGGCGAGCATCAGCACCCGGGAGAGTTTCATGATAATCGCCGCATTCATACCGGCATCACCCGCCGAACCGCCGACCGCGACCGCGTGGGCAATCTCGTGGAGCGAGGCGCCGCCCATCGTGCCGAATTGCACGTCGGTCAACCCAAGGACCGGGCGCAACGCGATTTCCGTGAGCGCGAATACCGTACCCATGATGGCGACAGTCGCCACCGCCATGACCTCGTCATCCCGTCCGCGCTGTTCCTCGTCCTTCGGCATGGTGATGGATCCGGACAGGCCCATGACCGCAGCGGCACCGCAAATACCAGTCCCGCCTGCTGTGAGAATCGCGAGATGCTCGTCGACGCCGAGTTTTCTGGCGATGACGTATGTAACGGTGATGGTGAACGTGACAATAATCGCCGCGATGACAATGGTTTTGACGCCGGTGGCGAACAGCACGTCGAGATTGAGTTTGAAGCCGAGCAGGATAATGCCCAACCGCAGCAGCTTGTTGGCGATCAGCCCCGCAGCGCCGCCGATGCCTTGCGCATGCCGGGCGCCGGAGCCGGCGAACCATGCGCGCATCGGGATTTGCAGAAGCATGCCAATGATCAGTGCGATGATGAGTGCCCCGAACAGGCTCAACGCCGGCAGGCCGGCCAGCAGGGACCCGACGACGGATGCCGCGCAGGTCACGAGCGCGACAAGCAGCATATCGGTGGTGCAGATGGCTTTGAGGAATGTCTTGATTCGTATCATGAAGCCATCTTGTCTGACGGCGATATATCAATCAAATGCGTGTCTTCAATGTCTGGTATCGGATTTTCCGATACTAATGCGCGGACCTCACACCTCGTGACACTCAGATAGCGCTCCCCGCGCCCGCTCCGTGACCCCCTGCGTGAATCAGCTGATACGCATGGTGGCGGGATGGGGATTGTCATTGATGATCAGCGATAGCGCGGCACCCAGCTTGTATGTCGATGCACCGACGTTACGATCGCTGTCTGCAGAATCAGTGCCCATGCGCAGCACCGCAGCATACAACGTGGTGTCCTGTGGCGGATTCTCAGGGTCAAGCAGGGCGACGGGCACTCCGGCGTCACGCGCGGAACCCAAGGCATCAGACCACGATTGTGCAGTGGCGTCCGTGACGTCGAGCGCGTTGATCACGATTACCGAAACCCGCTGCGAAGCCCAATCCCGGACCGCTTGCTGCGCCGCCTGCGTCGCGTCGGCGTTGTCGGTCGTGGAAGCGAAGAACGCGCGCAACCCCGCCTTGTCAAGATCGTTCATGACCGTGGCATCGGACACCGGCGGATTGCCCAACGCCCCGACCACACCGACCGTGACATCCTGCCGATCGATGCTGTCGTGTGCCACGTTCTGCGTGTCGTCATGCGACGCCCCCACGGCGACGCCTTTCGGTGTGCACCCGGCGAGCGCGACGCCCATCGCCATCGCGCATACTGCGGCCACACACGCCGCCGCGACCCTGTTCCTAGCCATACGGCCCATCCTAGCCGTTAGCCGGCAATGAGGGGCACAATTTGTTGTTCTCGTTGATTTCACGCAGCACACAGATGTCGGCCGATATCCGTCGCGCGGTCATCAGCGCATGCTCCGACGCGACTCGCCCGATGTCAGCGGCGGTCCCGGTAGCTGCACAGCTCGACCAGATTGCCATCCGGATCGCGCAGATACACACTCTCCATGTCACCCAGCGCGCCGTGACGAGCGACCGGCCCCTCCTCGATGGGGTAGCCTTTTCCTTCGATCTCGCGTTTCACGGAGTCGATATCACCATCGACCACAAGGCACAAATCGAGGCTCCCGTAGGTCGGATGAGCGGCGGCCGGCAGAAACTCCGCCTTCTTCGTGTGGATGTTGAACTTCTGGTTCCCGAAACGTACGGCATACCTCCCGTTGCTCCGATCGCACGCCATACCAAGGACATCGACATAGAAATGAAAGCAGGAATCGAGGTTCCGCGTCGTAATGACCAGATGGTCAAGATTCTTGATGTTCATGACTGTCAGCCTCCCTGCTTTATATCACATCGGCCTTACGCCAGGTGTTCATCGGCGAACCACCCACGTGTCCTGTTTTGCGGAAACATATCTAAATCCGTTCACCTTCTGTGGAAACTTATCCATCAAAAGCCAAGACATCAAACTGGAATTTATCGATCTGACCTTAATAATGCGTATATTCTAAGATCACAGAGTCCTTGATTATTAACGCCTGCGCTTCTCATGGTGCCTTCATACTTCATCCCGCACTTCTTCATAACCATTCCTGAATGGGGATTATTTACATCATGCTTCGCCTGAATACGGTTTACGCCAACCTGGTCGAACATGAAATCTATTACTGCGCGCAGTGCTTCAGAGGCAATCCCCCGATTCCACCACGACCGACCAATGCAATAACCAATTTCTGCCACCTCTATTTTTTCATCAATGGCTACAACAGAAATAGATCCAATCGGTTCATTGATATCTTTCATCACGATTGCCCACTGATAAAAGTCAGGTTTTTTATAAGACGTATCCCATTCGCCCAACACCTGCATTGCGGTCTCCGAACCTGTATAAGCAGGCCATGTAAGGAATTTCGTGACTTCTTTGTCGGATGCCCAATTCCGAAACATAGCATCTGCATCTTCTATTACAAATTTTCTTAACAATAATCTTTTCGTTTCTATCATGCAGGTTCCACAATGGTGCATGCCTTAACCTCCAAATTCCGTTTTGTCTTTCTGACATCCATCCCCTACACTCAGCGCCCGTTATCCAATCTCAAGTCTCGACCCCTGACATCCAGATGCGAGTTTCGACCCTGTCACAATTTGTTCACATTTTATTTTTCAGGCCATCCTGGATATGTTTGCGCAGAGCGTTTCCGATTCTCTCCGGCAGAAAATCCCGAATGACCGGGAAACTCCCTGAAGTCAAGGGCTTTCACCGCACGGGTCTCACTCCCGCGTGAACAACGCCACCGTCTCCACATGGTGGGTCATCGGGTAGATGTCGTAGGCGTGGATGTCGGCGAGACGATAGCCGAGTTCGCCCACCATCGTCGCGGTATCGCGGGCGAGGCTTGTCGGGTCGCATGCGATGTAGATGACCGATTTCGCGCCGCTTTCGGCGATTTGACGGCATACCGCGGCTCTCGCCCCCGCACGCGGCGGGTCCAGGACGACGACATCCGGCTGAGCCAGGTCGCTGGGAACGTGTTGCAGTGTGCGGCGGACATCGCCCACCCGGGCGTCCACGGAACTGATCCGGCAACGCCTCAAGTTGTATTGGGCGTTACGCACAGCGGTACGCCCGCCCTCAACGCTGAGCATGCGCGTACGCTCGGCGGCAAGCATGCTCAACGGCAGCGTGAACAGGCCCGAGCCTGAGTACAAGTCCCACAATACGGCCTGCTTGCGGCCGTCAAGCGCCTTGCGTACCAAATCCATCACATGGTTGGCGAGCATCACCGGGGCCATGCGGTGTACCTGCCAGAAACCGTTGGCATCCACGCGATAGTCGAAGGTTCCGCCGGCAACGCTTACAGATTCGCGCAGATGCTTGGAACCGGAGCGCAACTCGCCGTCGACCAGTACCGCGTAATTGTTGCCGACCGCCTTGAGCAACGCCTGCGAATCGGCATGCGTGGTATCGATGCCACGCGGTTCGGGCACCGACAGCCTGATTTGCGAACCGGGTTGAAAACCGCCGTCCCACACGTGTTCCGCGTCCGCGACCGCGAGCAATGCCCGCGAGGCGAGCGGCATGGTATCGATCGGAACCCGCGCATGCGAACCACGCCGGCGCATGGACGGCATGCCATTCTCATCCGCGATCATCTCAATGCGCGTACGCCAGTTCAACCCGCCAAGTTCCGCATCACCGTCAGCGCGCTCGACGGAAACCGGATCGCACTCGATATGTCCCATCCGATGCATCTGGTCGGTGATGACGGCGGACTTCCACGCGAGCTGGCCAGCCAGACTCACATGCACCAGATCCGCTCCCCCGACGCCACCGCCCTGCGCCAGCGGCCCGGCCAACGGCCACACGGGTTCGACACGGTCAGGACTGGCCTCGATCACTTCCACGACTTCGCCCGTCCAGAACCGGTCGTCACGATCATACGGCTCGTCAAGCTCGATGCGCACGAGCTCACCGGGGAGCGCGAACCTGACGAAGACCACACGACCATCAATATGGCCGACGCAGCGTCCCTGATCGGCATACCGTTCGATGCGCACTTGTGCCTGCATATTCCGTCACTTTCCTGCCTGCCAACGGCCGAATGCTCACGCGCGCCGGCCCGTCAAGCGGCCAAGGCATCGGCATGCCGGCCGCGACTCACTGGTGCAACAAGGTAGCACAACCCATTGGCCGAACAACGACAATGGCGGATGATGCGCACTGTCTGCACACCATCCGCCATGTGGAGTTCCTGCCCGGCAGGTCTTGCCCGACGATACCGTCCGTACAGCACGATGCGGGCAACGACACCATCAGCGATCAGCCGCGTCCTTCTGCCGGGAATCCCCGTCTGCGGCATCCTGTTGCGCCGCACGTTCCAGCTCGCGATGCCGGTGCATCGGCGTGGCGACGATCAAATACGACACCCAGATCGCCAACGCCCAGAACGGGATGCCCATGAGCAGACGCGCCGTGCCCAGCCATGCCACTCGGTCAGACAGGTACATCGGAACCTGGACGAGCAACCGGAGAGCAAACACGCCCACCCATAGCGCGGTGATGATCATGTAGGCACGTTTGAGCGGCTTGTCGTCCATCCACCCGCGGAACCAGTCACGGAAATGCTCGGTGGGCAGCGACCGGATGAATTCGACCACGAGCCCGAGCCCCGGCACCCGCGCAATCAGCGAGACGGCCAGCAGTACGATATACACCGCATTCGTGATGAAGCCGAACATGTAGTAGTTGCGCGCCTCATGGCTGTGCCACGCCCACACCAGGCAGATGGCGACCGACACCAGACCGCTCAGTGCGCCCATGACCGACTGCCGCTGGACCAGCCGGACCAGCACCTGCACCACGGCAAGTATCGCGGATACCATCACCGTCAGGCGCAAATCGGAGGTGACGACGAACATCACGACGAATACGAAGCCGGGCAGCATCGATTCGACGACACCACGCGGGCCGCCAATCGCCTCGATGACGGAGAAATCGCCGTCCCCAGCTTGGGTGAGCGCGGCGACACCGGTACGCGGCTTGCGATTGAGGGCGGAATCAGGCATCACGCCGCTCAACGCACTTCGGAGAACATCGGGCCACGGGACAGGGTGGTCTTCTGCTCTACCTGCTGGTCGGAGTCGAACGGGCCCTTCGGACGCTGCGGAATCTCGGCGTCCGCTTGCTCGGCCTGTTCCGCCGCGGCCTTGCGCTCCCCCGGGGTGACCGGCGGGTGCATAGGGATAAGGTCGCGTGGGGCAAGCGGCTCTTCGCCGCGTTCCACCACGATCTGCGAGAAGAAGCGGTTCAGTGCCTGCGTCTCCTCGTTATCCGGGTCGGTGGCGGCCTTACCGGAGAAGATGCCCCGCAGCATCCAGCGCGGGCCGTCCACGCCCACGATGCGGGTGGTCACCATCTTGCCTTCCTTGATCGGGACCGGCAAGATCAGCTCCATGCCGAACACGCCCGGCACTTCCTTGGCGATATCGCTCTTGGAATCCAGCAGGTCGGCACGCACGTCGTCCCACAATCCCAGCGTCTTCGGCGCGGCGAACGCCTCGACTTCAAGGCTTGACGAACCGTAGGTAATGGTCGCGCCGAGCACCGCGTTGGTGGCGCGGCTCGCCTTGATCCGCAGTTCGATGCCCTTCATGAACGGGATGTAATAGGCGCCGAGGTCAAGATACTCGTCATAATCCGGAACGTATTCGTCGTCGACATCCCACGGACCCCAGTCCTCGCCGCGGCCTTCATACTCTTCGCTTACGTCGGTGGGATAGTCGTCCCCCGTGTCCTCGGCATCCGCATCCTGCTGCGCCACGGGTGTTTCCGTGTTCGTATCCGTACCATCGCCGACGGCGATATCCTGTCCCTGCAGCGACTCCTTGCCGTCGTCATCCCCGCGCTGTCCGTCGTGTTCCTCGACGACGGCGTCGCGATGCTTCTTCTTCCCGAATCCGAACAATCCCATGGCTCCTCGTTTCTTTGGATATGGCTATCATAAGCGTAACACCGCAGATGAAAGCCGGCTGAAAGCGTGATGTCATCCGCAGGTCGCCAATGTTGGCGGCTTGCAGACAACACATGCGGCTCGTCACACGCCGCTGGTCACACGTCGTAGGTGATGCTCAGTGGCGCATGGTCGGACCAACGGGCGTCGTAGGTGGGCGCTTTGTCGATGGTGAATCCGCGTGCCGTCTGCGCAAGCTCCGGCGTGGCGAACTGGTAGTCCAGGCGCCAACCGGTGTTGTTGTCGAACGCCCTGCCGCGCTGGCTCCACCACGTATACGGGCCTTGGATATCGCCTGCGAGTTCACGCATCACATCGATGAACTCGTACTCGCCTAGCCACTTGTCAATATACGCGCGCTCCTCGGGCAGGAAGCCGGAATGGGTGACGTTCGCTTTGGCGTTCTTGATATCGAGCGGGGTGTGGGCGATATTGAAATCGCCGCACAGCACCGCCTGCCTGCCGCCGTGGGCCGCTTCGTCGCGCAGCTGGCCCATGCGGGTGAGCATGGTGTCGAGGAAACGGAACTTCTGGTGCATCTTGTTCGGATCGTCGACATCGCCGGAATGCACGTACACGCATACGACCGTGATCTCGTAGCCTTGCGGGGTACGCACATTGGCCTCGATCCAACGCCCGGAATCTACGTCTTCCTCGAGTCCCGGCAGTCCATACCGGGTAGACACGACCGGCAGCGCGGACAACAGCCCGACGCCGGCGCGCCCCTTGATGCGGCAGACCTCATCCATGGTGTGCAGATCAGCTGGGTCGGCGACTTTGCCGCGATCCGCATAGGTGTCCGCGATCTTGCTGAAAATCGGGTCGATTTCCGTCTGCGGGGCACGTACCTCCTGCATGCACCACACGTCTGGCGTATGCTCTTGCACCCAATGCATGATGCCCTTGCGGTTCGCCGCGCGCAAGCCGTTGACATTCGATGTCGTGATCACAATGCTCATGGCTCCGAGCCTAGCAGCGCTCCCCTACGGGCTGCAGGGCACGTCTTGACATACCGCAAGTCATGTCGGCAGAAGCAGAAAGAAAACCGTCTACCGACGCCGAGGAGGGCCCTGGCGTCGGTAGACGGTTATGGGATGCAACTAGATCAGCAAACTGCGATCAGTCAAGGCCGAGCTTGAGCTTGCCGCCCGGGATCGCGTCGAGCAGGTCGCGCGTGTACTGCTGCTGCGGGTGGTCGAACACCTCGTCGGTCGTGGCATGCTCGACCAGCTTGCCGTGCTGCATGACCACCACTTCATCGGCGATCTGGCGGACCACCGCAAGATCATGCGTGATGAACAGATAGCTCAGCCCGCGTTCCGCCTGCAGATCGTTGAGCAGGTGAAGCACCTGGTCCTGCACCAGCACGTCGAGCGCGGACACCGCCTCGTCGCAGATGATGACGTCCGGGTCGAGCGCCATAGCGCGTGCGATGGCGATGCGTTGGCGCTGGCCGCCGGACAGCTCGTTCGGGTACCGGGTCATCACGGACTCGGGCAGTTCGACCATGTCGAGCAGTTCGCGCACGCGCTGCGCACGGCTCTTCCTGTCGCCGATGTGGTGGATGCGCAGCGGCTCCTCGATGGACCGGTAGATCGAGTACATCGGGTCGAGCGAACCGTACGGGTTCTGGAAGACCGGCTGGACATGCCGACGGAAGTCCAGCAGCTCGGCCTTGCCGAAGTCCGCAATGTTCTTGCCTTCGTAGAAGACCTTGCCAGACGTCGGCTCAAGCAGGCGCAGCACCATGTTCGCCACCGTCGACTTGCCGGAGCCAGATTCACCCACGATGGCGAGCGTCGTACCGCGCTTGACGGAGAAGGACACGTCATCCACCGCCTTGAACATCTCTTTCTTGCGCGGAAGCTTGAATTCCTTCGTCAGATGCTCGACAGTGATGATGTGTTCGCTCTTCTCCAGCGTCTGCTCGCCCTTGACCTGGTGCTCAAGCAGTGCATCCGCATTCTGACCGCGTTCCTTCGCGGAAATGATGCGCTGCGAGGCGAGCGAGGGGGCCGCCGCGACCAACCGCTTAGTATACGGGTGCATCGGGTGCTGCAACACTTCGAGCGACGGGCCGGATTCGACAACCTGCCCCTTGTACATGACGACGATATGCTGCGCGCGTTCCGCCGCCAAGCCCAGATCATGCGTGATGAACAGCACGGCGGTGCCCAGTGAATCGGTGAGCGTCTGCAAATGGTCGAGAATGCGCTTCTGGACGGTCACGTCGAGCGCGGACGTCGGTTCGTCGGCGATCAGCAGGTCAGGACGGCATGCCAGACCGATGGCAATCAACGCGCGTTGGCGCATACCGCCCGAGAACTCGTGCGGATACTGACGTGCGCGCGTCGCAGCGTCCGGCAGACCGGCTTCGTCAAGCAGGCCGGCGATG
Source organism: Bifidobacterium thermophilum (assembly GCF_037482445.1). GTDB lineage: Bacteria > Actinomycetota > Actinomycetes > Actinomycetales > Bifidobacteriaceae > Bifidobacterium > Bifidobacterium thermophilum_B. The sequence goes on from NZ_JBBHLY010000007.1 coordinate 21,824, forward strand.
CGGTCATTCATATTCGAACCGGTGACATGCTCCTTGGCAATCTGCCAGGCCTTGTCGTCGTTCACGCCCGCTTTGATGAGGTCGTCGGCCACACGCCAACGGGTCTCGGAACCCGGCGTCCATTCTTCCGTGAAGAACTCCATGGCGTTGTCAAGCTTCTTGCCGCTCATGCCGATCTCGGTGAGCGCCTGCTTCGCGGCGTCAAGCAACGCCGGGAGTTCAGCCGAACCGATGAAGGTCTCGTCGTCTTCGCTTTTGACGTTGACTTCATCGCCGGCGAGCGCTTTCGCAAGCTTGGACCGCTTCTCATGCGAGATGTCCATATGGTTGGCGACAAGCGCTTCCTTGACCTGGGTGCCGATGCGCCACACAGGGTTGAGATTGCTCATCGGGTCCTGCGGGACCAGGCCCATCTTGCTGCCGCGCAGCTGGTCATAGTCCTTGCCTTTGAGACCGGAGATCTCCTGGCCTTCGAGCTTGATGGAGCCGCCGACCACATGGCCGGTGCCCGGGAGCAGACCCAGAACCGCCATGGCGGACGTGGATTTGCCGGAGCCGGATTCGCCCACAATCGCCACCCACTGTCCGGGGTAGACGTTGAACGAGGCGTCGCGCACGGCGTGGACATCGTGCCCGTTGTCGTCGGTGAAATCGACCTTCAGATGCTGTACTTCCAGCAGCGGGCCCTGTTCACGCTGCATCGCCTCGAGCCGCTGTGCGGCCTCGGCCTTCGCATTGGTATTGGTGTTCTCAGTCATCACATGCTCCTTGTCAGGCCGTACGGCTCTTCGGATCGAGCGCGTCCTTGACGGCGTCGCCCATCATGATGAAGGCCAGCACCGTGATCGCCAGCGCGGCCGACGGATAGAACAGGACGGAGGGGTTGGTCCGCAGCACGGATTGTGCGCTGGAGATATCCCCGCCCCAACTGACCGTGGTGGTCGGCAGGCCGACACCGAGGAAGCTCAGCGTCGCCTCAAGCACGATGTAGGAGCCGAGGGACGTGGTGCCGATGACGATGATCGGGGCCAGCGAGTTGGGGATGATATGCCGGATCAGATTGCGCCACGGGGTAGAACCCAATGCCGTGGATGCGGTATTGAATTCGAGGTTCTTGGCCTCCATGACGGCGCCTCGGGCGATTCGGGCGGTGGATACCCAGCCGAACAGCGTGATGACGAGGACGAGTTTCCAGATGGACGTGCTGGTCTTGAACATCTGCAGCACGACGATGGCGCCGAGCAGGATCGGCAATGCGAGGAAGATATCGGTCAGGCGGCTGAGCACCGCGTCGACCCAGCCTCCGAAGAAGCCGGCAAGTGCGCCGATGAACGCGCCGATCACCACCACGAAGATCGTGGACAGCAGGCCGACGCTCAGCGAGGTGCGCGTTCCGTAGATGGTGCGGGTGTACACGTCGCAACCTTGCAGGTCGAAGCCGAAGGGGTGACCTGCTTTGGCGGGCTCGAGGGAGTTGTCGAGGTTGCAGTAGTTCGGGTTCTGCTTGGTGAGCACGCCCGGGAAGAGGGCGACGAACACGACGAAGATAATGAGGATCGCGGAGATGATGAACATCGGGTTGCGACGCAGCGTACGCCATGCGTCGGCCCACATGCTGGCCGCCGGCGCGGATTCGTCGATCGAGTCGACCGCCTGGAGCGGGGTTTCGTCAATCGGTGCGACGAATCGTTCCTGTCCGGGCAATACGCGGGCGGTGTCATTGCGTGATGGTTCTGCCATGATTATCCCTTCCTTCCTCTCACGCGTACCGGATGCGCGGGTCAAGCGCCGCGTACAGCAGGTCGACGATGAGGTTGGTGACGACGAAGATCAGGGTCAGCAGAGTGACGATGGAAACGACCATGTTGCTTTCGCCCTTGAGGATGCTCTGGTAGGTGAGGTATCCGATGCCGTGCACGTTGAAGATGGTTTCGGAGATCATCGCGCCGCTCATGAGCGCACCGAGATCCTGGCCGAGGTACGTGACCACGGGGATCAGCGAGTTGCGCAGGACGTGGCGCACGAAGACCTGGCGGCGACCCATGCCTTTGGCACGGGCGGTGCGCACATAGTCCTCGTTCATATTCGAGGAGATCTCGCCGCGGGTGAGCCTGATGATGTAGGCCATGGACACCGAGCCGAGCACGATGGCCGGCATGAGCAGGTCCACGAAGCCCGGGTCGTTGCCGGCGGTGACGGGCAGCAGCCTCCATTTGACGCCGACAAGATACTGCATGATGAAGCCGGTGACGAAGGTCGGCACGGAGATGAGCAGCAGGGAGATGACCAGGATCACGGTGTCACCCCAGCGGCCCTTGTTGAGGCCGGAGATGATACCGAAGATGATGCCGAAAACCGCTTCGAACACGAAGGCCATCAACGCGAGCCTGATGGTCACGGGGAAGGCGCGGCCGATCTCGTCGATGACCGGCTGGCCGGCGAAGGTGTTGCCGAAGTCGAGGGTCAGCGCGTTCTTGAGGAACAGCAGGTACTGGATGATGAAAGGCTTGTCAAGGTTGTATTCGGCGCGGATCTGGGCCGCGACCGCCTGGTTGACCGGCTTGTCCCCGAACATGGCTTTCACCGGGTCGCCCGGCAGCGCGAAGACAAGAGCATAAACCAGGAGGGTCGTGCCAAGGACCACGGGAATCATCTGCAGAATGCGTCGCAGAAGATATTTGCCCATAGGGTTGCTCCTTATTGCTCTTCGGCCGTTCGCACCGGGCCCTGTCCGGGCATGGCGGCGCATCGGCCACAAAATACTTACGATAGTCTACCCCACGTCTGCCCCATCGTCATCTGGGCGAGGCCTGAAACCGCGGTTGCCCTCTCCTGTCAGGCATCCGCCGTACGCCAACGGCCATTTCCGCATACCGGACGTTAACGGCACCGAAACATAGCTTTTTCGCATAATATGAGGTTTGATACGACGAGGGCGCATGACAGGGATTCCATGTCATGCGCCCTCGTGGTATATCAGCGGCCTATCGGCGTGCCGTCACTTGGACAGCTCCGAGTAGACCGGCTGGTTCTGCCAGTTCATGGTGAAGTTCTTCACGCCCTTGGCAGCCACGCCGTACGCGTTGCCGTAGTACAGCGGGATGGCCGGCAGATCGTTGAGCAGGATTTCCTGGGCCTGCTGGTAGATCTTGTTCGCGGCATCGGTGCTCGTGGCGGCATAGGCCTGGTCCATGAGCTTGTCGAAGGCGGCGTTCTTGTAGTCGCCGTCGTTGGAGCCCTGGTTGTCTGCCGCAGCGGAATCGTACAGCTGGTACAGGTAGTTCTCCGGGGACGGGTAATCAGGCTGCCAACCGGTGCGGAACGCGCCCTTGATGGAGCGGTTGGACACGTCGGTACGGAACTCCTGGAAGGTCGGGACCGGGTTGGTGGCGGCCTTGATGCCCAGGTTGTTCTTCAGCTGGTTGACCACAGCGTCCCAGATGGCCTTGGAGCCGCCGTCGGCGTTGTAGGAGAAGGTGAAGGTGCCGTCATACTTGGAGATGGCATCGGCCTTGGCCCACAGTTCCTTGGCCTTCTTCGGGTTGTACTCCAGGTTGCTCTCGCCCTTGAGCGAGTCCGAGTAGCCCGGGGTCATCGGGGAGGTGAATTCCTTGGCCGGGGTGCCGACACCGCCGAGCACCTTGTCGACGATGGTCTTGCGGTTGATGGCCATGGAGATGGCCTGGCGGCGCAGCACGCCTTCCTCGGTCGTGGTCTGGAAGTGATCGAGGTCGGACGGGATGGTGAAGGTCTGGCTCACGGAGCCGGCCTTGTTGTACGCCTCGACGCTCGGATCGGACTGGAAGGTCTTGGTCGCGGTCGACGGCACGGAATCCATGACGTCGAGGTTGCCGGACTGCACGTCCGCGTAGGCGGAGTCGGTGGAGGTGTAGATCTTGAAGGTCACGCCGTCATTGTTGACCTTGACGTTGCCCTTGTAGTCGGGGTTCTTGACCAGCACGATCTGCTTGTTGTGATCCCAGCTGGAGAACTTGTACGGGCCGTTGCCGACCGGCTTCTCGCCGAAGGCCTTCGGGTCCTTGTAGAAGGATTCCGGCAGCGGGGAGAAGCCCTCATAGCCGACCTTGACCGGGAAGGTGGCGTCAGGCTGGTTCATGGTGACGGTGAAGGTGTAGTCGTCAACGACCTTGAGGCCGGAGAGCTGCTCGTCGCCCTTCAGGCCGTCCTTCTGCAGGTCGTCATAGCCCTTGATGGTGGAGAAGAAGGACGCGCACTTCTGGGCGTTCTTCGCGTTCGCGGTGTAGCTCCACGCCTTGGTGAAGGATTCGGCGGTCACCGGGGTGCCGTCCGTGAACTTCCAGCCCTTCTTCAGGGTGATGGTGTATTCGCTGGAGTCGGAATTCGGCTTGATGGACTGGGCGACCTCGTTCTTCGCGTTGCCCTTGTTGTCGAAGCTCACCAGGCGGGCGAACAGCAGTTCGATCGGGCGGCCGCCGCCGGTTTCGTTGGTGTTGCCCGGGATGAGCGGGTTCTGCGGTTCGGAACCGAACGCGGTGATGATGACCTTGCCGCCGTTGGACGAACCGGAAGTCGAAGATGACGACGAGCCGCAGCCGCCGAGCGCCATCGCGAGCGAGCATGCCGCCGCGATCAGCGCAATAGCTTTCTTCTTCATATTGTTTTTCTCCTGTGTGTGTTATTGGTCGGGGAACAACCCCAAAAAACAACGAGGCGGGGCTTTCGCCCCAACCTCGTCGCTGAACCCATTCATTTTTACCCTTTGAACGGACAAGACGCAACGTGCACCCGCATCCTGCAACGGCGCCCGATGTCGACGGCCCGTCGCGACGAGGCTGTCTGAACCCCTATATTCGCAAGGAAAATACCAGCTTCCCCTAGCGTACCCAGCATCATCGCGGGATTCCGAAACGCCGATGTTTCCGCTATCATTATTACGATTATGTAAATTTTCTTCTCTACCAGCGCAGCAGCACGGCATCCTGCGTCAGGCATGGGACCTGCCGCCGATCATGCGCGCGGGAAAGCCTGCCGATACCGCTCCTTGAGCTGTTCCATCGACACGTGTGTGTACCGCTGGGTCGTGCGCAGCGAAGCATGCCCGAGCATCTCCTGGACTTCTCGCAGGTCCGCTCCCCCGTCCAGCATGTGCGTGGCCGCACTGTGCCGCAGGGCGTGCGGGCTGATATCCGGCACGCCGGCTTCCCGCGCCTTGTGATGTACGACCTGCCTGACGACCCGCTGGTCGATCCGGCCTCCCCGGCGTCCGAGGAACACGGCGTCACCGGATCCGCCGGTAGCCAGCGACGGACGTCCCTGCCGCAGCCACATGGCCAACGCCCGCGCCGCGGGGGCGCCGAAGGGAACCACCCGCTGCTTGTCGCCCTTGCCGGTGACGCGGACGGTCCGCCGAGGGACATCAATGTCGGCGATATCGATGCCGACGAGCTCCCCGACACGGATACCCGTCGCATACAGCAGTTCCATCATCGCCGCATCGCGCACGGCAATCGCGAGATCCGCAGACGATTGGCCCGCGGGTTCCTGCTCGTATTCCTTGCCTTGTCGTCCTTGGCGCGTCTGCCCTGCCGGCGCACTCCCCCGCTGCGTGGATGCGTCCGCATCATCCATCAGCGTTTTCGCCTGCGCCTCGGTCAACACCGCAGGCAGGACGGACGGAATCTTCGGCGTCATCAGCATGGCGGCAGGATCGCCGCCGATCAACCCCTGGTCTTGCGCCCAGCGGAAGAATCCCCGGACCGCCACGGTTCGCCGTGCCATGCTGGAACGCGCATATCCACGGATGCTTTCGCTGCTCATCCACGCCCGCAAGTCATCGACATCGATCTCGTCGAGCGCTTTCAGCCCATGGACATGCAGGGTGGCGAGGCAGTCAAGCACATCGATACGATACGCTTTGAGCGTATTGTCGCTGGCCGCGCGGTTGACGCGAAGACCGTGGAGGAACTCGTCGATGACCGCGACGATCTGGTCGCCTACGAGCTGCTCCATCTGCGACGAGGACCGCCCCATGCCGTCCGTCTCGCCACCGGACCGGCGCGAACCCGGTGTACGTTCTTCCATCTGCGCACCCCTTTCCGTCGGCTCGTTCCTGGTCGTCCATGCTATTTGCCATGGTACGCGGCGGCGGGCATGCGCAGATGCACAATCGGTCATACGGCCATAAGATGGGCACGACGACATGTCCGGGCGTCCACGGCAATTCACCGCAGGGCAAGGTCATGCGGCGAAACCCCAGCAAGTGAGGAGACCATGTTCATCGTTCCACAACCAAAGCCACAGAACAAAGCGCGGAACACCGGCGATGCACCGGCGGGACATGGGCAGTGCGACTCGTCCGCCGCCGGTGACGGGGGCACGGCACCGGCACTTCCCCGCGTGATTCCACGCGGCGCGCGTATTGTCGTCCGCACGAAGGCGGGTATCGACCCACGCACCGGCAGAATGACCTACCGTGATTACGTTGGGCATGTTGAACAGTGGGACGGAAACACCCTAGAGATGACGCGCGACGCGGCGGCAAACGGGTCACGGCCCGAAGAACAGGTCAGCATCGGAGCCGATCGCATCGTACGGCTCAAACCTGTCCCCGAACGGCCTGACATTATCAGGCGTTGAGCCGAGTATCGCCGATGATACCGGCTTTTCCGCGGCCGAACCCATCACCTCGTCATCAATTTTCGATCACTCTTGGTCCGCTTGCCGGACAGTAACCGCCGGCCTGCGCTCGACCACGGCGACGCGGTCCGAACGCCATGCCACCACGTGCTCGCCGCGACGGGCCGATTCGAGCAGCTGTCCACGCCACGATGCCGGGGCGAGCGGCATATCCGCAGTCACTGACGCCCCGTCTTGGGCGCACGCGGTCTTGTAATCGCGGAACGGCTGGCCGTACGCGAAAAACCCGCCGATCGCCGCATCATCCCCGTCGCGCAACGCGTCGGCGACTGCAACCAGACGGTGGGCCATATGCCGCAACAGTGCCTCGACATTCTCGGCGTCCTCGTCGACCATGGCCCGCGTGCGCTGCGGGTCGGTCAACGCCACACGCGTCATGTCGCGCCATGATCCGGCGGCGAGCGCGGCGGCGATATTGCGGTCGGGGTTATCGGTCAGCTCGTTGATCAACGCGGTGGCCACCACATGGGGCATGTGGGAGATCAGCGCCGCGGCACGGTCGTGCGTCCCGTCATCGATGACGATGCACCGGTTGGAACACCCCTCGGTAATCATGCGTGCCACAGTGAGGAACCGCCGGTAATCCGTGGACGCATCCACGGTGATCGCCCACAGGGCATGGTCGAACAGTCTGGGATCGGACGCCTCGAAGCCGGAACGCTCGGTGCCGGTCATCGGATGGGCGCCCACATAGCAGTCCCCCAATCCGGCGGCGACAACCTGCTGTCGCACCAAGGCCTTCACGCTGCCGACATCCGTCAGCGTGGTCGTGGTACGGTCAATCAGCGGGGCGAGCCGGGACAACATATCCGGCATGGCTTTGAGCGGATTGCACAGCACGATGAGATCGGGGCGGGCACCGGGATGCCCGGCAAGCTCCTCGAGCGTATCCACGCACGCGATGCCGTCCCGTCTGGCCTGTTCATAAGGGTGCGGGCGGTGGTTCCACGCGACGACCCGGCACCCGTTCGACGCAAGATGCCTCGCCAGTGAGCCGCCGATCAGCCCCAATCCGACAATGCCGACCGTCATGCCCGTCTTTCCTGTCATCGTGCCTGTCTCCCGTCCTTGTTCCGTATCCGCTGAGTCCGTCATGTCTTGTGTAACCGTGTTATCTGCCGTGCACGATCTTGCGTCCGCGTTGTCGGTGACACCCGATGTGCCGCAATCGATGCGTCGCGTGGCATCCTCTTCGCTCACCACAGCAGCTCCCTCGCCGCATCGGCTCCCGTATCCCACGCGTCAGGAATGGCATGCGGGTCGAAACACACTCCGCCCTGCGGGAGCATCCATTCGTTGACCGGAGGGTTCGGCCGTTCCCGACGCGGATACACCGCCAGGGTCTTCACCCAGTCACCGTGTTCGACGACCTCGGCCAACACGCTGCGGAAATGCGGTTGCCATGGTGCCGCATCCACGGCGGCGACAAAGCTGTAGGTACCGGCGTGCCCTTTGATCGGCCTGGAGATGAAGCTCGTCATATTCAGTCCGGCGTCACGCAATACATCCAGAAGATTGGCGAGCACGCCCGGCCCGGTACTCAGGGGAATGAACGCGATAATCGTCTCGAATTCGGTATGCCCGTCCGCCTTGGCATGCGCCATCAGGGCGGGGGCGTCGTCGCGGCGGGCGAGGACAAGGAATTCCGTACGCGCGCCATGGTAATCCTGCACGTCGCGCTCCAGCGTGTCCAGATGGTACAGTTCGCCGCATATCGAGGGCCCGAGCGCCACTTGGCCGTCCCGGACATCCCGGCATGCAGCCGCATTCGACGTGGCCGGCATCAGGGCGAGGTGATGCCGGGCGATGAACCGCTGGCATTGCGCCAGACCGTGCGGGTGCGCGGTCGCCTCACCCGGGGTGACGCCACGGTCGAGGCTTCCGCTGGGCACGAACGCATCGAAGGCGACATCGACGCCGACATGCGCGAACCCGACCACATCGTCGGCATCGATCATCATGTCGAGGTTGGGTACAACGTAGCCTTCCACGTTGTTCTCCCACGCGATGACGCCCCATCCGTCACCGTCACGTACGTGTGTCATGATCTCGGGGACCGTGCTTTCCGCTGTCGGGACGATGCCGGCCGACAGACCTGCCAACGCATGGCTCGCGGATACCGCCGCCTGGTGTGTGAACGAGCCTTGCGGACCGAGATAATACAGGTTCGTCCGGGATTGCGACACTGCGGATCCCCGCGCATCATGCGCGGCAGGCCGGTTCGACTGATCGGTGGCATAGCTCATTGCGTATCAGCACCTTCCCCGGATCGTCCGGCAGCCGTGTCGTCCGCCGGCTGGCCATCCGCCGGCGCCGCGGCAGGCTCGGCGTCGTCGTCTACGGTGATCTGGAACATACGCCGGGGCAGGCACAGCATGATGATCTGCACCACGATCATGCCGTACAGCCAGACCATGCCGACGTGCTCACTCCAGAACGGGACCGCCGAAGGATCGCCGAACCCCACCGGCGTCAGGGCGCCGGAACCGCGAGGCGCCACCGCGAGGCCCCACGCGACAATCGAGGAGGCGGCGACATGTACTCCCAATCCCAATGCCCCCGCGCGGGAACGTGCACACCATGCAGACAGCATGACGATAAGCAATGCCAGGACCAGACCATACGGGATATTCGCGGAAGCGCCCAACCTATGCGCGAGCGTGCCGACCATGCCGATCGCCGCCCCGGCGAGCAGCGAAATAGTCATCCGTACCGGATATGACTGGCGATGCGACCATGGCAGGTCGCGCCCCGAAGCTGGTGAAGAAGTCATACCCTCCAGTATGCCTTCCCGCCGCGAAAAACGCCCTGCTGCTTCCACACCGGCGAATCCCTCGCGCTTGTACCGACACCGCGAAACATCATCGCGAAAACGAGTGACGCCGTCTGCACCCAGACCATGCCGGGCGCAGACGGCGTCGGACCGTCAACCGTCTTCGCGCGTCACGAGCGCACAGACGGTGTCATGCCTTACTTGGCTGCCGCGTTGTTCTGGCGACGCTGCTTGGCGCGCCACTTGTACCATTCGTCACGGCTGAGGATGATCTTGCGCACGCGGATCGCCTCCGGCGTCACCTCGACGCATTCGTCCTCGTTCGCGAAATCAAGCGACTCCTCGAGGCTCATCTTGATCGGCGGGGTGAGTGTTTCGAGCACGTCGGCGGTGGAGGAACGCATATTGGTCATATGCTTGGCCAGCGTGATGTTCACGTCGAGCTCGTCAGGCTTGTTGTTGATGCCGACGACCTGGCCTTCGTAGACCGGGGACTGCGGCTCGACGAAGAACTGGCCGCGGGCCTGCAGACGCTGCATGGCGTATGGAGTGGCGACACCGGCGCGATCGGAGACCATGGAGCCGTTCTGGCGGGTCACGATCTCACCGGCCCACGGGGCGTAGCCCGCCGAGATGGAGCTGGCGATGCCGGTGCCGCGCGTGGCGGACAGCAAGGCGGTACGGAAGCCGATCAGGCCGCGGGACGGCACGGTGAATTCGAGACGCACCCAGCCGGAACCATGGTTGGTCATCGAATCCATACGGCCCTTGCGGTCGGCGAGCAGCTGGGTGACCGTGCCCATGTACTCCTCGGGCACGTCGATGGTGGTGTTCTCCATCGGCTCGTTGATCTTGCCGTCGATCATCTTGGTGACCACCTGCGGGCGGCCGACGGTCAGCTCGTAGCCTTCGCGACGCATCTCCTCGGCGAGGACGGCGAGCGCGAGTTCGCCACGGCCCTGGACCTCCCACGCGTCAGGACGGTCGGTCGGCAGCACCTTGATGGACACGTTGCCGATGAGCTCACGGTCGAGACGATCCTTGATCATACGGGCGGTGAGCTTGTGGTCTTTGCCTTCGCGGCCGGCCAGCGGGGAATCGTTGACGCCGAAGGTCATGGAGATCGCCGGGTCGTCGACATGGATGAGCGGCAGCGGACGCGGGTCATTCGGGTCGACGATGGTCTCGCCGATCATGATGTCGCTCACGCCGGCGACCGCGACGATGTCGCCGGGGCCTGCGGATTCCACCGGAATACGGTCCAGACCTTGCGTGCGCAGCAGTTCGGAGACACGGAAGTTTTCGATCGAGCCGTCCACGCGGGACAGGCCGTAGGTCTTGCCCTTCTCGAGCAGACCGTTGTATACGCGCACCAGGCCGAGACGCCCGAGGAAGTCGGAGGAGTCGATGTTCGCGACATGCGCCTGCAGCGGGGCGCCTTCCTCATACTGCGGGGCGGGGATGTTGGCGATGATCGACTCGAACAGCGGCTCGAGGTTGTCATTGTCCGGCAGGGCGCCGTCGGCCGGCTGGTCGGCGGAAGCGTAGCCGACCTTCGCGGCGCAGTAGATCACCGGCAGGTCGAGCAGCGAGTCAAGGTCAAGGTCGACCCCCTCCTCCATGACATCCTGCGCCAGGCCGAGCAGCAGATCGGTGGATTCGCTGACGACTTCGGAAATGCGGGCGTCCGGGCGGTCGGTCTTGTTGATGCACAGGATGACCGGCAGCTTCGCCTCGAGCGCCTTGCGCAGCACGAAACGGGTCTGTGGCAGCGGACCTTCGGACGCGTCGACAAGCAGCACCACGCCGTCGACCATGGAAATACCACGCTCGACCTCGCCGCCGAAATCGGCGTGGCCGGGGGTATCGATCACGTTGATGGTGATGCCGTCGGGCTCACCGTACTTCGCGGCGAGCGGACCGGTGTACTTGACCGCCGTGTTCTTGGCGAGGATGGTGATGCCCTTCTCGCGTTCCAGATCGTTGGAATCCATGACGCGGTCCGGGACTTCCTCGCGTTCGTTGAAGACATGGGACTGCTGGAGCATGGCGTTGACCAAGGTGGTCTTGCCGTGATCGACGTGCGCTACGATTGCCACATTACGGATATCACCGCGAACTGCCATCAATTACCTCTCTTAATTGCATGATTTGTCTACGTATCGATCTCGGATGCGGGAATCACCCACCTACCGCTTACACATAAACCGTCACAAGATTACCGGCGGACCACGACAGATCGGATCGCCATGCAGGAAGGGCGCGGGCGGCCGCTACAGCGCGCCGAACCGCTCCCCCGCCGCCTCGCGCATCGCCTGGCCGGCGTCGGCGGGAAGGAACGGCGCCAACGAAGGCAGGTCGTCCAACGAATCCAGCCCCATGTATTCAAGGAACAGCCCCGTCGTCTCCAGGAGTGCGGCGTGCGTCTGGGCGTCGGCGCCGTGCTCCTGCACCAGCCCGCGTATGGTGAGTGAGCGGATGACGCCATCGGAGTTGACACCTCTGATGGAAGCCACTTGGGCACGCGTCACCGGTTGCTTGTACGCGATGATGGCAAGCGCCTCCAGCGCCGCCTGTGACAGTCTGGCGGTCTGCCCGTCCGTGACCAGCGAACGGATGACCGGATCGAACTCCTCACGGCTCACGAACTGCCAGCCGCGGGCGCTCTCGCGCAGGGCGAAACCGCGGGGAGGTACACCATGCTCCGGGTCGCCGTCGTAGCCGCGCTGCAAGGACCGCAGCGCGTCATGTATCCGCCCGGGGTCGCAGTGCACCACGCGCGCCAGGTCGATCTCCTGCCGGGGCCCGTCCGCCACTATGAGCACGGCTTCCAGACAGGCCGGCAGGCCGCCGGGAAAATCCGCCGCCTGCCATGATGTCCGCTGCCCCGGCTTTGCGGCGCGCTGCGGCTGCTGCGGCATCCGGTCGTCCATGTCCCGGTTGCCGGCGGTATCGCCATGGTCCTGCCCGTTCATGCCATATCCTCCTGCGAGGCGAGTTCGACAGTATCACGCCCCGGCATCCATCGTACGTACAACGGTTCGAAAGGCCCGGACTGCCGGTATTGCACCGCCCCCTGCTTGAAGAACACCAGGACGGCGAAAAAGCGCGCTACCACTTCGAGCGTACTGTGGGCATCCTTGCACAGCACGGCGAACGCCATTCCTTCGCCGGCGGGCAGTGCACGCAACCGGTCCCGCACCAGCGCCGACTGCTCGTGCAGATCGACCAACGGCACATGCAGCTGGTGTGTCGCCACATGCTCCAACGGCGCGTTCGTCAATGCCGTGGCGGCAAGGCGCGCAAGTTCTTGCGGCGAAAGCGTCCGGACCAGTTGCGGCAGCATCGCGGTGAACGCCGGATCGGTGATGCCGGGGTGCGGATGGCATGCGTTGCCCTGCATCCGGACACGGAAATCACAGGCCGCCTGTTTGAACGCATGGTATTGTACCAGCCTGGCGAACAGGAGGTCGCGTTCACGCAGCGCTTCCATGCTGCGCTCATCGCGGGCCCCGTTGTCGTCGCTCGGCAGCAGGGCGGCGCTTTTCGCCTCGATGAGCACGGACGCCACGTCCAGGAAAGCACTCGCCTCGTCCATGTTGCGCCCGATGTCGAGCGTGCGCACGTAGGTGAGGAATTCCTCGGTGATCGCCGACAGGGAGACCTCGGTCAGGGCGAGCCGCCTGTTGGCGATCATACCGAGCAGCACGTCGAAGGGGCCGGCGTAGTTGTCAAGATTCACGCAAAAGCCGCCGCCCGGATCGCCGGGCGAGACAGCCCCGCCACCCGCGTTCCCATCCGTTTTCCCGGGTTCCGGCAGTGCCCGCCCTGTCTTGCCGTGCACTGTCGTATTCAGGCGACGACTCCTCTGGCGACCATCTCGCGGGCGACCTCACGGTACTCCTGTGCGGTCTTGTGGTTCGGCGCGTAGATGGTGATCGGCGCGGCGGCGACCGTCGCGTCAGGCAGCTTGATGGACCGTGAGATCACCGTATGGAACACCTTGTCCCCGAACGCCTCGTAGATGCGTTGGAGCACTTCCTCGGAATGCAGGGTGCGGGTGTACATGGTGACCAGGACCCCGTCGACCTCCAGATTCGGGTTGATGCGTGACTGCACCTTCTCGATGGACTGCATGAGCAACGCCACGCCGCGCAGCGCGAAGAACTCGGCGGCGACCGGGATCATGACGCCGTCCGCGGCGGTCAGCGCATTGACCGTGAGCAGGCCGAGCGACGGCTGGCAGTCGATGATGATGAGATCATACTCGTCGCGCACCTTGCGCAGCACGCCGGCGAGGATCTGCTCGCGGCCGACCTCGGTGACCAGCTGCACTTCCGCCGCCGACAGGTCGATATTCGCGGGCATGACATCGAGATTGTCGAAATCCGTATGCTGGATGATGTCATGCGGGTCGATGGAAGGGTCGAACAACGCCGTGTAGATCGTATTCTCCACGGCGTTGGCGTTGATGCCGAGCCCGACGGTTGCGGCGCCTTGCGGGTCGAAGTCGACGATCAACACACGCCGGCCGTATTGGCTGAGCGCTCCGGCGATATTGATGGAGCTGGTGGTCTTGCCGACGCCGCCCTTCTGATTACACATCGCGATAATCCGCGCCGGCCCATGCTCATGGCGTGGTTGTGGCGCAGGAAACGTCTCATACTCTCGTCCCAGTAAATCCGTAGGCATACCGTTCACTGTACCAAGCGGCGTATCCACTTGTACGGCAAGACCGTCAACAAACACGTTCGCCCGGCCAACCCAGTGCCGTGTCACCGCGCCCGCGGATGTGCGGTCAGATATGTCTCGATCAGCGTTTCCGGGGCGATATGCGTATAGATCTGCGTAGTGGTGACCGAGGCGTGGCCGAGCAGTTCCTGCACGGTGCGCACGTCCGCGCCGCCCTGGATCAGGTGGGTGGCGAAGGAGTGCCGCAGGGTGTGCGGGTGCAGCGGTCGGGCCAGATGCGCCCGTTCCCCGGCGATGCGTACGGCATCCCATGCGCTCTGCCTCGACAGGCGCCGGCCGCGACGGTTGAGGAACACCGCACGCAGTTCAGGCTGCCTGGCTTTGTCTGCAAGCACCGGGCGGCCGACTGCCGTGTACCGTTCCAGGGCCTGGCATGCGTAGCTGCCGATCGGCACCAGACGTTGTTTCGACCCTTTGCCGGTCAGTCTGACCAGCCGGTCATCGACATCGATGTCCTCGAAATCCACGCCCACCGCTTCCGAGATGCGGGCGCCCGTGGCGTAGAGGAATTCGAGCAGCGCCTTGTCGCGCAACACCACCGGGTCGTCGCTGCCGCCCATCGCCGCGGCATCCAGCAAGGTGCCGACCTCGTCGATCGTCAGCACGTCCGGCAGGTGGGACCCGCCTTTCGGGGCGCGGACTTTCACGGAAGCATCGTCAGCGACCGCACCACGAGACAAGGCGAACCGGTGGAATTCATGGATACTGGCGAGATGACGCCTACGGCTCGCCACACTCTGGCCTTGACCGGCAAGCGATTCGGCATAGGTCTGCACGTCCTGTGGCCGAATCCTGTCCAGCGAGTGGATGCCGTGATCCTCCAGCCAGGTGATATAGCGCTCAAGATCAGACCGGTAGGCTTCGACGGTCGCATCGGCAAGCCCGCGTTCCACCGCGATATGCCCCATAAACGCCGACAACTGTTCTCGCAGCGCGGACGGCGGTGTCGTCAGTAGGTCCGGTCTGTCGGCCATCCTTCAATCATCTCCTGTACGGATTGCATCTGCTGTGCTGTTGCATATCGTACAGGCACGGCAACACGACCGCGATTGCCTGTTTCATGGACGAAGCGTAGGTCCTCACCACAGACGCGATGCCCAGCCACCGCCGCGTCTGCCGCCGCTCACACACCCCTCGGCGTCGGCAAAAGGTATGGGGGTACACGTTGTTGTTGCCTTCTGCTGTCGGATGCTCGCTGCCGGACAACCATGCCGGTCAACGAGCTGAAATACGGCGATGCCCCGGCTCCTTACGGAAGTCGGGGCATCGCAGCACGTCGAGAACGGTCAGCGGCATTCAGGCTGCCACATGATGTCGCACGGCCGTTATACTCGCGGATGCACTCAGGCGGCGACCGGCGCGTTCACATCAGCCGGCAGCGCAGCCTTGGCGGCGTCGACGATGGTCTTGAAGGCTTCCGGATCGGAAACGGCGAGCTCGGCGAGGGCACGACGGTCGAGTTCGATGCCGGCGAGACGCAGACCCTGGATGAAGCGGTTGTAGGTGATGCCCTCGGCGCGGACAGCGGCGTTGATACGCTGGATCCACAGCTTGCGGAAGTCACCCTTGCGTGCCTTACGGTCACGGTAGTTGTAGGTGAAGGAGTGCAGCAGCTGCTCCTTGGCCTTGCGGTACAGGCGGGAGCGCTGGCCGCGATAGCCGGAAGCCCTCTCGAGAACGACGCGACGCTTCTTGTGGGCGTTGACTGCGCGCTTGACACGTGCCATAGTTATTTCCTCAGCTTTCTATTCGTCTATAAACTCTACGGGCTCCGGTTCAGCGACCGAGCAGACCGCGCATCTTCTTCGCCTGCGACGTGGCCAGCACCTCGTCGGCGGACAGGTGACGGCGCTTCTTGGCCGACTTGTGCTCGAGGTTGTGGCGCATACCGGTGCCGGCGTGCATGAGCTTGCCCGAGCCGGTGACGCGGACGCGCTTGGAAGCGGCGGAATTGGTTTTCATCTTCGGCATTGCTGCCCTCCTTGTGATCATCTATCACATCGTGTTGGATAGCGTGGGCGAATGGGCTCAGCCCATCCGACACATTCGTTTGGCCTACTTGGAAGGCTTGTCTTCCTTCTGTTCGACGGAGGCGACAGCCTCTTTGGCGGCCTGCGCCGCCTTGGCCTTCGACTCCTGCTTGGCTGCGAGACGCGCCGCCTGACGCGCCTGGCGCTCCGCGCGCGACTCGGCGCCACGACGGCGCTGTTCGGACTGCGTATGCACCTTCTTGCCCTTGGGCGCAAGCGTCATGATGATGTTGCGGCCCTCCTGCTTCGGCGCGGATTCCACCGTGCCGTAGTCCTGCACTTCGTCGGCGAGCCTCTCGAGGAGCTCCACGCCTCCGATCGGACGGGACTGCTCGCGACCGCGCAGCATGATGGTGACCTTGACCTTGTCGCCGCCTTCAAGGAAGCGGATGACATGGCCCTTCTTCACCTCGAAGTCGTGGGCGTCGATCTTGAGACGGAAACGGATCTCCTTGATTTCGGCGGTGCTCTGGTTGCGGCGGGCTTCACGAGCCTTGATCTTCTCGTTGTACTTGTACTTGCCGTAATCGATGAGCTTGGCCACCGGAGGCTTCGCGTTCGGTGCCACCTCGACGAGATCAAGGTTCGCTTCCTTCGCCAGGTTCAACGCGACCGTCGTCGCGATAACACCGACCTGCTCGCCGTTCGGGCCGATCAGACGCACCTGGGAGACGCGAATCTCGTCGTTAATGCGTGGTTCGTCGCTAATGATGACTCCAATCCTCATATTTCCTTCAGCGGATGTCCCCAGGATTGTTCGCGGTGAGTTCATGGAAGACCCGTATGCGACGCGGCCAATCGGCCGAATCACCCATTCGCCGCCGCTAGAACGCGCGGCAACGGTCTTGCCTTGAACCCGAAACCACGACAGGTTTCCAGGTGGGGTATCACCCGCTTTCTTGATTTCTCAAGCCGGTGCAATAGCTTAGCACATGGCCTGCCCCGATTGTGCCGCGTGTCGTTTATCCGCCCCGATGCGGCTTGCACGCCCGCCGGACCGCCCGGCACACCCTTATACTGGTGCCCATAGACCAGGAGGGACCGCTATGGAAACCGAGCGACAGCATCCGGAAAGCATCAACGCAGATACGGCGGCGACCACATGCGTCGTATTCGCGGCGGGCACGTATTTCGACGAACGCCCCTCGATCCCGCAAGGGGCGTTCGTCGTCGCGGCGGACGGCGGGCTTGACCACGCGCGCGCCCTGGGCATCCACGCCGACGCGGTCATCGGCGACTTCGACTCCATCAGTGGCCCGGTGCCCGAACAGTCCGGCACCATCCGCCTACCTGAGGAAAAAGACGATCCCGACCTGCTCTCGGCCCTGAAAGTCGGATGGGCCAAGGGTGCGCGGACTTTCCATATATATGGTGCGCTCGGCGGGCGTGTCGACCATTCCATCGCCAACATCCAGATTCTCGCACGTCTGGCGGCGCACGGGGGCATCGGCTACCTGTTCGGCGACGGCACCGTCGTCACCGCGATATCCGACGGCTCGCTCGCCTTTCCCGCCGAAGCGGCCACGCGCGGCGCCGGGCGCATGGTGTCGGTGTTCTCGCACAGCGACCGGTCGATTGACGTTACCGAGCGGGGACTCAAGTATCGGCTCGACCATGCGACCATGCTCAACGACACCGTCCAGGGCGTCAGCAACGAGTTCCTCACCGCCACGCCGGCGCAGATCAGCGTCGGGGCCGGTACGCTCGTCGTCACCTTCCCCGCCGAGGCCGGGCTGCCTCATGTCACGCGCCGACACCCCTTCAGCGGCGACCTGGGGGCATTGAGCACCGCCGTGTCCCATGCGCTTGCGACGCCACGGCAATGACCACGATCGCATGACGGCACGCGGTCATCCGTCCGACCCCGCCTTCAGCCACGGCATACGGGCGTTCCCGAACGACAAACGTTTGCACTCGGGAACGGCCCCAGCATCATCACAGGTGACGCACAACGCAATCACACGATTGTCGCACCTTCGGCATGGCCGTTCCCCTAGCGTTCGTACACCGTGAGCATTACAGTGGACAGCGTTGGTAAACAATGGCCGAGGCGCACGCCCGCTTATGCCCGCGCAAGCCAAAGCCTGATCCCTAAGGGAGATATACATGACAGTAAAGATTGGTATCAACGGCTTCGGCCGTATCGGTCGTCTTGCGTTCCGCCGCATCTTCGAGCTGCAGGCTCGTGGTGGTCAGGCCGGTGACATCGAGGTCGCAGCCATCAACGATCTGACGACCCCGTCCATGCTGGCTTACCTGCTGAAGTACGACAGCACCCACGGCACCTTCCGTCATGACGATGGCACCCCGGTCGAGGTCACCTCCACCGACCACTCCATCATCGTGGACGGCAAGGAATACACCGTGTACGCCGAGAAGGACGCCAACAACATCCCGTGGGTCAAGAACGACGGTGTCGAATACGTGCTCGAGTGCACCGGCTTCTACACCTCCGCCGAGAAGTCCCAGGCGCACATCAACGCCGGCGCCAAGAAGGTCCTGATCTCCGCCCCGGCCAAGGACGAGACCACCCCGACCGTCGTGTTCGGCGTGAACCATGAGATCCTCAAGCCCACCGACACCATCGTGTCCGCCGGTTCCTGCACCACCAACTCCATGGCCGCCATGGTCAAGCTGCTGAACGACAAGTTCGGCATCAAGGCCGGCTTCATGACCACCATCCACGCCTACACCGGCACCCAGATGCTGCTCGACGGCCCGCGCTTCCCGAAGGCCCGCAACAACCGTGCTGCCGCGATCAACACGATCCCGCATTCCACCGGCGCCGCGAAGGCCATCGGCAAGGTCGTCCCGGAGGTCAACGGCAAGCTCCAGGGCCATGCCCAGCGCATCCAGGTCCCGGACGGCTCCGTCACCGAGCTGACCACCGTTCTCGAGAAGGCCGCGACCGTTGACGAGATTAACGAAGCCTTCAAGGAAGCCTTCTCCGACACCGATTACTACGGCTACAACGCCGACGGCATCGTGTCCTCCGACATCATCGGCGACACCCACGGTGGCGTGTTCGATCCGACGCAGACCGACGTCAACACCGTTGACGGCCTGACGCTGGCCCGCACCGTCTCCTGGTACGACAACGAGTACGGCTTCACCTCCAACATGATCCGTACCCTGCTGTACTTCGCCGAGCTCAACAAGTGAGCCCAGCCTAGCGTTCCAGCGCTGAAAGCCCCTCGGAAGCGATTCCGAGGGGCTTTCTTCCATGTGCATTCCATGCGGCATCCGTCAACCGGTAGTGCAAGCATGTGGGGCATGGGCAAGAAGAAGCACAACGACAAGGGCATGGGCTCGACCCCGGCGACCCTGCAATTGGAACGCGCCGGCGTGGAGTTCAAACTGTACGAATACGATCATTCGAACGACCACATGGATGAGGGGTACGGCGTGGAAGCCGCCGAAAAACTCGGCCTCAACCCCAAGCAGGTGTTCAAGACGCTCATGGCGGACACCGGCAAGGAGCGGGTGATCGGCGTCGTCCCGGTCAGCGGCCATATGGATCTGAAGGCGCTGGCCGCGGCGGTCGGCGCGAAGAAAGCGACGATGGCCGACCCGAAAGTCGCGATGCGTGAAAGCGGCTATGTGGTCGGCGGCATCTCCCCGCTCGGCCAACGCACACGGCATAAGACCGTGCTGGACGACAGCGCCCTGCAATTCGATGAAATCCTCGTGTCCGGCGGCAAACGCGGCCTGAGCGTCGGCGTCAATCCGCACGATCTGGTCGCCGTGCTCAACGCGACGACCGCACCGATCGGCACGTGGTGACCAGCGGCGGCACATACCACCGCAGCCTAGCGCACGGCTATGCCTTGCCTATGTCTGCTCTTCCCTCGCGTTTGTGCTCCCCTAACGCTTGCGCAATGCGGCGGGAAGCACGAAATGCATGTTCTCCTTGACTGTTTCGACATACGAGACATCGGTGAATCCCAGCGGCCTCAGCGCCTCGACCACGCCGTCGACCAGCGTGTCAGGCACTGAGGCGCCTGAAGAGACGCCGACCGTGTCGACGCCGTCGAACCATGCGGGATCCATTTCCGAGGCGTCATCCACGCGATGGGCACGCCCCAGCTCCCCCAGCGCCTCCTGCGCGACCTCCATGAGCCGCACCGAATTCGACGAGTTCGCCGACCCGACGATCACCACGCATTGCGCCCGTTCGGCAACCGTTTTCACCGCGGTCTGCCGGTTCTGCGTCGCATAGCAGATATCGGAGCTTGGCGGCTCCTCGATCCAATCGAACCGCTTCTTGAGCGCCGCCACCACACCGGCGGTCTCATCCACGCTGAGCGTGGTCTGGGTGAGCAGTACCAGTTTCTGCCCCGGCTGGAAATCAAGGTCTGCAACATCGTCCTCATGCTCGATCAGATGGACATGCTCCGGCGATTCCCCTACGACGCCGACCGCCTCATCATGCCCACGATGGCCGATATAGACGATTTCGTAGCCCTCACGGACGAATCGCAGCACTTCACGGTGAACCTTGCTCACCAGCGGACAGGTCGCGTCGACGATGAACATGCCGCGTCGTTTGGCCTCTTCCTGCACCTGCGGCGACACGCCATGCGCCGAGAACACCACCGGCACGCCCGCGGCGACCGCCTCATCGGGAATTTCCGAAAGCTCCTCGACAAACACCGCTCCCTGGGAAGCGAGATCCTCGACCACATGACGATTGTGCACGATCTGCCGGCGCACATAGACCGGCGGAAGCCCGTTGTGTGCATGTGCGGTCTTCACGATGGTCTGCACGGTGGCGATCGCACGGTCCACACCGGCGCAGAATCCCCTCGGATCAGCCAGAATAATATGCTTGCCGTCGCCGCCCATACCGCTCCCATCTGTGTCTCAACGCATTTGCACGCCCCGTTCGGGGCACCATTCATCGTAAGTGCCGGCTGTCATCGACGACACGGTTTCAGTGAGCCTCACGCAGTTCGTGCACAACACGCCGCATACGACTTACCGCCTGTGGCACGACATGAATCGCAGACTCCCCTATGCGCCCATCGCGATAGCATGGAGCCAACGCATCGCGCCGATGCGAACGCAAGACCGTACCGGTGCACAGGATATCGAAGAGGAGTAGGGCATGTTCCCACCACGGACTGGACAGCAGTATCATCTCGTATTCGGCAGATATGCGGCGACCGTCACCGAGCAGGGTGCCGCATTGCGCAGCCTCACGCTCGACGGTAAGGATATCATCGTCCCGTTCGGCGAGGACGACATCCCCAACTGTTGCCGCGGCCAGTTGCTTATCCCCTTCCCCAATCGCATCGAAGACGGCGAATACGAGTTCGAAGGCACACAGTATGTGCTGCCAATCGACGAGCATGAACGCCATAACGCAATCCACGGGTACGGCTACCGCGCGTATTGGACACGGCTTGCGCGCACGGACAACAGCGTCAGCCTGCAATGGCGTGCGCCTGCATTGGAAGGCTACCCGTTCGACGTGGTCGTCACCGCAGATTACCGGCTTGACGAACACGGCCTGTCCCTGACGCTCAGCGCCTTGAACAACGGCTCGACCGATGCGCCGTGGGCTGCGGCAATGCACCCTTGGCTGGCCAACGGGCGGCACAGCACCGGAGATGCAATCGAGCAGGACAATGCCGAGTGCCGTCTGCGCGTGCAGGCAGACACGCACGTCATCGCCGATGACCGGCTGTTGCCGCGCGGCACGGAATCCGTGGACGGCACCATCTACGATTTGCGCGACAACCCGACCTTGGAAGGGCGGCCCTTCGACGACGCCTGGACCGACTTGCATCATGATGATGACGGCAATGCATCCGCCGTGTTCACCCGCCCGGACGGCATGACCATCACCGTCAGCGGCGGCCCGACCATCACGTCGTTCCAAGTGTGCACGGGAACCGGCTTCCCCGAGGCCATCCGGCCGCAAGGCGTCGCCGTGGAGCCGCAGACCGCGTATGCGAACGCATTCCGCAGCGGAAAAGACCTCATCGTCATCAAGCCGGGAGACACGAGCGTCACCAACATCCGCATCTCGGCCGAGCAACGCTGAACCTCGGCTGGACGACGCCGACGTGGAACCGTCGATTTGTAAACGTCCCGCCGATGTGCGATAATCCCGTAGGCTTACCAATCTTTAGCAAAGGAGTCCATTATGGGTATGCGTGGACGCAAGCGCAAGGCACGTCGCAAAAAAGCCGCCAATCACGGCAAAAGGCCAAATGCCTGAGTTGCGCTGACGGATGTCGCGACACGCCGATTGCACGGTAGCGGCATCCGCGACATCGCATCGCAGCACCAGCTGCATGAACCCTGTGGGTGATGACGTGAATCATCACCCACAGGGTTTTTCTTTGCCGGACGACGTTGCACATACGGGATTACCGGGTTATCGGCCAACATGCGTTCAACATCCCCAAGCACCCGACAATGTGTAGAGTAAATGACCTTCTGCCGACGCTCAGCACACCGTCAGCGTCGGCAGAAACAGGACCACAACCCGATGCCGACGCCAACACGGCTCCCAGTGTTGGCAGAAGAAACGAACCGACAAGGCGAACAGTCGGCGACGGCTGTTCAGTGCGCGTCAGGATATGTGGGGAATGTCCAGCCTTCCGGGACGGACAGGTCGGTGATTGTCACGATCTCAGTGCCTGGTACGTGTACCCGGCGAACCACCATCGTGCCACTTGCCGCACGTGGGACATCCACGTCGCGCGCATTGCTGTCGATTCCGCCGCGGCCACGCTCTTCCTCACGACAGCAGGCATCGAGCGTGCGATGCAGACGCTCGAACAGGCATTCAGGAGCCGCCTGCGGGCGTAGGTAGGCGCGCATCATCGCGATGAGCGCACGCTCCTGGGCGTCGCAACAGGACTCCGGATTGAAGCAGTCATGATCATCATGCGAAACCGCGCGGGCATCGTCCGGCGAGACATCCTGCCCGTTGGCGGATTCCACGCGCGTGATATGCACGTCGGTGCGGGTCACGCCTTCACGGGTATGCCGGGTGATGGAGATATGGCTATGATGCTCGTACTGGTCCATGCCGACTCCTTCCACGCGACACCGGCGACTGCTTCTCTCACACATGTCGTTTCTCATTATGGCCCGACACCGCAGCTTCGGTATGCCGATGACGCGGTGAATTCGCAACAGGCGAAGAGGACATGTCCTTCCTGGCGCCGCGTGCATCCCCACCGCCTGCGCGAGTGGCTCGATCGCCGTACCCTCGTTCCTTCGCGTAGGCGGCGAGCTCCTGCTTGAGCTGGGTGCGCGCGCGGTTGAGCCGGCTCATGACCGTGCCGATCTTGACGCCCTGCTCGTCCGCCACCTGCTGGTAGGACTTGCCGTCGATCGCGGCGTCGATGAACACCTGCCGGCGTTCGGGGCTCAGCTTGTCGAGCGCCGCCATGATCTCCTCGGGGGCATACGCGTTGAGATACTGCTGTTCCGCGGATTCCAGGCCTTGGGACGTGTGTTCGGACGCCGAATAGATGTCCCAGTCGTCGTATTCCCCGGTGGAATCGTTCGCGCGCTGCGGGCGCCGCTTCGCCTTGGCATACTGGTTGAAATACGAGTTGCGCTCGATCGTGGTCATCCACGCTTCGAAATTGCTGCCCGGTTTGAAGCTGTCGAACGCCTTGAACCCCCGTTCGAAGGTGTCCTGGACCAGATCCTGCGCATCGTCGGGATTATTGGTCAGTTTCATTGCCTGCCGGTACAGCGTGTTCACCGCGGGCATGGCGAGCTTTTCGAAGCGCTTGCGCTTCTCTTCCGTTGATTCGTTCAGCTCGTTGCTCACCCCACTATTCTATGACGCGCCGCACACGGTGTTTCGCAATTGCGGCGACGGCGAGCCGCAGAACATTCCCGACGGTGATTGTCTGTTTCACAGCGCACAATACTCCCTATGACCATGACTTATGATGCACTGATTGCGGCGTTGGCGGAAGCGCCACAGCAAAGCGATGACACGCAGCTCGGCTCGTCGTGGCTGCTCGGTTTCGACACCGAGACCACCGGGGTCTATGCGGGGCGTGACGCGATCGTGTCCGCGACCCTGGTGCTGCGCGACCCGCAGCAGGGCCATGCGGGCGACGCGGAAGCCGAGTGGGTGATCAACCCGCATAGGAAGATGAACCCGAAAGCGAGCGCGGTCAACGGGTTCACCGACGCATATCTCGCGGAGCATGGCATGGAGCCGACCGATGCGATCGACCAGATTGCGCGGGCAATCGCGGCGGCGCAGGACAAGAACATCCCGCTGCTGGCCTATAACGCCCCTTTTGATGTCCATATGCTCGAAGGCGACCTGGATCGTTGGAAACTGCCCCAAGTCGGCGAACGGACGGATCAGGCGTCGGCGTCATCCGGCCTGCTGGTCGTCGACCCGCTGGTCATCGACCGGGCGGTGTCCAAGCGCCGCGGCAAGCGCACGCTGACGCTGACCACGGAATATTACGGCGTCGTCCCCACCGGCGATTTCCACAACGCCACCGCCGATACGGTCGCCGCGGTGGACCTCATCAAACCGATGAGTACGCTGTATCCGCAAGTGGGGCATCTGACCATGGGCGAGCTCATGGATTGGCAACGCCAGGCGCATGACACGTGGCAGACATCATTCAACCAGTGGCTGGAAAGCCGCGGGCGCGCACCGCTGCACGACCAGTGGCTGTGATCGCCGCAGACAAGCATCGCGGAACACCCGGCACGCGCCTGCACGGAACCGACACAGCGTACCGTCTACAATGAGGGCGGCAGACGGGGAACGACAAGAAAGGCTCGCTCATGGCTTTGACTCTGGCTTCGGCCGCACAACTGCTGCAACAGCATCATCTGCTGCACGAGATCATCCGCGGCGACCGCTGGACCTTGGATGCCAACGAATTCGAGGGTTCTGACACCCCGTTCTCCGCGGTCACCTATGACACGCGCAAGGTGGATGACGGCACGCTGCTGTTCTGCAAGGGCGCGTTCCGTCCGGAGTATCTTGACGGCATCGATGCGCGCGGGCTGGCGGCATACGTGTCCGAGACCGAGTTCCACGACCGCACCGCGGCTCCGGGTCTGATCGTCTCGGATGTGCGAAAGGCGATGAGCCTGCTGTCCGCGGAATTTTACGGCCGTCCGCAGGAGCAGCTGACCGTGGTCGGCATCACCGGCACCAAGGGCAAGACCACGACCGCGTATTTCACCCAAGCCGTGTTGAACGCCATCAGCGGCGGCAAGGCGGCACTGTTCTCGTCGGTCGACAACTGCGTGGACGGCCACACGTACGTGGAATCCGATCTGACCACGCCGGAATCGCTGGACGCCTTCCGCATGATGGGCGAGGCCGTGGGGCACGGCATGCGCTATCTGGTCATGGAGGTCTCCTCGCAGGCGTACAAGGTCGACCGCGTCTACGGGCTGACCTTCGATGTGGGCGTGTTCCTGAACATCTCCCCCGACCATATCAGCCCCATCGAGCACCCGAGTTTCGAGGATTACCTGTGGTGCAAGCGGCAGATTGTTGACAACTGCCGTACCCTCGTGCTCGGCGCGGACGCGGACCATGCCGACCTGATCAGGCAGCATGCGGAACGCGAGAAGCGGAAGGTGGTCACGTTCGCGCTCCACGACGAGGACAAGCACACCACGCCCGCTGATGTCGTGGCAAGCCCGGCGGACCCTGCCCACATGCAATACCGAATCGAGGCGGACGGCACCGATCTGGGCCTGTTCTCGCTGGCGATCGACGGCGATTTCAACTATGCGAACGCCGCCGCCGCGCTGGCGATCGTCCACACGCTGGGGCTTGACACATCGTCTGCCGCCCTGCATGCCATGGAGCAGGTGACCATCGCCGGCAGGATGGAACGCTTCGAAGACCCGTCGACGCATACCGTCGCCATCGTCGACTATGCGCATAACGGGGTTTCCGTGACGGCGCTCCTCGATTATGTCGAGGAACGGTTCGGCAAACGTCATCCGTATATCACCCTGATCACCGGTTCCGCGGGCGACAAGGCGTACGACCGCCGCGAGGAGATCGTCGAAGCGGCCCAGCACCGCATCAACCGGTTCATCTTCACCGAGGAGGACACCAACACGGAGTCCACGGAGGATATCTGCAAGCAGATGGCGGGGTACGTCACCGACCCGCAGGTCTTGTCCGGCATCATCCTCGACCGCGCACAGGCCATTGAAAACGCCGCAGCAGCCGCCAAAAGCCATGCGGAGCGTCTCGACGTCATCCTCGCCATCGGCAAGGGCAATGAACGCTGGATCAAACGACTGAACCGGCATACCCCGTATGAAGGCGATGACGCGGTGCTCGCCCGCGTGCTGGGATGATCGAAGCCCCGCCGAACAGCAGCATGCCGTATACTACGGCGATGACACGAACCGAGGAGAATATGTTCACCATTGAAGCGATAGACCATCCCGCCATGGAACGCGCCGCGCAGGAGCTCGGCGTGACCTTGCCGATCGAGCAGACCCAGGTCTGGGCCGAATACCAGAAGGATATCGACGGCCGCACCCCGTGGGGATGCCTTGCCGTCCGCAAGGACGGCACGCTGGTCGCCGTGCTGAGCCTGATTGATATGCTCACCCATGGCTACCACTACCTGCGTTCCATGCACGGCCCTGTCTGGGCGGCCAAACCGTCCGAGGATGACGAGCGCGCCGCGGTCAAGGCGATCGCCGCCTACGTGCACGCCCATGACCACAAGGTCGTGTTCCTGCGCATCGATCTGTGGTATACGCCGGGCACCTACCCGGTGCTGTCCACGGTGCCATACGACCAGACCGTCGTCATCGACCTGGCGGGCGGTGACGAGGAGATTCTCAAGCGTATGAAGCGCCGTGGGCGCCGCGACGTGCGCAAGGCGTTGCGCGAATGCCCGGCCGAATGCGCGGACGAGACCAAACAGGCGTTGGAATCCTTCGAGGAATATTACGACATCATGGTCGAGACCGGCGAGCGTGACGGGTTCAAACCCGCGCCCATCACGGATTACTCGGATATGCTCACCGCGCTCGGCGCGGACCACTGCCGCGTGTTCGCCGCCCGTATCGACGGCAAGGTGGTGGCGTGGTCGATCGTTACGGTCAACGATGGCCGTGCCGTGCGCTATTACGCGGCAATGCGCTCCGACGTCATGCGCCTGCATGTCACCGACAAGCTGCTGTACAGCGAATGCTGCATCCTGGGCTCGCAAGGTATCGCCGCATACGATCTTATGGGCATCGGCAGCGACTTCTCCCCCACGCTCAAGGGGCTCAACGAGTTCAAGACCAAGTTCACCGAAGAGATCACGCCGGTGGCGCCGGGACGTGATGTGCCGCTGCGTAAGGCGTTCTACGGGGCGTTGCGTCTGGCCAAGCGGATTCGGGGCTGATGCACCGTCCCGCGGGGTGAGCACCCGGGCTGGCGCCCACCCCGCGGATTCACTGTTGTGCGTCGAGGGTCGCGATAATCGCGTCGCACACCCGCTGCGCCGTGTCAATGCCGAGTTCAGTGGGCAGGCACAGGCAGCGACGGACCACGGCATCATGGACCTTCAGCGTGGAACGGTCCAGGTCAAGCAGACCGTATGCCTTCTCGTCGGTGACGCCGGGGAAGAGTTCCGGCCGATACCAACGCTCGGCGTAGCCGCCTGCGGCACGCACCGCGGCAATCAGGCGCTCGGATTCGGCGGTGTCACGGGCGAGCAACGGGAATCTCAGCAGCGGCTGGGCCGGCGAGGTGATGGCGGCACGCGGGATACGGATGCCGTCAAGCCCTGACAGACGCTGCCGGTATAGGTCGATGATCGCCAACCGTGCCGACTCATTGGAGTCCAGTCCCTCAATGGCATGGGCCGCGCGCTCGTTCATCCACGCCGCAGGCGCATACGCGGGGTACGCGAGGGAACCGGAACGCTCACTGTCCGCGATCGGCGGCTCATACCAGCCATGCCGGGTGCATGATGCGCGCAGCGCGTTCCCGAATGATCCCAGTCTGGAAAAGACCCGGTTCTGGTTGATGTACATGCGGGCCACGCGGTCAAGGTTGCCCGGCAGTGCCGGCAATGACGACAACGATTCACGCAGCGCATGGTCGAGGTCGCCGTTCCGCCCGGCGAGTGCGGGGTTGACCCACACCGCCCCGCCGAACCGGGTGGGGAGCAT
This sequence comes from Bifidobacterium thermophilum, assembly GCF_037482445.1. Taxonomy (GTDB): domain Bacteria; phylum Actinomycetota; class Actinomycetes; order Actinomycetales; family Bifidobacteriaceae; genus Bifidobacterium; species Bifidobacterium thermophilum_B. The sequence goes on from NZ_JBBHLY010000007.1 coordinate 50,216, forward strand.
CTTCTCCACGCCGAAGGAGTGCAGCGAGATGTCGGCGAGCGGCGAGCCGTCGTCATCGCATGCCATGCGGGTCACGCAGTGGGCGCTGTCCTCGATCAGCAGGGCGCCGGCCTGCCGGGCCTGGTGGGCGGTTTGCCGGTCGGTTTGCGGCGTGATCATGCCGAACGTGTGCTGCAGCATGACGGCGGCGGTACGGCCATCCTCCAAGTGACGTTCCAACGACTGCACATCGATCGACAGCGTATCGGCGTCGATATCCGCGTAGCCGGCGCGCATACCGGCGTCGATGATCGGCACGACCGCCGTGCAGCAGGTGAACAGCTGCGTGACAACGGTATCCTTGCCGCTGTCCGCCGCCCTGCCTGCGAGCAGGCGCATGACTTCGGCCAACCCGTACCGTGCCTTGAACACGGGGAACCAATCGGCCGCCTCGGTATGCGAGCGTCGCGCGAGTGTCTCACGAAGCGTACGCGTATCCGCCCGGTACCGTTCGCTGCCAGTGCCCATCCCATCCTCGATTCATCTTGCGTGGCCGAACAATAATACCCTCACAGTATCGCGTGGGCTGGCCGTACCGATATGCCGGGCAGCCGTCCGATATCGTGCAACGCGTATAATATGCGTGTCGCGCACGTCAATAGAGAGGATATCCATGCCGTCTTTCCAGCCCGTCATCATCGGCGGAGATCTGGGCGCCTATGCCATCGCCCGTGAATTCAACGACGCGTATGGGGTCAAGCCCATCATGGTCACCGCGTATAATCCGAACGCGATCCGCGATTCGGCGATTCTGACCCGGCGGTATTGCGCGAACGCCTCGGACGAGGAGGCGCTCGTCGCCGATCTGCTTGACCTGGGCGTGCAATGGCACACGCGGCATCCGGACATACCGCTTGTGCTGATGGCGAATACCGATTGGCGTATCCGCGTGATGGCCAGGCACCGCGAACAGCTTGAAGCGTATTATCTGCTGCCGATCCCGCCGCTTGAGGTGATCGAACAGGTGATGGACAAGCAGGGATTCGAACGGCTCGCCACCGCCCAAGGCATGCCGGTCCCCCGCTCGTTCTATGAGGATTTCACGCATGCTGGCGACCCGGATTGGACCCCGCAGCCGATACCGGACGACTTGCCGTTCCCGGTCGTGGCGAAGCCCGCGGACAGCTCGCAGTATGAGAACCTGCTGTTCGAAGGCCGCAAGAAGGTGTACCGCATCGACAGCCGCGAGGAGCTCGACGCCCTGTGGCATACACTCGCCCAGGCCGGGTTCCGCGGCACATTCGTCGCCCAGGAACTGGTCCGCGGCGATGACACCGGTATGTATTCGGTGACCGCATACGTGGATTCCCACGGGAACGTGACCATGCGCTGTTCAGCCCACGTGCTGCTCGAGGAGCATCACCCGGCGACGCTGGGCAACCCGTGCGCGATGATCACCGAACCGGTCCCTCAGATTCTCGACCATGCCCAGCGGTTCCTAGAATCCATGCCATATCGCGGTTTCGCCAATTTCGACGTGAAACGCGATTCGGAAAGCGGCAGGTTCTACTTCCTTGAGATCAACCCGCGCATCGGCCGCAACAATTTCTATGTGAATGCTGCGGGCATCAATCCTATGGAGGTCATGGTCCGGGACATCATCGACGGCGAACATCTCCCCGAACGCACCGCCGACGGGGAGACCCTGTATTCCATCATCCCCGACCGGCTGCTGCGCCGGTATATCACCGACCCCGGGCTCATGGCGCAGGTACGCCGTCTGCAGCGTGCGGGACGCATCAATCCGCAGCGCAATCCCAAGGATGCCAGTATCAAACGCCGGCTGTATGTGTTGGAATCCGAACTCAACGAATACCGTAAGTTCAACCGGTACTATCCCAAGCCCACATCGACCGGATTCTAACGGGCATCCGTTGACGGGGTGGCGCGTTCGAGCTTCTGGCTGATGGTCGCGCTCACTCCGTCGGCACGCATGGTGATGCCGTAGAGCGCGTCAGCGATGGCCATCGTACGCTGCTGGTGCGTGATGATGATGAGCTGGGCATGCTCGCGCAAGTCGTCCAGCGCGTCCAGCAGCCTCGTCAGGTTCACGTCGTCGAGCGCGGCTTCCACCTCGTCCATCACGTAGAAGGGGCTGGGGCGGGCCGTGAATATCGCGAACAGCAGGGCCAGCGCGGTCAGCGAACGTTCGCCGCCCGACAACAGGCTCAGCTGCTTGACGCGCTTGCCGGCGGGGCTTGCCTCGACAATCACCCCAGTGTTCAGCATGTCATCCGGGTCTTCGAGCCTGAGCCGGCCGGTACCACCCGGGAACAGGGTGGCGAACACATGCTGGAATGCGGCGGCCGTGTCTTCGAACGCGCTGGAGAACACACTGACCATGGTCTGGTCCAAGTCCTGCACGAGTTTGAGCAGGTCCTGACGGCTTTTGGCGACATCGTCACGCTGGTCGTGCAGATACTGGTTGCGCGCGTTAAGCGCCTCATATTCCTCGGCGGCGAGCGGGTTGACCTTGCCCAAGGCCTTGAGGTCGCGCTGGGCGCGTTCCAGACGTTTGACCTGCTCCTGCCGCACGTACGGGACGGTCGCCGGGGCTGCCTGATCCTCGTTCTGCGCTTCCGACTGGTGTTCCCCCGGAGCAGCGGCATGCTCCGGCGACAACACCGGCACCGGGTGATCAGGGGAATACTGCTCGACCAGCTCGTCCATATCCATACCGAGCGTGTCCGCGACCTTCTGGGTGAGCTGTCCCCAAGCGGCAGCCTGCCGTTCACGCTCCACATCAAGCTCATGTTCGTCGCGCTGCAGACGCTGCACCTGGGGTTCCAACCGGTCGCGCTCCGCCCGCAATGCTTTCAGTTCCTCATCATGGGTGGACAGTTCCGCTTGCAATCGATCGCGGCGCTGCGCTGCCCGGACGACGCTCGTATGGGCGAGCCGTGCACAAGCGGCGGCATCATTCGAGACCTGGTCCGCCGCACCCGCCCGCCGACGACGGGTGTCGTTCTGTTCTTGGATTCGCACTTGTCGTTGTCTCGCCTGTTCGGCGTTGTCGCGCAACAGCCCGATTTGCCGTTGCAAGGACTGGGCTTGCCGGTCGGCTTCCTTCCATGCGAGTTTCGCGGACACCTCCTGTTCGCGCGTCTGCCCGAGTTGCTGCTCAAGCTGATGTTCGCGGGCGGCGAGGTCGTCAAGGTCGGCGTTCGTATCCTGCGATTCCTGCGCGGTCGTCAACGCCTTGCGCACATCCTCAAGCTTGTCCTGATGGTCGTTCCGCCCTTGTGACGCGTTGTGCAACGTCTCCTCGACGCGTGCGAGCTGCCGTGCGGCGGTCTCTGCCCGTTCCTGCGCCGCCTTCAGCGTTCGTTGCGCCTGTTGCGCCTTGACTCGCGCCTCGGTACGCAACTGCGCCTGACGGTCGACGTCGAGCCGGGCCTGGTCGCGTTTCTCAGTCAGCTCAGCCACCGACGCGTCGATGTCGGCAAGCCGGGAGCGCAATCCCTGCATATCCGCAAGCGCCTTATCCCGCTTTGCGGCCAGCGACAGATCGCTTTGTGACAGGGATGATCCGCCTTGCGCCCCCACAGCGGTAAGCACCTCCCCTTGACGGGTGACCGCTCGCGTCCACGGGCCACGATTGACTGCCTCGAGGGCATCGTCCCGGGTCTCTTTGGCGATGGTGTCGGCGAGTAGCACATGCACCGCGGCTGTGACGCAGCGGGCGGCTTCGGGGTCTTGAGCATGCGGGTTCGCGTCGACCAACGCGGCGGCGGATTCGTGCGGTATCGGTTGGCTTGCGGCGGTATCAGCGGTGGCGGCGGCACCGGCGGTGGCAGCGGTGACACCAGCATCATCAGTGTCGGCAGTACCAACGTTATCATCAGTGCCGGCGGCAGCGTCCCTCGCTTGTCCACCGAGCGGATGCAGCAGCACCGCCTTGCCGAGCGCATGGTCCTGTGCACGTTCCAGTGCGGCGAGCATCTGTTCCCGTCCGGGGACGACAATCGCGCTCGCATAGTCGCCTAGAGCATGCGCAACGGCTTCCTCCCACCCGTCTTCGATGCGGATGAAATCCGCGAGCCGCCCCATGACGGCGATATCCCGGTCGGTTTCAAGCTCACCAGCAGCATTGCGGCTGTCCAAAGTGTCGGCGAGGGCATCTGCCTTGGCTTGCAGGGAGATGATTTTCCCGTTGAGCTCCCGCTGCCGGTCGAGGGCCTCGTCGAGGGCCTCCTGACTGTGCTGGAGTGCCGCTTTGGCGGTGTCGAGGGCCGCTCCCCCGTCATCGTCGGCGTCCTGGCGTTCCTGTTCCAGTTCGATGACGCGCGTGCGCGCCTGTTCCGATTGCGTCCGCATGTCGGACAATTGTGCGGACAGATCGGTGATTCTGGTGTCTGCCGCATGGACCGCTGATTCCTCGCGTGCGACCAGTTCTCTCAGGTTGGCGATATGCGCGTCACGCTGCTGCGCGGTCTTGCGCAATTCGGTCAGTGTCTGGCGGATTGAGGCGAGCCGCCGTTCATGGTCGGCGCGTGCCTCGGTCGCTTGGTCGTAGGCGAGCCGTGCGTCATCGACCATACCCCGCTGCTTGGCGGCCTGCTGCTCGAGTTCGTCGGCGCGTTCGGTGAGCATGTCAGGATTTTCGCCGGTATCGACCACGATCTGTGAGCGGATGGAGGCGGCACGTTCGGCGGCCACAGAAGCAAGAGAGCCGAATCGTTCCTCAAGACGCGACAGGTCGTGCCACACTTGATTCGCCTGGGCGAGCTGCGGGTTGGACCCCGAGGTGATGGCCTCCACCTGTTCGATGCGCACTTTGGCTTTCGCCAGGTCCTGTTGCAACGCGGCGAGCCGACGGCGGGTATCGGCGAGATCGCGACGCAGATTGTCGCGCTTGTCTTGCAGCTGGCATGCGTCATCGGCGAACAGTCGGGCCTGCGCGTCCCTGATGGTCATCTGGATGGTGTCGGCGCGCCGGGACACCCGCGCCTGACGGCCCAGGGGACCAAGCTGGCGATGGATTTCGCGCAACAGATCGTCAAGCCGGGCGAGGTTGTCTTCGGTGTTCGCCAGCTTGCGCAACGCCCGTTCCTTGCGTTTGCGGTGCTTGAGAATGCCGGCGGCCTCTTCGATGAACGCGCGGTGTCCGCTCGGGTCAGCGCGCAGGATCGCGTCAAGCCGACCTTGCCCGACGATGACATGCATCTGCTGGCCGAGCCCCGAATCCGACAGGAGCTCCTGGATGTCAAGCAGACGGCATGCAGACCCGTTGATCGCGTATTCCGAACCGCCGTTGCGGTACAGCGTACGGCTGATGGTCACTTCCGTGTAGTCGATATCGAGCGCGTGATCGGTGTTGTCGATGGTCAGGGAGACTTGTGCGCGGCCTGCGGGCGGACGCGTTGACGTTCCGGCGAAAATCACGTCCTCCATGGAAGTGCCGCGCAGGTTCTTGGCTCCCTGCTCGCCCATCACCCAGGTCAACGCATCCACGATGTTGGATTTGCCTGACCCGTTCGGGCCGACGACGGCCGTGACGCCCGGTTCGAAGCGCAGGGTCGTCGGGTTCGCGAAGGATTTGAACCCGCGGAGGGTGAGTTCCTTGAGATACATGGGCGTGGCGGGGTTCTGCGCGGTCAGGCGTTACTGGTTCCGGATGTGTTGCCGGCGGGCTTGTCCGTATTGCCTAACGTGCGTGCGTCGATGGTGAACTTCAGCCCTTCCTCGCCGGCGTTGAGGATCTCGTTGATCACATCGTCGGTTTCCGGCTTGCCGTCAGTGTCGGCTGCGTCGGCAGTGTCGGCGGTCTTGCCGGCATCATTCGCATCCTCGGGCGAAACGACGGGCGGATTGACACGCTCGGCCTTCGGCTTGGCCAGATCAGCGGCCATATGTTCGGTCAGCAATGTCCTCGCGTCACCCGCGGTGACGAAGCTGCCGCAAATCAGCACGCCATGCCCGTACCCGACACCCAGGTCGTCTTCGGCATCGACCTTGTCGACAGCGGCCTGGATGGCGTCCGGAAGATCCTTGATGACGGTCACACGGTCCGGGCCGAATACGCGCACCGCGATCTTCTCGAGGTCTTCGACTGGCATGACGCGGTCACGCCACGAGTTCTCGGTGACGATGATCTCGCTCAGAATCGGCTCGAGTACGCCAAGATATTCCTCGACCTGCTTGTCACCCATCATGGCGACCACGCCAACCAGCTGCTGGAAGCTGTAATTCTCCTCGATCGCGGCGCGCAAGGATTGGGCGGCGTTCACGTTGTGCCCGCCATCGACGATGATCGTCGGGGATGTGCGGACTTGTTCGATGCGGCCGGGCACCTTCACACTGCCGAGCGCCTCATCGACCAGATCCTGGTCAAGCTGGCCGTTGACCGGAATCACGGTTTCCGCGGCGGCAAGCGCCGCTAGTGCGTTATGCGCCTGATGTTCGCCGAATTTCGCGATCGGCACGTCGCGGTATTCACCTTCCGGCGTGCGCAACGTCGCCATCTGGCCGCCGACTGCGGGGACGCGGGAGACGACTTCCATCTCCTCTCCGTCACGAACCAGCGTAGCGTTGTTGCGTTTCGCTGCGGCTTCAAGAATCGGCATGACCTGTTCGGCGTGCGGCTGGCGGCCGATGATCGCCGTGCAGCCAGGCTTGATGATGCCTGACTTCTCGGTGGCGATTTTCTCGACCGTATCGCCCAGCCACTGCATGTGGTCCATGTCCACCGGGCCGATGATCGCGGCATCCGCATCCATGACGTTCGTCGCGTCCCAGGCGCCACCCATGCCGACTTCAAAAATCGCGACATCGACCGGGGCATCGGCGAACTTCCAAATCGCCATCGAAGTGAGCACTTCGAAGAAGCTCATCGGCGGCTTGTTCTCCTGCTCCATCTTGCGGTCCACCAGCGCAACCAGATCCTTGATCTGGTCCCACGAGTCAATGAAATCATCATCGGACAGCTGCTGGCCGTCAATGGCGATCCGCTCATTGATCTTCTCCAGATGTGGAGACGTGTACAGGCCGGTACGCATACCATACGAACGGCAGATCGCCTCCGCCATACGCGCGGTGGACCCCTTGCCGTTCGTGCCGGTGATATGGATGACACGGAAGCTGTCCTGCGGGTTGCCGAGCAGGTCGACCATCATGTTCATACGGTCGAGGTCGAGATTCGTCCTGTTATGCTCAGGCGGGCGCTTCATGATCTCGCGCTCAACGTCACGGATGTTCTCGCCGCTGCGATTTGGATGTTCAAACGACATGCCCGCTGGTCTCTTTCCTATGCCTATTGCTGTGCTGTGGGGACATGCGGCCGGCGCTGGCAGACCGCATTCGCGTGCCCGGATTACCGACTGGAGGCCAATCCGGGCACTTTGTTCCTATTCTATGCGAATTGTATGCGAATTCCATGGGGAATCCGCAATCAGCGCCCACCGCGAAAAACCGCGGCCCGGTCGCCATGCTCGCGGCGCTCAAGGTAATCACGGAACACGGCCATGCGCTCGACGGTGCTCGCCGCGAGCGGACTGGGCAGGTCGTCCACGGCGAACCAGCCGACCTGGAGGCTTTCCTCATCGCCCACGAAGGGCTGCGCGTTGCCGCCGGGGCGTAGTGAACACAGGAAAGAATGATCCATGTACTGCGCCTGGTCGCCGTTGCCGTAGGTGATGATGCGGTCGCTGCTGGTGACCGCCACCAGATCGGTGACAACCGCGTCCACACCGGTCTCCTCCTTGATTTCGCGGACCGCCGTATCCGCCGGCTCCTCCCCCGGTTCGACGATTCCGTAGATGAGCGCCCATTGCCCGGTGTCCGAACGCCGTCCGAGCAGCACACGTCCGGCGTCGTCGCGCACATACGCGGTGATGCCGGTCAGCCACAGGAGGCTGTGACCAATGGATTGACGCAGTTCGATGATGAAATCAGGTGTCGGCATAGGTGCTCCATGCTTGTTGTCGGTGGTGCTTGTCGGTGATGCTTGCCGGTGGTATTGAGGGGCGGGGTATGGGAAGGTTGGTCGTGCGGAAGGGTTGAGTGTACGGAAGGGTTGAGCGCTGAGGCGGGACGTGGAAATCAGGGGTTTGGAACGTGTCGAAACGTGTCGAAACGTACGGAATGTGCGGAACGTACCGAAGCGTGTGGAACGCATCCGAACATGTCGAAACGTACTGGAACGTACCGTCACGTACTGGAACGTACCGTCACATACTGGAACGTGTCGAAACGTGCCCGAAAGTACCGGAAGATACGTCAATCCGTTGCGATGACTTGCTCCGGAATGGCCATCGCAACGGATTGATGCTTCAGGTGTGCAGGATTCAGTCCTCACGCGCCGCGGCACGCTCGGCAAGCCAAGCCTCGACCTCGTCGATCTGCTTGGGGATGCCGGCCGAAATCCATTCGGGGCCGTGTTCGGTCATGAGCACATCATCCTCGATACGAATGCCGATGCCACGCAGCTCAGGCGGCAGCAGCAAATCGTTCGCCGCGAAATACAGGCCAGGCTCAATCGTGAAAATCATGCCCGGCGTAATCTTCGCGCCCTGATACGACTCGTAGCGGGCCTGCGCGCAATCATGCACGTCAAGCCCCAGATGGTGCGCGACACCGCAAGCAAGCCAACGACGATGCTGCTGACCCTGCGGGGACAGGGATTCCTCGACGGGGACCTTCAGAATGCCCCACTCGTGCAGGCGCTCGGCGATCACGCGCATGCACGCATGATGGATATCCGAATACGTGGCACCCGGCTGCGCGGCTTCGAAACCGGCCTGCTGGGAGTCCAGCACCGCCTGATACAGCTTGCGCTGCAACGGCGTGAACTTGCCATTGACCGGGAAAGTGCGCGTGATGTCGGCCGTGTACAGGCTATCGACCTCGACACCAGCATCGACGAGCAGCAGTTCGCCGTCGCCGACCACGCCGGTGTTGCGCATCCAGTGCAGGATCGGCGCATGCTTGCCCGAGGCGATAATCGTGTCATAGCCGACGGCGTTGCCCTCTTCGCGTGCCACCGAATTGAACGCGCCCTCCAGCATGCGCTCGGAACGCGGGCGGCCGATCACGCGCGGCAAATGGGTGAGCATACGGTCGAAACCGTGCTTCGTGGCCTCGACAGCCTTGCGGATTTCGCCAATCTCATACTGGTCCTTGACCATGCGCTGCTCGGAACCGAACTCCGCCAACGCTTCATCGGCCTTCGTGTTGGCATCCGGATCGCCGAAACCGTTCGCCTCGCGCACCCGTTCGACCATCTGCGTAATCGACGGATCGGTGGTGCGTACTACGCGCAGCTGCACGGCACCGGCTTCGGCGCCGACATCCTTGCTAATCGCGTCCTCGAGCGTGGCGATGTCATGGGTCTCGATCCCCGTCATCGCCTTGAGCTCACGCAGACCGGCGCGCGGGCCGACCCAGTACTCGCCGTAATGGGTGTCACGGTAGTAATCAGCCGTGCTGTTATCGGCACGAGGGGCGACGAACAGTTCCGGCGTATGCGTCTTGCCGGCCTTCGCCTCTTCGCTGTCCGGATCGAGCGGGTTGAGCACGAGCACGGCGCCCGCCTCGTAATCGCAGCCCAGGCCGGTGTAATACGCGAACGCGGTATCCGGGCGGAACGCGTAATCGCAATCATTATTGCGCACCTTCGGCTGGCCGGCAGGAATGACGATACGCTCGCCGGGGAATCGCTTGCCCAGCTTCTCCAGACGCTCGCCGATGTACTTGCTGGATTCCAGCGGCTCGACCGCCGGCTCGGCGTTGTCCCAGCCGGTGGTCATGAACTGGCGGAACGTCTCGCTGTTCGGGCGCAATGAGCGGTTGTTCACCCGATCCGCCATCGGCTGGTCCGGCCCCGGCGCGCTCTTGCTTTCCTCTGCCTCGTATGCCTTGTCCGCTTCGGTAATCACCGAATCCATGTCACTCCTCCAACATAAGAATCGTTGTTGCTGCCACTCTAGTCATACCCGCTGGTCACAATTGCCGCAAACGCCAACAGTGAACGCCGCGTCGCACCCTTCCGCGATGCCTTTGTGAGCGAATCCTCACACAGTGACGGTCGGGTGGGCCGAATCACTGCTCCGGGACCGCCGCGACCGCCGGTTTGTGAGCCAATCCTCACACAACGCCACCCAGGCCGGTCAAATCGGCGTTTGCGACACGGTCCGGCCCCCAGTCTGTGAGCCAATCCTCACACAGCGACCGCCAGACAAGTCAGCACGTCCGCCACGGGCAGTCATGACCGCCGACGTGTGAGTGAATCATCACACAATGGCAGCCAGACGAGGCAATACACCAACCCCGGATACGCACGCCGGCCGGCATGTGAGCCGATCCTCGCACATTGGCGGTCCACCGACGAAAACACCAGCCCCGCACAGACCGCAAGCGCCACGGTGTGAGCCAACTCTCACGCAATGGCCGCTGGACGGGTCCAAACGACGACCGCAGTCGGTCATGGCCGCCGGAATGTAAGCAGATTCTCACACGGCGACACCCAGCACTGGCGGAATCCACGCTTCCAATCCCCCGACTTCCCGGATTGTGAGCCGACACTCACATACCGACCGTCAGACAGACCTACACGCCGGTTTCAACAGGTCAAGAGCGCCAGGGTGTGAGTCAATCCTCGCACGATGACCACCAGACAAGTCAGCACGTCCACCACGGACAGTCATGACCACCGGCGTGCGAGCAGATCCTCACACACCGGCGGATGCAGATCAGTAATGAGCTTATACAAGAGCGTCAGCGTCATGTCTTCCAGGCGTTGCAGCGAGCCGGGGCAAAGACAGGAATTTCCGCACACGTATCCGCCGCCCCAACTGGTGTTCCAGCCGGTCAGCAACGCTCGCCGCCAGCGCAGCACAAGATTCCTCACTACGCAAGTCGTCACTCCTCACCGCGACATGCGCCCAATGCGCATCACCGATTGCTTTCAGTCGGCGCTGGTCACGATCCCACTGCCAAGCATGCTGCCGCCCGTCGTACTCGACAGCGACGCGAGCTTGCGGATACGCCAAATCCAAGAACAGACGTTCGCCGCGCACACCGGCATTGTCCGGCACATCCAAGCAATAGTTGACCTGCGGACATGGCAACCCATACTGCATCAGCGTCAATCTCAACATCGTTTCAGGAAAAGAATCTGTGTTCTCACGCATGAGTTTCAATGCCTGAGCACACATGCGGAACCTGCTGCCACCGCCGATACCAGCAGTCCGAGCAAAATCTGCGAATCCGGATTCGAGTTGTCCGATTGAGTACCACTTCTGCTCCGCGTCACGACGCATCAAGGCGTCTCCAAGCAGCACTATCTCGCGCAATCCAATCTTGCGCGCGCACATAATCCATGTCATGTCGGGAGCCACACAGGTGATGCCGTCAGCGGTTACCGTCGGCAGCTCATGCGGCCAAACGATCGCTCGCACACCTGCCAGCCGCGGCCTATCACAGGAGCGAGGAACCACCACGGTGATCTCATCGGAATCGATTTTCGCCGGCACTTCGACACACATCAATTTCAGTGCCGTCTCCCGCGCGAACACCAGCTGTTTCGAACAACGCGACTGTACCGTGAGACAACGCTGGAGCGTGACCGCTTTGATACGCATCAATCTTGCACGAGTGGACTCAAAGTATTCTGAGGAGCGACTCTTCAACGAGTGCTGGACCAACATGGAACATTGCCGAATATCAACCATAATGTCACAATAGCCAGCCATCGAACGCGTTGTCTTCCTGAACGAGGATATGTGGATAGAAGTTGAAACCCCTTGCATCGCAACGTGTTTACCGATGCCGGACCGCAGACGCACGCGATTCGTTCACACGCTAGGTGGCGGCGAAGCAGGACATATCGATTCCGATTGAGCGGAGCCGGTGTGTGAGCATCCACTCACACACCGGTAGTCACGATTTACCGTAATCGGCGTTTTTACTCACCCGATGGCCAGTGCGTGAGGATTGGTTCGCATATCGACAATCGCGACCTAAGCAGACCGATACAATGCCCCACTCAACCGCCGCCATGTGATGATTGACTCACACAGCGGGTGGTCGCGGGGTCGAAACGCCGACTGGATGAAAGCGGGCACCACCCTACGAGAAACCACTCACATACCCGCCGACGCTGTTTGCCGAAACCGGCATTTTGCCATTCACCGGTCATTGCGGGGCTCAGCTCACATAGTGATTGGACCGACGATGAAACCAGCGATATCGACAACTCGGGAGACGAGTATGCGAGGACCGGCTCACATAATGACAAGTCGGACCGCGAAACCAACCACGCGGACGGACCAGACACCACGTTGTGTGAGAATCCGCTCACACGACGGACCCCCGACACCCCGAACCAGCGATATCGGCAACTCTAACCACCGGCATGTGAGAATCGGCTTACACAACGGGGTAGTCGCAGGGCAGAGCCACGGATTGCGGAATAGGCATGTGCCATCGTGTGAAAATGTACCCACAAACTGACGGACGCAACCACCCGGGACCGGCGATATCACTACGCACGTGCATCAACGTACCGTCCACATGCCGTCAACGTGTGAAGATCCGCTCGCAAACCGACGGTCACAACCATCCGGAACCGGTAATATCACCACACCCGACCGTCAACATGTGAAGACCTGCTCGCAAACTGACGGCAACGCTCGCTTGACATCGACGTATTGGCCGTCCCGGTGGCCACTGTGCGAGAGAACACTCACAAACCAGCACTCGCGGTCCGCCGAAACCTGCGTATCGCCCCACCCAACCGACATCTTGCGATAATCCGCGCACGACTCGCCGCCCCGGCACATATACCTCCTGTGACAATCGTCACGCACCCCACCATGACTTCCGGAACTTCAAGATTCTCTCCGCCCCTGCCCCCTCCCCAAAAAAAAACACCCCGCGACACGCCGACAACATCGCTTGCCGTTTTGTATTAACCGAGTTAAACTTTTAATCAAGTTCAGATTCGACGACGAACCGCCCGCCTGCAAGCGGAGCAGGCAGAACACGTGCAAGGAGGTGCCATGAACGCAGAATCGACCGGCAAGACCAGCCAAACCACCCCGACCACCCAGTCAACGGTTTCAGAAACCAACCGATCCCGCGTGCTGCACTACCTCTACACGCACGGCATCAGCTCACGCGCGAGCATCGCCCACGCACTCGGCCTGTCCGCGGCGGCGATCACGAAAATCACCGCACGTCTGATCGACGCCGGCATCATCCACGAAGTGGGCGGCATCGAAGGGCGCAAGAACCGCCGGTCCATCGGTCTGGAACTCGACCCCGAACAGTTCCATTTCATCGGTGTGAAATTCGCCCGCAGCCTCGTCGAAATCGGCGTATTCGACCTCAAGGGCGCGACATCAAGCCTCACAGACCTGCCGACCGTCAAGAACGACACGATTCCCGAGACGATCCACAGCATTCACGAGACCATCAGCACCCTGCTTGACAGCGACCCTTCAATCGTCGCCATCGGCATGGCGGTCCCAGGCCCCTATCTGCGCCACGAAGGCAGAACCGCCGTCGTCTCCTCAATGCAGGGTTGGCGCACATTCAATTTCCTCGATGAGTTCTCCGATGCGTTCCGCGTACCGGTGTTCGTCGAGCAGGACGCCCGTGCCGGCGTGCTCGCGCAATATCTGTTCGATCCGGCAAGCAACAACTGCGACAATCTCGCCTACTATCTGCTGGGTGAAGGCGTCGGTCTCGGCGTCATCGACGATGGCCGGCTCGTCAACGGAGCCCAGGGTGCCGCGGCGGAAATCGGCCATGTCAGCATCGATGTCAACGGTCTGCCGTGCGACTGCGGCAACCGTGGATGCCTCGAACGCTACTGCTCCGCGGTCGCCATCCACGAGCGACTCGCCGAAACCGGCATCGTGCCCGACACGGGCGGCATGACCCACAAGCAAGCATGCCACGCGCTGTTCGAGCGGGCCGCCCACGGCAATCACGCGGCACAAGAACTCGTCCATGACATCGGCCGGTACGTCGGCTACGGTTGCGTGACCATCTTCAACACGTTCAACCCCGAGCGCATCGTACTGGGCGACATCGTCGCCGAAGGCGGTCAACCCCTACTCGAAGCCGCGCGCGAAGTGGTCGATGAACGTGTCATTCCCGAACTCAACAAGGCAACCACCATCTGCCTGTCCAAACTTCCCGCGGATGCTGCCGTCATCGGCGCCGCCGCGGTCGCGGTGACCCAGTTCCTAGACCATCCGTCAAGGTTCTTCGTCATCACATAGCCAACACCGTGCGATAGCCATCACCGGCCACCGCACAGCCGCCGCAGCGCAACAGCACGGCCGCCCGCCCCAAGATTTCCCAATCGGAAAACAGAACAAACCAACCAACAATCAACCACACCATCGAAAGGAATCATCATGGCAAAGCCAATCGTCCTCTCACTCGGCGAACTCCTGTGGGATATGCTCCCCGGCGGCAAGCGCGCAGGCGGCGCCCCGGTCAACTTCATCTACCACGCCATGCACAACGGCGCGGACGGTTACGCGATCAGCGCGGTCGGCGAAGACGATCTCGGTGACGAACTGGTCAAAGTCACCAAGGACGCCGGCATCAACGCGATCATCCAGCGCAACGCCTGGCCGACCGGCACCGTGGATGTCGCCCTCAAGAACGGCATCCCGGAGTACACGATCGTCCGCGGTGTGGCTTGGGACCACATCCTGTACACCCGCGAACTGATCGACCAGGTGGAGAAAGCCGACTGCGTGTGCTTCGGCACGCTCGGCCTGCGCTCCCCCGAATCGCATGACACCATCGTCGAGCTGCTCAAGCACACGAAGCCCGGCGCCATGAAGTTCTTCGACATCAACATCCGCGGCGACCACTACTCCAAGGAGCTAATCGAGGAACTGCTCGGCTACGCGACCGTGTTCAAGCTCAACGACGCGGAACTCCTGCTGCTTCGCGACATGTTCGGCATTCGCGGCACTTCCGACGATGAAGCCTGCCGTTGGTTCCTTACCCAGTTCGGTCTGGATTACATCATCCTGACCGGCGGCGCGACCTTCAGCACGATTATTTCCAAGACCGGCGACAGCTCCACGCTGTCCACCCCGCACGTCCAGGTTGCGGACACCGTCGGCGCCGGCGACTCGTTCTCCGGCACGTTCGCGGCGAAGATCCTCACCGGCGCAAGCCTCGAGGAAGCCCACCGCGCCGCCGTGAACACCGCTGCCTTCGTGTGCACCAACGACGGTGCCTGGCCTGAGTACCCGGAGCAGGTTCCGGATTATCTCGCCGAAGCCGGCCTGTGAACCCAAACTCCTTGACGGCATCTATCCCCTCATGACCGCATAGCAGCCAGCATGCGGCCCCGCGCCCCAGCCACCACCAGTCTGCACGGACCGGCAGCTGGGGCGCTTCCTCTACGATTGCGCCGCCGTGAATCCGCGGGATTGTCAATCACCGCTCACGACGAGCCAATTCCATTGGCTATCGCAATATCGTCACACACCTCAACCAACATCAATCCATACCGACGACCAACCGTCACCAATCGCGTTGTATCAAAAGGGGAAATTATGAGCAACACCACAGCGACGGCGAAGAAAACCACGGTCAGGGCGCTTGTCCCTGTCATGGCCACGTTCTTTGTCATGGGCTTTGTCGACCTTGTCGGCACCGCCACGAATTATGTCAAGCCGGAATTCAACCTGTCCGACTCCCAAGCGAACCTGTTCACCTCCATGGTGTTCTTCTGGTTCCTGATCTTCTCCGTACCCACCGGCGTGCTGATGAACAAGATCGGACGCCGCAGAACGGTCCTTATTTCGCTGATCGTCACCGCCGTGGCCATGCTGCTGCCGGTTGTCGCCTACACGGGCGCCGCCGGCACGCCGCGACTGGTACTCATGATCATCTCGTTCTCGCTGCTGGGCATCGGCAACACCCTCATGCAGGTGTCGCTCAACCCGCTGCTCACCGTGTTCGTGAACGGCGACAAGCTCGCCTCCACCCTCACCACCGGCCAGTTCGTCAAGGCGTTCGCCTCGTTCTTCGCGCCGCTCATCGCCGGATGGGGCGCTTCCGCGCTCGGCGCATGGTGGGTGCTGTACGTCATCTACCTGATTATCGGCGTGATCGTCGGCGTCGCCCTGGCGCTTGACAAAATCGACGAACCTGCGCCCGACGCCGGCCAGACCAGCATCGCGAACTGCTTCAAGCTGCTCGGCAACCCGATTATCCTGCTGTGCTTCCTTGGCATCATCGCGCACGTGGGCATCGATGTCGGCATCAACGCGCAGGCGCCGCGCATCCTGATGGAGCACACCGCCGTACCGCTCGCCACCGCGGCGGGAGCAACCTCCGTCTACTTCGCGTTCCGTACCATCGGCACGGGATTGGGCGGCATCGTGCTGCAGAAGATGGACAACAAGACCGCGTTGCGCATCTGCGGCGCGATCATGGTGCTGTCCGTCGCGTGCTTCGCCGTGTTCACCACGATCGCCTCGAACCCGCCGCAGTGGCTGTTCTATCTGGCGGTCGCGCTGATCGGCTTCGGCAACGCGAACGTGTTCTCGCTGTGCCTGTCGCACGCGCTCAACACCCTGCCGTCCCGTCAGAACGAGGTGTCTGGCCTGATGATGATGGGCCTGATCGGTGGCGCTATCTTCCCGCCGATTATGGGTGCCGCCGCCGACGCGATGGGCCAGGTCGGTTCGATTATCGTCGTCGCGGTGGGCGCGATCTACGTGCTTGCGATCGCGCTGGCGTATGACAAGGCGCTGGAGCCGGCGAAGAAGTGAGCGATGACCGCAAGTAACGCCCGGACAGAAGCTGTTTGAAGCCGGACAGGATGATTCACCCGGTTAGCTCTGTTGGCTCTGTTGGCGAATGTTCCGCCCGGTCAGTGACTCGGCTGAGTCCGGGGATTTCTCGAGGTCTGAGGGCCTGCTGTGCGAGGATTGGCTCGCACAGCGGGCCTTTTACGTATGGGGTGACGGCCGGAGAGCAGGTGAGCGGATGGATGATGGATGACTGCTGGATGCCGTGGCCGGGCAGGGAGTAGTATCATTGTGCGAGCCAATTCTCACACAATGACACTCACCGACCCCAGAATCAACAACCCCGATGCTCTTTGACCGTCGCCATGTGAGCGAATCCTCACAAAGTAACGACCATCTGTATGAGATCAGCACCCCGGACGGCCCCACGCCGTCATCGTGTGAGCGAATCCTCACACGGTGACACCGCGAGAACGAGGCACGACCGACCACGCAGGTATCGACATACGAAACCCGCCATACACCTAGCTCACCCAAGTCACCTGGGACAGGACTATCGCAATACGCAGCCGACCGCATACGCAACCCGCCATATCGCCGGCAAGCCAAACCCAAAGAGCATGCATCTGTTGCGTTGCGCATGCCGCCGCACACACAGCACCGCCGGCCCGCCACCAATCCGCGGATGACGCCGGTAAAACCACCGATTACGCATGCGACCGGATACACAACCCGCCAAATCTGCGACAGACCAAGTCCGAGCGACATCCGTTCGTAACGATACGTCTGCGACGGCATACGCAGCCTGAGTCCATTAACGTCACCGTTCAAGCTGGAACGACAGCGCCCACGCAGGCCACGACGACCATCGGCACTCCCCCCGCAGCCAGACCGGTCACAATGTCCAGTCTGAATCTCCGGTCAACGCGTCCAGTCACAACGTGTCCAGCCACAACGTCCAATCACAACGACCAAGTCATCACGACCAGTCATCACGACCAAGAGATATGACCGGTCACAATGTCCAGCCTGACGCCAACCAACACAACCAGCCAGACCGGTCAGAATGTCCAGCCTGAATCACCATCGCATTCAACGGCCGATCAGCCCGCTGAGCATCCGGGAGAACTCGAGCGCATCGTCGGCACGTCGAAAGATGAACAGCGAGGACCGCCATCCGGACAGCGACAGCGTGACCTGCTTGCGCTGAACCTGCACACCGAGCACGTCCTTGAGGAATATGACATCCGTGCGTTTGTATCTGCGGAGCCAGTATGTGGGGATGTCGGCCTCCACGCGGTTGTCATACAAGCGCAATTCGAGCTGCCACTGCAGCTTGTCGCATCTGAACAGCCATCCCGGAGCCGGGTCAGGTTTCCTTGCCATGATTCGGATTCACCTTTCTTGTTGGTTCTTCTTATTCCACTCTTCTCTAGCCTATGTCCAACGATCAGCTTGTTCGACCAGACCGGTCAGAGTGTCCGGTCTGGGGAATCGGGTTGGCATCGTGTCTCTTCGCCGTCGGGAATATCATCACCGCCCGTGATACCAGCAACGAGACCAAAACGGATGCACAATAACCGCTGAGACTCTGTGGATTTGTTGGTTCCGCTGCCCGCGCCCGCATGGAGCCGGGAACGCGACTTCGGCGGGTACTACCTGTTGGAACCACTGCTAGGACGCTAGACCGCACGACCACTAGACCGCAAGACCGCGTGACCGCACGACCACCAGACCGCAAGACCGCAAGACCGCACGCCGACTTGCGGCTATCTGCGGTATCTGCAGTACCTGCCGGAGACTATCTCGCTTATCAGGGTTCGTCGACCAGCGATATCGCAAGTACGACTGTTGATATTCCGCGGGCCATACTCGCGGTATCGAGGGTGCGCGAACCCGGATAGTGGAGATACGGTTCGCGAGGTACTACAGATAGGCGAGATACAGCCCCGCCACAGACAATCGAGATTCCGATATTTCGGAGTCTGTGTGGGTTGCGGATGATGACGGCGAGCGCCCCGACCTCGGCATGGACATCTGTCGACATTGAGAATATCCGCATAGAGTTACTTCCCGCTGAGCGGCTGAAATGTAGGGATGGCACAGTACTGTTATGCCGCTTGTTCTGACACACTCATCATCTGGGAAGTTGCCCAGTGGCGCAAAAGCATACCTAGTTCTCAATCACAATATCATTACTCCATCAATGTCAGTATGATTGTCTACGCCAAAACTCTCGATATGCGAAGAATATTTCGAACCCATATGGTACATGCGCAAACTGTCATGATTCTCATCGATAATCTCCAATAACTCTTTTTTCAGCGTTAGGTAATCAGACATCGATACGACACACTCGAACACGCTATTCTGCACACGCTGACCATAGCGCGTGCAAGATTTAGCCACACGTCTCAATCTGCGCTTACCGGCTGTCGTCTCGACATTGACATCATATGTCACAAGAATCATCATCGACATATTCGACCCCTCTCCCTACTTCGATAACACGCCGATTCACTTTGAAGCCGATGTCCGCGGCACCGTTCTGAGACGATGTTATTTATTCTCCATATTGTTCACCATTCTTGAATAGAAATCGCGTCTTATTTCCACATAAATGGCGGATATGCATCAAGGTCGCCTCGAATCGTGCGAGCAAGCAGTAATGCTTGCACATATGGAACCAACCCCCACGGAATTTTCTCTTTCAGGAACGGATGAGTGAGCACCTCGTCTTTACGTTTCTTCCAAGCAGCAAGCACTGTCCGGCGTCCCTTGTCATTCAAGAATACGCCGCCATTTTCGCGCTCTTCGAAATCAGAACTCTTTATTGCTCCTGTATTCACCAGCGAAAGTGCGAACCTGTCACAGAGAACAGAGCGAAGCTCCTCCATCAGGTCAAGCGCGAGCGATTCGCGTCCCGGAAGATCACGGTGAAGAAAACCTACATACGGATCGAGCCCCACACCGTGAAGTGCCGCCGCGCAATCCCCTGCCAGCAATACATACACGAAAGAAAGCAAGGCATTCATCCGATCCATCGGAGGCCGCCTACTCCGGGATTCGAAGAAGAAGTCATCCTTGTTCCGCAAAATGAGATCATCAAATGTGTAGAAATAATCCTGGGCTGCACGCCCTTCAACGCCACGCAACGCATCAATAGATGTCTGCGCGCGAACCGAGACAATGGCATCAGCCAGAAGATGGCTCTGTCCAGTCACACGCTCCATGTTGATGCTCATGGCATGGTCGCGACGGGCACGTTCGAGGACCCAGCGCGCATTGAAGACCTTTCCGATAACGAAGGACTTGGCGATGGACAGTGCACGCGATTCATCATCGGCAATACGATATTGCTCGCGTCTGAGAAGCACATTCCGAGAATTCTCACCGAAAATCGAGCAGTAATACTTTCCCCAAGGGGAATAGAACGACAGCGAAACACCAAGCTCGGCGCAACGCCCCATAAGAGCCGGCGAGGCTCCTTTGTAGCTGAAGCACAGAATATGCTCGATCGATCGCAAGGGAACGGAGCCGACGCGCTCCTTGCCACGTTCAACGTAGACATTGTCGTCTTTGCAGGACAAATACACGTCCTCGCTTAGCACGAACAATGAATTCAATAGCGTACGCATCGCTCACACCTCATTCTGCGGTTTTCTGGTTCAACTCGCCAGCAACTTCTTCAATCCGGTCATTGATATACGATGACGCAGACTCCGAAGAACCCAGTTCCGGAAGGCACAGATCCACAAGGGAACATGACCGGCATCTTTTCTTGGAGCGCCTGACACGTGGAGTGTAGCCGCGCTCAAACAACGCATGCATCGACGCCAGGTCGTCACGCACGCGCTGCCTCAGCTCCTCATCGAATTCAACAACCTCGCGGCGCCGATTCTTGTTGTAATACATCGCGCCTGCAGGTATCGTGCAGGACAGCATTTCCTCAAGGCACATCGCCTCGCAGCACAATTGGTAGTGCCCCGCACGATTGTATGGTTGTGCACCTCCGTGCTTGTATTCGACCGGATAGGGCTGCCATCGTCCATCACGACCTCTCAGCGTCGCGCCGCTGTCAGAACGTCGAAATTCAACAACGTCACACGCACCGGTCACACCAAGCATAGCGGAGAATACACGGAGGTTCCGCAGTATCAAGAGATCACCACGCGTCTCGGACTGGGCGTAGTCATCAGCGCGTTCATGAACGATGGTGCCGGCGGTAGTCAGCCCGTTGTCTTTCCATAGTTGCTCGATATGAATAAGCGCCCATTGACGTTGGCAATATTCAAAATGCTCTATGCCTGAAAGCATGAGCCATTGATCCTCAGGATATTCGGTAACACGTCGAAACGACGCAGACATGGAAATCACTTCCCGCTACAGAAATCCGCGCTGCGATCGACCAGCGCAGAGTATGGAATGACAGGAACCGGAGGGCGTCAACGCCAGGATGCGCCCACACCCTCCGGCGGATTATTCAGCGACCTTCAATAACTTCGTATGAAAGCCTTGGAACAGATGCCTCGTCAACGCTCACCTTGACATTGTCGAGATCCGATGCATCGATTTTCACGGAACGATGGACTTTGGCAGACGAGTACTGCCCAAGCTTGGAATTGTGTTGGAACCACACCACATCAATCACTTCCATGGATCCGGAAGGACGTGCAGCGCTGGAATCGCCTTCGAACAGCGTGACCATGGCCTGCTTGATCTTTTCCGCATCGTCCGCGGAAAACCCGGTCTTTTCGGCCAGCTGGGGGCTGATGCTGCCATACGTCGCATAGATTGCCTTGCCAGAGACACGATATTTCATACCCATGGTGTCAGACGAACGTCCGCCGTCATCTGTCGGCTCGCTGTTCACCGACTTGGTGATCTGGACGTCATCGATGGCAACCGGTTCGATGGAGAAAGCAGACTGGATGGAGACCGGCCCACGGATGCCGATGGAGACCTCGTCGACATCATCGCGCTTCTTGAAGGCGAAAAGCTGGCCGAAGGAGCGAACGTCAATCCACTTGCTGCACGCAGCGGCGGCGAGGGTGTTACGGTCCTTCGCCTCGGTGCCATCAAGGGTCTTCACGAACATGCGATAGCGATCAGAGAGAGACTTGGCGCCATCGTCGGTACGGTCGCTCGACTCGACGAAGATGCTCTCCCCCGCGTCCTGGAGACGATTGCGCAGCTTGCGCTTGAGCGCAACATCCGAAACCTCGCCGTAGCCATCCGCGGTCATGCGCGGACGATTGCCATTAAGGGGATCACCGTTAGGATTTGCGTTCTTCACAGCGAACACGATGGCGAAATCAACCTTGTTTTCAATTGCGGTCATGATTATTGTCCTTACTTCGTTGTCCGTTCCCCGTTTCATCACGTGATGTGAAACGGGAATTGCATAATTGCGATTGTGGGTTCTGCCTGCTTCCCTTTCCATATTGCGAGTGAAGCGAGGCATTGAGCTTGTCAGTTGGCGGTTTGCTGCGACACGGCCGTTTCCTTTGCCTTCCGGGCATTCGTCAGCAGCTCTCTGCGCTGATGGGAATATCCCAGCAAATACAGGGGTCCGAGCGGAGTTTTCTTCTCATAATCGCCCGGCTGGAAAAGCGCCATCACATCATCAACGTTCTGTTGGAACCACGGGGCTCCGTTCTGGCTCTGGATGTATGGCGTAAGCCTGCGCCAGATTTCCTCCCAGGTGGTTGCCGGCTTCGATGCGAAATTGCCCATGAGGTTCACGGCGTTCGTCGCTCTATCCGCCTTACCATCATTTTGCTTGCGAAGCACATACGATTCGTAATTATCAGCGAGAGCAAGAAGCCGCCCAAACAGATAATCACGATCGGTGCGGTCCTTATCGAGTTCCATTCCAATCTCCTTTCCAGTGCGGTGAAACCTCTTCGGTTCATCGTTTGCACTTTTCTTCAACAGGCTGCAGCAGATTTCCAGATCCCTGTGCCACTTCCTCAAGTCGTCATACGCCATGGGCTTCTCGACCTTGTGACACATGGCCATGAGAATGTTCCTCGGAACCGCAGTGCCGTTGAAAATGGTTTCGATGAGCTGGCGCTCCACCAGTTTGCGATGGAGCTTGTAACCATCACTCGATCGATCAGGTGAGTCCGTCGACGCATTGACGATGTCGATGAATGACGGAGCACCGACATAGTCGATGGGCTTTCGCTTATCCGAACCCTGCATGGCGGCAAAGGCCGTGAGTGGCCAAGCCACGCCACGATGCCATCGCACGATTCGGTCAAGATACTCCCCTTCCGGAAGTTCCTGGTAATAGGTCACACCGAGTCGACCAGGGACCGCCGAATCAAATACGGCAACGACGATGGTGCGCTTCTGCCGTTCAAGAAACGACGGGTTCCCATATCCATGGAGCAATTTTCGGAATTGCGCGGCGTACGTAGTGCCAGCCGCCATCCTGGCATCTGCGACCACGGTATCCGGACTTGTTTCTTCAGCCTCATCATTCTCCGCAAGAAACGCATCCAGCGTGTCAGCCATGGGATCGACGACACGGAATGAGGGCCTGCCATCGACAGCCCAGACGAGAATCGCCTGTTTGCCGACAATCGTCGCATTATTCGCGAGAAGCCACGTCAACGTCGTATGAATTTTCTGCGACGCATCAGTATCAATAACAAGTGCCTGGTCGGGGGACGTGAAACGCCCTCGGTAGACGTAATTCGTGGAATCATTCGACGAGATGAGCTTAGCATTGCCAGCAGCGGGCAGAAGCTTCTTGGGAAAGGTTTTTGCCTGTCCATAAAGCTTTTCCCCGAACATGTCGTATCCTTCGGCAGACCTGCCGGCGGCCAGATATTCCTGCCATCTGGCACGGATTGCAGGATCGCGATCCAGATCGACAAGTTCACCATCGGGTGAAACAACGGTGAACCACACGCCATCCGCCGCATCGCCCTTCGATTCCTTGCCGTTCGCATCCTTGGTCTTCGGTTTGAGCTCTATACCGAATCCAAGCGCATCCTCGCTGATGCTATGGCTTGACAAATAGCCATACAGGAGGTTGAGTTCAGGGTCGTCGCCTTTCCACTCAGCAAGCTGCGTCAGGTATTTCTCGGTGCGCATACCGTCTATCTGTTTGTCAACATATTGGAGTTGGTCACACAGCGGGTGCGCGCAAGGAGCACTTGTGCGACTCATCGATTTCTCCGTGCAGGGAATGATGATGTCATGCGCTTTGCCCTCTTTTTCGATGGAAACCACGTTCCCCTCGCTGTCGAGGGTGACATGAATCTGCACCTTCAGCGTCGTGTGATTCATCGGCATGAGGGTACTTCGAACCGCGGCGTCCCGATCCCTGTCGGTTGGTTCGCCGCCTCTAGAAGCTTGTGCCACGGTTATTCCAGCAGCATTTTGAACACAGTCATAGGTCTTCAGCAATGACGAGACGAGAGTCATGACTCCTCCTCCACGGATTGCAGGTTGCGCCCCAACGTGAATCGAGGCGTCGCCTTCTTGTCGGAGACGAGAAATTCATCGAGGCTCTCATCATCCGGACGGGGGAATGTGATGACTCCATCACGCATCTTCACACGCCAGAATTTGCGCGTGAATCTGTCGTCCCCACGATTATCCGGATACCTGAAGCAGAAGAACATGTAGCCGAGGTCCAGTTCGCCGTAATCGTCGTAAAACCCCTTGCCCTCGCCGAATGTGCACGGCTCGACATAACCCTGGCACTCGCGCGTGCCCAGAAAGATATCACGCCGTCCCCCGCGCGCGAGCGCTCGTTTTGCAATGTCCAAGTGCTTTGCCGGATTGCGATCCTGTGCAAGGTCCCCGCGATTATCATTCCATTCAAAATGCGCTTTGACCTGATATCTCACATCTTTGAGATACGTGTAGTACGAGAGGTCGTTGCCTCCGCTCATCTTGATAGGTCGGATACCTTTCCCTTCGGTTTGGATGCGGTTCACAACCCGAACCTCGTCAATGTACCATTCGATGGTCGGCTTCCAGTAGATACTTTCGGTAATTCCTCGCAACGCCTGGTATGTAGGCACCTGATAGCTGCTCTTCTCGCCGCCAATGCGCGTTGCAACTTCCGAGAAAAGCGCATACTTGCCCGTGACTTCGTATTCGATCGTTGTATTCATCGGCATCCTTACCTCCTTTCTTCATTATGCGGCGTAAACCGCGATTCATTCATTCCTGATTTCTTCCTACCTTCTGGGGAATCCGTCAGAAAAAGAGATCCTTTTGCTCGGCATCCGGGACGACTCCGAAATTCATGTCGTAACAGTCATCGGATTCGAGAGCATAGAGCTCGAAATCGTCATCGGCGAGCGTTATTAACCCCCTTTCCGTGAGTTTCTTGAAATCGGCATCGAAGAGCTGCACGGTGAAGTCCTGCAGCCTTCTGATGATGCGGACTTTCTCACGAGGATCGTGCTCATCGCGAAGCTGTTCGAGCAGCTCGCGGGAATCAATGCCAGCACTGGAGCGATATCGTACAACCACGGATTTGGTGAGATCGGGAATGACCTGGTACAGTCGACCGACCGTTCGGAATGATTGGGCGAGGCAATGCACGTATGCGCTCGGACCGTCAGGATGCGTCACAGTGTTGTACTTATAGCGTGCCGCCTTGTTGAATCCCAACAGATCATAAGCGTTCGTTCCATCAGGCAGCGGATACTTCAGCTCGTTCCCTTCCACCTTATCCTTATAAAACGCCGTATTGTACATATCAAGCGCTTCTTTTCCCAGTAAATCGAAATCCGAGTTTTTCGATGCAAGCGGCACAAGAGAATGCATCATGATCTCCTTGCCACGCTTGATATCCCTGACAGCGCTCAACCCTTTCTCGTCGTCATCGGAAACAGGAACGACATACACATTCCGCGGCTTCATAGATTCGCCATTGCGATTGCAACGTCCTGCCGCCTGCACAATGCTTCCCAACCCGGCAGCAGCTCTGACAACCGTGCCGAAGGATACATCGACGCCTGCTTCGATAAGCTGGGTGCTCACACAGATAATCGGTTCGCCGGACGCCGTGGCTGCGCGAACCTCGGCAAGTGCGTCGTTCCTATGGGCGCCGCACATCGAAGTACTCAGATGGACGAGTGCGAAGCCTTGCGATTGTGCGTCAAGAGATCGAAGCTCTTGCGTCAGTTTCCGAGCCTCGCTCTTGAGGTTTACAATGGCCAGACAGCTTCCATTCTCCCTTGCTTTGTCAAGCACAAGATGCGCGAGTCCGCCATCACCTGCGATCGGAAGGGGTCGCTCCTGCGCCACGATGTTGACACGGCGAAAAATGCGGCGCTGTTCCTCGGAAAGAGTGACAAGCTCCGGATTATCGGCAAGATCGAGTCTGACGGTTTTATCGATGTTTTCAAGCGCAGGCTGTGTTGCTGTGCACAAAACAATCGTCGTCCCGAGAGCCCCGGAAAGAAAATTCACAATCTCTTTGAATAGGTCCAGCGAATGGGAGGGCAACGATTGAATCTCGTCGAAGATGATGACACTATCCGCCATGTTATGGAATTTGCGGAGTTTCGTTCCCCTCGAGGCCATGCATGTCTCCAGGAATTGAACCATGGTCGTCACGATGAGCGGCTGCGACCATCTCTCTTGGGAAAGTCGACGGCGCGTCTCCTGTTCGTCAGTAATCTCACCATCGCACCTTGACTCGCCGCGTCCTGCATCAGAGTAGTGTTCAAGAAGCACCGAATCATCATCCGCAAGTCCCAGTACAGCACGGAACGTCGCTGTTGTCTGACTCGTAATGGAAAGATACGGAATAACATATATGATATGTTTCTTGCCCCATAGCTGTGCGTGGTGAAGCGCAAATCGCAACGATGCCAGAGTCTTGCCTCCACCGGTTGGCACACTGAGCCTATAAATCCCTGTAGGCCGAGACGCCGCGTCTTTGCACTGCCGCGAAATATCGGTACGGACTGCATTGATTGGCGTATCAGCAGAAAACTTTCTGCAATATTCCTCAAATCTTGTTACCAAAGAGTCCCAATCCGCTTCATATCGCGGCACAGCATTGGGATCACCGAATTGCGCAGCATCACAACGGTCTGCATCGACCAAACAAGAATAGAAATATTTTTCCAACGTTCCAAATGCAAAATTCTTATTGGAAATACTTTTCTTAATATATTTATTATAATATCTACCGAGATTTCTTGAAGCATCATCACACAAGGAATCAATATCAAGTCCTATCGCTTCCAGATTGGATTTCACTTCATCATAATGGAATTTCTTATCATCTTTATTGGGCGAATCAATGCGGTCAAAGAAACTGGCCAGTCCGTCATCGGATATGCAGTCTGGAAGATCACCATGATGACTTGCTATAGCAACTTCCAAAATATCACGCGTCAACCGGGAAATACCTGCATTCTCGTCCTCGTACTCCGAATAGTGTGCATCCTCCACAGCGAATGCCCCTTGATAGGCATGGATGACAGACCCCCTCATGCCTGCATCATGCAACAGATAATCTTGAAAAGACTTTGTTGCCTTCCCGACATCATGAAGCTCAGCAGCAGCCAACGCCACCTTGGCAAGCCCCACAGGTTCCGCGAAACTAGCCGCAAGTGCGCCGGCACCATCCAAATGATCGCGCAAAGTCTGCTGTCGTAGATCATCCGGACTCTCATATGTACGGGCATACAGTTCCACCATAATCCACTCCGCATCTCGCTGGTGCCGATTCCGACGAATACCCCATTTAGCATTATGCTAAATACATCGGCAACATGCAGTTGCCGATGCCGGCGTTCACTAGAACCAATAATAGCACACTCTGCTATCTCTTCTACTGAATAGCATGATGCGCAATTGCCGAAACCGGCAAAACACCTCACCGGCGTTCGCGAAAGGTTAGTTTCAATCCTTTCGCGTGAGTTGAAAAAGTAGAAGCGAGAGCAGTATCTGCACCAAATATCCATTTGGTGCAGACTCTCGTTCATTACTGCAAAGCGCAGACACACCGCAGCTATCATGTATAGGAACTTGCACCATCACCGACTCCATAAAATCAGCAGAGATACTGACAGAACACAGCGGCACGAATTTGGGCAATCACATCGGCAAGCGGTGATACAAGCAAACGTAGGAAACGTGCAAGCTCGAAAGATGCAGGCCAAAGGCAAAAAACAATTTTCAGCCATGAGTCGCCTGATATTGGGAATGACAATTCTGGGGATAGTTCTATCAGCACGAACCCCATTGCAACTCACGCTCCCCCATACGGAGAGCGATGAGTGTTCCGCTGCTATCTTGGCGATGCGTCGCTGAGGGCGTGTCACGCGGAATCGCGCTGCCGGCCGGGGAGTCGGCGACACCACCCTGCGCGCGCATGCGCGAAAGCACGTCCCTGTACGACGCGCCGGCAGGAAGACCCCGCGCCGCCTCCTTGTACAGGGCGTCCAGTTTCTCAGGGTCATACCCGCTGAGCCTGGCCTCGCCCCACGATGGCACCGGCTCGCAATCACAATGAGCGTGATACCGATTGCCCAGGCCGCCGCCCGCAGCTTCCTCGCTCGTGTATACGAACCCACGGCCCGCGAGCATCGTGCAGAACGCGCACGTCACACTGCCGCACGGCACTCGCGCCCAACGGGGGCGCGTCGAGTCATTGGCGATGTCCGCCATCTGCCGGCGTTGCGCCGCATGCACGGCCATACTGCGGAAGAAATCCGCATAGACCTGCTGCATGTCGTCAACGCTCATTCCGGCCGTCTTTGGCAGCAGATCCATGATCGAGACGCCGCTGCGCGCCTTCCCGGCCATGACCTGTCGGTATGTCAACCCGTTGTAGTCGGTGTTCGAGAAACCCTGCTGCACGTCCCACATGACGCGCATCCAATCCTCACGGTCCGGCAGCGCATACTCCGGGAATTCCTTGCCTGCCACCGCCTGCCATGCCTAGCGTTGCACGCCGTACCGGCTGTCGGCCGCCTCCTGTGCGACCTCGACAAGGTCGCGTGCCGCGTCGATGATGGAATCCGGGTCGGTCAATGCGAGGGACTTGTCGGGGTGGTCGAAGTCGAACAGTTCACTAGCGAGCGTGTCCGCGTACTCGTCGCCCCATACAGGGAGCGACATTCTTCGTTGAGCGTCTCTGATTTGGCGGACGAATTTCAACTCACGCTCCCCATACGGGGAGCGACTCCACGGGCGTACCGAGTTCCCCGAGAGCTGGGACGAACGGGCCATCTTCAAGGCGTGCACCGAGGCAGTGCAACTGCCGGAAGTGGCGTCTGCGATTAACGACCCCGAGGAACGGAGCAAGGACGTGTCGATAACCGTCGATGGAGTTTCGCTCTCCGTCCGGGTATCATGGACAGGTAAGGTCGGAAAGCGGCATATCACGTCGTTCTTCCCAATCGATTCGAGCTGGAAGGAGAGACCATGAGGTCGATAGATGAGACCGACCGTCTTGCCGAGCAGCTCGGTGCGGCGTTGTGCGACATCCTCGAGTCCGCCGATGAACAGCATATAGCGGAGCAAGTACGCGAAAAGGTCTTGCCGTTCGATGCCGGTGGCGCTCTGGATATCGCCGTGCACGAGATCGACAACAATGACATTGACCCGACTCCGGTGATGGATCTGGCTCGAACCTACGATGCTGCACTCGGCTATGACCATGAGGTCCTCGAGATTCTTGAGGAAACACAGTCCAGGATACACCGGCATTCATAAGCCGAAGCGAACTCGACAAGCCGCCTTTCGGGCGGCTTTTCCGTATTTTGGCCCCGTCGTATGGCGGGGCTTTTGCATATCAACGTCCAACGATTACGGGACGTTTTGGCTGTGTCCAGTGACCGATGTTGTGGTATCTCCCTTGATCCCACCTCCCACACACGCGCCATGGTGCGACACCATGGACAGCCTCGAAACCCGAACGCCGCACGGCGGACGGGACCGATGCCCGCACGGGCATGACAAGCACAAAAGGAACCGAACATGCCAGACAACACGAACTCCACCGAGCAGGAAGAGCACCAGAAGGAACCGGAGCAGCCGCACGGCGACCCCCAGACCGACTGGAAGGCCGAGGCGCGCAAGTGGGAGGCGAGGGCCAAGCAGAACAGCCAGGCTGCCGCGGAACTCGAACAGCTCAAAAACGAGAACATGAGCGAATCCGAGAAGACAGCCAAGCGTATCAAGCAGCTCGAAACCGAAAACGCCGTGTACAAGACCGCCGCGCAACGCCGCGAATGGGTCGCCCAGGTCTCCAAGGAGACCGGCGTGCCTGCGAACCTGCTGCGCGGAGACAGCCTCGAGGCGATCCAGGAACATGCGGCCGTACTCAACGAGGCGCTGCACCCCAAGCCCAAGGCGCCACAGGTCCACGGCGTGGACCGTCAGCCATCAACCGGCTCCAACAACGACCAGAAGCTCGCATACCTGCGCGCCCTCGGCCTGTAACCACAATCTCAGAAACATCCAGCAACCGAAGGAGAACACATGGCACTGGGCACCAGCAAGATCACCCTGCCCCGTGAGGTAGCCACCGCGATTACGAAAAAAGCCAAGGACACGAGCACCATCGCCGCCCTGTCACCGAGCATTTCAACTCACGCTCCCCATACGGGGAGCGACGTGCGGTCTCACAGCACCGCAAAGTCCGTGCTATATTTCAACTCACGCTCCCCATACGGGGAGTGACGAGGGCGAGTGACATGACCGCCGGGACAGTGGAATTTCAACTCACGCTCCCCATACGGGGAGCGACTGCGCCGTCCTGATAAACGGGATAGCCAAGGTCTTATTTCAACTCACGCTCCCCATACGGGGAGCGACCGTCAAGCCCGGCACCGGTCTCACAGTAGACGCCATTTCAACTCACGCTCCCCATACGGGGAGCGACCCGGGCGTGCGCGGCATTGTCGGTGATTTCGCATTTCAACTCACGCTCCCCATACGGGGAGCGACGAGCGATGTTGTTCTCAGGATGTATGGTGCTAAATTTCAACTCACGCTCCCCATACGGGGAGCGACCAAGCACGGCATCACGTCCACTGGTCTGATTGACGAAGATTTCAACTCACGCTCCTCATACGGGGAGCGACATAACGCGCAAATACAATTCGTGATTACGTTGGGATTTCAACTCACGCTCCCCATACGGGGAGCGACTGCTCCGATTCAGATTCGTGGTGATGCATGGTTATTTCAACTCACGCTCCCCATACGGGGAGCGACGAGCGATGTTGTTCTCAGGATGTATGGTGCTAAATTTCAACTCACGCTCCCCATACGGGGAGCGACGCACCCACACGCCGAAACCCCGCAAATGACGCAAATTTCAACTCACGCTCCCCATACGGGGAGCGACAGTCGTTGGAGCGGGCGTGGCGCGTGCACGTCATTTCAACTCACGCTCCCCATACGGGGAGCGACCCCCACGAGCAATGGTGGTCTGCTTGACCAGTTATTTCAACTCACGCTCCCCATACGGGGAGCGACGGGGGGTACTGCAAAATCTGCGCACCATAATATAATTTCAACTCACGCTCCCCATACGGGGAGCGACAGCTCAAGGGGATGTACTGCGTCGATGTCGGCTTATTTCAACTCACGCTCCCCATACGGGGAGCGACGAGCGATGTTGTTCTCAGGATGTATGGTGCTAAATTTCAACTCACGCTCCCCATACGGGGAGCGACCGATCGGGACGATGCAATCCGGATGCTCTTTCAGATTTCAACTCACGCTCCCCATACGGGGAGCGACCTGCCCTGGAACGCTTCCGGGTCGAGACCGAGATTTCAACTCACGCTCCCCATACGGGGAGCGACACATCTATATTTCGGATCAGTATCCAAATCTTACTATTTCAACTCACGCTCCCCATACGGGGAGCGACCTGCCCGGCGTCGAGATTGAGCGGGACTTCCGGATTTCAACTCACGCTCCCCATACGGGGAGCGACTAATCTCCGCTCCTGCTGCTGTTCCTTCTGCATTATTTCAACTCACGCTCCCCATACGGGGAGCGACACAGCGATAACAAGCGTGCATAGATCAGTCCAATTTCAACTCACGCTCCCCATACGGGGAGCGACGTCGCAGCGCAGTGCGGGTCTCCGGAGACATGATATTTCAACTCACGCTCCCCATACGGGGAGCGACTCCAAGCTGGCGTGCAAATGCTTATCGCCTTGACATTTCAACTCACGCTCCCCATACGGGGAGCGACGATTTGACTGACTGTCGGATTGCCGTACAGGACATTTCAACTCACGCTCCCCATACGGGGAGCGACGCTGACTTGCTGCGAGCCGGTTACGTGGAGGAAGTATTTCAACTCACGCTCCCCATACGGGGAGCGACTTTACATATACAAATCTATCAAACTTTAAATTAAAATTTCAACTCACGCT
>NZ_JBBHLY010000008.1:0-139455 GCF_037482445.1 Bifidobacterium thermophilum
ACCACCCAAACCAACCAACCAAAACACCCGCGCGTCGCCACCACGGCACACGCAATACCTTCTACGGCACCTCGTTCCCTGTCATGACCAATCGTCATAGCAGAGGACCTCGGCCCACAGCACTTCACTGCGGACCGAGGCCCTCTCTCTCCCCTCAATGACTGGAAGCGATTCGTCATCGTTTCCGCTGGGAAACAGAACGCCACGAATCAGTCTTCGAACGTGACATCAGGCTTACCGTTGGCGATGTTCACCGTACCGGACAGCGAGAACGAGAAATCCTCGGTTTCCGGTGTCCAGGTATTCTGGTCGAACCAGTCCTGTTGCTCGTACGTCAAGGTCGCCTTGCCGTCACCGTAATCGGTTCTGAAACTGATTCCGCTCGAAGTGATGCTGATGTCTTTCCGCGTGATCGCCGGGAACTTGGTGATGGTCCACGACAAGTTGCGCTTGCTGTCGGTGCTGTAGATCCGCTCGTTGAGCGGGCATGCATCCGATTTGGCATCAGATACCTTGCCGCATTTGCCCAGCTTCGCTTTCATGGCATCGTTGATGGCTGAGACCAGTTTGTCGGTCGCCTTCACCTTGATGCTTGCCTCCGCCATCGAGCTCGATGAGCCACCGGTAACATACTTGGTCACCGAGGAAGCGGTGAGGTAATCGTTCTTCGGCAACGAGACCGTGTACGTACCGGGGTACACCGCGAAGACCAGATACCCGTCGCTCGAGCCCGCTCCGGCGTTCTTCTTGGAGACTTTGACATTGTTGATCAGAACTGAATCAACGGCGTCGAAGTTCTCAACAGCGATATTCGTCAGCAACGGCTTGGAGACCACCCACTTCGGGAAGAACAGCATGGTGCTGCCATCTTTGCGGAGTGTGAGCGTGCCTTTCGTTACCGTTCCATGTACCGAGTATTCAATCTGGGCGGTCGCATCGGAACCGTTGACGGTGACCGAATCGACTTTCGGGGAAGACAGCGCATTCTTGCCGTTGCCTGACGCGGCCGAGGTCAGCAGTGCCCGCCTGTTCGTATCGATACCGGGGTCGACGGTCTTCGAAGCGGCATCATAATCACCTGAGGACAACTGGCCGAGATACTCGTTCACGGTGTTCTTCGGGTTGAACACCGTCGAGGTGAGTATGCCGATAGTCGCCGCGGCGACAACGAGCACACCGACGATGATGCCGACGATGATCATCGTCTTCTTGGCATTCGGGGACATCGGCTGCACGGCTGCCGGAGTGCCGGGGACACCGGACACCGGCGGTGTTGCAGGAGCGGCCGAAGGAGCGGCCATCTGGACAGTGCGCGGATCGCCGTTATTCTGTGCGCCGCTTCCCGGCATCGCAGGAGTCACGGGCGAAGGCACGGACGGGGATACACCGCCCGACACCGTTGCCGCCGGAGCAGTTGCCCCGGATGAACGCCGGTTCATGGCGTTGCTGTAGTCCAAGACCTCCTTGGGGGTCGGGCGAACCGTGCCGCCGACGATGAGCTTCCACAGCCCGGGGACAGACACGATAATCGAAGGCCCGAACGTCAACGCGACGATTTCCACGAGGAAGGACCAGAACGCAGCAATCAGGAAGGACCACATTGCCGGCATCATGAACGCGGTGTGGCCTCCCGCAGAGCCGCCGACAGAAAGCGTGGCATAAGAGAACACGAGCCAGAACACCGCTGCCGCAAGCGGCGCTTTCCAGGAATGCTGCCATCCAGCGTAAGCGGGGTCATACATGTTGCGGGCCGCTTCACGCAAACCGAGGTACAGCGTAGCGATGACGACCAGCAATACATACAGCCAGAACCATCCAAGTCCGCTCACCGACGATGCTCCGACGGAAGAGGTGAGAAGACCGAGGTTCATCCCGGCATTCCCACCGTATGCAGCCATCGCCCCGAGCGATCCCACGCTGAACAGGAATCCGGAGATCATCGGAAGCAATGCGGGGAAGAGCAGGATCAGCGCGGCTTCCCCTCCCCGGATCGACGCGAATACATACAGGATGAGCGCAACGGCGAGCGCGAGAACCGCGAATACGAACAGCGTTTCCGCGAAGGTGCGGATGAAGCCGCGCGCACGGTGGAACCACAGATGCATGGCCGAGAATACATTCGACGCGTCAGGAGTGGTCTGGGCGAGCGCATAGCCGGCAAGCGCGCCGCCACCTGCGAACAGGAAAGCCATCAGGAAGGTGCGTACGCTTGTTCCGCTGACGGTGACCGAGGAAACCTGGATACGGCCGACCAGGGCGAGCAGTTCATAGACGATGCCTGCCGCCACGCCGATCACTGCGGATGTCGCGACACCCATCCAACGGAAGCGGATGGTGTTTTTCCTACCGAACATATACACGCCGAAAGCGACACCCAGTGCGAGAGCGTATCCCGATAGTCCTGCTCCCATCCAGGCCGAGCCTGAGGCCGAAACCGACGAGAAGAGCCCGTCGCCTTGATAGTTGATGGAGAATCCGCCTGCGATGCCCTGGATCATGAAGAAGATGATGGACTGCAGGATGTTCATGCCCTGGACATCACGGGCATTGCCCAGCAAGTCTGTGGAAGTGGGAGCTCCGAGGGAGCCGGCAGAGTCAAAGACCTGGTCGAGTACCGAGGAGGAGACTGCGAGCGCGAGGATTGCGGTGATGAGCGAGGTGACGAAAGCCGCGCCGACACCGATGCCGAGTCCGATGCCGCCGCTGCGCGCAAGGTTTTCCATATCGATGGGTTCTGCGGTTCTTTGAACCTGCTGCTGCGGCGCTTGGGCGCTGGGCGGTTGGGGAGCCTGAACGAATCGGGGCTGGGGTTGGGGCATCGTCGGGGCCGAAGAGCCGGGTGCGGGGGATTGCTGTGTCGCTGTCGGTATGGAGGATGCCGCCATGGCAGGCCCTGTGGCATGGGCTTGCGCCACCGGTGCCGTCGCCGGCTGCTGCGGGAGGGGCGGCATGTCCATAATGGGCTGGGGCACTACCGGTGTGGGTGCTGGCGCGTTCCGGCTCGGCATGGGTGTAGGCATGGGTACCTGTTGCGTGGGCACGTGCGGCACGGATGGCATGGGAACCGACTGCTGCGATGTAGTCTGGTGTTGCGCAGCCTGCGGAGCGCCATCCGTGGTCTGTATCAGTTGTCTTCCGCAATTATTGCAGAATCTGGCGCCATCAGCGACAGCGTTGCCGCATTGAGGGCAATACATGGGGATATCCTTTCTTCTCCGGCTCCTCGAACCATACCGGCGAAGAGCCTTGTGCCTTCAACCTCAGGATAATCCCAGTACCAGAACATACGGCAAATCCGGATCACCCCGAATGCATTATCGCAATGCCGTCCATGCGCTGGCTGAGATATCACGGATGTCCGCCTGTGCGGTGGCAGACGAACCGACGCCTTCGCTCATGACAGCGATGACATAGTCGCCCTGACCGGGTTGAGATCCCGCGATAGTGCGGCCATCATCCGCCGCAAATACCATGGCTGAGTCATTTTCGACTCCAGGGCTCTCCCCCGTCTTATTCGCGACGCTGATTTGCGTCGGCAGCCCCGCAGGAATCTTGCTGCGGCGTTGCTGCCCGAGCATCAGGTCAATCATCCGCTGGCTGTATTCGGCTGACACCAACTGGCCCCGGCATGCTGCCGCGAGGAAACGCCCTTGGTCGTTTACGGAGGTCTGTTTGCCGGTAGTGCCGGTCAGATCACCCATCCGCTGGTTCAGGTGCGATTGTGTGAATCCGTATTGTCTGGCGATGGTGTTGACGGCATCGTAGCCCGCCTGTGTATCGCCTCCGCCAAGCTGGTCGACCAGGGTATTCGTCGCTTCGTTCGAGCTGATGGTGATCATCTCGGTGAGCAGATTATCTGTGACGGCGGTATCGGAAAACATCCCGTCATGCATACGCTGGAAGACGGCAAGCATGACCATGAGCTTGATCACGCTTGCCGAATACTGCTGATGGCTGTTGATGCTGATAGCCGCGCCAGTCGGCAGATCCTCGATATACACCTGCCAAGTACCGTCATACCCTGAGATCTTCTGCTGCAACTGGGCTGAAAGCGAGTCAAGGGTCTGTTGCCTGTTGCGTCTAGCCGTTTCACGGGAATCGGGGGTATCCGATGGAGATGGATTGGATTGCGGCTGGCCGGTTGCAGTGCGAGATGAAGCGGAGGAACGGGCAGCCCGGCGTGAGGATGCCGATGACGCGGATACCGTCTGCCGCGACGCAGCAGCATGCATGAGCGTTGCGGATATTGCCGCTGCCGTGCAGACCAGTGCGATGGTCACGACGACAGTGACACCGACCACAACCGCGCGACGCCGATGACCGCCCCGGGTAATCTTCGAATGCCGGGCCATGGGGACTCACTTCTCGGAAACGAACATGTTCTGCCAGACCTGCTTGAGCACATTCGATGTCAAGGATGCCGCCTGCTCTTTGGTCTGCCCCTGGGGCAAAACCACCACAGCCACCTTCTTCGAACCATTGGAGACCACCATGTAATAGTCGTAGGCGTCACCGACCCCCATGCCGCGATGGGCATGCACCGTCGCACCGTCCGGCACGGCGACACCGTCCGACGCGATGTTATAGCCCAGCAGACCATCCTCGCCTTTGGTCATCAGCTGTGTCAGCATTTTCGCGGCATCATCCGAGGACGTCGTATTGTCATACCCATCCTCGGAAGCGTTCACGTCGCCGTAGAGATGTTCGAAACTCGTGTCATCGTAATCGTGGGCTTTAAGCCAGCTGTTGAGCATATCCATGCCGCCGTCACGATCGATGAGCTCGTTCGCCTTGCCGTTGTCCATGGAAGACAGCACCGATTGGTATCCACCGGCCGGGCTTCCGCCTACCAGATCGTAATACGCGAGCCACGGCGGCAAATACAGCCCCGCGGCGCTCATCGAATACGAGGCTTTGCTCGACGAATAGCTTTTCAAATTGTCGCTAGTCATCACCGATACGGCTGCATTACCCGACCCGCTGTTATACGTGTCAACGATGGCGTCCATCACCTGCTTGTCCAGCACACGCGAAGCGGTATCGGGCGACGCTGATGGGGACTTCTTAGCGGCGGCGGATTTCTTGGGTTTCTGGGTGGCGGATTCCTTCTTGCCGCTCTTCGTGGCAGCGCTCGGAGCCGAAGCCCCTGCCTGGGTCTGAGAACCATTGGATTTGCGGGACTGCCAGACCAACACACCGGACACGACAAGCGCAATAACGACAATAATCGCGATGATTATCAATGCAAGACGTCGACCTTTCCCGCCTGTCACGGTGGCAGTGCGGTCGGGATTCGGGCCTGCAGGTGATGCCGGTACCGCGGTTGGGGGCATGGGGAATCCTGCGGGCTGCATCGATGGTCCATCCGCAGCAGACGGGGACGGCGCAGAAGGCAGCGGCACGGCAGACATCGGCACGGTCGGAGAAGACGCGATCGGCTGTTCGCCGACAGGTGCCGGCAGCGGCACGGCCTTGCCTTGAGTGGCGGCGGCATCGGCGCTGATATCAAGCGGCTTGCCGCATGTCGTGCAAAACCGCGACGACGACTCATTGGCTGCGCCGCACGCGGGACACGTACGAGTGTTGGCCTCGATAGACGGCTGGGGAGCCGGCGCATCGTCCTGTGCAAGCTTGTTCCCGCAATTGGTGCAAAACGCATAATTATCTTCGTTCCATCGACCGCAAGTCGTGCACTGTCTCATTGCCATTCCCTCATTCTCGGTCCCCTTTGTTTTACAGCGCAATGCCGCAAAACTGGCTGATTTCTACAAGCTTATACCGGCTCATCTACACAGTTGAATTGTCTGCGAACACGACACGCCGGGAATGCCATTAGTGAATGTTTAACACAATATGATTGTTGACCTTTCGGGCGTTCTTGTGGCTTGGGATTGCTGCTCGCGCCTGTAGTCATGCGGGTTTTCGAGTGGTTGGTTTCCGGTTGGAAAGCGGGATGCGGATGCCGGAGCATACCAGGTAGATCACGTCCATCATGTTCCCGATGTTCCGGAAACCGTATGCCTTGCGGATGATCAGTCTGATCTTGTTGTTGGCCGCCTCGCCGCTCGCGTTGCCCGTGCCCAGGCGGATAGTTGTCCGGGATGTGCTCCTTGTGCGTTTGATCTTGGTGTACGGTTCCCTGAACTCCGGAATTCCTTCAGCCGGATCGCCCGGCACAGTTTCGGTTTTCCTGCGTTTCAACCGCACGCCCTCAGCAATCCTCACAGCTTGTTTGCGGGCGCGCGCCAGCGTTTCATGCGCACGTCGGGCACGTCCATTGCCCATTCGACGACTGTTGTGCTCATTAAGAAGTGGACGGTTTCGTCACTGTTCTAGACAGTCGGGCGTTCGTTTTGAACGGTGCGGGCGGTTGCGGAATAGGACACCGTTGCCGTCCCGATTCCCTGAAAGATTCCCGAGGAACTGACGAAACTCCTGCAGCTGGGCTTGAACCAGCGACCTTTGGTCTGATCTTCTATCCGACAGTTCCCGGATACGCCCGGCAGACAACAAGACCTTGGCTGCGTTTCATGCACTCCAGTACAACAGTCTCGGTCAAAGAGGAATATATGCCGCCACAACTGCAAGTATCACAGCAGGAAGCATATTGGCAACCCTGACTTTCTTTCCCCAGACCAGGTTCAATCCAACACAAAAAATCAATATCGACCCGATCAAGGAAAGATAGTTCATTGCCAGGTCTGTCATGATTGGTTTGAGGAAAGCAGCAAAGACCGTTATCAGACCTTCAAACACCAGAACCGGAATTGCAGAAAAGCCACACCCCTTTCCAAGTGAGCATGTCATGACCATGATGATAACGAAATCCAGGACGGTCTTCGTCGCAAGAATCGACCAGTCCCCGCGGATTCCGTCCTGAATGGCGCCAACGATAGCCATTGCACCAATACATACCGTCAGAGATGCTGAGACGAACGCATTAACAAAATCTTTGTCCTTTGCGTTCCCTGTTTTGATCTTCAGCCATTCTCCAAAGCGCTCGAACAGACCTTCAATATTGATGATTTCACCGACGAGCGTTCCCAACGCAAGGCAGATGGTCACGAGCATTGCCTGGCCGCTGGCAATAACACCGTTGTTGACCGTTAGCATTCACTGCATCGCGCCTGCAATGCCAATGAACAATACACTGATGCCGCAGGCCGTAGTCAAGGATGATTGGTGACGCTCCTTAAGCAGTCTGCCGAAAAAATGTCCGGAAACACCGCCAAGAACAATCCCCGCTGTGTTGATTATTGTGCCTAATCCAATCATTATGAAATAATCACCCTCGGTTCTCCCGGAAATGAACAGATATCGCCTTTCCGCCCTTACCATAGAATGCGGCCATCGTCTCGTTATCTTGATTCGCCAAACCAGATGATGGCGGATTGGCTTCCAACACGGCAACCCTTGCCTAGCAGCGCAGGTCCTCATACAAGAGGCACTCTATATGAATTCACTTGTCTTCGAGCATAGCACTGATTTCAACTCTCCCACTCTTTGAAAACTGTTGATACACCTTGATGATGGTCTCATGCAACTTTCCCTCATGGTCGCAGAGCGAGCCGAATGGACGGACAAGTAGCCGGGATGCGCCGACAAGGCCATCTCGACACGCCGGAATAACACACACATGTTGGGTTATAGGCCAACATGTGTGTCGGTGATAGGTCAGTCAGGGGTGCCGTGGCATTTGGAGCATCGTGAAGTGCTCATTCCACCAATTCGGCACATTCAAACCGCCCACATGCCTTGCGCCGCAACCGGTCCGCACTGATTCCGGACACGCATGCGGCCGGGCTCGAAAGTGGGGCTGAGGATTCGAAACCACGACATGCCCGGCAGGACAACCCCTCACATCCGATTCCGGACACACATTTGGCCAATAACACGCTGATGGGTATGAGTGCTCCTTCTACATGAAGGATTAGAAGTGCTTCTTGAAAATTGAAATAAGCTGCTCGGTGCGCATTGCATTAGGTCTAGGAGCTGCGCCATGAATAATTTTCTCAATCCTAGGGGTGTCCCCATACACGCGAGATAGCGCACTAGCAAAGGGGGCTCTGCCATTCCCCTCACCTGACAACCAGTAATAGGCAGCATTTCCAAAAGCAATAAGCAATGGTGGGACTCCGTTGTTCCCCCGGGTACATATTTCTAGCTCAGTTTGGAGCAGATCCGCGCATCGTTGGACAAGATTATGGTCTTCTTTGGCTTTTTTCTTCAGGTCTTTCGCATCTCGTGTTGGCGCAAGTTTGAAAACATCCGTCATATATGGAGCTGGAGCAGCCACACCTTGTTCATGAGGGATTTCATCAAGAGCAGCAGGCAAAGATTTCTTCAGCCGCGTGTCTCCACCATGGCGCTCGGCATGGAAGTTTTGCCAGTCCTTGATGTCCTTTCCCACTTCAGTTCCACCCCAATTAAGTCCAAGAAAAACAACTGATGTCGTCATAGGAGCAAGTGATTGAAATTCATCTTCGTTGTCGGCTGTGATGGGTGCGAGATCATACGTGGTATTTCCCCACCGAGCCCATGATGCGGCCTGTCCAAGGCGAAACTTTCGCTGTGCAATCGCGACATCTGAAATCGAAGTATCGGAAATATCGAGAGTTCGGAGCTCTTCATGAATCTCCCAACTTACTGTAGTTGCAAGCATGACTCACCTCGCGTTGATTAGGTCTATACGTATCTGATTCTCTAAGAATACTCTCAGAGGTTAAATGACAGGATAGTGTTTTTATTCTACCGCTTATCCCTACTGCCACAAGGCGTGTCGCGTTGTGTTTTATGTCCGGGCATTATCGGCGTACCCACTTGACTTTTCTGGAAAATCTGATCTGGCAGTGTCAGATGACAGGTGAGAGGACATCATACCAGAGACCCTCCAAATAGCAGTCAGCAGAAGGGAATGACGCCATCATCCACACGAATCGGGGCTTGGTGCGGGCAACGACCGAGCAGGATGGGCATATAGGAAGCAAAGTTATTGCTTATAATCCCCGCAAGGGTTGTGGCAGTAAGCGTGTCCGGGTATTGAAACTTGCATCCCGCGCCTTCGCCGGCCGCAGGGGATGCAATCGGGCTTGCCGCGCGGCCCGGGGAGCTGTCAATCGCGCGTATGCCCGGACATACACCGCGCACCGGAAGCAGCCGCCCGACAGACCTGATACGCCGGTAGCATGGCGCCGCGTATGCCCGGACATACGCGAGCCGGCGGATGCCAGGCGATCTTGTCGTTCCTCTGAGCCTTCCATCCGGTTGTGTATGTCACCGCATACGCCACGAAATGGAACGTCTCAAGCAATAACTTCGGTTCCTATATGCCGGAATAAAACATACATTCTGTGTCATGTAACCCGGGCTATTGACAATTGATACAGAAAAAGCCCCCGGTGACCCGGGGGCTGATGGAGCTCCTGCGGCTGGGCTTGAACCAGCGACCGTCCGATTAACAGTCGGATGCTCTGCCAACTGAGCTACGCAGGAATATCTGCTTTCGCTTTGTCCGTGGGGTTAACTCCCGCGCACAATTGATATATATTACACGCGGCGAGCAGATACGCAAATCGGAAACACTATCGGCGTGTCGCCCCATAATTCCAAGGGGAAATCAGGGGCGAAGCGCTGATTATGGAGAGGCGTCACTGCGAAATCCACGGCGTGTGTTTGCGAGAATCCGCTCGCACAGCAGACGGTTCGATCATCGAAACAGGGCGATCGGCCAAGGCTGATGCCTGCTATGCGAGGTTTCACTCACAAAGCGAGCAGCAGAACAGCATTAATCCGCCATTCGGCCCCGTGTGGGGTGTTCTGCGTGAGGATTCACTCACACAGAACACCCCACACACGCTTGAATCAGCCTTCCCACCACGCCGCATGTCCGTGTGCGAGGATTCACTCGCCAGTCAATCTCGCGAAGCCCCGAATCCCCAAATCGCACTCCAAAGGCCGCCGGAATGCGAGAATCTCTTCACACCGCGCCCGTCTCCGGCGATGCCATGCCTGCATGCACCGCCGTTCCCAATACCGCAGCGCCCGCAGCACCAACACGCACACCCCACGTTGCACTACTCGCAGCGGCGCAGCCCCAGCTCACACGCTGATCGTCGTCAGCGGCATGGCCGAGTCGATCGGGAAATCAGGGTCCGAAGATTTGACACCAGCCTCCACAAGATTCACTCCCAGCATCGCGACCATCGCCCCGTTGTCCGTGCACAGTTTGATCTGCGGGATACGCACCTGCACCCCGCAACGCTCCCCTTCCTCAAGCAACTTGGCCCGCAGCTGGGAGTTCGCCGAAAAACCACCGCCGACGATCAGCGTCTTCGACCCGTATTGTTCGCAGCCATGCATCGCCTTGCGGGCCAATACGCTCGCTACGGAATCCGCCAACGACGCGCACACATCATCCACCGGGATGGCACGTCCTTCGGCCTGCTGCTCCTCAATCCACCGGGCGACAGCGGTTTTCACGCCAGAGAAGCTGAAATCGTACGGATGTTCCCGACCTGCCTTGCCTTGCGTCAACCCCTGGGGCACGCGGATGGCGTGCGGGTCGCCCTGTTGCGCGTGCCGGTCGATATGCGGGCCGCCGGGGTATGGGAATCCCAGCAATCGCGCGACCTTGTCGAAGCACTCCCCCGCCGCATCATCGAGCGTGGTGCCGACGACATCGATATGCCGCGCGACATCCTCGACATGCAGCAGTGACGTATGCCCGCCGGAAACAATCAGCGCGAGCGTGTCCGGCGGGAACGCGCCGAATTGCAGCTGCGTGACCGCGATATGCCCGATTACGTGGTTGATGCCGTAAATCGGCTTGTGCGCCGCCCATGCGAGCGCTTTCG
This sequence comes from Bifidobacterium thermophilum, assembly GCF_037482445.1. GTDB lineage: Bacteria > Actinomycetota > Actinomycetes > Actinomycetales > Bifidobacteriaceae > Bifidobacterium > Bifidobacterium thermophilum_B. The sequence goes on from NZ_JBBHLY010000008.1 coordinate 10,854, forward strand.
CCCCCGAAACCCCGACCGCAAGGCATCCGGCAAGTCCGGGGCCCGCTGAGACCGCTATCGCATCGACATCGGAAAGTTCAAGCCCGGCGTCGGCGAGCGCCTGCTGGACGCACGGGACGAAGGCTTCGGCGTGGGCACGCGATGCGATTTCGGGGATGACGCCGCCGTAGCGCGCATGCTCGTTCATGGATGAGGAGACGACGTTGGATAGCAGGGTGTGACCCCGGACGATGGCCGCGGCGGTTTCGTCGCAGGTGGATTCGATGCCGAGGATGGTTGGCTGGTTCATGATTGGTTCCTTTGGATGCTGATCATATGCGTTGCGCTGCGTTCCGTTCACGCTTGTCGTGTTTCGTGCTGTTCGTATGTGTCTCAAGGCGTTTCACGGGTCATGTCGTATGCCGTCGTCGCGCCGCCATCGGGAAGCGCGAACCCTGCGATGTGCGGGGTCAGGTCGAGCGCCATGGTGTAGGCGTCGACGTTGTCCGGCTGATAATAGCGCTTGCGCCTGCCAAGTGTGGTGAATCCTTGATGCCGGTAGAGTGCCAGTGCCGCGGTGTTGTCGACGCGCACTTCGAGCAGGATGCGCCGGGCGCCTTGCGTTCGCGCGCGGTCGACGAGTTGGCCCAGCAACCGTGTGGCGATGCCTTGGCCTTGGTGTGCGCGGGCGACGCCGATGGTCATGATTTCGGCGTCGTCGCCGTCATACCAGTAGCCTGCGTATCCGCGGATGGGCAGGGTTCCGGGTTGTGCGGTCCGCTCTGGATCGGTGTCGAGGTCGATGAGGTAGGTACGTGCGGGGGCTGCGAGTTCCTGGCGGATCATGGTTGGTGTCCATGCCCCGCGGCCGAACAGGTCGTGTTCAAGTGCAGCGAGCGTGGCGATGAGCGGTTCGCGTTCGAGTGTGGTGTAGTCGACGATCATGGGTTTGGGTTTCGTATGCCGGTTGCGTTGGACTGTCAGCGTGCGTCGGCTGCGGTCGCCGCTCCGTGGTTGAGCACGTGTTTGAGCGGGTTGGGGATGGATACGTCAGGACGACGCAGGTAGAGCGGTTCTGCGGGTGCCGGCGTCGCCGCATTGTTGAGTTGGGTCATGGCGAGTTCGGCGAAGGCCTGCAAGCCGGCCTTTCCTTGTTCCGGCAGGGAGGCGTCGAGGACGGTGCCCTGGTGTTCGAGCCGGTTCCAGGCTTCACTATAGCGGTGGGCTCCGTGCCCGATGACGTCGATGCGGCATTCACGCCCGGATGCGTCCTGGAGCTGCCGTGCGGCGGCGTTCACCCGTTGCACGATGGTGTCCGGATAGTCGATATCCATGCCGATGAGCGTGGCGAGCCGGCTGCGCTGTTCGGTGGTTTGTGAGGCCTTCAGGGTGTTGCGGTAGGCTTGCGCGTCGGTGAGCTGGAAGTACAGTTGGCGGCGCCTGGCATCGTTGACGGCGAGGATGAGTCGGCGCGGTGAGGCCGGTTCCGGCGTATCCGGATCCGGTTCGGCATCCTGTTCCGTCTGCTCGCCGGTCACGGGTGAAAGGCTGCCGTCCCCGTTGCGTAGGATGCCGAACAACGCCTGCGCGTCGAGGATGTCCTGCCCGATCAGTTGGGCTCCGGTCGCGAAGTCGAGCGCCTTGGCGGTGACGATACCCGCCCGCAGCCCGGTGAATGGCCCTGGCCCGGTGCCGACGATGATGCGGGTGATGTCTTGCGATTGGATTCCTGCTTGGTCGCAGGCGCGCGCGATGTTGACCTGGAGGCGTTCGACGTGGGTTCGCGAGTCGGTTTCGATGATGGGCTCGTATCCTGCGAGCCCTACCGTCGAGCCGTATGATGTGTCGATGACCAGCGTGTGCGCCATGGTGCCTCCTGCGTGTTTCCGGATCCTCAGTTACTTTACTCTTGTCACGCGCTTGGCGCTCAGGGCTTGGAGGGCGGGAGTGTCCGCGGGTGCCGGCGGGCACGGCTGGCCGGGAATAAATCGCCGCGATCGCAGCGCTGTTACTGTGTGGTTAGTGTGCGCCGGCGATGCTGCCGATACGCTCCCGCCAGGTGCCGCCGACGGGAATGAGGGTGACGGTCCGGGTGCCGTCGCTGGTCAGTTCCCGCGCATCGGCGTCCGCATCGGTTTCCGTAGTGGCGTCCGCACCGTCGTCTGTTCCACTCTCTGCGTCGGCAACGGCGGGCAGTGGCCGGCCGATGTGGATGTCGAGCCGTTCGTCGGCGAGCGCGGCGGCCATCTGTTCGCCCCATTCCATGAGGATGACGGTGTTGTCACCGGGGTTTTCGAGCTCTTCGTCAAGGCCGATGGATTCGAGTTCGTCAAGGAGCCTGTCGACGCTGTCTTGCCCCGGCGCGTACGCATTGCCGCCGAGCCGATACGCGTCGACGTGGATGAGGGTTGCCGGCGTGCCATCAGCGAATCGGCCGTGTAGTTCGCGGGCGATGGTGAAGGTGGGTGAGACGACTGGTTCGTCGGCGTGCAGTCCGGCGCCGATGCCTTGGGCGAGGGTGGTTTTGCCGGCGCCCAGTGGCCCGGACAGGAGCAGGACGTCGCCGCCATGGAGCAGCCCGGCGATGCGGGTGCCGAGCGTGCGCATGGCATCGGCAGTGGGGGCTTCGACGGTCAGCGGCGTGGTGGATGTGGTCGGTTGGGGCATGATTGTGCTTTCTTTGGGTTGTGGTGTGCTCAGGGTTGCAGTTACGCGGCGGGTTTACCTTTGCGGGCGATGAGCTGGATGGCTTGTTCGAGCGCGTAGACCGGGTCGCCGCCGTTGGTTTTGCTTTGCTCGTCCGCCCGGGCGAGCTGTTGGATGCACGCGGACAGTCCTGCGGAGGTCCATCCGGGCAGTTGGCGCATGGTGTTGCGCATGACCCATGGGTTGACCTTGGCTTCCGCCTGGCTGATGGTGCCGGAACGTACGGCGGCGGCTTTGGCGATGGTGCGCAGTTTCATGGCGAGCGCGCCGATGAGTGCGATCGGGTCGGTGCCTTGCTGGACGGCCGACCGCATGGCGATGATCGCGCCGGTGGCGTTGCCGGCCATGGCGGTGTCGGCGACGGTGAAGCCGGTGACCTGCGGGTTGGCGGTCAGGTATTGGTTGACGCGCTCGAGGCTCATGGGGTCGTCATCGAAGTCGAAGCACAGCTGTTCGCACATGGCGGCGAGTTCGCCGGTGCGCTCGCCCAGGACGGCGACGAGCTGCTGGCATGCGGAGGGTTCGATGCGCCGGCGGCGTTGCTCGAATTGCTGGGTGACGAATTGGAGTTTGGCGTCGGTGCGTTTGAGGTCGGCCGGCTTGTTGTTGTATGCCCCGGCACGCACGAGCTGGTCGACGAGGCGCTTGCCTTTGACGCCGCCCTCATGTTGGGCGATGACGATGCTGGATTGCGCGGGATCGGCGAGCGCCTGCCTGCAATAGGCGACCATGGTTTCGCCGAGCGGCTCGTCTGCGTTCTGCAGGTTGCGCACGATGACGATGGATACCGGGGAGAGCAGGGACGGGCTGACGGCTTCGTCGAAGGCGTACCGGTCCGCGACGGTGGCGTCGAGTTCCACGGGTTCGGCATCCGGCCGGGCGTGCTGGGCTTGTCGCCGCAGGTCGCGTACGGCCTGGTCGTTAAGGTAGGGGTCGCCGCCGGTGACGATGCAGAACGGCGAGTGGGATGCGTTCGTGGATGCCATGGTTCCAATGTCGCGGTATCGGTGGACATCCGTCATGCCGGTGGACGGCTTGCCGACCGGTCGTTGCCGGGGCGGCGAGCGGTCTGCCATTGGCTGTCGAGCATGGCCCGGGTTTCGGCGAACCATGCCGCAGCACACTGCCATATCGGACGATGGTATCGCGTGCCGCTGCCGTGGTCTCGCCTGCGATGCACGGCCGTCAGCATGGCGATGATGGTGATTTCACCGGCGAACGCCAGGAGGCTGCCGTATATGCCTGACGGCCATGCCAGGCTCGCCCATGCCGGCGCCCCGCACGCGTGCGCGACCCATGCCATGACCGCGGTGCCGCAGCTGGACAGCCATGCGGCGGCGAAGGCGATGGAAGGGGCGAAAGGCGCGAGCACCAGGGCGAGCAGCCCGGTGATGGTGGACCAGCTGACGAACGGGGCGACCAGGAGGTTCGCGAGGGTGGACATGAGCGGGATGCTCGGCTCCATGAGAATCTGGATCGGCAGGGTCAAAGCTTGCGCGGCGATGGTGACGCTGACGGTTTGGGCGAGCGCACGGGGCATGCGACGGGCGAGCAGCCGTTCAATGAGATCATTGAGCAGGGTGATGCCGAGCACCGCTGCCGCCGATAGGGCGAATCCGTAGCTTGTGGCTTTGCCCGGGTCGGCCAGGAGAATCATGATGACACTCCAGGACAGGGCGCTGGTTGCCTGGGGGCGGCGCCCGGCGAGCATGGCGAGGCAGCTGAACCACCCCATCGCGAGGGCGCGGAGCACGGAATGCGAAGGGTAGACGAGCATGGCGAGCCCATGATAGGCGGACAGTACGGCGAGCGCGGCGACGGGCCGTGGCAGGCGGCAGGCGGCGCACGCCCAGAGCACCAGTTGGGCGATGAGGATGAAGTGGCCGCCGGAAACCGCCATAAGGTGCATGATGCCGGCATCTCGGAATTCCTGTTCGACACGATTCGCATATGTGGCGTCCAGCCCGCCCGTGTCGGCAGGCCCGGCGTAGGACTGGCCGAGCATACCGCAGGTGACGCCTGGCACGAGAATCTTGCCTTGGTCGGATAATCCCGCGGTGAGGGCGGTGAAACGGTGGCGCATCCGGTTGGCAAGCGCACGCGGCGCTGCCGGCTGGCGGATGATGGCGGGGACGGTCCGGGTGGTGGCCCAGACAGGCCGGCTGCCATAGCGGGCGGGGCCAAGGCCCGCTTCGGCGCGGATGAGCATGCCGTGGTCGAGTCTGGCGCATGCGGCGCCGGCGGCGAACAGCCGCGCCGGGGCGTGTGACGGCTCGGTGCCGAGACGAGTGACGGTGATGTCGGCCTGGCAGTCGTATCCGCGCACGCTGGACGCGGCAAGTGGCGTGTCGATGCGCGCTTCCACACTGACTGGCGTCGCGGTTCCCGCTTGCGCGTACCGGATGGCGGCATCCCGTGCTTCAAGGCTCCGGTGGACACCCGTGGTGAACGCCCCGGCAAGCAGTGCCGTGACGATGAGCATGACCACAATGCCCGCCTGCCGGCAGCGTTTCGTTGTGGCTGCCATACCGTGCCGGTGACGCCGGCGGTACCGTAACGCCATGACGCCGGTAATGCCGGCAAGGCCGGCAAGCGCGGCGAGCCCCAAGATGACGACGACCAAGGGCACGCCGGAGGCGAGGCTGGCGGCGGCACCCGACGTGTCGAGGATGCGGTTGGCGGCAAGCTGTCCCGCCCAGAGGGCAAGCGCGACGGGCAGGGCTCGCAGGTCACGTCTGCCGTCGGCGTGGCGTGTGCCGCTCATCGGGCGACCGCCTGTGTGCGTATTTTTTCGAGGGTTTTCGCGCCGATGCCCTTGACGTTGAGCAGGTCGTCGACGCTGGCGTATGGACCGTGCTCGTTGCGGTAGTCGATGATGCGCTGGGCGGTGACCGGGCCGACACCGTTCATGGTCTGCAGTTGCGCGGCGTCGGCGGTGTTGATGTCGATCCGCCCGTCTTCCGGCTCGGCTGGCATGGAGGCGGGCGGCGTGGCGCTTGCCGTGCCGCCGGGGTCGCTACGTTCACGTGTCTGCGGCGATGCCGCTTCCCGCTGCTGCCGGTCGGGGGCCGATGACGGTGACGACGACGGCGGCGGTACTGGCGTCTCGGAGGATACGCCCGCACCTTCGAGACGGGCGAGGTTCGCGGATTGGCGGATCAGGAGCGTCAGGCTCGCGCACAGCGCGGCGATCAGGATGAGGATGATGATCGCAGCCTGCCCGGGCGTGCAGGCGATCCGCGGGCGGGGGCGGGCGGCCGACGGCGCGGCCGTATGGGGCCCCGCATCGGTGGCGCGCACGCCGCCAAGCTTCAGTATGGCGTCCCCGGTGAGACCTGCGCGTACGCGGGCGTCATCGTGCGGTATGCCCTTGCGTGCGAGTGCAGGCGGGGGCGGCGGGTCCAGCATCGGCTCCCCCGCCCCTGTCCCGCCGGAATCGTGCGAATAATGAAAACCACCCATGTCTCCAGCATGCCGGGGTCATGGGTGGTTTGCACGCCGTCAAGGCGAATGTGGTCAGAGGACGGTTCCGCGGGATGGAACGCCTCGGGACGGTGATATCACCGTCATCTCGAGGTCACTGCGCCGGTACGATCGACACGATCTTCGGGGCCTTGACGATCACCTTGCGCGGTTCCTTGCCACCGAGACGGTCGGCGACCGCTTCGAGCGCGCGCTTTTCGAGTTCTTCGGGCGCGATATCGGGGCTGACTTCCAACTTGGCGCGGATCTTGCCCTTGATCTGCACGACCGCGGTGACCGTATCCTGGCCGACGTAGCGTTCATCGGCCTTCGGCCACGGCTCGTGGGCGAGCGACTCGGCATGCCCCAGCCGGTTCCACAGTTCCTCGCAGATATGCGGGGCGATCGGCGAGAGCATGAGGATCAGCGGCTCCACGGCGGCGCGCGGCACCGACTTCAAGCCAGTCAGATGGTTGTTAAGCACGATGAGCTTGGCGATTGCCGTATTCGGGCGCATGTTCTCCATTTCCACGGTCACGTCGGCGATCGTGTTGTTCAGGAGCTTCAAGGTCTTCTCGTCCATCTGCTCGTCGGAAACCTTGATTTCGCCGGTGTTCTCGTCGACCACGTTGCGCCACAGTCGCTGCAGGAAGCGCATGCCGCCTATCACGTTGCGCGTGTTCCACGGGCGGGACTCGTCCAGCGGACCCATGCTCATCTCGTACAGGCGGAAGGTGTCCGCACCATAGTTCTCGTACATGTAGTCCGGGGTGACGATGTTCTTCAGGCTCTTGCCCATCTTGCCGAACTCGCGGTTCGCGTGCTGGCCGTGCCAGGTGAACGTCGGCTCGCCGTCCGGGCCGGCCGGGCCTTCCTCGACCTCGTCGGCCGGCACGTACTGGCCACGGTCATCCGTGTAGGCGTAGGCCTGGATCATGCCCTGGTTGAACAGCTTGTGGAACGGCTCGGTGGAGCTCACATAGCCCAGGTCGTACAGGACCTTGTGCCAGAAGCGCGAATACAGCAGGTGCAGCACCGCATGCTCCACGCCGCCGATGTACAGGTCGACGCCGCCGGATTCACCCGCGGTCTTGTTGTGGTGCGGGCCCATCCAGTAGTTGAACTCGTCGGTCTCGACCATGTGCTCGGCGTCCTTGGGGTCGATGTAGCGCATGTAGTACCAGCACGAGCCCGCCCAGTTCGGCATGGTGTTCGTGTCGCGATGGTATTGCTTGGGTCCGTCGCCCAAGTCGAGCGTGATGTTCACCCAGTCGTCGTTGCGGCTCAGCGGCGCCTCCGGGTTGGATTCCGCGTCCTCGGGGTCGAAGGTCTTGGGGCTGTAGTCGGGCACGTCGGGCAGGTTGATCGGCAGCATGCTGTCGGGCAGCAGGTGCGGTACCTCATCCTCGTCGTAGACGATCGGGAACGGCTCGCCCCAGTAGCGCTGGCGGCTGAACAGCCAGTCGCGCAGACGGTAGCTGACCGTGCCGTTGCCGACGCCGGCGGCTTCCAGCCATCCGATGACCTTGTCGATCGCCTCGTCCACGCGCAGGCCGTCGAGCGACAGGCTATCGCCCTTCGCATAGGTGGAGTCGGTGGAGGAGTTGATGACGATGCCGTCATGGGAGACGAACGGCGCCTTGCCCTCATAGTCGGCGAGATCGTCATTCGAGCCGGGCAGCGGCCTGACGGTGTAGATGACCGGCAAGCCGAACTTGGCGGCGAAATCGTAATCGCGCTGGTCGCCGCCCGGCACCGCCATGATCGCGCCGGTGCCGTAATCCATAAGCACGTAGTCGGCGGTGAAGATCGGCAGCCGCTTGCCGGTGATCGGGTTGGTCGCGTACAGGCCGGTGAACAGGCCGGTCTTCTCGCCACCCTCGTCGACACGGTCCTTGGCGGTTTTCGCCTCGGCGGCGAGGCGGTAGGCGTGTACGGCCTCCTTTGGGGTCGCATACCCGCCCTTCCAGGCATCCGGAACGCCTTCAGGCCATGCGGCGGGAACGTGCCCGAGCAGGTCATGCTCCGGGGAGACCACGGCGAATGTGGTGCCGAACAGAGTATCCGGACGGGTGGTGTACACCTCCATGTCCTGCTCGCCGTCCTCGGCGGCGACCGGGAAATGCACGGCGGCGCCGTGGGATTCGCCGATCCAGTTGCGCTGCATGAGCTTGACCTTCTCAGGCCAGTCGATGGTGTCGAGATCCTCGATCAGACGGTGGCCGTACGCGGTGATGCGCATCGACCACTGGCGCAGCTCACGCTGGAAGACCGGATAGTTGCCGCGTTCGGAACGGCCTTCGGCGGTGACCTCCTCGTTCGCCAGGACCGTACCGAGGCCCGGGCACCAGTTGACCGGGGACTTCGAGATGTAGGCGAGACGGAAATCGTTGAGCACGTCGGCCTGCTGGCGGGCGTCAAGCTCGTCCCACGCCTTGCCCTCAAAGCCGGGAACCGGCTTGGCGCCGGACTTGAACTTACCGACCAGTTCGCTGATCGGGCGGGCCGACCCCTTGCCGCCGTCGCGGCGGACGAAATCAGGGTCATACCAGGCATCGTAGATGCGGGAGAAAATCCACTGCGTCCAACGCATGTAATCGGGATCGATGGTCGCGAAGCTGCGGCGGTTGTCGAAGCTCAGGCCCATGCGATGCAGCTGGCGGCTCATATTCGCGATGTTCTGCTCGGTGGTGACACGCGGATGCTGGCCGGTCTGCACGGCGTACTGCTCGGCGGGCAGGCCGAAGGCGTCATAACCCATGGCGTGCAGCACGTTCTCGCCCTTCATACGGTGGTAGCGGCTGACCACGTCGGTGGCCAGATAACCGAGCGGGTGGCCGACATGCAGGCCCTTGCCGGACGGGTAGGGGAACATGTCCATGGCGAAATAGGGGGTACGGCCGTCGGCGTTCCTGCCGCTGCCGTCCGTCAGGTCGCCCTTGACGTTGGCCGCCCAGAACGTGCCCTGCTCATCCCAGGTCTTCTGCCATTTTTCCTCGATGGATTGCGCGAGACTGGCGTTGTAACGGTACGCCGGCTCGCCCTCATGCGCTTGCGTATTGTCGGTCATAGACAAGGATTATTGCCGCACAACGGGACACGATGCACCGACCTATCCATTATCCGAACGAATCGCCGGCGGGTTGAGCTTCGCTGACGGCGTATAGCCCAGCTGGCCGCTCATCTCGCTGGCGAAGGACCGCCAAGAGCCGGAGGTGACCATGTGCTTGAGGATCGTGTCGATCTTCGAGGCGAGCGCACGCTCCCCCGCCTTGACGCTGACCGCATGCAACGACGTGCCGAAAGTGTCATCGACGACATGCAGGTACTGCGAGCCCTCGTTGGCGGCGAGGCCGGCGAGCGCCGCGTCGTCGCCGCTGACCGCGTCCGCCTCGCCGACCAGGAGTGCGGTGACGCATTGCAGGTAGGTGGCCCGTTCCTCAATGTCCGCTTTGGGTTGGCGGCTGCGGATGCCGTCGGCGGCCCCCGATCCGGTGACCGTGCATACGGTGTGCCCGGCGAGGGCATCGGTGTCGGTGATGGTGTCGGCGTCATCGGCACGTACCAGCAGGCCTTGCGTGGCGCTCAGATACGGGCCTGCGAACGTGGTGGTGTCGTCGCTGGCGGTGATGCCGATGGGCAGTGGGGCCGCCACGATATCGACCACACGGTCGTTGAGCCGTTTGGCGTAATCGGATACGGTGACCGATTTGAAGATGATCTGCTTCTTCGCGTAGCCGAGCTCGTTGGCCACATAGGTGGCGACGTTGACGTCGAACCCGGAGTAGGAGCCGTCGTGCAGGCGGCTGAGCCCGGGCATGTCGGCGGCGACGCCGATGGTGATGGTCGGGCCTTCAGGCAGGTTGGCGGCCGCGGTTGACGCGTTTTCGCAGCCCGCCAGGGACGCCGCCATGAACGCGCAGCAGAGCGCGGTGGCGAGTATCCGTCGTGGTGTGCGCATCTGATCACCTCCGTAGTGTGTGCCGCCATGGTCCTCGTCGCCGCCGGCGATGGCGGATGCCGGCTGTGTTCGCTCTGCGGCCCCGCCCGGGCACCTGTGTGCCGGCGGCGGCACGGAACGGGGTCACTTGAACAGGCGGGAGCGGGCGAGGAACCATGCGGTCAGGCCGCCCGCGGCGACGGCGAGCACGATGACGATGAGGAATCCCCATTTGCTGGCCGTCAGCGGCATGCCGAGCATGCCGGTCTGGAAGTTCATGCCATACATGGAGAACACGAGGGTGGGGATGGACAACGCGATGGAGATGATCGTGAAGATGCGCATCACGTTGTTCAGGTTGTTCGACACGATCGAGGCGAACGCGTCGGTCATGTTCGCAAGGACCCCGCTGTAGATGTTCGCCATCTCGATGGCCTGCTTGTTTTCGGTGATGACGTCGTCGAGCAGGTCCTCGTCCTCCGGGTATTGCTTGATGCGCGAGAGGGTGGTGAGTTTTTCCATCACGATCTCGTTGGATTTCAGGCTCGTGGTGAAGTAGACCAAGGTCTTGCTCAGTTCGAGCAGCATGAGGATCTCGCGGTTCTGCATCGAGTGGCGCAGCCTGAGCTCGAGCTTGTCGGTCTCCCGGTCGATGATACGCAGGTAGCGCAGGTACATGGTGGCGTTGCGGTACAGGATCTGCAGGATGAACCGTGATTTCATGTACGTGTTGAACCCGCGGATCGTGCCTTCCATGAACGGGTGGAGAACCGGCGTGTCCTGCATGCATACGGTGATGATGAGGTTCTGGGTGACGATGATCGACAACGGGATGGTCTCGTACCAGTCCCTGCCGCTGCGTTCCTCGACGGTCGGGATGTCGACGATGATCATGGTGTAATCGTCTTCGACGTCCACGCGGGAGCGTTCCTCGTCATCGAGCGGCGCGCGCAGGTCGGCCAGATCGATGCCGGTCTCCTGGGAGACCGTGGCGAGCTCCACGTCGGTCGGTTCCGAAAGACATAACCATGCGCCGTTTTCCGGTTTCTCGATCTGCTCCACTTGACCGTTGATGGTGCTGAACATTCTCAGCATGCGCTCACCTGCCTTTCATTTATGCTCTCGCCGTACGCGAATCGTGCGCCTGAGCCACCGTCCTTCTGTGGATGTCCTCACGGCCTGACTCCAAACGAGTCGCGGCGACCGCCGAAGAATCCCAAACCAGCATAATCCCTCACGGCTGGGACGAAACCGCCTTCACGTGGTTTCGTCCGATGACGTAACCCGATATTCTGCGGATGTTTGCCTAACGGACACTCGGGCCTTGACGCGCAGGACCAGGTTGCACTGCGCGCGACACGTTGTCGGCTTGTGGACTGCGGCGATGCCCGCCATGTGACCGCCGGACGGAATCTCAATATCTCGCCGATGCGACCGATTCCATCGAGAAATCGAGAAGAAAGTCTGAATATCTCACCGCGAAGACGACGTCCCACGAGTCTTTGAGAACCCGCCGCCCGCATTCCAAACAGTCGACAGCCTGGAATCCTTGACATTCCAATCTTTTCAACAACCCGAACCCGCGCCCGCGCGCCGAGAAATCTCAATATCTCCCCAAAACGATCTCCGGACACGGGTTGTTCGGACATTCTTCTCACAATCCCGCCAGAACGGGGCGAAAACAAGAGATATTGCGATTGCACGCATGTCGGGCCGGTGATGTCGATGATACAGCGGAATGCCCGGCACATCCTGTCAGGCATTCTGTCAATCCAGAATTTCCCGGACCCTATGGGGTCTTCACTACCTCGCCAACCCTTGACAGCAGCATGAGACACTGAGACCCCGGCAACGATGTGCCGAGGCATTCACCGTTGATGTCAATAGAATGCCGTTGTCCGCTAATGCCATATCGATGACGCCACCATCTCAGCGGAAAAGACAGGTAGGGTTCTCCAGTTCGTCCAGCGGCGTGATATCCGCTGGACGGTTGTCGGCAAGATAGAGCTCGTCAAGATCGATCCGAATATCCCGAGAAAATAGCCGGGCTCGACTCGCTGCGAGACAGCCGAAAGCCGTTCACCGGATGCGACGGCGGACCGGCAATCCCGGCAACCGCGATCGGCGGGAAACAGAACACCCCCGGATTGCTCCGGGGGTGTGAACGTGCGCCAGACAGGATTCGAACCTGCAACCTGCTGATCCGTAGTCAGCTGCTCTAATCCATTGGGCTACTGGCGCAGTCGCTGCCCGCGAGGGATTCATGCATCTCCCCTGCGGCAACTCAGACATCATACCCACGTTTCGCGATAATCGCAACAGGCGTGTCTACATGGGCCAACACGGAAGCCCGGACATGCAACCCCGCGGAACACCGGCTGCGGCTGCGGGCTCGATCCGCCCGGTTGTGCAAGCCGTGGCATGCGCAACCGGGCAAGACCCATAAGGGACGACGGTGCCGATCGCGTCCGCCGAGCTATGCATGCCTTGGTATGCGCAACACGACAGTCATCACGCGGCGTCGACGTTCTTCCACACGTTCCGCAGGGTTGTGCATGCCCGGGCATACACAACCCGTCGGTTGTCGCAAGCCGCTGACGACATCCCCGAAAGTCTGCGGTGTTACGTATGACGCCGCACACGCAACGAGAGGGACGCCTCAGGCGATAACCATTGATTCCTATACGCGCGACATGTGCGAAAAGGGGCATATAGGGAATCGTGGTCATGATGTGGCCGAGCCCTTGCGGAAGTATGCGTGTCATGGGGTGATTCATCGTTCGCGTATTCACCCCCACCTATTGGGGACGTCGCGCCATCAACGCCGATGGATCCGTCAGTGCCGGCAGAAGGTTGCCGACCTGCGTCTACCGACACTCATGGCACACTCAGCGTCGGTGGAAGGTTATAGGTCTGCCTCTGCCGACACTGAGACGTTCCTAAACGTCGGCAGAAGGTGTGATACACGGCTTGCGAGCTACGGGAGCCACGGCACCGGAATGTATGTTGGCCTATACGCCCCCGAAGAACGAAGCCTCAAGCACCACGATTTTCCTATACGCTCGATAAGACGGTATGGCGGCATCCGGGGACCCGGGAATGTCGGGAGAAATGAAAAACCCGCATCGCGATTGCGATGCGGGTTGTCCGTGGAGCTAGGGGGATTCGAACCCCCGACCCCCTCCATGCCATGGAGATGCGCTACCAGCTGCGCCATAGCCCCGGTCGGTCTTCAGTTGTGATGTCCGTTGTTCGCGGACCTCGTATACAATACATCAGCTGCGCGTGATGTCAAAATCAGCCACGCTCTCGGCGTGTCGTTTTTTCGTCCACGTTCGCCGCCTCCGCGCAGAACACCGCCTATTCCCGCCAATCACAGAGGGTTCCCGCACGGCTGAGATGGTCACCGCGTGCTGAAATGGTAGGGAGAGATTACACGGGCATGCACTCCCCCGATGCAACGAGATGGGAAGAGACGACCATGATCACATCCATCGCCCAAGCCGTGGCCCTGTTCGCCGCAACCAACATCGACGACATCGTCGTATTGTCCCTGTTCTTCGCGCGCGGCGCGAAACGCCCCCACATAACGCGCACCATCCTGCTCGGCCAATACCTGGGGTTCTTCGGCATCCTCACCGTCGCCGCAATCACCTCGTACGGCGCCGTGACCCTGCTGCCGGCCGGGGCGATCCCCTATTTCGGTCTTATCCCCCTGGCGCTCGGCATCAAGGCCGGCTGGGACACGATCCGCGGCATCGACGAGGACGAGGACGGTGCCGGCAGGAGCCTTGCCCTACCCACGGTCGCCGCGGTGACCTTTGCCAACGGCGGGGACAATATCGGCGTGTATGTGCCCGTCTTCGTCTCGAACAGCCCGCAGGTCGTCGCCGTGTATTGCGGGGTGTTCCTGGTGCTGGTCTCCGCCATGGTGTTCCTTGCGAGGTTCATCGCCACCCGGCCGGGAATCGGCGAATGGCTGGAACGCTCCGAACGCTACGTGTTCCCGCTGGTACTCATCGTGCTCGGTATCGTGATTCTCGCCGAAGGCCACGCATTCGGGCTGTAGGCGCCCGGAACGCAAGAAGGCGCCGCGCACACCACAACGGGCATGCGCGGCGCCTTGTCTGATCTCAGTTCGTGCCCGTAGCGGATCCGCTGCCGGACCCGGACGTTGAGGAATCGCCCTGCGTCCCGGTCGAACCGGAGGAAGAGGACCCCGTGTTGGACGAATCGTCCTTGCCGGAATCCGTACCGGCGCCGGTACCGCTGTCCGAGGAGCCGGAACCGTTTGCCGTGGTGCCGCTATCGGTCGAGCCGGAGGTGCCGGTCGAGCTGCCGGACGAGCTTGTCGAGCTGGATGACGACCCGCCGGTCTGCGATCCGGTGCCCGATGTCTGGCTTGCACTGCTTGACGCGCTGGACGATGGGGTGGGGCTCGCCGACGAGGATGGCGAGGCGCTTGCGCTCGAGGATGGCTCATCATCGGGGCGTTTGTGCGACTTGTCGTCGCTTCCGGTTGACGCCCCGGTATCACTTGGGGTCGGCGTAGGGGTCACCTTGGTGGTGCCGACCATGTCACGTACCACGCTGTCGGTACCCTGGCCGCGGGTGACCAGCATGATGATGCCTGCGGTGATACCCACGGCGACGAGCGCACTGACTACGGAGACGATGATGGCGACGCGCTTGTTTCTGCGCGCACGCTCCTGGGACGCGGCCAGCGGATGACCGGTGACGCCCGGGCGGCCCGGGCCCTCCCCGGAGACGATGACACGCCCCTGGCGTCCGTTTGCCGCCACATCCGCCGCCGTAGCCCCCGGCTTGACGGAGCCGATCACGCGCGTGGCGTCGCCGTCCGCACCGATCACCGTCGTCGCATCCGAGGCTACGGCATCCATGGCGCGTGTCGTATCGCCGGTCTGGATCGTGCCGCCGGCAGACAAGACGGCGGTCTCATCACCGCCGGGCTGGCGCCCGCTCGCCGCCCGCCGCCCGCGCGTCTGCGGCTTGCCGTTTGCCGCCCCGGCGTTCCCGGAGGCTTCGTCGCCGTCTGCCTGTGCGGCGTCGCCATCCGACCCGTCATTGTTCGCGCCGGCGACATCCTGGAGCTTTTCGGAGGACGCCTTGAGGATGTTCTGGTACAGCTGGGAGGAGACCGCGGAGACAATCGAACCGGCGGCCACACCGATCACCGAGCCGGCGATACCGATCTTGGCGGACAGCAGGAACGACGTGACCGCGGCGAGCGCACCCGCCACGATCTGGGGTATGGAGATTCCCTTGAAAAAGTTCTTCACGCGTCCGACTGTAATGGATGAGTCGGGGGCATGCCGAGGACGGGCTGAAAAATCGCGGCACGATTACATTCCGACTGCGTGTCGCATCAGGATGGTGTACCGATTAAGGTTCTGTGGTGCATGGTGGCACGCGGCACGCGGGGGCAATGGCGTGTCTGCCTGCCGCGCGATCATCGGGGGTGTGCATGTTCGCCTGTGTGGGCATAATGGCCGGGTGACTCTTTACGATACCAACACAGAGATGCAATCGACCGCCATGCTCGACCTGCCGGCCAGGCTTCCTGCCGCCGTGTTCTGGGATATGGATGGCACGCTGATCGATTCCGAGATCTATTGGGCCGCCGCCGAACAGTATGTGATCGAGCGGCATGACGGCACGTTCAGCGATGAGGTCCCGCTGCGTGCGCGCGGCCAGTCGACGCCGCGCCTGCTTGAGATCGTGCAGGAGTATATCCCGAGGCATGTGGATACCGAGACGCTGCGCAGTGAGATCATCGGGTATGTGATTGACCGTGAGCGTGAGAAGCCGTGCTGGGCGACCGGCGCGGTCGAACTGCTTGACGTGCTGTCGCAGGCGGGCATCCCCAACGTCATCGTGTCCGCTTCCCCGCGGGCGATGGTGGACAATATGGCCCGGCAGGCCCCGTCCGGCGCGTTCGTGGGGTATGTGTGCGGCGAGGACGGTCTGGCCGCCAAGCCTGATCCCGCGCCGTATCTGCGTGCCGCCGAGATCGTCGGCGCCGACCCGGCGGACTGCCTGGTCTTCGAGGATTCCCCCGTCGGGTTGGCTTCCGGCGGCGCTTCGGGCGCGACAGTCGTGGCAATCACCGGGTTCACGCCCGAGGGCGTGGTCTTCGACGGCCCGCAGGTGACGAGCATCAAGGATTATGTGGGACTGGGCCTGGATGATCTGGCGAACTTCATGGAGCTCGGCTCGTTGGAGAAGTGATCCGCCAAGGGTGTTTCCCGATGGCCCGGCGCGGTATGGGCGCATGCCGCACCGGGCCGTTTGCCATGCGAGGTATTTGCCGCCTGCATATTTGCCAGCTTGTGTATCATTCGCGCCATGCATATCACGCCGCCGTAGCGTGAAGGCCGGATTATTGGCGTTTGGTGACCACGGACATGATGACGGCCGCGAAGATCAGGGAGAACCCCACGATGGAGGTCCAGCCGATCGTCTCGCCCCAGAACAAGGCGGAGAAGGCGACGGCGAACAGGCTTTCCGTGCACATGATGATCGCCGCGCTTGACGGCGGCACGTGGGCCAGGCCGATGTTCTGCATGATCTGCGCCATGGTGGTCGCGCCGACCAACAGGTACAGGAAGCTCAGGATGACGTTGGGGGCGAGCCAGGAGGCGTTGGGCAGCGGTTCGGTGAGCAGCGCGCCGACCAGGAAGAACACGTCCGCGACGGCGAACTGCATGAAGGTGACGGCGATCGGGTGGAAACGCTGCGTGTACCGCCCGAGGAAAGTGAGGTTGAACGAGAAGATCACCGCGTTCGCGATGGTCATCCAATCACCTTGGCTCAGCACGAGCGACCCTGATCCGGGTTTGAGGGCGACGAAACCCACGCCGGTCAGGCAGATGACCGCGGCCACCAGGTTGATGAGCCTGGGACGCTGCTTGGCGACGATCCACGCCGCGAACGGGGTGAGTACGCAGTATGACGCGGTCAGGAAGGCACTGCGGCCCGGGTCGATGGTCGTCAGCCCCTCGGTCTGCATGATCATGGTGCCGTAGTAGGTGATGCCGACCACGAGGGCGGGGATGATGATCTCACGGGTAAGCGCGGGGATGATCACCCGATGGAACAGGGCGAACATAATCATGCACGAACCGGTCATGCGCATGGCCATCAGCCATTGGGGCGTGATGACGCTCATCGCCACCTTCGCGACCAGGTAGCTGCCACCCCACAGGGCCGCACAGCACAGCAGCATGACGCGCGCGAGGTTCGGGGGGAAGGTGCGCGACATACGGCTGCGGAATTCCTGGAAGCGGCTGTATGCGCGCATGGGTCTTTCCTCCTTCGCCTTCTGGGCATCATGCTTGGCCCGGTACCGGTGCGGCGTCATGGCCGCCGGCGGTCTCGCCGTACTCACGATAGGCGCCGCGCGGAAAGAACACGCCCGCCCTGCAACGGATTTTTCGCAAGGTTCACTTCGCCGAAACGCAGGATGCGATGGCACGGGATGCAGGCTCAGGATCGGGAACGCCCGGCGATGCAGCCGTGAGATTCCTCACAATGCGCGGTGTCGCACTGCCGTATCGGGACGATATGAAGTACGCTGAAACCACCGGACGGTCAGTCCCGATCCGGCGGCAGCCGCAATGCGGCGGCGAAACGGGATACGGCGGCTGACCACATGTCAGTCCACAGCGAAAGGAAACGACCATGGCGACCATTACCCCGGAAATGAAGGATTTCATCGCGAACCATCTGCCTTGGGTGGCGACGATCAGCAAGGACGGCCAGCTCAATATCGGCCCGAAGATGTCGACCTTCGTGCTTGACGACCATCACATCGCCTACCATGAGCGCACCGCCCGGCAGCACTACCAGAACCTGCTCGACGGCAGCGAGCTGGTCATCGGCGTGGCGGACCTGGAGACCAAGACCGGGTACCGGTTCCGCGGCAAGGTGACCTTGCACAGCGATGACGCGATCTACGAGGAGCAGGTCAAGGTCGCCGAACGCAACGGCACCAAGAAGCCGGCCGTCGTGCCGGTGCTCGAGGTCACCGAGATCGACGACCTGACCGCGGGCGCGAAGGCCGGTACCATCATCGAAAAGGACTGACCCTCGCAAGCGGCGCCCTTGCCATGACGGCGGCACACAGGGGCACGGCAAACACGCCATATGCAGCCCCTGTCCTGTTTGCCGGCAGCGCGTCACCGCAGGTAGCGGTGGATGTCGACCGGCAGGTGTATCCCGCCAAAAGTGCCGGGCTGCCTGTCCCACACGCCCGGTATGACAGCCCCGCAATCCGGGCATGTCCCGTCCGCGGTCAGCCGGTAGCCGGTGATGTCGTACCAGTCGCGTCCGATCAGCCGCGCCCCGCACGACGGGCAGAACGTGGTGCCGCCGTCATGGTCGGACACGTTGCCGGTATACACGTAGCGAAGCCCCTCCTGCAGGGCGATCCGACGGGCGTGCAACAGCCGTTCCTTGGGGGTGGGCGGCACGTCGCGCATCCGGTAGTCCGGGTGGAACGCGCTGAAATGCAGGGGCACGTCACGCCCGCAATGTTCGCGGATCCACGCACATTCGGCGTGCAGTGTCCGATCGTCATCGTTATGCCCGGGGATCAGCAGGGTCGTCAATTCGACCCATGTGCCCGTCTCGTTGACCGCGTAGTCGATGGTCGCGAGCACGTCAGCCAGATGCGTGCCCGTGTCGTGCCAGTAGAAATCCTCGGTGAAGCCTTTCAGGTCGATGTTCGCCGCATCCATGTACCGGTAGAACTCGGGCCGGGCGCATGCGGACATGTATCCTGCGGTGACCGCGACCGTGCCGATGCCATGGTCATGGCAGGCGCGCGCCGTGTCGATGGCGTACTCGGCGAACACGATCGAATCGTTGTAGGTGAACGCCACGGCCGGGGCCGAACAGCCTTCGGCCGCGCGCACGATGTCGTCGGGCTGCGCGTCGACCGCGTAGGTGTCCCATACGCGCGACCTGGTGATATCCCAGTTCTGGCAGAACCTGCACGCGCTGTTGCATCCGGCAGTGCCGAAACTCAGGATCGGGGTGCCGGGATGCCAGTGGTTCAGCGGCTTCTTTTCCACCGGGTCCAGCGCGAACCCGGCGCTGCGCCCATACGTGTCCAGCATGATGACGCCGCTGTGGTTGGAACGCACGAAGCACAAGCCACGCTGGCCGTCACGCAGCTTGCACCCGCGCGGGCACAGGTCGCATTGCACACGCCCGTCCGAGAGGCGATGCTGCCAGCGTCCCACCGCCGGGTTTGTCGTACGCCGCGACCCGGGAATATCCCGGCCGTCCCGGCGCGACGGGGATGGCCCATAGGTGTGCGCGAACGGGCTGGTCGGCTGGAAGCCGCCCCGCACCGTGGCCGCGACCTCGTCCGGGTGCGGCTGGTCGAGTGGCTGCCCTGCGTCGGTGGCGCCGTGCGACGGCGTCGTGGCATGCTCATGCATCGTGGCTCCTTTCCCCGTCGGGACCGGTATACAGCATATCCGTCTCATCGTAGGCGCTGACGGTGTACGTCCATGCCGCGAACCGCGCATCATGCCACGTGGTGTCCGCGCGCAGGCCCGCTTTGGCCAGCAGGTGGCCGACGAAATCATGCGGATGCGGTAATTGATCCCATACTTGCGGTAGGAAGGTGGCCCGGTGTCCGCGCCCGTCATCGATGACCAATCCGTCGCGCCGGGGAACCAGCGAGGCTTCCAGCTGTGCGCGCGAAGTCACAGGCAACGCCCGTTTCGGGGACAGCACAGACACTTCGATGCTGATGGCTGGGTATTCCCACGGCTCCACAGGACGGAAACGCGGGTCGCGGCTGGCGGCGTCCACGGTATGGCAGGCGACATCCTCGCCCAACGGGCGGGCCGGCTCGAGCGATCCGATGCACCCGCGCAGATCGCCTTGCTCGCGCAAGGTGACGAAACAGGCGCCGTCATGCTTCAGCCACGGGTGGGTTTCGCTTGTTTCCGCTGCGGTCGGCTCGTCGGTGTCGATGCCGCAATACCTGGCGAGCGCCGCCCGGGCGAGGCGAGGCAGCACTTCCGCGGCTTCCTGCGGCAGGGATTCTTGCGGCTTGTGCGGGTCGGTGCTGGTATTGACGGTATTGCGGGCATTGCGGACGGCATGACCGCTGTGCTCGCAATCGTCATCGTTCTCGCGGTCATCCCCGTCACCGTCATGGTCGCTCTCCCATACGACGAAGGAAGCGTAGCCGACAACCGCCTGATCCGGGTCGGCCATGTCCGGCCGGCGCATCGGCAGACCCGAATCCGCGAGCGCCAGCACTCCCCCGTCGCCCGATGTCGAACAGCCGAGCGGCCTGATGGTAAGGCCTCGACGCCGGCACACGTCGATCAGCCCGTTGATCGGGTAGGCTCCGCAGGCGTAATCAGGTACAATCGGCAGGGTTCCGGCGGCGATGCGCGCGATGGTGTCGTCGTCAAGCTGGCGTGCCACGTGTTCTGGATGGTAGTGGGACAGGTCCGAGCTGATGATGATGGCAGTTGCGGAGTCCGCCCAGAACCGGTCGATCAGTATGCCGAGTTCGCCGGGCGTGGTGTCCCCCGCGTTAAGCGGGATGATGCTGGTCTGCGTGCCGAGGACGCGTTGGATCCATGGGACGTGCACTTCGACGGCGTGTTCGCGCTCGTGGGTGTCGTCATTGACGATGAAGCCGGGTGTATCGGTATTGAGCGCGGCACATTCGGCTTCGGTGTCGATATTCACTATGCCGAGCGGGGTACGCCATGCGCCGGCGGTACAACAGGCGGTGCCGCGGACCGCGACACGATGTGTGGGGCCGATGACGACGGCCCGGCGGATTTTTCCGCGGCCGAGCGCGAGCAGGCTGTATGCGAGCGCCGCGGTGGTACCGGAGTACATGTACCCGGCGTGGGGCGCGATGATGGCTTTCGGGGCGCCTTGGGGCAAGCTGCCGAGCAGATGGCGATGATGGTCGAGCATGGTGCGCGCGTAGTCGAGTTGCCGGTCGATCATGCTGCGCAGCGTGTCCGGGTCAGACGGATAGAACGTGCCGGCGACGGCGGGTCGGCGGACTGCCCCCTGCCAGATCGGTTCCGCGCAATGCGGTATGCGGGGTGCCTCTCGTCTTGTTCCTGTCGCGACGTCGCTGCCGGGCGTATGCTCGTGTGGCGTGGTCATGGCGATCACCTCTTGTTCCGATGATAATCGCATGGTGCTACGCGTACGTCACGGCCTGGAACATGTTGGCGCCTGCCACCATGGTCGGGTGTGCAGGCGCCAATGATATCGGCTGTCGACGATGCTGCGGCGGCAATTCAGCGCACCGGCGGCGTTTCCCACTGGTCGGTGTCCGCGATGGCGGGGCCGTGATTGTATGTCGTCATCCGCCAGCGGACGGTGCCGTCAGGCTGGTCTGCACCGGTCAGGCGCGCCCAGTGGGCGTTGAACATGGAGGTCATCGCCCCGAAATCGTGGTTGCCTTGTGCCATGCCGAGCAGGGTCTGCAGGGTCTGCGATATCCATGCGCCGTGCGAGAAGACGAACAGCGTAGTGTCCGGGCCGGCACGATGCGACCAGTCGTCGATCGCCGCGACGCCGCGCTCCCCTACCGCGCCTTTCGGTTCGGCGCCATGCTTGAGCTCTCCACCCGCGAAATGACGCCACGACTGGTAGTCCGCGGCATACTGTTCGGCGAGGTCTTCGAGCCGCAGGCCCTCCCACTGCCCGAAGCTGCGTTCACGGACCCGCGCATCCGGGTGGACATCAAGCCCGAGCGGATCGGCGAACGCGTGGGCGGTCTGGACCGCACGCCCCAGATCAGAACAGACGACCAGCTGGTTGGGGATATCCGGCCTGCCGTCCACGTACAGTTCGCGCAGCGCCTTGGCGGTCTGCTCCACCTGCCAGGCGCCGACCCCATCAAGCGGGATATCGACCTGGCCTTGCAGGCGATGCTGCTCGTTGTAGGCGGTGCGCCCGTGACGCACGATGATGATCGATCTGACGTGCGGGCCGGTCGGTTCGATCCGCTCATGTTCGGGCCCGTGGTATTCGCCGCCCATGCGCACGGTCATGGCCCTGCCGCTCACTGGTCGGTATCCGCCGTAGCGTCCGCTGCGGTGTCGGTGGTTCCGGGCGCTTCAGGCAAATGCAGGTCGATGGCCGGGCAGTCCTTCCACAGGCTTTCCAGCCGGTAGAAGCGCCGCTCCTCCTCGTGCATCACGTGAATCACGAAATCGCCGAAGTCGAGCAGCACCCAGCGGCCTTCCTGCAGGCCTTCGCGCGAGCGCGGCTGAAGATGGCCGCCCTTGGTGTACAGGTCCTTCTCGATTTCCTCGGCGACGGCAAGCACCTGACGTTCGTTGGACGCGGTGACGATCATCATCACGTCGGTGATGGCGATCGGCCCGGTCACGTCGAAGGCGACGATATCCGTGCCCTTCATGCGGTCGGCCGCGGCTGCGGCGATGCGGACGGCGTCGATGGAACTTTGCAATGCGGTCATATCAGCGCTCCCAAGCGGGCTTCCAGCCCTCGATATTGTGTTGTGTGTTCTCGGAGTATACCATCGTGTCGTCGGGCACGTCGTGGCGGACGACCGACCCGGCGCCGGTGGTGACGTTGTCGCCGACCTCGACCGGGGCGACGAACATGTTGCCGGCCCCCACGTGGACGTTGGAGCCGATCTTCGTGCGGTTCTTGTGCACGCCGTCATAGTTGGCGGTGATGGTGCCGCCGCCGATGTTCGTGTGCTCGCCCAGCTGGGCGTCGCCGATATAGCTCAGATGCGGCACCTTGGTGCCGTTGCCGATATGGGCTTTCTTCATCTCGACGAACGCGCCGGCCTTGGTTTCCTCGCCCAGCTCGTTGCCCGGACGCATATAGGTCCACGGGCCGATGTTCGCCGCCCGCCCGACATGCGATTCCTGGACGCGGGAGCGTTCCACGTGCGCTTCGGCGTCGATTCTTGCGTCGATGAGCGTGGTGTACGGGCCGACGACCGCGCCCTCGCCGATGGTGGTGGAGCCTTGCAGGAAGCTGCCCGGCAGAATCTGCGCGTCGCGTTCGATGCGCACGTCGTCCTCGATCCATGTGGTGGACGGGTCGAGGATGGTCACGCCCTGGCGCATCCAGTATTCGCACACGCGGCGGTTATGCGCGGCGGCGAGCGCGGCGAGCTGCACGCGGTCGTTGACCCCTTCGACGCTCAGGGGGTCGGGGGCGGCCCACGCCCCAACCCGTCCTGTGTGGCGGGCGGTTTCGAGGGCGTCGGTCAAGTAGAATTCGCCTTGCGCGTTCTTGGAGTCAAGTCCGGCGATCGCGGCAGCGAGAACCTTCGCGTCGAACACGTACACGGAGGTGTTGACCTCGCGCACGGCCAGTTCGCTGCTGTTGGCGTCTTTCTGTTCGACGATGCGCAGCACGCTGCCGTCGCTGTCGCGGATGATGCGGCCGTAGCCGGTCGGGTCGTCGAGCATGGTGGTCAGGACGGTCGCGTCGTTGCCGCTGGTGCGATGGTAGTCCAGCAGTCCGGCGAGCGTGTCGGTGTCGAGCAACGGCATGTCGGAAGCGGCGATGAGCACGGTGCCTTCCGCCTTGCCTTCGGCGGCGAGCTGCTTCATGGCGCATTGGACTGCACGGCCGGTTCCGGGAAGGTCGTCCTGGTTGACGATTTCGACGGATTCGTTGTAGGAGCGTGCCGCCTCGGCGACGCGCCCGGCCTGGTAGTGGACGACAACGGCGAGGGTTTCCGGATCAAGACCTGCGATGGATGTCATGACCCGCTGGAGGAAGGTCTTGCCCGCGAGCGTATGCAGCACCTTCGGCGTGGCGGAGCGCATCCGTGTGCCTTCCCCTGCGGCAAGAATGATTGCGGCTGACAATGTCATACGATGAAATCTCCAATTCTTCGTAACGGCGCTGCGCCGGACGGCCATGCGTGAGGCGTCTGACGGCGGCACGCCATGCTTCGAGGATTGTAACCGTCGGGGGCGGACATGGAATCCGACTGCGCCCGTCGGACGGCGGGCCCGCGTATCCGGCTGTCCGCATTGACTAAAATGCAATGAGGTGGATACCTGCCCGCATATGGGCCGGTATCCACCTCGGATGATATGCGAGTCCAGGCTGTCACCTGTTGCGGCGCAGCATCAGCACACCGCCGCCGATGAGCAGGATGCCGAGCACACTGGCCAGGATGATGCCCTGCGCGCCGGTGGACGGCAGCAGGCCCTTGTAGTTCTTGATGACCAGCACGTTGTTGGATACCTGGGAGTATCCGCCCTGCGCGTCAAGCGTGTAGACCGGGGTCTGTTTGGCTCCGTCGGTCCGGGTCTTGTCTGTCTGCGTGTCGAACTTGTCAAGCTTCAGGGTCGCATCGATGATGGCGCTGGTGCTCCGGTACCCGGACGGCGCCTTGACCTCCTTGAGGTAATAGTGCGTACCGTCTGTGCTTGCGGTGATGCCTTCCACATTGATCTTGCCGTCGGCCCCTGTGGTGAGTGTCTGCTCGCTGCCATTGGGGGCGTACTCGTAGGTGGTGCCGTTCTTCGTGAAGTTGACGATGTGGGTGCATTCCTTGTCCGAGTACATCTTGAATTCGGCACCGGAGAGGAACTTGCTGCCGTCAGCACCGTCGATCTTGGTCACTGCGAGGTTGTAGGTGTACACATACGGATGCTCGGTCGGGGTCTTCTCCCCGCCCTGCGTGGTGTACGGGCTGTGCTGGTAGGTCACGTCGTAGGCGTTGCCGACCGCCGTGTTGATTGGTGCGTCCTGGGACAGGTGCGCGGTGTAGTACAGCTTGACCCACTTGCCGGCGAGGGACTTGTTCAAGAGGTTCTTGCTGAGGTCTTTGCCCGTAGTGTCGCCGAAGGTCCAGGTGAGCGTGGCCACGCCACCCGTGGTGCTCTGGGTCGGGCTAAGGTCGAAGTCGTACTGGCCGTCCTTCCGGGAGAAGTCCTGGTCGCCGTCCGTCTTCACGAAGTCGCTGCCGACCATGACAGAGTCGGCATGGTCGAATACCAGGCCCTTGTCAAGCGTATCGTTCATGGTGAACCAGAAGCCCTTGTCCTTGTACTGGCTGCTCCACTGGATGGGCACGTAGAAGGTCAGCTGGTAGTGGATGTCCGTGTTCTCGTTGACCACATCGGCCTTGCGCTGGTTGGAGAGGTCGGCGTCGACGATGTTCTTGTGCGATTCCGGGGTCTTGGACTTGACATGGATGGTGACCTGGCCAGAAACGGGGGTGGTCATAACTAGGGAGACCGGAGAATTGTCGGGCGTGGTGGAAGGCTTGGACGGGTCGTCGCCGGTGGTTTCCTCGATGAGGTACCAGCCGTAGTCGAGGCCGGTCAGCTGTCGTCCCCCATCGGTCAAGGTCGCGAAATCGTTGTTGGATTTCTCGGCTTTCACCTTGTTCCTGACGAGCACGGTGCGCAGCTCATTGGCGAAGGCGTTCGCCTCGGTATCGTCCTGCTTGCTCTTCTGGCGCTGGGCGAGGTGGGAGATCGCCTCGACGACGTCGTCTTCCGAGGAGTTCTCGGTGACGATCTTGTCTTTGGTGTCCTTGTCGACCTGCAGCCGGCAATTGGCGGCAGCGGTCCTCACGTAAGGCAAGTATCCGTCGGTGATGTCGACGGTGATGTCGCCAATCTGGTCAGCAGCAGTGATGCGAATCGGCTCCCAAGCCTGGAAGCTGCGGTATTGCAGATCAGTATTGTCACCGTCAGCGGGTTTGAGGGTGATGGTGCCGTTTGTCGCCGCACTGTCCGCCGCGTAGGCGTGTGGGGTGGCGAACAGGCCCATGGCCAGTATGCCCAGCACCGCGAGCAGCGTTGCCGCCAGGCTCGCGACGCGGGATCGGTTGAGGGTACTCATGATGGGTTCCTTTCTCTTTCTCTGTAGTTCCCTACTTGTTTGTGGTTGTCACGTTGTCGGATGTGGTATTCAGCCGGCTCATGCCGGCGCATGCAGGTCAGGTCAGCGCATAGACGCACCTTTCCTGAAGCGTCGTGACGTTGCATGCCGCGACTGACACGGGTCGGCGAGCATGAGTACGCTTCCCGCACCCAACACCAGGCCGCCTGCGCCCATGATGAGCCACATGCCGCCTAGGTGTCCGGTGCCGGGAAGGAAGAATCGTTTGCGTTGGTTGCCGATGGTCACGGTCGCGGGCTTGCCATCGCCGCTCGCGGAAAGGGGTTTTCCGTCATAGGTGACCCCCAGGTCGGTACCGACCACGATGATGTGGCTTGTCGACGGGGTCTCGTACCCGTTGGGCGCCTGGCTTTCCTTGAGCGTGTAGGTACCGGCTTTGAGCCCTGTGAACCGGGCCATGCCTCCGGCCGTGGATGTTGAGACCTGGGTGATGTCCTCGCCGGTGGAGCGTCTTCCGGAAAGCGTGAATTGTGCTCCTTGCAGATCGGCCGAGGTGTTGGCGTCTATTTTGTGGATGGTGAACGCCGTATCGGTTTTCCTCGGGGCGTTGGACCAAGGGATGGTGTACGAATCGGGGTATTCGTCTGCGCCGGTCGGATTGTCCTTCACCGTGAAGTAAATCTTGTCGTCACGCTTGGTGAATCCTTGCGGGGCTTGCGTTTCGACCAGGTAGTACTTGACGCCTTCGAACAGGGACCATCCGTCCGTGTCTTCGCGTCCGGTGATGGTGGCGATGCCGTCGACACCGGTCGTGAATTCACGGTCGGTGACCGGGGCGTTGTCCTTGGCACGGTACAGTTTGAACTTCGCTCCCGAAAGGGGTTTGTCCAGGTTCCCCGAATCGTTCTTGAGGATCTTGATGACGGGGACGGACGCGCTGCTGGACGAATCGTTGGACAGCTGTGTGGTCTGTGAGACATCACTGGTCTGCCCATACAGCTGGGCCTTGTTCGAGTAGGAGATCTGGCCGGTGCCCTTGAGGTATGCGCTGTAGGTGACGCTGACCGGCTTCTGGTCGGGGAAAGTGATGCTCAGGACATTCGTGTCCGGGTCGAGATGGAACGACACGCCTTCGGACGGGTCCGCATGGGTTAAGGTGACGTCGAGGACCATGTTCTTGGACATGGTGTCCTCGAGGGTGAGTATCCCCCTTCGGGTTGATGTCAGTGCCTTTGGGGTTCAAGTTGAGGCGGAATTTCGCGATATGCGTTGTGGGGTCGACCGATGTCTGTTCCTTGGTCACGGTCTTATAGGTGTAGGTGGAGACGATGCTGCCTGTGCTGTTGCCGTTCCACGTTGCCGTATTGGTGAACATGGTCGTGCCGTCATGGTCCGTTGCGCGCTGGTCCAAGGTGCTCAGCGCGCGTGCGTCCTTGACGATGAGATAGTAGACGATTGTGTACCTCTGGTAGTAGGCACCGTTGTCCTTGGCGATGGCCCCCTGGGGTATGTGGATGGTGACGCCCTTGTCGGTGTCGGTCCAGGTGATCTGCTGGTTGCCTTTAGCCCATTGGCTGTACTGGTTGCCGCCTGATACCCAGTTCTGGTTCCCCCAGTCACCGATTTGCTGGATGGTGGCGAAGGAGAACAACGAGGTGTCGAAATCGTCTTCGATGTCGAAGGTATCGCTGTTGACGCCGTCAAGCGTGAGCGTGAACTTGTAGACAGGCAAGTCCGTGCCGTTGATATTGCGGGTGCCGGCATACGAGGATTTCTTGGCAATGGACTGCTTGAGCGGAGTCACGTCTGCTTGAGCGTTTTTGGATTGTCCGTTGGCGGTCACGGTCGCATTGTTCGTATGGGTTGCCTGCCAGCTGTTGATTTTGCCCAGCGCCAGCCATGTCGGGTCATTCTTGGTTTTCAAGGTCGCGCTGACAGTCCGATCCGAGGACGATTTGTTGAGACCTGGCTTCGTGCGGGCGGTATCACGGTAGAAGGTGATGACGACCTTCGACGGGTCGGAGGTATCGACTGCATAGGATTCGCCCGGCTTCAGGCCGGTAATCGACAACGAGTCCTTAATATAAGAGTCGATCAGGGGCTTGTTCACCCAATTGCCTGAGACATCTTGGTATCCCGACAATGAGGGAAGTGCATCGGTGATTACGAAGCTGGAATATCCCGCGGCCGGCACAGTCGCATCGATTTTCCATGCCGTGTGCTCATACGTGGACTCGTTTGCCACGACGCTTTTCGTGGCATTGAAGTCGAATTCCTTGCCTCCGACCGATACCCCCGAACTGGTGGATTGGTCTCCTGTCGCCTCGGAGTACATGCCTGCGTTGTTGCTGACCCATACGTCGGAGAACGACCCGGCGGTGTCCGTGATCGTGTCATAGGTGACGCGGTACGAGTAGATACCGTCCGTAGAGGGAACCTGGTATGTCCATGCCTTGTCGGAAGCAGGGTTGATTCCGAGCTGTGCCCACGTGACGTGACGGGTTTCCACTGGCTTGCCGTTCTGGTCGACGACCTCGATGTTCACGCCGTCACTGGAATACTGGGTCTTATCGCGCGCGGGCTGTTCCAGGCTGTCGCTGATGGTGCCGCCGGCGAGCGAGACACGGCGCTTGTCATTGGCTGTTACCACCCAGTGGACCGTATGCTTGGATGTCCCTTTCGCATCGACCGCCGTACCGTTCTTGCTGATGCCGGACCATTGGCTCGGTTGGAGCTGCCAGTCGTACTGCTCATTGGTGTTCGAGGTGTTGTTCTTCGGATTGGAATCGTTGTTGCATGTGGCGCTGACACTGTTGGTGCTGTTGTCCGCCGTGACTTTGCCATGGAAGGCGGCATAATCGACCTTGCCGTCATAGGTGAGGACGATGGTCTCCCCGTTGCCCATGGTAGGGGTCTTGAAGGTGAACCCGTTTCCGTTGGCCTGCACATTGTATGACGCGGAGTTGCCCGATACCTTCAGCGTTGACGGGTCGTAGATGATGGCCGATCCGCTGATCGCATCGTGGACCTGGACATCGGTGCTGGTGCCGGTCGACTTGATGGTGACGGTGTAATGCATCCTGCCGCTCTGGTCGTCATACTGTGAACTTTTCTGCACGGCCAGGTCGTTGCTGGTGTCAAGTTGGAAGGTGCGTTCGACCCCGTTGCCCAGCTGTATTTTGCCGGAGACGTTTCTGAGCTTGAAATTCACTCCGAGCACGACTTTTGCGTTCGCGGAGTCAGTCAGATATGCGAAGTTCGGGTCGGAGGTGTTCCACGCGATGACCAGCTGACCGTTCTGGATGTTCCATGAGTTGTTGTGAACGGTATATACCGTGCCGTTGTAGGTTACCGGCACATCGAAACTACCGGATGTCTGCACGGCTTCGAACCCTTGCGGCAGCTGGTAATGCAGCCGTGTTTCAGAGAACTGCGAATCTTCGTTTTCCGCGAAGGTGAAGCGCATGCCGATCTCGTCGCCATCGCGATATCGATATACGCCGTTCGAGTCAGGCTGGACGCCGGAGATTTGGACGTCGATGAGAAACCCATTCAGGTCTTCACTGGTCGAAGCGGCCCAGGAAGGATGCGCGGCGCCGATGACCGATACCACTACGAACACCACTGATATGACCAGCGAGTTCAGGGCGAGCACAGGGTTCTTGCCTGCCGCCCGCCGCTTATGCTTTGCAGTTCCCATCTGGTACGCTTCTCTCCCCCACGGTCATGAAACGTGTCTTCCCACCACGCTTCAGCCAATTCGAATGCTGAGTGTAAAACAGCTTTATTGCATAGAAATTGTGCAATAACTTCAATCGGCAATCCGTGTTACAGTCTTGTAACATGCTGTACGTTAACGAATTAAACGTTTAACTTCCACATAGCATTTCTGTCCTCCCACAAACAGATATTGACCTCAACTATGTATTGCGCTCATATTTACCCCCCCCCCAGACACGAACCACTCCCCCGGCGTGTCTCTATGTCACTTCACGGCATGGCGCGATAGGCATGGCCGCATTGAACTGCTCGACAGCCGCAGCGCGGCACATCCGAACACGCCGACAATGCCAGAAACCACAAGCCCATACATGACAGACGGGTAAAAGCCGTGATCAGCCTGGGATGCAGGGGGCGCAGCGGTCCGTACGCCACGCACGAGCAATCGTTGCGTGTTCACCCCGTACGGCGTGCACGTCAGCAGCGTCACATAGTCGGCATCACCATCGATGCCGAAATGCGAGGTATCCGTCGGGTCGACCACCCAGATCGCATCCACCCGATACCAGTGGCGTTCACCGAGCACGTCAATGTAGAAGGTATCCCCCCTACCCAGCTCGTTGAGCCGCGTGAAAATCAACGCCCCCGGCAACCCGCGATGCCCCGCGATGACACTATTGGTGCCTTTCCCGCCAATCGGCAGGCTCGTACCATACAGATGCCCAGCCCCGACGTTCAGCGTCGTCTCGTCGGTACCATGACGAATCGGCAGTTGCACGGAAATACGCGGGATCGTGACCGTCGCCATGACGCCG
Organism: Bifidobacterium thermophilum; assembly: GCF_037482445.1. Classification (GTDB taxonomy): domain Bacteria; phylum Actinomycetota; class Actinomycetes; order Actinomycetales; family Bifidobacteriaceae; genus Bifidobacterium; species Bifidobacterium thermophilum_B. The sequence goes on from NZ_JBBHLY010000008.1 coordinate 41,355, forward strand.
TCAACGGAAATCTGCCCCAGATAATCCCGGTCCGAGCGGAATGACTCGTCGGACATGTTCGCCTGCGGGGTAAGCCCGCGACGCACACGGTCGTTGTATACCCGCGCACGGGAGAGCATTCTTGCACGTTGCAAGGATGCAAGACTCGAAGCGCGGTTTACATACTCGTTGGAAACCTCCCGTTCGGTGATCGCGGAACGCCATTGCGCGACAATCGGGTACAACAGGCACGCCGCCCCCAACACCATAACCGCCAGCGCAACCGCGGTACGCGCTATGGAGCGACGGGCGCCATGCGCCCGGGAGGATTGCGATGATGCCATGATGCCCCGGTTTCGTTCACATGAGAACCGATTCGCGGTGCCCGGCCGTCGCGGATGGCAAGACCCGTGAAAATCATGAAGCAGTCTATGGATGCAGGCGGACATGTGACGAGCACCGGGCGGCGGCCCACCGCAATGTCGATTGGGCCACACCGAACGGCCGCACACCCGGCCATGCGCGGAAAAACCGCTTGGATTCCTGCGATACATTGTCGCCGCCCGCAGATAAGCGGCGTATCCTAGAGGCTACATGCCACGGCTCACTCACCGGTGTCCGGCATGATGTTGGTTCCTTCAGCAAGGAGGCGAAGGATATGGGAAGGGTATTCCATCGTTCATTGGGCGGCATGATATGCGTGTGCCTGCTGCTGGTTTCCACCGCGGCTTGCGGCACAGGCGGCGGCGCGACCCATACCGGCGCACCCCACGCCAGCGCGTCCCATACGGGTACGTCTGCGACGCCCTCCCCCATGGCCTCGACGCCGTCGGACACGGCATCGCAGGAGGCGGAAAGCACGCAGGTCTACCGCAAGTTCACCGTCGACGCGCTGCGCCCGTACGCCGAAAACCACACGATGAGCGAGTACCGGCCGCACACGGAGCTCGGGGCCGCCACCCTGCACGGCAGCGGGGACGTCACGTTCTCGCAGCCGGTGGCCGACGACGACATGTATTTCGCCGTCTTCATGTGCAAAGAGAGCAAGCCCAGGCCGTACACCATCGGCGTGCGGGACGCGGACGGCCACAGCTACACCATCCTCAGGCAGGACGCGTGCGTGGACGAAGCCGTCCAGGGAGCCGGGCTGCCCGCCACGCGGTTGAAGCACGGCACCGCCATGACGGTCGAGGCCGCCGACACCACCGACATCGTGATCATCACCTACAAGTTCAAGGCCAGCCTCGCAGACGGCCAATGATTTCGGATAATCTAAGGAGCAAATGATGAGAAGTTCAAAGAAGAACCATGGCGTACAGGCAGTCGCAACGGTATTGGCATTTGCCTTGTCCATACTCGGTGCGGGTATCGCCACGGCGCCGGCTTATGCGAGATCCTGTGCGGAGCTCGGGCATCACCAGGGTATATCCAACAAGACGGCGGTTTTCATAGCGGGACCGCTCAAGAGGGTCTGGCTCTCGCCAGGCGGCAAATATACGGTGGAGGCAAACAAGACGCTCACTGTCACGGGATCGGTATCCGGCGGGGTAGACACGGAATTCACCAAATTCACCAAAGCGCATGTCTCGGCCAGCCTATCGGTCTCGAATTCCGTGGGCTTCAAGCAGGGATGGAGTTGGACCAACAACACGGGAACGACAAAATGGGTTCAGCTCGGCGCACGCGGATACGAATTCGATTATTCGCGATACGACGTGGTCGCACCATGCCGAATCGTGAACAGCACATACAAACACGCCAAGATGCCCACAGACGAGTCTTGGCTGTACCATAACTGATTCCATCAACACAATCCGTCTGCGAGGATTCAATATCAAAGGTCAGGCCTCGGATATTTTCCCCGGCCGGACTTTTGCCGTTCCCTCTTCTCAGCACAGCATGCACACCCAGCATGCGTTTTGTCATGATTCTCGGTCTTGCATACTATGGGCGGCCGAGAATTGACATCGTCTTTCCGTTGTGCGGGCGAATGCCGCAGCCGGCGGGGAGGGAAGGAAGAAGCCATGCCGAACCCGTCTCTCACCCGACGGATCAACGCGTTGCCGGTTACGCTCAGCCGGCTCATGTCCGGCCCCGCGGTATCGGAATCCCTTGCCCGTGCGGACGAGTCGAAACGCAGGCTTGCCCGACTGCTTCCGCTTGACGGTGTGGAACAGTCGGCCATCGACGAGTACCGCAGGGACTGGCTGGCACGATACGTCTATAACTCGAACGCGATCGAGGGATCCACGCTGTCGCTGAAGGACACCGAACTGGTGTTGGAGGGCGGGTTCCTTCCTGCTCGCGCCCCCTGCGCGGTATATCTTCGCGGCGCGCGGTGTCGCCGACGGCATGGCCTATGTGAAACGGTTCGTCGACCGGAGGCATCCGCTGGATATCGATGTCATCCGCAAGCTCCACGAGATCACCGCGCTGGACATGCAGCCCGCCTTGCGCGGCGAGTTCCGCCCGTACGGCTACATCGCCCATATCCGCGGGGCCGCGGTGAAGACGGCCGACCCGCTTGAGATCCGGGATGATCTGGAGGCGCTGGTCGCCGCAGTGAACGGCGGCGGCGAACACCCGATCCTGCGGGCCGCCGGGTTCCACGCGATGTTCGAGAACATCCACCCGTCCGCCGACGGCAACGGTAGGACCGGACGCCAGATCCTCAACATGATGCTCATGCAGGCGGGGTACGAGCCCATCGCCATCAAGCATGATGCCGGCAGGACCTACGCCGGACAGCTCGAGCAATGGCAGGCGTACGGTGATCCGCCCCCTCTGGCGTGCATGGTCGCGGGCTATGTCGTCCGGGAACAGGGCCGGATCGGGGAGATCGTGTCCGACATCCGCCACGGGCACCCCATGGCCGGACACACCATAGGTGTACGTGAATAGTGTGTTTATGCACTGTTCGCGTATACTTGTGCGGTATGAGGCAGGGTGATGCGATCAAGGTGCTGGACCGGTGGGACCTTACCGGCAGGTACGTGTATCTCAAGCGCGACCTGCGCAAGCTGTTCCACGGCGAGCCCAGGGACACGTTCGACGATTCGCTGGACAGGCTGGTCAGGTCCGGCATCCTCGTGCGCGCCGCCCGCGGCGTGTACGTGTACCGGCTGACCCGTCATTTCTCGGACGCGACACCCGACCTGATCGCCCGGAACCTGCGACGCGGGCATCTGGTCTACGAGTCCCTGGAGAGCGCGCTGAGCATGTACGGGGCGATTAGCCAGATCCCCGTGGACCGGCGCACCTACATGACCACGGGCCGGCGGGGCGAGTACCGCACCCCGTACGGGGTGATCGAGTTCACGCACACCGCCCGCACGATCGACCGCATCGCGCCCGGCCTGCTGCATCCCGAGGGACGCGGCGTCCCGGTCGCCTCAAAACAGCTCGCCCTGCGCGACCTGAAAGCCACGGGACGCAACCTGGACCTGGTGGACGAACAGCTGATGGAGGACGAATGATGAATGGCATCGACGCACTGCACTCATATGCGATACGCCTCGCGCAGGAGCAAGCCAGCCCCGGCATGGTCATGACCATCGAGAAGGAGCTGCTGCACTACAGCATCCTCGATGCGATGGACGAAGCGGGACTGCTGGACCATCTCGTGTTCCAGGGCGGCACCAGCCTGCGACTTTGCTACGGGGCCGAACGCTACAGCGAGGACCTGGATTTCTCCGGCGGCCGAGGATTCGACCGCACCGGACTGGACCGGTTGAAGGATTGCGTCGAACATGCAGTCGGTGGCCGGTACGACGTAACCGTCGACGTGAAGGAACCGCGCACGGCAGCAGGTCTGGTCAGCGCCTGGACCGTGATCGTGGACACCACGCCCCGGCGCAAGGACATCCCCCGGCAGCGGATCAAGATCGAGGTCGCCTCGATCGACGCGCACGACCCGGTCGCCCGCCCGCTCATGGTGAACTATGCGGAGCTGGGCGGGTTCTCCGATGTGATGCTCATGGTGGAAAGCCGCGAGGAGATCCTCGCCGACAAGATCGAGTCGTTCGTATGTTCCTCACATGTCAGGTACCGTGATTTGTGGGATCTGGCGTGGCTGTCGCGCCAGCCGGGCATCCGGCAGGACAAGGTCGGCGAGCTCAGACGGATGAAGGCATTGGATTATGGCGAGCTGGACAGGTACGCGCAACGCTATCCCCTCGTCCAGGATCGTCTCGCCGACGCGTTCGAATCCGACGGGTTCGCCCGCGAGATGGAACGGTTCCTTCCCGCTTCCAGGATCGCGCGGACGATCGAGCGCCCGCTGTGGATGCACGGCACGCGCGAACTGCTCGCCGGCCTGTTCGCCAGCCACACGCCGGAGCTGCCGACAACGGGATCACATCGCGGATTGCCCGCTACAGACGACGCTCCCCTGCTTCCTCTGCCGGATCCCACGCACCCGTCCTTAGATCCGAATGCACCGGCCCCCGGGATGGGTATGGCCTGATTGTCCGCCTGTCCCGTCCGGCTATGCCATGCAGATGTGTGGCTTGCGAGGCCCCGCCGCCGCGCAGCCCCGTCTCGTCCATGGTGCGCGGGAAACGGACGTCAGGGTGTATCGCCGTGTCCGGTCCGGTGTTCCATGGTCATGCCTTGGTGTCGTGTTGCCTGTCCTGCTTGTAGTCGAGCCATCGGCCGAGGTATTCGTGTCCCATGAACCGGTCGATTTGCGGCCAGTCCCGGCGGGTGTGGAGTTTCCATACCTGGTCCATGATCTCCCGGTCGTAGGCGGGGTTGGCGATGAAGTCGTCGCGCATGCCTTGCGCGCTGCCGTACAGGCCTTGTTCGATCAGGTCGAGGCAGGCGCGGTGTGGCTGGCGACGGGCATGACGCCGTGCCCGGGCACGTCCTGGGGTGTGATCCCGTAGTCGCCGAACGGGGAACGCCCGGATTCGAGAATCATGGGATGCTGCCAGTCCATGGCGCTGAAATGCCAGTCGCCCGGCGTGCTTGTCCGGTCCCCCAGGTTCAGGGCGTGCATGCCCGTGACGTATCGCACGGCTCCTCCTTGCTTGGTTCCGGTGTGTGTTCCATTCTATGCCGCGCCTGTCACAGGATGCCGGGCATGCCCGGGACGTGGAGCATGTGCCGCAGGAGGGTGTCGATGCCGGTGATGGGCAGGTAGCGGCTGGCGATGGTCCAGATGACGGCCGCCTGTATGAGCGCGAGGACGGCGGCGGCGAGGCCCCAGATGATCTGCTGGTGGAGTCGTGGCGCCGCCGCGGCCCGTCCCGCTATCCCGGCGAGCACGCCGAGGATGATTGTGGCGGCGATGAGGCTGGTGGCGGCCCAGTCGGGTTCCGTGGGCCGGGCTTTCCTGGCGAGTTCGGGGTCCTGCCGGGTTTCGTGGCGTGCGGTAGCGCGCAGGGTGGCCCACCCGTCGATCAGGTCGGGGCTGATGTCGTCGCGGCATTGCATCCATGTGTCGAGCATCGCCTTGAGGGCCGGCGTATCGCGTGTCTCGACGCTGATGCCTGTCCGCCCGTCCGGGGTCGTGCTGGCGGTGTGGCCGATGCCGGTGTCGTCGAGCATGCCGGTGAGCATGCCGACGGTGTCCTCTCCGGCGTCCAGGGTGATGGTGATCCGCGTGTCTTCCCGGCCGTCCGGAGTCCTGCCGGCGAGCAGGGTTCGGGCGGCCTGGCAGGCGAGGCTGCGGGTCCGGTCGATGCCGGTGGTGTGCCGTCGCGCGTCGGGCGGGCGGGAGATGATGGCGAGGGCGCGTTTCGGGTCTGCCGTCCAGGCGCGTGACCATGTGCCGCGCAGCCATTCGAAGCTGGGCGAGCGTTTGATTTTCTCGACGGCCGCCTGGTCGTGGGTCTTGGCGAGCATGGCGAGCAGGTGGGGTCCGGCGATGAGGCCTGCGGCGTAGTCGTGTTCGTGGATGAGGCGTTTGAGGTCGTACCGGTTGCGGGTTTCCGTGTCCCGGGTCTCGGTCGCGGTCAGGGTTTCCGGGTGGGTGAGCAGGGCATGTTCCATCCGGTCGAGGGCGATCCGGCGGGGGTCGGTCTCGGCGCCGGTGAGCATGTGGTCGGTCCGGCGTTGTTCCTCGGGTTCGCACCCGTACAGGAAGTGGTTCTCCTCGCGGCCGCGCGTGCCGGCGACGTATTGGAGGTTGCAGGACAGGCTGGCCTGTGCGGGGAACAGGGCGGCGCACCGGTCGACGGTCATGCCCTGGCTGCCGTGGATCGTGGCCGCGTACCCGGCCTTGCAGCCGGTTTCGAGGAATCCGCGCGGGATGTCCCATATGCTTCCGTCGTCCAGGCTCCTTACGCGGGCGGTCGTGCCGTCGCTGGTGTCCAGGATGCGGAACGCCATGCCGTTCTCGATGCTCCTGCCGTCGTGCGAGCGGATGTCGTGGTCGTTGACGCGGCAGACGATCTGGTCGCCCGCGCCGACGCTCAGCCCGTCCATGAGTTCCATGAGCCGGTCCGGGTCGGCTTCGCTTTTCCCGGCGGCGCGCCGTTCGAGGATGAACCGGCGGTTGATGTCGCGCACCTGCTCGTTGGTGCCGGCGATCAGGAGCGTGGTCTTGCCGATCCCCTGCCATCCGATGCACATGCGGTAGGCGGTCTCCTCGATGTCCGGGTCCTCTCCCCAGTGGATCCGGTCGTGGGCCGCGTATTGGGCGACCAGGGCGCGGCATGCCTTGACGCTGGCCTCGTCGAGCGGATCGCCGCCGTCGCGCAGGCGCAGCGTGGCCCGGGATTCGCCGTCCCACCGGCGTGCCGAGGCGGCGCCTTGCGGGTCGAGCGCCCATTTGTCGGGCGCGGCGGTGAACCGCCAGATGCTGGACAGGTGCCGGCATGCGTCGTGCCGGTCGGCCCAGCCGAGCATGCCGCCCGCGCCGGAGACGCTGTCGAGCTGTTTGGGGTCGCCGGTCATGATGATCCTGGCGCCGGCCTGCGCGGCGAGCCCGGTGATGCGGACGAGCACGCGCGTGTCGACCATGCCGGCCTCGTCGATGATGACGAGCTGGCCTGGTTTGATGACGCCCGACCGCCGCTATCGTTTCCTCTCCCCCGCCGATATCGATGGCTAGAGACGGGGTCGCCGATATCGGCCGGTGCCTCCAGGGCACTGATATCGGTCTTCGGGCCGGCGGGCAGGTCGCCTGGCGTGATATCGGGGCGGCGGCGCCGACCGTCGATATCGGCCGGCGCCGCGGAGCGTCCGCCCGTCTTTCGCGATTACCGGTAGAGGTATTTTCCCTGGTCGATTTTCCTGGAGATTTCGCGTAGTTCCTTCGCCGACCTACGGTCTTCATCGTTGCCGTGTTGCATCCGCGCGGCCTTGACGTCCAGATGATGCTGGGTCGCCGAGTATGAGAGAATCCCGAGTATCAGTACCAGGGCGATGACGAGAAGCCATTTCATCGGCTGCCCCCGTTGCCCCGCACCGAACTATTCCGGATCATGATTGACCTCCCCTGTTGTTTCGTCCGCGGGCCTGTGCCATGGAACGATATCAGGAATCCATGCTACTTCCCGGGGCGGCCCATGCGTGAACACCATGGACGGCGGTATCGGAGTGGATGGCGGTGCCGGGCCGGTATCGGCGCCGCGGTACGGCCCGCGATATCGGTGTTCCCGGTCTTGCGGGTGTGTGTCGTGATATCGGGTATGGGAAAGGCCCGCCCCGCATGCCGCGGCGTGTCGGGGACGGGCCTTTCCGATATCGGGCGTCCTGGTGTGGGGTGCCTGTGGCCGGTCAGAATTCGGGTTGTTCGGGTTGCCGGGTGAACATGTCGTCGTTCTTCCACGGGTCGCCGGCCGTGTCGTTCGTGGCGGCGGGTTGGAGGCGGGTCGGGGCGCGGTCGATGTGGACGGTCGCGTATTTGATGCTGGCGCCGATATCGTCGACGGTGAGCTCGTAGGTGCTGCGGCGTTCGCCCTGGTCGGTCTGCCAGTCGCGTTGGGCGTATCGTCCGGTGACGACCAGGCGGGTGCCTTTGCCGATACGGGACGCGGCGATGTGGTCGGCGATCGGCCCATAGGCGACGCAGCGGATGAACGTGGTCTGTCCGTCCTCCCATACCCCGTTGCGTTCGACGGCGGCGGTCTGGGCGATGCGGAACCTGGCGGCGCTGCGCCCGGTGGTGGTGTGTTTGATTTCGGGGTCGGCGACGAGGTTGCCGGCCACGGTCATCGTAATCTCGTTGATGGTTGCCATGGGTCTCCTCCTTGGGGGTTGGTTGTCTGTGGCGGGTCGTGCCCGTGTCTGTCCACGCGGCGCGCGCGTGATATGCGCCCCGGGCGCGGGGGTTATTCGGCTTGGGTGTCGAGGTCGTCGCCCTCGTACCGGTAGACGAGGGTGGCGTTGGGCGCGTGGATGGTGAACGTGTACCGGTCGTATGCGGGCCTGCCGTGGTGGAACGCGTCGCCTGGGGTGATGTCCCGTTCCTCGGCTGCCCGGGTGGGGCTCCCGGCGTAGAAGCCGCGGCAGGTGATCTGGATGCCGCCGAGGTCGATGCCGCCGAGGTGGCGGAATCGTCCGCTCCATACGGTCCATAGGTCGCGAGGGCGGGTCGGGTCTCGTACCGGTCGTGGTCGATGTCCAGGCGCATGCCGGGGTGGGCGTGAATGATGGCGGTGATGTCCGCGAGGCGGGTCGTGGCGGCGAACCGGCGTTGCGTGTCGAGGCGTGCCTGGCCGCGGCGGTGTGGCATGGACGGGATGGTGGCGTTGGTGGTCATGATGGTGTTCCTTTCCTGTTGTGTTGCGGAGTTCAGTAGGTGGCGAGGTTGATGGTGATGACGGGCAGGTCGATGTCGGGGTTGCCTTGGTCGGGCCAGTCGATGCCGGCGGTCTGGAGGATCTGGGTGAGGCAGCTGCTGTGCCGGGCGGCGATCTGCCATTGCCAGCATTCGCGGTTGCTCATCCCATAGGCTCGGTCCCACATGGGGGTGCCGGTCGGGTTCCTGGCGGGTTCGGGCTGGTTGAGCAGGTCGCGTAGGGCGATCGCCTGGGCGCGGTCCTTGCCGTCGATGATGGTGGATTTGGTGAAGGTGATCGCGGTGCCCCATCCGCCGCCGTCGACCTGTTGGCTGTTCGCGCTGATCTGCACGGTGAGCCTGTAGTTGCACATCGTGGGTCTCCTTTCCTTTGGTCCGCGTGCCCCCGGCCTGGTATCGGGCCCTGTGTTTTTTCTTGTCGGCCGGATGGTCAAGCGGTAGCGTTAGCGGTGGTAGCGGCGCATGTCATAAGACGACGCGCCGCCCCCGCAGGGGGCGCTGGCGCGGCGGCGTTGACATGCGGCGCGTGCCGCTATGATCCTTACGGCGAAGCCGTCCGGGCGATAGAAAACAACGATCGGCGGCGGCGAAGCCGCTCCACACGGTATGGGACATCCGCCCGTGCAGCGGGCGTCCATATCCCGGAGCACGCCGGGTATCGTCATGGGACGGGCGCGGGGGCGTGTGACGCGGGCGGAGGTGGTGTATGGCGCGATACGGCGGACCGGATGGCGGGATGACCGGCACGGCGGTGCCCGGATGTGTGCCCGGATCATGTCTTGCCCGGGGGTACGTGTGGCTTCTGCGCCACCGTCCAACGGCGTTGGAGACCGTCATGGCGTGGGATGCCGCCGCCGGGCGTTGCCGGGCGCCGCGGTGCTGTTGGATCGTTGCGTCCTCGTCTATGATGCGTGGGTCGGGGCGGTCTCGTCATTGCACCCCTGTCTCGGTGTCGGCGGGTATGCCCTGACCGCCCGGGAATGTGCCGATCCGATGCTGCTTGAACGTCTGCTCCTGCCTGTCGTCTTCGACGGGCAGGGCCATGGGTATGTCCGTTCCGTGGTGCGCATGGTCAACGGCTACCGTCTGCGCCGCGCGGCCGGGTGTCGTGGGGTCACCGGCGGCGGCCGTGGATGAGGATGCGGGCTATGGCGAAGAGGCTGTAGCCCGCGGCCAGGGCGAGGATGATGATGAGCAGGATCCAGAGCCATCCCAGGGCTGGCAGGAGCATGCATTCGACCGCGACCAGGACGAACGTGGGCAGGATCGCCGCGAGGATGACGAGCGCCCTGGTGAACCGTTCCTTGTCGTCTATCACCGTGTCTCCTTGCTGCTGGTGTAGCGTGCCCGCCATCTGGCGGCGCACCGTTCGATCCTTTTGCGCCCGATGACCTCCGGACCCAGACCGGCCTCGCGGAACACTGCCGTCAGGCTCTCCCCCGCCGCGACCCGTTCGGCGACCCGCCTGTCGAACCCTGTGCTCCACGTGATCCATGTCTCGTCGCACCGTTCGACCGCGGGCAGGGACGCGATCCGCGCCCGTTCCCCGCGCGTGAACGCGCCCGTGCGGCGGGCGTGCGATACCCGGCTCATGCGTCCTCTTGGTCGAGGGCCTGTTCGGCGTCGATGCAGAATCCGATGGCCGCATCCCAGGCGCGCCGCCAGGCGATGATGTACGCCTGGGCTGGTGTCTGCCCGGTGAGGTGTTCCGCCAGCAGCGACCGGATCGCGAGCCGTTCGACCAGGTCGCGCGCACCGTCACGCCCGTCGCCGGCGAGACCGCTGTCCCGTCGGCGACGGAGAACAACGGCGCACACGTCCTCCGGCCGCCGGCCGGCGTCAACGGCATATCCTGATGCGAAATCGTCATGCCCCTCCACACGCCCCCGCACCGATACCGTCCACTGGCGCGCGCGGCGGACGGCGGGCATGGTGACTCCCGTACGAAACAATGGAGGCAGTGGCCTGTCCGATATGGTAACCGGTCAGGCCACTGCCTCCATGGGTCTTGCGGCGTTACTACTGCCTGTAGTACAGGATCTGGTATCCGAACATGCTTTCGCAATGCTCGGACGGCGTGATGGTCACGGTCCTTTCGCTTGCCGTGCCATCAGTGTCGATAATCAGGTTGGACTGGTTCACCTCATCGGGCGAGGCATCCGAGGGGGTTCCGGCCATCCGCCGTCGGGGATGCCGGGTTGCGGCCGTTCGACCAGGGATCCGGCGCGTGACGCCACGCCCAGCAGCAGGACGTTCACCGCATACATGATGGCGGCGATACCGAGGACACGCATGGTGACGCCGCCCTGGCCGGTACTCGCCGTGACGGGGTGCGCCGGGAAGATACCGCAGTACAGCATCATCGTCAGCATGACGAGACTCACGACACCGCACCCCGTATACGCGAGCACCGCGGCAAAGCCCACATGCCGTCTGCCGCCCGAACACCGCCATCCCCCGCCGGCGTATCCGCCCCGGCACAGCGCACGCGCGGCAAGGGACGGCAGGGCGCCCGACGGCCCTTGACGCGTGGCGCCCCCGTCGCCCAGCAGGTAGCAGGATGCCATGAGCTCGTAAAAGCTCCAGCCGACCAGCGGCATGAACATCTCATACCTGAGCCTCAGCGTGTTGATCCCGCCGGCGTCGAAGCTCTCGCAACTGGCCTGGATGCACCATCCGGCAAGCGCGCACGCCACCACGATAATCACGATCCGGGCGATGGCCAGGGCGCGCAGCGTCTTGGCGGTCCGCTGCGACGCGACCACCCTGCGGCATTCGATCACCGCATGGTCAGCGGCATCACCGTCATAGCCGGCCGCCTCCCACGGGAATGACGCACCCGCCCACACCGGAGGATGGTCGTCAAAACAGCATGACGGGCAGGCAGGCTCGCACGCCTGATACCACATGCGGCACCACGGGCACCGGACGTACGGGCCGAAACCTATGCCGTCCGTCCGGCGCGACCAGTGTATCAACGCGACCGCCGCCACCAGCCATATGGCATTCGCCGCAAGTGTCATGACCATCATCTCCTACGGCAATCGTATCGGAGATCCCCGGATGCCGCGGGCATGACAAGCGAAAACCAGGAACGCAAGATGTGTCGCCTGCCGGAACCAGGCATGGCACCACGGGCGTGAGGGATGCCGCCGGAACGTTCCGCCGCGTTGTGCATGTCCCGGCATCTACAACGCGGCGGAACATACCTATGCCGTGCACATGGGACGACATCTGACGGCTTGCGTATGCCCCGGCATGCGCGACAGAATGAACCGCTCCATCCCTCAACCGTCCCCGGACGGCATCCGACGAATCGCGCATGCCGAGACATACCCGGCGAAACGTTTCGCCGCGCGGAAACGACAGACTGTTACCCCTCTGGGCTGTGCCGCGGGAAACCTGCTCCCTGCGTGATGCGCCCGGCATGGCAGCGGGCGTGGGACGCCGCTGCCCGTCATTGTGTGACACCCGGCTCACACAACAGCCGTTCAGGCAAGAACCATCAGCCGACCAAGTCTGCATGGTGCCCGGCGGTGAGAGCATCGGCTCACACGGTACGCCTTCCGATGGCAAGAACCGGCAGTCTCAACAAGCCTAACGCCCGCCGCGTGAGGATTGGCTCACACACCAACCATGCAGACAAGGGAATCACCCGAACAAGCATGCCTTGCCCCAGGTATGTGAGGATTGGCTCACACGATAGACGGTTCCCGACCGACACGGACGAAGCTGTATTGCAAAAGACACACGGCAGTCACATCCGTGCGGCGACATGCCAGATGGCAGGAGACAAAGCAAAACGCACGGGGCGGTGGGGCCTCGTGCGTTCGTGATGCCGTTGCCGGACCCGGATTTCGCGGGCCCGGCCGGCGCGGGTTCCGTGTTTCGCACGCGGAACCGTTTCGGGTTCCCCCACCTGGACTCGAACCAAGACAAAGGGTTCCAAAGACCCGTGTGCTGCCATTACACCATGGGGGATCGGCGGCTTCACCGCCAAGTTGCTATTATGCCATACTCTCGTGTTTCGTCAATCCGACCGCGCGTCACTTCGCGCTGCCGGATTGACGAAACCGCGGAATTTCAGGCGAATAGGAAGCCCTGACCGTGATGTACCGGGTAGGTGTCGAAAAGCTCGGCGACCGAGCCGTCCTCGAACACCGCCTTGATGGCGCTGGCGAGCAGCGGCGCGATGGACAGGACCGTCAAACCGTCCCAGCGCTTCTCCTCGGGAATCGGCACGGTGTCGGTGAGCACGACCTCACGCGCACCGCAGTTCTTGAGCCGTTCGACGGCAGGACCGGACAGCACGCCGTGAGTGGCGACAACGGTCACGGACTTGGCGCCCGCGTCACGCAGCACATGGCATGCGCCGGCGATGGTACCTGCGGTGTCGATCAGATCGTCGACGAGCACGCAATCCTTGCCTTGGACTTCACCGACCACGCGGTTGGAGACCACCTGGTTGGGCCGGGTGATGTCGCGGGTCTTGTGGATGAAGGCGAGCGGGCCGCCGCCGAGGCGCTGCGCCCACTGTTCGGCGACGCGGATACGCCCGGCATCCGGGGAGACGACGGCGACATTGTCCAGCTGGTTGGCGAACCGGTCACGGATGTAATCGACCAGCACCGGCATGGCGATCAGATGATCCACCGGCCCGTCGAAGAAACCTTGGGACTGCGCCGCATGCAGGTCGACGCTCATGATGCGGTCGGCGCCGGCGGTCTTGAGCAGGTCGAACATGAGACGGCAGGAGATGGGTTCGCGGCCGCGATGCTTCTTGTCCTGACGCGAATAGCCCAGCAGCGGGCACACCGCGGTGATGGAGCGGGCCGACGCGCGCTTGAGCGCGTCAATCATGATGAGCTGCTCCATGATGGACTTGTTCACGGGGTTGCAGTGGCTTTGCAGCACGAACACGTCGGCGCCACGGACCGATTCGGTGTAGCGCACATACATCTCGCCGTTCGCGAAATCGTATGCCGTGGTTTCCAGTACGTCGATGCCGAGCTGCTTGGCAACATCCTGCGCCAGCCTGGGATGTGCCCGGCCGGTAACGAGAATGAGGTTTTTATCAGGCTTTCCTTCGAGGATTGCGCTCACCGTGTCTCCAAACGTTGTTCGCTGAAGTGGACGTATTTCATAGTAGCCATCCGCATTGACCGTATCAGGCGCGGGGCCGCGGCTCCTCGCCCCGCTCAGCCGCATCGGGATAGTACAGGCCGTGCTTGCCGATGTACTGTACCACGCCGTCCGGTACGAGATACCAGACGGGTTCGCCATGCATCGCCCTTCTGCGCACGTCGGTCGACGATATGGCCAGCGCCGGAATCTCGAGCATGTCCACATGCCCAGCGCCGAGCAGCTGGGACGACGGGCTGGTGTAGCCGGGGCGGGTGACGGCGACGAACCGGGCGAGATCCCACATCTTGTCGGCATCCTTCCAGCGCATGATCTCCGCGACGGCGTCGGCGCCGGTGATGAAGAACAGTTCGGCGTCGGGATGCTGGGCGTGGATGTCGCGCAGCGTGTCGATGGTGTAGGTGATGCCCGGACGGTCGATATCGACGCGTGAGACCGTGAATTTGGGGTTCGATGCGGTGGCGATCACCGTCATGAGATACCGGTCCTCGGCGTTGGTGACATGCCGGTCCAACTTGAATACCGGGCGTCCGGTCGGCACGAAGATCACTTCGTCAAGGTCATACACCCACGCGACTTCGGATGCGGCGACCAGATGCCCGTTGTGGATCGGGTCGAACGTACCGCCCATGATGCCGATGCGCGGCCTGCTATGCCAGTTGCCGCGCGCTGAGCGACGTGAACGCATGCCGGAGGCATCAATCTGGGGGCGCCGCAACAGGTCGGACATGCGTCTGCCCGCATCGGACTGCCCCGGTGCAGGCATCGACTGCTCTGCGGTCGCCTCGCTCACTGCGCGCCCCCGTGATGCGCCTCATGCGGCTGGGCTTCAGGGCCGTGGCCATGGCCGCCCTGGTCCGTAGATGCGCGCTGCTGCTTGTCCGCGGCCTCGGTCTGCTCTTCGATCTGTTCGGCGGTCGGATCGGGCTCCTTGGGGTCGATCTTACCCATATCCTCATCCCACTCCTGCTGGACGACCCTGCGGATCTCCGCAAACGTGGGCAGCAGGAAGTCCGGCTGGTACAGGCGGCGGATCTCCGCCACCCGTTCGGTGATGCGGATCAGCGTGTCGGTCATGCCGTCGATATCGCCGTCGCGCTCCATGGCGGCATATTTGCGGATATGCTCCTCCATGACGTGCATATGCTCGGCCACCTGCGCCTGCTGCTGCCCGTCAAGGTCGACCACGTCCGGCGCGTTGTTCTCGGGCCATCCGATGAGCACGGCGTCCGCGTACTCCAAGGATGCGCGCTGCGAGGCGGTGGCGATGCCGTCCTCGATTTGCACGAGGAAGACGTATCTGACGGTACTGAGCCGTTCCGCCGCGATCCGCAGGGCGAGCTTGGGGTCGTCCAGGTCGATGCCGCGGTCCCGCGCCAATGCTTCATTCACTGCCACTTGTGTCACCTTCGTTCCCTTCACGGTCCGTCCGGACCGTCCCTTGAGGCCACATTCCCGGCCGTCGGGGTCTTCCGTCACGAGTTACCGACGCACCTGTCCGGTGCCATAGCCGATCCACTTGGTGGTGGTCATCTCCTGCAAGCCCATCGGGCCGCGCGCGTGCATCTTCTGCGTGGAGATGCCGAGTTCGGCGCCGAAGCCGAAGACACCGCCGTCGGTGAACCTTGTGGAGGCGTTGACCATGACCACGGCGGAATCCACGAGCCTGGTGAACCGTTCAATCGCGGAATAGTCCTCGGCGATGATCGATTCGGTATGCCCGGTAGAGTGCATGTTGATGTGCTCGATCGCCTCGTCAAGCGAATCGACGACCTTGACACCCATTTTCAGTGCAAGGTATTCGGTATCCCAATCCTGTTCGTCCGCCTGTTCGAGGTCGATGCCCTCGATGCCCGCGGCGTCGATGATGCCGTAGGCGTACTCGTCGGCGCGCAGCACCACATTCGCCTCGGCGAGCGCCTGCGCGGCCATCGGCAGGAACCGCTCGGCGACGTCACGGTGGACGAGCAGCTTTTCCGCCGCGTTGCACACGCCGACGCGCTGGGTTTTCGCGTTCACGATGATGGGGATGGCCTTGGTGAGGTCGCCGGAACGGTCGACATAGATATGGACGTTGCCGGCGCCGGTCTCGATGACCGGGACCTTGGAGTTGCGTACCACGGCCTGGATGAGCCCTGCCCCGCCGCGCGGGATGAGCACGTCGATATGGCCGCGCGCCTCCATCATGGCGGTTGCGCCTTGACGTCCGTAGGCGTCGACGGTCGCGACGAGCGCCGGGTCGAACCCGTGCCCGGCGATGGTGTCGCGGATGATGCGCAATGTGGCCGCGTTGGTGCGTTCCGCCGCGTGTCCGCCGCGCAGGATCGCCGCGTTGCCGGATTTGAGGCACAGCGAGGCGACATCGACCGTCACGTTGGGGCGGGCCTCATAGATCATGCCGATGACGCCGATGGGCACACGCACCTGGTTGAGGCGCAGCCCGTTGGGCAGGTTGTACCCGCGTACGACTTGCCCGACCGGGTCGGGCAGCGTGGCGACGTGCCGGACGCCTTGCGCGCTGGCGGCGACACGGTCCACGTCGAACCGCAGCCGGTCGAGTTTGCCTTGGTCCATGCCGGATTCGAAGGCTTCCTGCATGTCCTGCGCGTTGGCGGCGGCGATGTCGTCGGCATGCGCGTCGAGGGCGTCGGCGATGGCGAGCAGCAGCTCGTTCTTCGCTTCCGTGTCGGCTTGTTCGAGCGTGCGCTGGGCCCGGGCGGCGGCGTCGGCCATCATGCATACGGCGCTGAAGACCTGCGCGTCCACGCGTGCTTCCCGCTCGTTGTCTTCTTGGTTCGTCATAGCCAAAACAGTAGCGCACACCGGGGGCATCGTGCCGATTTCGCCCACAGGACGGCCGCATATGTCGAGAACCGCACGGCGACGGTGTCCATATCGGGGAACGGCGACGCCGCATGCCCATGGTTCTCGGTAGAATACCGCCCATAAGATCCACTTAACTTTGCAAGGATGATTCGTGATCACGTTCCATAGCACCCGCAGCACCACCGATTCACTCACTTCCAAGCAGGCCATCCGCAAGGGCATCGCCGACGACGGCGGCCTGTTCGTCACCGACGCGCTCGGCGACACGCAGATCGATGTCGCATCCCTTGCCGGCAAGTCCTACCAGCAGATCGCCCGGGAGGTGCTGGGCGCGCTACTGCCGGATTTCACCGATGACGAGCTGGCGCAATGCGTGCGCGACGCCTATGGCGAGCAGTGGTCGGATCCGGCGATCACGCCGCTCAAGCCCTTGGGCGACGATTACATCCTCGAGCTGTTCAACGGCCCGACGTCCGCGTTCAAGGACGTCGCCTTGCAGATCCTCCCCCGTTTCATGGCGCATACCGCCCCGACCGGCGACCCGAACGAGAAGATCATGATTCTCACCGCCACCTCAGGTGACACCGGCAAGGCCGCGCTGGCCGGGTTCGCCGACGTTCCGGGCACGGGCATCACCGTGTTCTATCCGGAAGGCAAGGTCAGCCAGGTCCAGCAGCTGCAGATGACCACGCAGGCGGGCGCGAACGTGAACGTGTGCGCGGTGCGCGGCAATTTCGACGACGCACAGAGCGCAGTCAAGCGTATTTTCGGCGACCATGAGCTCGCCAAGCGCATCGACGACCAGGCGAATGTAGTGCTTTCCTCGGCCAACTCCATCAACGTGGGCCGTCTGGTGCCGCAAGTCGTCTACTACTTCTCCGCGTACGCGCAGCTGCTCGAACGTCAGGTCATCAACGCGGGCGACGAAGTCGAGTTCTGCGTGCCGACCGGCAACTTCGGCGACATCCTCGCCGGCTATTACGCGAAGATGCTCGGTCTGCCGGTCAAGCATCTGGTCGTCGCCAGCGACAAGAACAACGTGCTCTTCGACTTCCTGACCTCCGGCACCTACAACCGCAAGCGCCCGTTCTTCCAGACGATCAGTCCCTCGATGGATATCCTGATTTCCTCGAACCTCGAACGCATGCTGTATTACATGTCCGACAAGGACACGCGCCTCATCCAGATGCTCATGAACGACTTGAACCAGTGGGGTGCCTACGAGGTGCCGGCCGAGCTGCTGGCGAAGATCCGGCAGCTGTTCGGCTGCGGCTGGGCCGACGAGGACCAGGTGCGCGAGATGATCGCCGACTGCTGGCAGAAGAACCATTACGTGATCGACCCGCATACGGCCTGCGGCTATTACGTGATGCAGCAGATGCCGCGCGACCCGTTCACCCCGCGCGTGCTGCTGAGCACGGCGAGCCCGTACAAGTTCCCGCGCGTGGTCAACGAGGCGCTTGGATGGGATGCGTCCGGCTCCGATTTCGATTGCATGGACGTGCTCGCCGAGCACAGCGGGACCACCGCCCCGAAGGCACTGCGCGGCCTTGAGCACGCGGATGTCCGATTCACGGACGTCGTCGACATCGACGGCATGCCCGCCTACGTGGAGCAGGCGGCGGACCGGCTGTAACGCAGTCTCGACACCGACGGCCCGGGCGTTTTCGTCCCGGGCCGTCGTATTTTCGCCGCACGAATATTCCACCAATACCGCGATGGGTTGTATATTGCCATAGTTATACGTCGTCGTTTCGGCCAGTGGTGGCCGCAGCATTGCAGTTGCGATTACCACTGGCTGACAAAGGTATGTAGTACAGAGTTGCCGCTGGCACGCACGGTCTATGCCCTTCCCCTACGCTCTTCGAGCATGTGCACGAACATATCGACGGTCGCGGGGTCGTGGTGGTCGAAGAAGAGGCTGGTCTTGGTGTCGAGCGCGGCGATGGCGTTCATCTCCTGTTCGCCCAGCCGGAAGTCGAAGATGTCGAGGTTCTGCTCCATGCGCTCCTTGTGCACGGATTTGGCGATGGCGACGATGTCACGCTGGGTCAGCCAGCGAAGGATCACCTGGGCGACGGATTTGCCATGGTTGTCGGCGATCGCCTTGAGCGTGGGGTCGTCGAACAGTCCGCTCCGGCCTTCCCCGAACGGCGCCCACGCCTCGTGGATGACGCCGCGCTTGGCCATTTCCTCGTGGGGCGTAATCTGCTGGTTGCGCGGATTGGTCTCGATCTGGTCGGCCATGGGGGCGATGCGATTGAACGCGCCGAGGTCGGCGAGACGGTCGGGCGAGAAGTTGCTTACGCCGATGGAACGGATCTTGCCCTGCTCGTAAAGGTCCTCGAGGGCGCGCCATGCCCCGTACACGTCGGCGAATGGCTGGTGCAGCAGCACGAGGTCGATGTAGTCCATGCGCAGCTTGGTGAGCGAACGTTCGATGGATGCCTTGGTCTGCTCGTACCCGTAGTGCTCGATCCACACCTTGGTGGTCACGAACAGCTCGGAACGGTCTACGCCGCCGTCGGCGATCGCGGTGCCGAGTTGCTCCTCGTTGAAGTAGGACTGCGCGGTGTCGAAATGACGATATCCGGCTTCGAGTGCGTCGTGGACCGCCTGTTCGGTCTGGTCCTGCGGGATCTGGAAAACGCCGAATCCGAGCTTGGGGATCTTGACTCCGTTCGCCATGGTAAGGTATTCCATTACGTTGCTCCTTGCATTATTGCGTTGCTTTGGTTGTGCGTTTCGGTCGCCATGCAAGGCGGGTGTGCGGCCCGCCCGGTTATCGGCTGACGGTGACCACGCTACAAACCGGTAGCCGCTACCGGTCAAAGTCAGAAGCCACGTGTTTCGCTTTGAGCGTAATCCTCGGGTTGCGCTGACGATATGACGATATGCCCGTGGCATGCGATAGGAGACGCAGATGTATCACACGATGAAGGAGACCTGCCAGATCACGGGTCTGAGCTATGAGACGCTCAAGTTCTACTGCAAGTCAGGGCTGGTGCCCAATGTGCGGCGCGACTCAGCCAATCGCAGGGTGTTCGACGATCGTTGCATCGCATGGATCGAAGGACTCAACTGCCTGCGCGACTGTGGCATGGGCATCGACGAGATGAGGGAGTACATGCAGCTGTGCCTTGAAGGGCAGTCGTCCATCCCGCGGCGCAAGGACATCCTCGCCGGCAAACGGGACATTCTGGTCAAACGGCTCAACGCCATCCAGGACAGCATCGCGTACATCGACGCGAAGCAGCGGTTCTATGACGGGGTGTTGTCGGGAGCCGTGCGGTATCGCAGCAACCTGATCGACGTGGACGACAATGGCGATCCGATCGCCGACGCGACGCCGGGGCACGCCGGGGCATGCGAGCCGATCCGCCCGGCTTCCCCGGTCTTCCCTACGGACGAGGCAGCGGACGAACCTGAGGACCAGC
Organism: Bifidobacterium thermophilum; assembly: GCF_037482445.1. Lineage (GTDB taxonomy): Bacteria > Actinomycetota > Actinomycetes > Actinomycetales > Bifidobacteriaceae > Bifidobacterium > Bifidobacterium thermophilum_B. Next base: position 61,488 of record NZ_JBBHLY010000008.1, read on the forward strand.
GGGACTAGCCGAGGCGCTGCTGCTCGATGTCGGCGTAGATTTCGGCGAGCATCTGTTCGAGTTCCTGCATGGAGATATCCGCGCGCTGGGCGGCGGCGCATGTCTCCTCCAGGTTCTCGCGAATCTTGGTCAGCAGACGGCGTTGCAGCACTTCCCCGCTGCGGTCGGCGACGAACGAGCCCTTGCCCTGCTCGTTACGTATGATGCCCTCGTCGGCGAGCTCATCATAGGCGCGGGAGACGGTAAGTACGGACACCCCCAGTTCGGCGGCGAGCCGGCGCAGCGACGGCAGGGCCTGCCCTTCGGTGAGTTCACCCGAATACACCGCAGACCTGATCTGGGTCTTCAACTGCTCGTACTTCGGCTTGTTCGACTCATCGGATACCGAGAATCTCATCATGCCTCCCTTGCCAGAGGCGGTAGCTCGCCCCTATGAATGCCGGCCTGCGAACCATCCGCAACTGTATTACTGTTCTTTATATCAGCATATCAGCCGTCGATGTCGTACGCGGGCCCGCGACGAGACCGCAGGCCATCACGCCACAACGTCTAGGACCGGCGCCTTTGCCCGTACATAGTAGCGGAGCTAGAGCCGCACCGGGGCATCATTGAAATCGAACATGATCCCGTCCGCCTCGTCGCAGATGGTCGGCCAATCCGAATCAGAGGAGTCGTCATGCATCGCCCACGCGTGCATGCCGATGGACTTCGCCGAGCGGATACCGACCAGGATATCCTCGAACACCGTGCAGTTCGCCGGCTCGACATTGAGCAGCTGCGCCGCCTTGAGATACACGTCGGGTTCCTCCTTGCCGGCATCCCCCACTTCGTCCACGCTGCACACGACATCGAAGTACTCGTCGAGACCGGTATGCCGCATCGCGGCAACCCTCATGCTCGGCAACAGCGTCGTCGCGACCGCAAGCCTGGCGCCGCTTTGCCGCAGATACGCAAGATACTGCAGTGCATGCGGCTTGGCCTCGACGATGGTTGCATAGGCGTGCGTGGCCATCTCGGTCCACTCGTTCATCAATCCCTCGGGCGTGTCATCGAGGTCGAACCGTTTGATCGTGTATTCGGCGATTTGCCGGAACTGCATCGAGGACACGGTCGTCATATAGTCGTCCGGCACCTCGATGCCACGTTTGCCGAGGAAATCGATATCCACCTGATCCCACACGCCCATGGAATCAAGCAGTGTCCCGTCGAGGTCGAAAATCGCCGCCTTGCCGCTGTTGGCACCCATGTGAGGCTCCTTTCGTCATTCCTGCTGCAACGTTACGGCAGGACATACCGTTGATTGCTACTGTACACTCGTCGCCAGCAATTCACATGCATGGTCGAGCGACGTACCCGATTCGCTGCCGGAGAGCATGCGGGCGATCTCCCGGACACGGCCCTCGCCGTCCACTCGGGTGACCGTCGTGACCACGCCGGCCTCCCCCGGTTCATCGGGAGTATCCGGGTGCGCCGGCTGCTTGCTGACCACATACTGCTCCTGCGCCCACGAGGCGACCTGTGCCAGGTGCGTGACCACGATGACCTGCGAGGATCGGGCGAGCCTGGCGAGGCGCCGCCCGAGTTCCGCCGCCGCCTTGCCACCGACACCGGCATCGACCTCGTCGAAGATGAAGGTCATGTCGGCCGCACTGCCACGCCGTTCCGCGACGGCAAGCTCAAGCGCGAGCATGAGGCGACTCAGCTCGCCGCCCGAGGCGCTCGAGCCCATCGGCAGCGCGTCAGAACCGGGGAACGGGGTGAAGGCGAACATGATATCGTCCATGCCGTGCGCGTCGAGCGGGGCCGCCGCATCCGCCACATCGCTTCCCCCGGCACGCGGTTCCACACGCACCTCGAGGCTGGAGCCCGCCATCGCCAGCTGTGACAGTTCCGCGGTGACACGTTCGCCCAGCTCGCGCGCAGCCTTGGCGCGCACGCCGCTGAGCTCACGCGCGGCGTCCAATGCCTTGCCGGCGAGCCGGTCACGTTCCGCGCGAAGCTGTTCGAGCTTCTCCGGGCTCGCATCAAGGTCCTCGACCTCGAATGTCGCCTTGTCGCGCCAGGCGATCACATCGGCAAGACCCGGGCCCCAACGCCGGGTCAACTCCCCCAGCTCGTGGATACGTGTATTGATGGCATCAAGATCGCCCTCGTCATCATCGTCATCGGTCTGGCGTGACAGGGTGAACACGACATCCGACAAATCAGCTTCGATCGAATCAAGCCGATCGGCAAGCTCGCTGTACGTCTCATCGCCGTCGACGCGGATGGAACGCAGGCTCTGCGCGGCACGCCTGACCAGATCGGCAGCACCGGCGGATCCTGTGTCCGTATCCAGCTGCGAGGCGTCCAGCGCGGCGATCGCCCCGTTGACCCCCTGCTGGATGGATGCGGCGTTCTCGATGCGGGAGCGTTTGGCTTTCAGCTCCTCATCCTCCCCCGGCTGGGGATCGGCCTCATTGATGCGTTCGATGGATTCACGCAGATAGTCGGCACGCTGCCGGGCATCCGACTGCTGGTGTTCAAGCGTGTCGAGCCGTTCGTCGACGGCTTTCAGCGCCTGCCAGGCGTCACGGTACGCGTCCAGCTGCCTGCCATCTTCGGCATAGGCGTCGAGCAGGTCACGCTGCCGGGACGCGGAGGCGATGCGCAACTGGTCGGCCTGCCCGTGGATGGTCACCAGATGCTCGGCGACATCCTGCAGTACCGACCGGGGGACGGTATGCCCGGACAATACCGCACGGGACCTCCCGGATACGGGTATGGTCCTTGACAGGAACAGCTCGCCGTCGTCCGCATCGGTGTCGATTCCGGCCTGTGCTGCCTGGACGGCAGCAGGATTGTCGGATTCGACCGTGAACACCCCTTGCGCCCATGCCTGGCTGGCGCCCGGGCGCACGCGCCTGGATTGCGCCGCATCCCCGGAGATCAGCCGGATGGCGCTCAAGAGCATGGATTTGCCGGCACCGGTTTCGCCGGTAATCGCGGTCATCCCCTTCGCCGGTGCTATCCGCGCCTCATGGATCGGCCCCAGGTCGCGGATTTCGAGTTCTTCCAGCATCAGCGGGCATCCTCCCCGGCGACATTGGTGCCAGTGGCACGGGTATCGGTGGCATTGGCACCGGCGGCATGGGTATCGCCCGCATCGTACGTTTGCCGGGTGCGATTGTGTTCACGCCAGCCGACGACAGGCAGATCGAATTTGGTGACCAAGCGTTGGGTGAACGGTACTCCGGACAGGCGGGCGAGCCGCAGCCGGCTCTTCGACTCACGCACCTCGACGCGCGCGCCCTTGGGCAGGGCGCGCTGACGCCGTCCATCGCAGCAGATCCAGCCGTCCGACGTCGAATCCTCAAGAATGGTCATGGCAAACGACGAGCCGGCACCGATGATCAGCGGCCGGGCGAACAGGGCGTGCGCGGCAAGCGGGACCAGTTGCAGCGCCTCGACATTCGGCCAGATAATCGGGCCTCCCGCCGAGAACGCGTAGGCGGTCGAGCCGGTCGGAGTGGAGACGATGACCCCGTCGCAGCCGAAGGAGCTCGTCTCGACATCATCGACACTGATGGACAGCTCCACCATCTTGCCGCGGTCGGAGCGTTCAAGGGTGATGTCGTTGAGCGCCCAGTCGCTCAACGGCTGCCGTGCGCCCGGCAGCCACACGTCGACATGCGCGATCATGCGCTCGTCGATGGAGTAATCATGGTCCGCGATCCGCCTGATCGCGTCACCCATCTGGAAGCTTTCGAATTCAGCCAGGAACCCCACATGCCCGAGGTTGACACCGAGGATCGGGACTTTGGTGCAATGGACGAGTTCAGCTGCACGCAAAATCGTACCGTCGCCGCCGAGGACGACCACGATTTCAGTGTCCTCGTCGATCTGCGTGACAGGCTCGGCGAATGCCGGCGCCTCCACGTTGTCGATAATCGAGACGTCGAATCCCGCGCCACGCAGTTGGCCGACCGCCTCGGTAACCACGGTGCCGCTTTCGCGCAGCCTCGTATGCGTCACTACAACGGCACGCCGTCCAGACGTCATATGCCGCCCCTTTCCGGATCAAGGCAGAGACCCGCGCCATGGGCGCGGCCAGAACCATGTCCCATCCTAGCCGAATATCATCTAGAATAGCCGCAGAGCCCAAGTACCGGCACGCTGTAAGGAGCGCAGAACATGAACCTCGTCCTTGACGAGTCTTCCACGAACCGTGAGGCCTCGCGCGGTTACAGCTGGTGGTTCTCAGGAGACGCGTTCGAGCGTCAGGCGGCACAGGACCGCAAGCCGCCGCGCCGGAACCTGTCCGCGAGATTGTGGTCACACCCCGGACGCCTGACCATCCTGTACTTCTTCGTGCTCATCGCCGTGGCGACACTGCTGCTCGCCCTGCCTGTCAGCTCGCACAGCCGCACCCCGACCGACCTGGTGGTTTCCTTCTTCACAGCGGTATCCGCCGCCTCGACATGCGGCATCCAAGTGGTCAACACCACGACGCACTGGTCGATGTTCGGCCAGGCGGTCATCCTGCTCGCCGTACAGTTCGGCGGGTTCGGCGTCATGACTTTCGCATCCCTGATCGCCCTCGCGGTCAACCGTCATATCAAGGCCTCGCAACGGATGCTGACCGCCACCGAGATCGGCGCGACCAAGCTCAGCGAGACGAAGGGCGTGCTCAATGCCGTGCTCGTGACCACCCTGCTCATCGAGGTCATCACATTCCTCGCCCTGTTCCCCGGCCTGCTGCACGTCAATCACGGCAATGTCAGGCATGCGCTCTGGGAGGCGCTGTTCTTCGCGGTCATCTCCTACAACAACGCCGGATTCACCCCTGACGGCGCAGGCCTGCACGTCAACAGCTGGGCGGTCGGCCTGCCGGTGCTGCTCAGCGCGTTCTGCGGTACGCTCGGCTTCCCCGTGCTGCTCAACCTCATGCGGGCCGCACGCAACCATACGCCGCCCAAACGGTGGCCCCTGCACACCAAGATCACGCTCGCGGCCACCTTCTGCATGGTCGCGATCTCCCTCATATGGTTCCGCTGCGTCGAATGGAACAACCACACGCTCTTCACGCACGCCGATCTGCAGACCAGGCTGCGTTACGCCCTGACCGCCGCGGTCATGCCGCGGACCTCCGGATTCGACCCGTCATGGGTCCCGCAGGTCAGCGACCCGACGAAGGTGTTCATGAGCGCGGTCATGTTCATCGGCGGCGGCAGCACGTCCACCGCCGGCGGTATCCGCGTGACGACATTCGTCGTGGTGCTGCTCGTATGCCGGGCGGCGTTCCGCGGCAAGCATGACGTGACCGTACTGCACAAGCGCATCAGCGAGCGCACGACGATGACCGCCGTCAGCATCATGACCACCTGCCTGACACTGGTGTTCGTGGTGTCGATATCGTTGATGGTGGTGTCCGGCTGTTCGCTCAGCGATGCCCTGTTCGATACCTGTTCGGCGTTCGGGCTGGGCGGCTATACGGTCGGCGTCGCCGACCAGAATGATCCGCGCGCATTGCTGCTGCTGGCGATGACGATGATCATCGGCCGCATCGGGCCGATGACGATCGCATACGCGATCAACCGGCCGTCCCAGGCACAGGCCGTACACTATCCGGAAGAACCGATTATCGTAGGGTGATGGATCTGTCGCATGCCGTTGCGCATGCGTGCGAGGCGCTCCGCGGCCTGCTGGCCGGTGCCTCGCGGAGAGGAAGGAATGGTATGGCGGACAACAATCGCAGTGTCCTGGTGGTGGGGCTTGGCCGCTTCGGCAGTTCGGTGGCGGCGACGCTGGACGCCTTGGGGCAGGATGTGCTCGCGGTGGACAAGGACCCGGACCTGGTCAACCGCTGGTCGTCGACGATTCCGACGGTCCAGGCGGATATGACCGACGTGTTGGCTGTCGAGCAGATCGATGCCGGCACGTTCGGGACCGCGGTCGTGGCGATCGGGGACAGCATCGAGGCTTCGGTGATCACCACGGGCAACCTGCTGGATGCGGGGATCACGGACTTGTGGGCGAAGTCGGTGTCGAAGGAGCATGCGCGGATTTTGCAGCGTATCGGCGCGCGGCATGTCATCAACGCGGAGATGGATGCCGGCAAGCGTATCGGCCACCTGGTGTCCGGGGATTATCTCGATTACATCGAGATCGAGGGGCCGCATACCGTGGTGAAGATCCATACGCCTGCGCAGGTCGTCGATCGCACGGTCGGTGAAGCCCGTATCCATGACCGGTATGGGGTGACGGTGGTTGCGGTGAAGTCCCCTGGCCGGGAGTTGCAGTACGGGTCGAAGGATATCGTCATGCATCGCAATGACGAGCTGATCATCATGGGCAAGCAGGATCAGATCGACCGTTTCATGCGCGGCTAGCCTTGGCGTGTATTAGGCATGGCCGTCCCCGATTTGGCATCCCGACGGTGTTTCGGTATGCTTATGGGTCATATCGGCGCGAAACCCGGGAGGGGTGCGTCGTAACTCACCGGTATCCGGGCGGCGCGGTAAGGGCCGGGTCGTGCGGATGCTCTGGCGGAAGGGCGAAGATGACCACAGAATGTCGGGGAGGGCCGCGTCTGGATTCAGGCTGGGACCATGACGCACCCACAGCGGACGCGACGGATGCGTCAGGCACGGCGGCCGTGCAGGCGCGGCAGGACGCGTTGACGACCACGATCGTGCAGGCGAAAACCCATGGGACACCGATGCGCGCGGGGCGGATCATGGTGTTGTATGAGCTGCGGGCCCCGGGGATCAGCGGTACCGGGCTGATGTGCGAGAATGCCACGGTGATATGCGACGGCGATGTCGAGGCATCCCGGATCAGCGGCTCCGGCAGGCTTCTGGTCCGCGGCAATATCCGTTGTGACACGTTGGATTTCACCGGCGAGATTCGCTGCACCGGCAGGATCGTCTGCACGGATGGCCTGACCGCGACCGGCCTGCTGCATACCCAGTCGGGTATCGACGCGGCTTGGATCGATATGACCGGAGTCGTGGACGCCCCGCATATCTTCGCCGACCATGAGGTCTCGGTCCGGGGCATCGGCAATGGGCTCGGCGTGCAGCGCGCGTTCCCCCATTCGACGCGTCTGAGCGAGGTCGGCCTGATCGATGCCGGAACGGTCACGGTCGGGCGGATGGTGTGTGACCGTATCGAGGCCGAACGAATCACCCTCACCGACGCCTGTCGGGTGCGCGTGGTCCCGCACGCCGCCGTATTGTCGCATGATATCCGTTCCCGGGTGGCGTTCAGCGCGATGAGCGACGGCAGCCTTGCCGTCAACAAGCACGTGCCGCACGAAACGGCCGCAGCGTCCCGACGTACGGTGGTTTATCGACCGGCTCGCGCGTAAAGCAGGTACTCCACGTTGCCGAAAGTCCCCTCGATCGGCGAAGGCGCGGTACCGATGACCGTCAGACCGTGTTCCCGGGCGCATGCGACCACCCGTTGCACCGCATGCTCGCGCAGCTGCTGGTCGCCGACGATGCCGTTCTTGCCGAGGTTGCCGCGGCCGACCTCGAACTGGGGTTTGACCAGGAGCACGATGTGTGCTCCGGGGGCGGCGAGACGTGCGATGACGGGAATGACGTACGTCAATGAAATGAAAGAGACGTCGGAGACGATCATCGCCGGGCTGAAGGCGAGATCGGCGCCGGTGACGTCACGGATATTGGTGCCGCTCATGTCGATCACCCTGGGGTCGTCGGCGATACGCCGGTCCAACTGCCCGTGGCCGACGTCAAGCGCGATGACATGGGCCGCACCGCGTCTGAGCAACACCTGGGTGAATCCTCCGGTCGAGGCGCCGATGTCGAGGCAATCCATGTCGGCCGGTTCGACGAGACCCTGCTCGCGGAACGCCGCGAAGGCGCCGACGAGCTTGTACGCGCCACGGGAGACGTAATCCTCGCCAAGGTCCGCTTCGATACGGTCGTCAGGGCTGACGGCGAATGACGGTTTGGTCTGGGTCGCCCCGTTGACGCGGACGCTGCCGGCACGAATCAGTCGGCTCGCCTTGGTTCTGGTCTGTGCCATGCCACGGTCGACCAGTGCGAGATCCAGCCGGGTCGAACCGTTCATCGTCGTCCTGTCCCTTCGTCCAAGGTGCGTTGCATACGGGTGAGGATACCGCCGAGGACGGCGATTCTTTGCGCGTCATCCATCGCGGCATACCCGTCAAGCTGCGGGTAGCGCTGCTGAAGCATATCGAGGTCGTGCAGCCCGTCCTCGCCGGCCTGTACCGGATGCATCCGCCCTTGAGGGGCGGGCTGGGGATTGACGGTGCTCATGCGAGGTGGAATCCGACATCGGTGGTGTCGGTCTCGTCACCGGCGTCCGTACGCTCCCATACGGCGCACAGGGCGGCGCGTAATGCGTTGATGTCTTCGGAGTCGCTCACGGCGAGCTGGCCGTCATTCACGCGGGCGGAAGCGTCCGCGCACCGCCATGAGCCGTCGGGCCGGCGTTCCGGCCGCGGCATCGGGGCGAGCAGACCTCGCAAATCCATGGACACGTAGGTTGGGCGCAGATGCTCCGGGGCGTGCAGCAACTGCTGTGGATCGGTGACGCCGGTCAGAACGGCGAGCGAATCGTAGCCGCCCCTGTTGCCCGCCTCGATATCCGTATCGAGCCGGTCTCCGATGGCCAGGCACTGTTCGCGTTCGACCGGCGTGGCGCCGTCATGCGCCGCGAGAATCCTGGCTTCGTCGTACATCGCGGACTCGGGTTTGCCGGCCGAGCCGATTGGTTCCACGCCTGTCGCGTTGATCACCGCCTGGATCATCGACCCGCATCCCGGGGCGATACCGAGTTCACGCGGAATGGTCAGATCGCGGTTGGTGACGAAGTATTGCGCCCCATGCTCGACCGCGTACGCGACCTGGGCCATCTCCTCCCAGCTCATCTGCGGGTACCAGCCTTGGATGACGGCTGCCGGACGATCCTGGACGTGCCGCACGACGCGCATCCCCTGCCTGGAGACCTCCTCGGCCAGATGCTCGGCCCCCAGCACGAGGACGGACGAGCCGCGCGGGATATGCCTAGCGACCATTCGCGCGGCAACGACCGACGAGGTGATGACCTGCCAGGGTTCGACATCCAGGCCGAATCCTTGGAGCTGCCCGGCGACGACGCGTTGGAAGCGCGACGAGTTATTCGTCGTGTACTCGATGGTCATGCCGTCGGCCTGCGCTTGGCGGATGCTGTCCGAAGCATGGTCGACCGGCAGCTTGCCCCGGTACACGACCCCGTCAAGGTCAAGGAGCGCGAGCCTGTAGGCTTGGTCAAGCGGCCGCCCGCTGCCGCCAAGCAGCTTGCTCATGCCTGGTCGCCGTCTGGTTCCGAGGCTTCCGCCTCGGTCGTGGAGTCGGGATCGGTGCCGGCGTCGGCCTCAGCGTCTTGCCCACCCGCCACGTGCGCGTCGTCGGCAGGTTCCGTGGAGGCTTCTGCATCGTTGTGCTCGTCGTCGGCGGGCTCGTCGGATGCATCGGATTCACCAGTCTCGTCAGACTCGTCTGGCTCATCCGTATCGGAATCCCGGCCGTCCTCCGGTTCAGGCTGTTCGCCGGCCGCCGCATCCGCCTCGTCCTGCGCATGCTGCGGCTCCTGGTCGGCTTGGGCGCCTTCCTCACTCTCCTCGGCGGGGAGCTCGGTCTCATCGTCCGCGTCCTGCGGGTCCTCGGGGGCGTACTGCGCGTCGTCCTCGCTGATGCCCAGCTCCTCCATCAGGTCCTCGGGCAGGTGCTCGAGATCATAGTCGATGACGATATCGTCACTGGACTGCTCGTCCTCGTCCTCCTCGGCGTACTGCGCCTCGAGACGGTCGAGCAGGTCGTCCAGCTTCGCCGCCTCGTCATCACGCCCTGCCTGTTCGAGGAAGTACTGCTCCGCCTGGACGGCACGCATCCGGTAGGCGCCCGGAAGCCCGTTCGAACGACCCAGCTTGTGGGCGGTTTCGATGGCCTTGTCCCACAACTCAAGGTCGCCGAGCGCGCCGGCATAGACGAGGAACATCTCGGCCTTCGCTTCGCCGTTGAGCCTGTGCGCGTCATCGGACAACGCGATTTCGATGGCCTTCTTCGGGTGGCCGACTCCACGCTCGCAGTCGGCGATCAACGGCAGATAATCCGGATACCCGTTCATGCGGTACGCGGTGCGGAACTCACGCAGCGCCAGCTTGTACTTACCCTGCCGATACGCCACGAAGGCGAGCGCCTCGCGGGCGAAGTCCACGCGGGACGCCTGGCGGGCGGCCCATTGGGCATGCTCCAAAGCGGCTTGCGGATCATCCTGCTCAAGCGTGTACGCGGCGAGGATGTGCAGGCCGACGTTCTCGGCGTGCTCCTTGGACAGGCCGCGCAGGCGTTCACGCTCATCCGAGGACAGCATGGACCAGGTCAGGCCCTTCGGCATCTTCGGTTCGCCCGGACGACGGTCCGTATACGGGTTCTGGGACGGGTAGGACACCGTGCCGTCGGAGTTGCGCCGCGGCTTGGACATGTACTCCTCGCGCTTACGCTCACGCCACTGCTGACGTTCCTCACGGTTGAACTCGCGGCGTTCCTCGCCCTGCTGCCCCTGCCCGTCGCGACGGGCGTCCCCGCGCCCATCCTTCTGCCATGGCTTGCGTTCACCGTTGCCGCCGCGACGGTCGTTGAAGGGGCGACGATGATCGTCATGACGGTACCGCGGATTGCCGCCTTCACGGCGATCGTCGCCATCGCGGCGAGGACGGTCATACCCGCCCCTGCGATCACCGCGGTGGAAGTCCTTCTTGCCGTAGCCGCCGCGCTTGCCATAATCCTTGCGGTCCCCGCGGTAGCCACGATCGTCGCGACGCTGCCCGTCGCGATCACGATAGTCACGCTGCTCCCGGTCCTCGCCGTCACGGCGGTCATCACGACGATCATCATGATGGAAGTCCTTGCGGAACCCATCCTTGTGATAGCCGCCCTTGTGGAAGTCCTTGCGGAAGCCGCCACGACGCTCGCCACCGCGGTGTTCGCCGTCACGATGGAAATCCTTACGGTAGCCATCACGGGAGTACCCGCCGCGACGTTCGCCGTCCTGACGGCGCTCTGCGTCACGGGGGGCGCCGTCCCTACGGAAGCCGCGATGGTCATCGTCGCGGTGGAAATCCTTACGGTAGCCGTCGCGGCGAGGACCCTTATGGAATCCTTCGCCGTCACGCTCGCCACGGCCATGCCCGAACGAGCGCCCCTTGCCGTTGCCGCGGGGCTTGAATCCCTTGCCTGCACGTGAGCCGGGGCGGCGCGAACCAAATTTCCCGCCGCCGCGATGAGCGTTATCGCGATGTTCTTCTGCCATATGTCTACTTTCCGTGTTTCGTGTGCGGCAGTGTCTGCACGCCGCCGCATTGGTCTGTCGTGTCGAATCCGTCGACTTGAATCTGTCGACTTGCCTGCTGCCCGCCGGATGGCCGATACCGTCCGCCATACCGGCAGGTCGCAGCCGGACTGTCTGCTACTGCGCGCGCCGGACCGCGCCCAAAGCCTTCTTTCCACGCCTGATCAGGGCATACCCGCCGTCAAGGAAATCGTTCTCGGTGAGCAGCTGGTCCTGGTCCTCGACGCGCTGGTTGTTGATGTATACGCCACCGGACTTGATGGTCTTGCGCGCCTCGGACACGGACTTGAACAGCCCCGCCTTGACACCGGCCTCGGCCACGCGGTCGCCCGCGGCAACCTGGGCGAACGTGCGGCCACCCTCACCATCGTCGACCTTGAGGCCTTCGATAGCGGCTTCGAGCGTATCCTTGCCGATGGCGTTGAGGTCGCCGCCACGGCCGAACAGCGCGGCTGCAGCGTCGATGGCCTGCCGGGTGGCGTCCTCGCCGTGCACGAAGCTAGTGACCTCCCAGGCGAGCGTCTTCTGGGCCTCGCGGGCGCCGGGATTCGCTTCTACCTCGCCGGCAAGCCGTTCGATTTCCGCCTTGGGCAGGAAGGTGAACACCTTGAGCAGCTTGACGACCTGGTCATCAGGCTGGTTGAACCAGAACTGGTAGAACTTGTAAGGGCTGAGCATCGTAGGATCGAGCCACATGGCGTTGCCTTCGGACTTGCCGAATTTCTTGCCCTGGGAATCCGTGATGATCGGGCTGGTCATCACGTTCACGGACGCTCCCCTCACCTTGCGGATGAGGTCGAGGCCGGACGTGAGGTTGCCCCACTGGTCGGCGCCGCCGGTCTCAAGCACCACACCGTATTCGTCGTACAGATGCAGGAAGTCGTTGCCTTGCAGCACCTGGTAGCTGAACTCGGTGAACGAGATGCCTTCTTCGGAGTTGAGACGACGCGCCACGGTCTCCTTGCTGAGCATGGTGCCGAGCCGGAAGTTCTTGCCGACGTCGCGCAGGAAATCGATGACGGACATGTTGGCGGTCCAGTCATAGTTGTTGACGAACCGCACGGCGTTGTCGCCCTCGGTGTCGAGGAAGCGCGAGATCTGCGCGCGCAGACGCTCGACCCACCCTGCGACGATCTCCCGGGAGTTGAGCGTGCGCTCGCCGCTCTGGCGCGGGTCGCCGATCAGACCGGTGGCGCCGCCCACCAGTGCGTAGGGCTGATGCCCGTCAGCCTGGAGATGACGCATGACGATGAGCTGCACGAGGTTGCCGATATGGAGCGATGGCGCCGTCGGGTCGAAGCCGCAATAGTAAGCGATGGGATTCCCGTTGAGGGCAGCCGCGAGCTGCTCCTTGTCAGTGGACTGGTTGATCAGTCCACGCCACTCAAGCTCCTCCAAAGGCGTGGAGAAGCCGGCATCCCTGTAATTCCTTACCTGGGCCATGATGCTCCCTCTGTTGTTGTCATGCCGTGCCATGCCAGCCAATACGCGATACTGCCGTGCAGGCACACTCAATCTCATTCATTGTGCCAGCTCATGCCGACAGCCGGGCATGGCCCGAGCCCGGCCAACACGCCTACTGAAGGTCGGGATATCACGGCTGTTGGGAGCTGCTGCGATTGGACGTTCCGATTGGCCCAGCCGGCCAGATGCCCAATTGTTTACCCCGTCATGGCTGCGTCACGCCGCGCGGCACATTCCTAGCGGCGATTGCCGGCACAAACCTACCGGCTGCGCCTGATAAGGTTGCGCACGGCCGCGATCAGCGAATCGTAGGTGCTTGAGGTGGTGGAGGTCAGGCGAGGGAAGGCGTCGATCATACGGCGCTGCTGCGCGCTGAGCATACTCGTCGCCGCGTTGCACAGCCGCGCGAACGCCTCCTGGGAGGACTCGGACCATGCCCGGATCCGACGCGCCATGGCAGGTTCCTCCCAGACCGGCAGGCCCTCCCCCGTCTTCACGGCGTACTCCTGAATCACGGACCGGAGCTTGTCAAGATTCTCCTCGAACCCGGCCATACCGCGGACGGTCACGATGATATCCACCACCAGGGCGACGGCGCAGACAGCGCATACCGCATGCAGCACGGCCGTCGGAATCGCCGACGTCCACAACGATACGACGGGTTGGATCACCTTGACGATGAGCACGCCGGCGGCGCCGAAGACCACGGCACCCAACAGGCACACGCGCCCCTGGATATTGAAGCGACGGCTGCTGTAATCCCACCATCGCGCGTGAAACAGGCGTTCAAGCCCCCATGACGTCACGTATTCGAGGATGCTTGCCCCTGCTGCGGCGGCCAGGAACACGAGCAACGGATTGTCGATGCCGCTGAGCAGCATGACGCCGAGCACCGCGCCTACACCGTAGATCGGGCAGAGCGGGCCGTTGAGGAATCCACGGTTGACCCACCGGTGGCTGGTCGCGGACACGAGAGCGGATTCATACGCCCAGCCCGCGACGCTATAGCCGACGAACCACAGGAAGAGCTGTTCAAGGGTCGCTATCATGCGTGTTGCATCCGCGGACGCCGTGACGCCCTGCGACGCCTGGTGAACCGTGCCGGTGACAGGGTCTCACGCGTGGCGCTGACCTTGTCGGCCAAGGACACGATATACCCCTCAAGGTATTTCGGCGGGATGGGCGTGAGCGGGAACATGTGCCGTGCGATACTGTCACGTTCGATGCCGCCGAGCTGGAAGTCGCGGGAGGCGTTGAGCAGCGCGGTCTGCCCGTGGGTGAACCCGTGCAGGCGGTGCGTGCCGTTATCCCACTCGTGCCAGTCATACAGGAAGTAATCGTGAAGCAGGGCGGATCGCACCAGGGCCCGCTGGTCGACCCGGTCCCATAGGTGCATGCGGTCCGCCAGCCAGACGCTCAGGCAGGCCACCCTGATGGAGTGCGCGAACGTCGTAACCGCTCCATGCTGGTAGCTGTCCTGCTCGATCCGCATATGCTCATGCAGCAGGATCTCCCTGCCGTGGCGGTCTACGATGCGCCGGATCTGGATGCGGTCGAGCATGTCAGGCCAGCGATCCGGGGGTCTTGTACGCGCTGCCGTCGCTGCGGGATTCGGCAAAGCGACGCAAATCCACGGCAAGGTTCTTCGCGGCAAGGATCTGCTCGCGCACCCGCGCGGGCGAGGTGCCGCCACGGCCGTTGCGGGCCGCCACCGACCCCTTGGTGGACAGGACCTCGCGCACTTCAGGAGCTTTGCTGGCCGGCAGGAAGTCTTTGAACACGCTGATGAAATCGTCATCGGCCAGATCCCACAGCTCCTGGCCGCGACCCTCGGCGAGCTTGACGCACGCGCCGGACAGTTCATGGGCGTGGCGGAACGGCACGCCGTTGCGCACCAGCCATTCGGCGATGTCCGTGGCGAGCGCGAAACCACGCGGGGCTTCCTGCTCCAAACGCTCTTTGTCGAAGACCATGGTGCGCAGCATGCCGGCGAAGGCGGGAAGCACGACCTCGAGGGTGTCCACCTGGTCGAACACTGCTTCCTTGTCTTCCTGCAGATCGCGCGCATACGCGGTCGGCAACCCCTTCAAGGTGGCGAGCAGGCCGGTCAGGTCGCCGATCAGCCTGCCGGACTTGCCGCGCGTAAGCTCGGCGATATCCGGGTTCTTCTTCTGCGGCATGATGGACGAGCCGGTCGAGTAGGCATCGTCAAGCTTGACGAAGGCGAATTCCTGGGTGTTCCAGATGATGATCTCCTCGCTCAGGCGTGACAAATCGATGCCGGCCATGGCGGCGACGAAGGCAAATTCCGCGACCACGTCACGGCTTGCTGTGCCGTCGATCGAATTCTCGGTGACGCGGCTGAATCCGAGTTCGCGTGCGACGGCATCGGGGTCAAGGCCGAGCGTATTGCCCGCAAGCGCGCCAGAACCATACGGGCTGGCGTCCGCCCGACGATCCCAGTCAACCAGACGTTGCACGTCGCGCAGCAGTGGCCATGCGTGCGCCATGAGCTGGTGGGCAAGCAGAACGGGCTGGGCGTGCTGCATGTGGGTGCGGCCGGGCATGACGGTGTCCCCTGCCTGTTCGGCCTGGCCGATCAGCGCCTGGACGACGTCAAGGAGCTGTCCGGCGATGAAGCGCGCGTGCCGGCGCAGCCACATGCGGATGAGCGCGGCGATCTGGTCGTTGCGGGAACGTCCGGCGCGCAGTTTGCCGCCGAGCTCGTCGCCGGCGATGTCAAGCAGACCGCGTTCGAGGGCGGTGGCTTCGTCCTCGTCCTCCTCGATGGGGGCGAAGGAGCCGTCGTCGACTGCACGCTGCAACTGGTCGAGCGCGGCTTCCATGCGGTCGAGTTCGTCTTTGGTGAGCAGGCCTGCGCGACCGAGTGCGCGCGCGTGGGCGCGTGAGCCGGCGATGTCGTCGTCGGCGAGCCGCCAGTCGAACTGGGTGGATTTGCTCAGGCGTGCCAGTTCGGGTGACGGGCCGGAGGTGAAACGGCCTCCCCACAGTGCGATTGAATGTTCCTGTTCGTTATGGTGTTCCATGGACATTGGCGTCTTTCTATGTGGTCTGGGCTGTCTTTCCGGCATTCCGCAGGCTTATGTGTCCTACACTACACCGGCGATTCGTCAAATCGGCCTGAAATATCGGGAAGGCCATGGACCGGCATGCCGGCATGGCCTTCCCGTTGTCGTCATATGCGGCGCCAGGCCGTTGCGGCTATGCGCTGCGCTCGATCGCCTGGCTTACTCTACGGTGTTCTCCGGCACTTCGATGCCGTTGCCGAACTTCACGTCGCGGGCGGCGGCGACCTTGCTCGGCAGGCCGTAGATCTCGATGAAGCCGTTGGAGGCGTGCTGGTCGAAGCTGTCGCCGGAATCGTAGGTGGCGAGGTTGTAGTCGTACAGCGAGCTGTCAGAGCGACGCCCGGTGACGACCGCGCGGCCGCCGTGCAGGGTCATGCGGATCTCGCCGGACACATACTTCTGCGTGTCCTCGATGAAGGCGTTGAGCGAGTGGACCGCCGGCGAGAACCACTGGGCGTCGTAGACGAGTTCGGCCCAGCGCTTGTCGATATCGCGCTTGATGCGGTGCTGCTCGCGTTCGAGGCAGCAGTTCTCGAGCTCCTGGTGCGCGGTGATGAGCGCGACGGCACCCGGGGCTTCGTACAGTTCACGGGACTTGATGCCGACGAGACGGTCCTCGATCAGGTCGATGCGGCCGATGCCCTGTGCACCGGCGCGGCGGTTCATTTCCTCGATGGCCTGCAGCGGGGTGACGTCCTTGCCGTCGATCTTGACGGGCACGCCCTGCTTGAACTCGATGACGACCTCGTCCTCGACCGGCGGGAACGCCGGGTCGTCGGTGTAGGAGTAGCAGTCCTTGGTCGGGGCGTTCCATGGGTCCTCGAGGAAGCCGGTCTCGATGGCGCGGCCCCACACGTTCTGGTCGATGGAGTACGGGCTCTTTTCGGTCTGGGTAATCGGCAGCTTATGGTCCTTGGCGAACTTGATCTCGACATCGCGGGTCAGGGACAGGTCGCGGATCGGGCTGATGGCCTTGAGCGTCGGGTCGATCGACTGGATGGAGACCTCGAAACGGACCTGGTCGTTGCCCTTGCCGGTGCAGCCGTGCGAAATGGTGTCCGCGCCGAACTGGTGGGCCGCGCGCACCAGATGCTTGGTGATCAGCGGACGGGAGATGGCGGAGACCAGCGGGTACACGCCCTCGTACATGGCGTTGGCCTTGAGCGCGAGCATGCAGTATTCGTCGGCGAACTCCTCGCGGGCGTCCACGACATACGCTTCGACCGCGCCGCAAGCGAGCGCGCGCTGCTTGATGGTCTCGAGGCTTTCGCCGCCCTGGCCGACATCAAGGGAGACGGCGACGACATCCTTGCCGGTGCGCTCCTTGAGGTACGGAATCGCCACCGAGGTGTCAAGACCACCGGAATATGCCAAGACGATGCGCTTGTTGTCGCTCATGACTGCCCTTTCTGATTGGAGTTCCTGCGAGCTGATATTGCAATTATATACAGACCTATGCATAAATATACAATCATGGGTTTCCGCGTGTCGTTTTCCATGCCGCAGCCGGGCGCAGACCCTTCTGCGGGACAGCGGGACAACAGAACAGCGGGGCACAATGGGCGCGCACGCCGTCATCGTTCCACGACAGACAAACCGCGCAGAACGAGTCGCGCCCGGCGGACCGTCGTCGTGGTGACGGTCCGCCGGGCGCACAAACCCGAGTGACGTCCGATTAGTCAGCGTCCTGCTGGCTGTTTGACGCGATGCCGAGCAGCCAGTCGGCGCGCGCGGCTGCCGATGGGTCGTCCTTGCAGATGATCAGCACGGTGTCATCGCCGGCGATCGTACCAAGCACATCGTCAAGCGACTGCCGGTCCATGACGCTGGCAACGTACTGGGCAGCCCCTGACGGCGTATGGACGACCACCAGGTTGCGCGCCGAGGCCACGGAAGTGACCAGACCGGACAGGATTCGCGACATCTGCTGCTGCGCGGATTTCGGTGTCGCCGACTGTCCATACCCCAGCACGTAGGCGACGGTTCCGTTCTCGAGGCGCGTCTTGGTCGCGTTGATCTCCTCAAGATCGCGGCTGAGCGTCGCCTGGGTGACTTCAATCCCCTCATCCGACAGCATGTCGGACAGCTGGGATTGGGAGGTGACGATGTGATGCAGCAGCATCTCCTCGATCGCGCTCAGGCGAGCGGCTCGTGTCGTCGGTCGTTGCAACGGTGTCTTGTTGTCTTCCATAGCGTCCACACAGCTCAGGCGAGCAGGCTTTCATCACCGCGCAGCTGGCCGGTGAGCCACGTCAGCAGTGCCTTCTGGGCGTGCAGACGGTTCTCCGCCTCATCCCACACAACCGACTGTGGGCCGTCGATCACCGATGCGGTGACCTCCTTGCCGCGGTATGCGGGCAAGCAGTGCTGGAACAGAGCGTCAGGCTTGGCGAGCTTCATCAGTTCGTCGTTGACCTGGTAATCCCAGAACGGCTTGGAGCGCTTCTCATATTCGTCTTCCTCGCCCATGGACACCCACGTGTCCGTGAACACGCAGTCAGCACCTTCGACCGCTTCGCGAGGATCGGTGGTCACCAGAATCGACCCGCCGTTCTCCGCCGCGATGCGCTTGGCGTCATCGACGATGCTTTGCTCGGGCAGATAGCCGTACGGGCCGGCGATACGGACGTTCATACCGGCGGTCGCCCCGGCGAGCAGGTAGGAGTTGGCCATATTGTTGGCCGCATCACCCAGGTAGGCGATGGTCTGCCCGGCGAGTGCGTTGACACCGCCGCGGAACTGGGCGATGGTCATGAAGTCGGCGAGCACCTGGCAGGGGTGGAACTGGTCGGTCAAGGCGTTGACCACCGGAACGGTCGCGTATTTGGCCATTTCCTCGACACGTTCCTGGCCGAATGTGCGCCAGACAATGCCATAGGCCATGCGGGTGAGCACGCGGGCGGTGTCGGCGACAGGCTCGCCGCGGCCCAGCTGGGAGCCGGACTTGTCGATGACCAGCGGGTAGCCGCCGAGTTCCGCCACACCGATCGAGAAGCTCGAACGTGTGCGGGTGCTGGGCTTGTCGAAGAGCACGGCGACGCCCTGCGGACCTTCGAACGGCCGCCTGTAGAAGCGGTTCTCACGGAATTTCAGACCAAGCGCGATAATCTGCTTCTGCTCGTCGTGGTTCACATCATCATCGCGCAGCATGTGGCGCAACTGTCCATCCATACGGTGTTTCTCCATTCTCTTTGGTTCTATGCGGTCAGGCCGGTCTGAGGACGGCCTCGTATTCCGGTACCGGGCGGGCAGCCGCCGTTCAGTCGTCGGCAAGATCCGACGGTACGCCGGCCATGATGGCGACGGCTTGGTCGACATCCTGCTCGGATACGATGAGCGGAGGCGCCAGCCGCAACGCGTCCGGGGCCACGGCATTGACGATCAGGCCATGCTCGAGCATCCAGTTCATGGCGGCGTGCGCGCACGGATGGGCCAGTTCGACCGCGTCAAGCAGACCGGCGCCACGCGTGGATGTGAACAGCGGGTTGCCGGTTGCCATGATGCCGTCGCGCAGCTGCTTGCCGCGCGTCCGGGCGTTGGCGAGCAGATCATCATGCTCGATGACGTCCAGGGTGGCGAGTGCCGCGGCGGCACCGAGCGGATTGCCGGCGAAGGTCGATCCGTGCGAACCGGGGGTGAACAGGTCGGACAACCGCTGCCCGAAGGCGATCATACCGCCCATCGGGAAGCCTCCGGCCACACCCTTGGCGAAGGTGATGATGTCAGGGGTCACGCCGCCGGAAAGCTCCTCTTGCTGGAATGCGAACCAGCTGCCGGTGCGCCCCACACCGGTCTGGACCTCGTCGATGATGAGCAGTGCGTGACACTCGTCGCACAACTGGCGCGCCTGACGCACGTACTGTGCACCGAGCGGCATGACGCCGGCTTCGCCCTGGATGAGTTCCATGATGACCGCGGCGACCGGGCCCTTGCCGGTCCCCGTGTTTCCGGTTGCCTCGAACGCGGCCTTCAACGCGTCGATATCCCCGGGTTCGACGAATTCGACCGCGGGCACAAGCGGTTCGAACGGCTCGCGGATAACAGGCTTCCAGGTGGCACTCAGCGCACCCAGGGTGCGGCCGTGGAAGCCGTGGACCATGGAGATGATGCGCGCCGGCTTGCCGCCCTGTTCAGGCAGTGCGCCCGGCAGGGTGCGACCGTAGAGTTTGGCGAGCTTGATGGCGGCCTCGTTGCCTTCGGTACCGGAGTTGCCGAAGTATACGTGCGATCCGGCTGGCGCGCCGGCAAGCTCGACGAGTTTCGCCGCAAGCTCGATCTGCGGTTCGGTGGCGAAATAGTTGCTGGTGTGCGCCACCTTGGCCGCCTGCTCGCTGACGGCCTTCACCCATGCGGGATGCGCGTAGCCTAGCGAGTTGACGGCGATGCCGGCGAGGAAGTCAAGGTATTCATTGCCGTCGATATCCCAGATGCGCGTGCCCTGGCCGTGGTCCATGACACGTAGCGGGGTGCCGAACACATTCATGTGCACTTTCGCATACTTGCCGAGCCACGCCCGGTCTTTGGCCCCGAGATCTTCCAGTTGTCCGTTAGTCGTCATATGTGCTCCTCATTTCCACACCGTCCTCGGGCACGACCATGGTGCCGACGCCTGCGGTGGTGAATATCTCGTTCAAAATCGAATGTGGTTTGCGTCCGTCGATGATATGCGCTTGGGGCACTCCCCCGTCGATGGCGCGCACGCAGGCTTCCATCTTGGGCCGCATGCCGGTTTCCAGATCGGGCAGCATGTCGCGCAGATTTTCGACACCGATGCGGCCGATCAAGGAGTTGCGGTCCGGCCAATCCGCGTACAAGCCGTCCACATCGGTGAGAATCACCAGTTTGCGAGCGCCGAGCGCAGAAGCCAAGGCCGCGGCCGCGGAGTCCGCATTCACATTGAGCACCTGGGTGGCGTCTTCTTCGTCGGGGGCGACGGAGGAGACCACGGGGATGCGACCTGCGGCGATAAGGTCCTCGACCGCCGAGGCGTCGACGCTGACCACGTCGCCGACCAGACCGATATCGGTGGGCTGGCCGTCAATGACCGGTTTGCGTTTCATGGCGGAGAACAGGCCGCCGTCCTCGCCTGACAGGCCTACGGCCATCGGACCGTGGGAGTTGATGTAGCCGACCAGTTCGCGGGAAACCTTGCCGGTGAGCACCATACGCACGACGTCCATCGCCTCAGGTGAGGTGACGCGTAGACCGCCCTTGAACTCGGATTTGATGCCGAGTGCCTTGAGCATCTTGGAAATCTGCGGACCGCCGCCGTGGACGACGACGGGATGCATGCCCACTTGACGCAGGAACACCATGTCTTCGGCGAAGCACTGCTTGAGATGTTCGTCGACCATGGCGTTGCCGCCGTATTTGATGACGATCCGTTGCCCGGCGAACTCCTCGAGCCAGGGAAGCGCCTCGATGAGCACTTCGGCTTTCTGGTCGGCCCTTAGGTCGGTATGCACGTCCAGGTGGTAGCCCGGGCCTTTCAATTCACTCATGCCGTTCTTTCTGTCTGTTCACTGTATGCCATGACCGGCATACCCTCGGTGGGCGCTTTCCGGTCAGCTCTCGTAGTCGGCGTTGATATGCACGTACTCGTGGGTCAGGTCGTCGGTCCATACGGTCGCTTCGGCGTCACCCGCGTTGAGGTAGACGTCGACACCTACTTCTCGCGGGGTCATGTCGACCTCGGAGCGGTCGCGCCCGGTGCCGCCTCCTTGGCAGATGCGCACGCCGTTGACGTCGACATCCACGTGTGTCGGGTCGAAGGGCGCCACGTGTGGCGGTACTGTGCCCAGCGAGCTGAGGATGCGCCCCCAGTTCGGGTCGTTGCCGCTGACCGCACATTTGAACAGGTTGGATGCGGCGATGGCACGCCCGCAGGCGAGTGCCGCGTCTTCGCTGGTGGCCCCGTGGATGCTGATGCGGATGTCGTGGCTCGCGCCTTCACCGTCCCCCACAATCTGGCGGGCGAGGGAGGCACACGCCTGACGGACGAGATCGTTGAATTCGTCCGGGTCCGGTTCGACCCCGGACGCGCCGGATGCGAGCAACAGGACGGTGTCGTTGGTGGACATGCAGCCGTCAGTGTCGATACGGTTGAAAGTCACCGAGGTACCTGCGGACAGCGCCGCCTGTATGGCTCCCGGGGTGACGACGGCGTCAGTGGTGATGACGCACAGCATGGTCGCCAGCTGCGGGGCGATCATGCCGGAGCCCTTGACCATGCCGCCGATACGGTATCCGTTGCCTTCCAACGCCACGGTTTTCGGCTTGGTGTCGGTGGTCATGATCGCATGCGCGGCGTCGCTCCCGCCCTGTTCGCCGGCATCAAGCCCGGCATAGGCGGCGTGGACACCGGACAGCACGTGGTCGAGCGGCAGCAGCTCGCCGATCAGACCGGTCGAACATACCGCGACCTTACCGTCTTCAACGCCGAGCAGTCCTGCCGCCTCATGCGCAGTGGCTTGGGATTGTTCGAACCCTGGTTGGCCGGTGCAGGCGTTCGCCCCGCCGGAATTGAGCACCACGGCCTTGAGATGACCGTCGGCCACCGCTTTGCGCGACCACTGTACCGGGGCGGCGCAGAACCGGTTGGAGGTGAATACGCCGGCCGCCGCGTCAAGCGGGCCGTTGTTGACCACGAAGGCGAGATCAAGCTTGCCCGGCTTCGCGGAAATGCCTGCGACGACTCCGGCGGCGGAGAATCCCTGTGCGAACGTTACACTCATGGTGCCACTCCAATCTTGGTCAGGCCTTGGTCCTCGGGAAGCCCCAAGGCGATGTTCAGCGATTCGACCGCCTGTCCGGCGGTTCCCCTGTTGAGGTTGTCGATGGCCGCGAAGGCGATGACCCTGCCGGCGCGACGGTCGGCCACGACCTGCACATGCGCGGCGTTCGAGCCGACCACGTTGCCGGTGGCCGGAAGCGTGCCTTGCGGCAGCACGGTGATGAAGTCCTGCCCGGCGTACGCCTGCTCCCACACTGCATGCAGCTGGTCGTCGTCCAGGTCTCGGGCGGCTTCGGTCATCGGTGCGCTCACCGTGGCGAGGATACCGCGCGCCATCGGCACCAGCACCGGGGTGAAGGACAGCGTGAACTGCGATGCCTGCGCCGCGTCCAGACCTGCGGCATGGGCGAAGTTCTGCAGGATCTCCGGGATATGCCGGTGCGTTCCGCCGACACCGTACGGCAACGCCGACCCGAACGCTTCGGCTGCAAGCAGGTTGGTGCGCTTGAGGTTCTTGCCAGCGCCCGAATACCCGACGGCCAGATCGGCGACGATGCCGGCATGCTCGACCAGCCCCTGCGCGATACCGGGCTGAAGCGCGAGCGTGGTCGCGGTGACATTGCACCCCGGGCCTGCGATGTGCTTGGCGCCCGGCAATGCGGCGCGCTGACGGGTATACGTGCCGTCCGCCGCCTTGCCGGTGATGAGCTCGGGCATGCCATACGTCCAGTGCTCGTAGAAGTCACCGCCGTAGAAGTCATCCCATGCGTCGCGTTCCTCAAGCCGATGGTCCGCACCCAGATCGACCACGATGGACTGCGGGTCGAGCTTGGCCGCCAAGGCGCCTGACGCCCCGTGCGGCAAGGCGAGCACGATTACGTCATGCCCGTTGAGCACCTCCGGCGTGGTGTCTTCCACCGTCAGATCCGCGAGTTGCGGGATATGCGGCATATGCCTGCCCAGACGATCCCCCACCGATGAGTGCCCCGCAACGCACGTCACCTTGAAATCGGGGTGCGTAGCCAGGATGCGCAACGCCTCCCCGCCCGCATATCCGGTGGCTCCCGCCACCGCGACGGTGTATTGTGCCATGTCACATCACTTCCCATGCATAATGGCTGTCGTAATCAATATGATCAGTATAGCATATCTATACAAGACAGTGCATAATTATGCATAGGCGTGTCGTGCGGAACGTTCAGGCGCTCACCGAATCCGATCCGCTGCCGCCAGCACCGTACAGCTCATTGCCCAACATCTGATAGACATCGGCGGACGTCACACCGTTGATGAGCATCCACGCCCACACCACGGTGATGATGACGTCGATAACGACCGCGGCGATGGCGAAGCCGCGGCCTTTCATATGGAACTTCCGCGACCGCCAGATGGAGACCGCCCCGAGGATGGCCGGAAGGATCGGCAGGCCGAACAGCGCGAAGACGAACGACACAATCGCCGAGGTATCCCAACGCCCGTATAACGGATTGGACCTCGGGTCGTTCAGGTCGATGCCATGGTAATAGTTCGGCACGTACCCGGGCTGCCCGGGAAGCGGGTTCCCATCAGGCGACTGCGGATAATATCCCTGCGGATTGTATCCCGGATACTGGCCGCCGCGCCCCGGTGCCGCACTATACGGCTGCTGCGGGGTCTGTGGAGCCTGCGGGGTCTGCCCTGTGGGCTGCGGTGCTCCCTGCTGTGCGCCCGGGGTACCGCCCTGCCCGAAGCCGAACATCGCGAACGGGTTCTGCTCCTGGCGGCCGCTCTCGGCGCTCTGTTGCGCAGGCTTGGCCGGTTCATCGGCGTGCCCGAACTGATAAGGGTCATAGTTTGCGGGGAACTGGCTGCGCATCGCACCGTATTCAGGCCCGCCGGCCGGCGGCGTATCGGTGGCACCTGTAGTCGTCCGCGCCCCGGATCCGGCCGGCTTCTGGCCGGCGGCAGGTATGGACGATGGACGATCTGGTTCGGTCATGGTTCCTCCTCGGTTACCAAGTGTGTCGCAGCGTGGCGCGTCCGCGGCGGCGAACGCCCGTATGCCCGTCGGGTACAAGTCTGCCGGCGCCGGTTTCCCGGAGCCGGCAGACTGATTCGGTCAAATCGGGCTATGTTCCAGGTACGCCGCGTGCGCACCACGATAGCACTGTCGTGCAGGTACGGCCTGATTCAGGCACGCAATTGCGCGCCTAGCTCAGCGGCTGCGTCGGTAATGGCCTTGCGGACCGCGACGCTGTCCTGCGAATCGAAGGTCTTGTCCCCGGAACGGAAGACCACCGAGAACGCAAGCGACTTCTTGCCTTCACCCAGCTGGTCGCCGGCGAACACGTCGAACAGCTGAACGGATTCAAGCTGGTCGCCGGCAGCCTGGCGAATCACGGCCTCAAGCCGGGCGGCACTCACCGCATCGGGAACCGTGAACGCGAGATCCTGCTTGACCGGCGGGAAGGTCGAAATCGGCTTGGCCTGCACGGGCTTGCCGTCAAGCGTGGCGAACAGCGCGGTCAGGTCGAGCTCGAAGGCGGCCGTGTGAGCCG
The DNA here is from genome assembly GCF_037482445.1 of Bifidobacterium thermophilum. GTDB lineage: Bacteria > Actinomycetota > Actinomycetes > Actinomycetales > Bifidobacteriaceae > Bifidobacterium > Bifidobacterium thermophilum_B. Next base: position 86,675 of record NZ_JBBHLY010000008.1, read on the forward strand.
GGAATTCGAGCGCCTCGTTGACGTGCGGATGCAGCTCGCCGACCATACCCACGACGGTCTTGCCGGCCAGCACCTGAGCGGCACGACCCGGATGCCATTGCGCGGGGACGTCCTCGGCTGCCGGCTGCGACAGCACCAGATGCGCACCCAGGCGGTCGCTGATTCGCTGCACGGCCTCGACCGCATCCGTCCAGTCGACATCACGATGCACGCCGAGCCAACCGGTCTCTTCGGCCTTGCCGGCGAGAATGCCCGCGACATGCAGCGGCTGGTCGGGAAGCCCGGCATCCAGCGCCTTGAGCTGCGCCTCAGTCGGCTTGATACCGCCCGGCAGAGCCGGGATGGCAGGGGCGTTCGGATTCCACAGGTACACGTGACCGATCTCATACAGGCTGACGTTCTCGATGCCGCGACGCAGATTGCGCTGCACGGTGTGAGCCAAGGTCGGCAGGACTTCGCGGCGCAGGAACGGACGGTCCCCGGCGAGCGGGTTCGCGATTTCCACGCTGACAGGCTTGACCGCGTCGGCGTCATAGGAGAACGCCTTGTAGTCGGCGTCGCCGACGAACGGGTAGCTCAGCGTCTCGACCATACCGTATTCGGCGAGCTCGTTGGCCACCTCACGGCGATGACGCTGGTCAGGGGTCAGGCCGACGGCACCGGACACGGGGGCCGGCGGCACGGTGGTCGGGATCTGGTCGTAGCCGACCAGACGGGCGACTTCCTCGACCAGATCGCACGGCTCGTTCAAATCAGGACGCCACGTCGGCGGGGTGACGGAGAATTCGCCATTGCCGCCGCCGGCGACCATGCAGCCGATATCGGTGAGGATATCGCTAATCTTGTTGACCGGCGTATCGAGGCCTGCGACGCGACGCACCTCGTCGGCCTTGAAGTGGATAGGACGACGGCGTGCAGGCGTGTTGTTCACGTCGGTAGGATGCTCAGACGGCTCACCGTTGCCGTACTTGGTCATCAGTTCGGCTGCCATCTGCGCGGCTGCCGGCTGCAATGCGAAGTCCACGCCGCGTTCGAAACGCTTCGACGCCTCGGAAGGAATCTTGTGGCGACGGGCCGAACGCGCGATGGTGACCTGGTCGAAATGCGCGGATTCCAGCAGCACGTTCTTCGTTTCAGCGGTCACTTCGCCATACAGGCCGCCCATCACGCCGGCGATGCCGAGGATGCGTGAACCGTGCTGGCCGTTCGGCGAATCCGTGATCAGCAGGTCTTCCGGGCTCAGGTCATGGTCCTTGCCGTCGAGCGTGGTGAGCTTCTCGCCCGCCTTGGCGCGGCGCACAACAATCGGGCCTTCGATCTTGTCCAGATCGTAGGCGTGCATCGGCTGGCCCAAGTCAAGCATCACGTAGTTAGTGACGTCCACAGCGAGCGAGATAGCCCGCATACCCGAACGAATCAGACGGCGACGCATCCAGTTCGGCGTGTGCGAGGACGGGTCGAAATTGCGTACCGCACGAGCATAATAGCGATCGCAACCGGGGACACCGTGAATCGGGTTGTCGTCTTCGATGGACACTTCGATGTCGGACGGGGTGCCGGCCGCCACAGCGGTCAGATCCGGCGCCTTCTCGTTGAGCTCAATCACCGGATCGGTGAACTTCGCACCGGTGGAATGATGGTATTCGCGCGCCACACCACGGTAGGAAAGCGTGTACCCACGGTCCGGGGTGATGTTGATCTCGAGGATCGGCTGGTCCAGATGCAGCAGGTGCATCGCGTCGTCGCCGGGTTTGAGCGCCTCATACTCGTCAGGTGTGAAGCCGTAGTTGCGCAGCAGGATGATGCCGTCGTGGTTGTCGCCGAGTCCGAGTTCGCGTTCGGAAGCGCACATGCCGTCGGACATATGCCCGTAGGTCTTGCGCGGTTCGATACGGAAATCACCGGGCAGCACGGCTCCCGGCAGCGTGACGACGACTTTCTCGCCGGCGGCCATATTCGGCGCTCCGCACACGATGCCGCGCGGCACCTTGTTGCCGTTCTCGTCGACGGCATTGTATTTGTCGCCGACATCCACATGGCACCAGTTGATGGTCTTGCCGTTCTTCTGCGGTTCCGGCGTGGCATCCACCACATAACCGACCACGATCGGACCGGTCACCTGGGAGGCATGGATCTGCTCCTCTTCGAGACCGACCTTAACAAGATCCTTGGCAAGCTGTTCGTAGGTCAAGCCCTGGGGAACCTCGACGTGTTCCTTGAGCCAGTCAATATCAACCATAGGCATGGGTCAATCACTCCCCCATCACAAACTGTTCGCTGAAGCGCACGTCACCTTCGACGAGGTCGTGCATGTCGTTGATGTCGTGGCGCAGCAGAAGCGTACGCTCCATGCCGACGCCGAACGCGAAGCCGGTGTAGACCTCCGGGTCAAGCCCCGCGGACTTGAGCACGTTCGGGTTGACCATGCCGCAGCCGCCCCATTCGAGCCAGCCGGCGCCGCCCTTCTTGTCAGGGAACCACAGGTCAAGCTCGGCGCTCGGCTCAGTGAACGGGAAGTAGCTCGGACGCAGACGGGTCTTGGCCTCAGGACCGAACATTGCGACGGCGAGCTTGTCCAGCACGCCCTTGAGATCGGCCATGGTCAGATGCTTGTCCACCGCGAGCGCCTCGCACTGGTGGAACACCGGGGTGTGGGTGGCGTCGAGCTCGTCCGTGCGGAACACACGACCCGGGGACGCGATATACAGCGGAACCCCGCGGGTAAGCAGCGCACGCACCTGATCGGAGGAGGTCTGCGTACGCAACACCATGTTGGAGCCGACGAAGCCCGCAGCGTCCTTGGCCTGGTTGCCCTTGACGTAGAAGGTGTCCTGCATCTGGCGGGCGGGATGGTCAGGGCCGAAGTTCAAGGCGTCGAAGTCATACCACTCGGTTTCCACTTCCGGACCCGCCGAAATCTGCCAGCCCATCGAGATGAAGAAGTCCTCGACGTCCTCCATAAGCCTTGGCAGCGGATGGCGTGCGCCCAAGGGCTTACGGCGGATCGGCAGCGTCATGTCAACCGTCTCGGCGGCGAGGGCACGCTGCTCCTCCTCAGCCTTGATCTGCTGCTGCTTGGCGCCAAACGCGCGCCCGAAATCGGCGCGCAGCTTGCCCATAAGCTTGCCGGCTTCCTTCTTCTGGTCGGCGGGGAGTGAGCCAATAGCCTTGCTCGCTTGCGTCATTGCCGATTCCGCACCCGCATACTGGGTTTTGATGGCTTTCAATTCCTCCGAGCTGGAGGCTTTTTCGATCTTCCCGATGCCTTCGTTGACCGCTGCGGTCACCGCCTGTGCATCGAATACCGCGCTCTGTGCCACGAGTACCCTTTCTTATTTCAGTGAAACGTCGCTCTCGCTCAAGCCGTTGTACCGTCTTCACATTTTCCCAATATGACTCGACATAGCCAGGCTCATGAGCATGACTGCCGCGCTGGTCGCCAGGTTCAGCGATTCGGCCTTGCCGTAAATCGGGATGGCGACAACACGGTCGGCTTGCTCAACCAAGTGGGCTGGCAGACCGCGTGCCTCGTTGCCGAACAGCACGGTAAGCGGGCAGCTGGAGTCCTGCAGTTCGTGTTCCAGCATGTGGCCACGTTCACCGAGCAGACCCGGCAACTGTTCGGGGGCCCGATCCGGCGTGCCATGCACGTCGGCGGCGACCAAAGTGCTGTGCTCGCCAGCGCACCAACCGAGGAAATCCTGGGTGGTCATGGTCAGGACCGGCACGTGGAACAGGGATCCAGCGGTGGCGCGAACGACCTTGGGATTGAAACGGTCGACGCTGTCATCCACGAAAATCACGGCGTCACAGCCGGCGGCATCTGCGGCGCGAATCACAGTGCCCGCGTTGCCGGGGTCGCGCACCTGCCAGAACGCGGCGACCATGGGATGATCTGACCAGTCGAGATCATCGGGGTCGTCTTGCATGCGCTCGGTGAGGCCGACGGCGGCGATGCCTTGACAGTCCCCGCTGATCTGCCGCATGACTTGGGCGGTGGCGCCGTGGATGTACAGGCCGCCCTGCTGGCCCGCCCGCGGGTTGTCAAGCGCCTCGCGGTAGATTTCGGCGATGGTCTGGTTCGCGGGCTGTGGGTCATCCCCGCTCATCTGCACGTACAGGTCGGTCACGGCGTCGGGACGCCAACGGATCGCTTCACGCACGGATTGCGGGCCTTCGATAAGGAAGCGCCCGGAGCGTTCGCGCTGCGACTTGGACTCCAAGCCGGCGATCTTGCGCACTCGATCGGCGTGCGGATTGCTCAGTATCTCATTGTTCAACGGCATACCGCCCACTGTACGCGGCGGCGGCTACCTGGCGTGGCGTGCGAGGATTCGCTCACACGGCGGGCATCTACCACAACCCTGCCCACCCGCACAGCATCCAACCGGGTCATCGTGTGAGGATTCACTCACACAATGACCAACGAACACTCCCCAAAACCACCCGCACAGCATTTAACCGGGCCAACGTGTGAGGATCCGCTCACACAATGACCAACTAACACTCCCCCAGACCACCCGCACGCGCTTAACCAGGTCACTGTGTGAGGATCCGCTCACACTACTGCCATCTAGCACACCCCAGACCACAAGCGCAAGGGCCCGCCTGGCCAACGTGTGAGGATTCACTCACACGATGGACACTGTCACCACGGGCCGGGCGATGGCGCATTGTCGAACGCGCCCTCCATACAAACTGGTTACGCTGGGCGAGGTCTAGGCGTAACCAGTTTGTAAAGGGGGAAGGCCCATGTTCGGCCCGAGCAAGGGACAGGGCCCGAGCACAACCAGTTCGCAGGGACAATGGGCTACTGGGCGGCAGCGCGCTGCCTTGCCGACCGCACGCCCGAACCCGCAGATACTCCACGCACGGCTGACGGGCGTTTGCGAGCCGTCCGCCGCAGTGGCGCGAGTTCGAACACCTCGTCGGAGGCCTGCGCTACCTGCGGGCTGTGGGTGACGATGATCACGCACCTGCCATCATCATGAGCCAGCGAGCAGAAGATATCCATGATGTCCTCCTGCGTGCCCATATCGAGGTTGCCGGTCGGCTCATCCGCCACGATAATCTGCGGATCATAGCTCAGCGCCCGCGCGATTGCGACTCGCTGCTGTTCGCCGCCGCTCAAGTGCAGAATCCGCTCGTTGGCGTAATCCTCCGGCAAATGCACTTCTGTGAGCATCCGCCGGGCAATCTGCCGTTTCGGCTCGTCGAAATGCTTGCCGGACGCGCCAAGCGACAGCATGATGTTCTCGGCAACGGTCAGTTGCGGCAGCAGGTTGAAGCTTTGGAAGATCACGCCGATATCATGGCTGCGATACCGGTACCGGTCCTCCTTGGACAAGTCCTTGCCCTGGTACAACACCTGCCCCTCGGTGGGCACGGTCAGCGTGGAAATCAGCGACAACAGCGTGGTCTTGCCGGCGCCGGACGGCCCGGTGATCGCGTAGACGCGTCCCGGCAGGAAGCTGCGGGAGATGTGCTGCAGCACCCGTTTGCCGCCTTTCGTGTACGCGTAGCTGACATCGCGAAGTTCGAGAATCGGCGTATGGGCTTGGCCTGTCACGGTCTGCACACCTGTTGATTCCTGTGTCGCCGTCATGCGGGCGGCGTCATCGGCTACTGCGGCCTGTGGTTCATTGTTCATGGTTGCTCCATTCGGTGCTCTTCCGTCCCGGCATCGGAACGTCGGAATGCAAGGGCACGGTTCATTCGATTACGGTTCGATTGGCGCCGTTCTGTTGGTTTACGGTTGGACAGACCTACGGTTCGATTGGCTGCCGTTCGATTGGCTTGCGATCCGTTCGCGTTCGGTCAGGACCGGTCGGCGAGGATCTGTAGAGGCTCGTACCGCATGACGACGATCACCGCGGCAAGCGAGGCAAGTATCGTCAACGCGAGGCCGATCAGTATCAGCTGCCCGACGATTTTGAGGTTCACGGAGGCGTTGACGGTGGACACGTAGTTCACCGCGCGGGTCATCATCTTGTTGCCGCCCGGCTGCGACGGCGCCTGTTGGGTGGTTGACTTGCTGGAATTATCCGAGGACGACGATGACGACGAGCCGGACGAATCAGAGGAACCCGAAGCGTCAGATGAACTCGATGAACCCGACGACCCGGAACCCGCTCCCGGAGCCTGCATACCACGCCCGAACTGTTGCTGCTGGCTGGCCTGCTGGCTTTGCTGCGAGGCGACCTGGCTGGCGAGCAGCTGGTTGGACACCGGCACCGAGGCGACCGCGCCGCCCGCAACACCAAGCGCCAGGCCGATCATCGTGACGACGAACACCTCAGCCACAAACTGGGCAGCAACCTTCACCTTGTTCACGCCAATCGCGGTAAGCACGCCGATCTCATATTTTCGTTCACGAATATTGAACAGATTGAGTGCAATCAGCACAATCGCACCTACCGCGAGCACGATGATGAGCAAGGTCAGCGCGAACTTCGACAGGTTGTCCAACGGCACGAGGCTCTGCTCATATTCCTCGACATCGGCGGACTGGACCGTGTAATCGCTTGAAAGCCCGGCTTTCTTCACGTCGGAGACGAAAGTCTCGTAAGCATCCTTGTTCGCGAACACGTAGGTGAAGTTCAGCTGGGCGGCGTCATCAGAGTCCGATGACGAATCCAGACCCAGCTTCTTAAGCGTCGAGACCGACGTGTAGATCGCGTTCGCCGGATCGGAAGCGGTCGAACCTCCCGGTCCGCCCATGGACTGAGAGGAATCTGACGTGTTCTTGTAGATGCCGACCACGGTCAGCTTGTAGGTCGTGGACGAATCCGAGGCGTTCGCGACGCTGATGGTGTCACCGACCTTGAGATTGTTGAAGGTGGCGAGCGACTGGGAGATGATCACGTCACCATCCGAGGCCGAAGTGTAGCCGAATACCTCGCCGGATGCCATGGTGAAACTGCCGTTCGCCGCGTTCGCGACCGCGGTGTCCGACGAGAAGCCAACGAGCGAGAAATCACCTGACTGCTGCATCATGCCGCCCTTGCCTCCCTGTCCGCTTTGATCGGGGGCGTTGCCGGACGGTGCGTTCGCGGTATCAGACGAGGACGAGCTTGAATCCGAGCCAGACGACGATGATGAGGACGAGCTGGAGCTTGAATCTGAACTTTCGACCGGCTGGAAGGAATCGGTCTCCGACAACGATGTCGTTTCCGTGTAATACGTGGTCTTCACCGCGCTGGACGCCTTCGCATACTTCTGATAGTCGCTCAAGCTCAGCTGCTTGTCGCTCAGCGCGCTGCGCATCGACTCAAAATCGGGCTTGCCGTCCGACGAACTCGACGAAGAGGACGTAGACGACGAGCTTGCGGAAGCCTGCGACGCGCTCATGAGCTTGGCCCGGTCCACGCTGATCTGCGCGGTGACCGTCGTGTTGCTCAAGCCGGCGTCACGGGCGGTCTGGGCGGCCTGCCGAATCGCCAGCCCGATGGTCGCGGCGGCTGCGATGATCGCCACGACGATGATGATCAGAATATTGCGCCCCTTGTTGCGCACAACATTGTTCCATGCGTTGTTCAGTACGAACATGCGTTCTTCCTTTACGACGTTTGCATCCGCCTTATGGCGGAGGTACTTTCAGTCAAAGCCGCGATGGTGGGAAGACACTCTTGCATGGCTTGGGTAGGCATGACATAACGCTGTGACGGTTCTACTGAATATCCTGAAAAAAGCTGGGAATCCGCGTGGCCGGGCATGCACGGTTTGACCACAGGTGAACCGCAGGGGCGGTGTGCAACGCCGCGCTAGTACAATCGGCGGTATGCAGACACAGGATTTCGAACAGATCAGGCAGCAGACCGCGCAGGCGGTGCGTGAGGTCCTCGAGGCGGCGCACCTGTCGGCCGGGGATATCTTCGTCATCGGATGCTCGTCAAGCGAGGTGCTCGGCGAGCAGATCGGCACCCACACGTCCATGGATGTGGCGCCGTACCTGTTCGAGGGCGCCCAATCGGTGCTGAAACCGGCGGGGATTTTCCTCGCCGCGCAATGCTGCGAGCATTTGAACCGTGCGCTGGTCATCGAGCAGGACTGCTTGGAACATTACGGCTTCGATCAGGTCAACGCAATCCCCCAGCCCAATCATGCGGGCGGTGCGTTCGGCACCATCGCCTACCGGTCATTCGACCATCCGGTACTGGTCGAGGATATCCAAGCCAAAGCGAAAGCCGGCATCGATATCGGCGGCACGCTCATCGGCATGCATATCCACCCGGTGGTCGTTCCGCTGCGCATTTCCATTGACATGATTGGCAAGGCGCACATTATCTGCGCGCGATACCGCCCGAAGTACATCGGCGGCAGCCGCGCGATTTACGACGAAAAGCTGATGTAAAGCTCTGAGCCTTTGATGCACGACGGCGACGCAAAACCCCGATGCACAGCCGCGAGGGTCGCCGCAGCGCAGTTATTTCTGTTTCCGTCTCTGTTTCTGCCGACACTGAGATGCATGTCAGCGTCGGCAGAAACAGGGATTGGCCGCGATGAGCCCCTTGCGCACCCCGTTGACCGTCTCCACGTTCTTGTTCTTCAACAGCGCGCCGAGCTCGGTACGCATCGACACCTTCACCGACCCATCGTCGTTCACCGGGTCACCCATGAAGAAGGTCTCCACATCCGGCCCCCGTAGGGAACTCACATACCGCTCGGAGAAGTAATCATTAAGACCGGGCACGTCACCGTCCCCGCCCCTGCCGAGGACACCCGTGTCCGAATCGAACAGGCGGCACGCACGCGACCAGCCACTACGACGTTTGCGCGTACCAGGATCCGTCTCGCTCGGGTCGCCGCCCAGCCTGTCCCTGATCAGCGAAGGGAACCGGTCAGCCAACGACTGCTGGAACCCCTCGTCATTCATCAACCGGCCCGCCTCGGTCGACGAGATATACCCATGACCCTCATACGAACCCATCACCTTCCACATGAACCCGGCACGCCCGCCCACGGACATGCCACCCGCATACAAACACCCCTCCAGCCCCGGATCCAACTCGGACGAGAACTCACCAACGATGAATGACTCCATCCGCGCCAGACCATCCAACGAATCACCAACACCCAACGCGTCGAAAATCTCTTTCCACGCGCCGCGCATCTCACCAAGCCATTTCGAATATTCCGTTTCATTCTTCATGTCCGGAGGCTCCTTGCGCACGGTCTGCAGGTCCTCCTCAAGCTGTGCCCTTCCAGCCTTGTCGAGCCCGAGTTGCTCCTCCCACCACGCCAAATCATGAAACTCCATTTACACCACTCCAATCAAAGTCAAAACCAAACCAATATAACCCGTATCACCAATGAGAATCTGGACCGCCACCGTACCGACGGCATCGCAACCGCGCCTTACACGGGACTGCCCCCGGGAAAATTCTCGGGCAAGTCAACAGACGCCCCCGGTACGTCAACCTCAACGGCGACGTGCACGCGTAACCCGCATCCCAATACGCCCGCAGGAACGCCGCATCCGGCTGATACCACTCCCTACCACGCTTGAAGAACACACGCCTGGCGTTCACGTACCGCTCGCCGACCGGACGGCCGAAATCCTCACGAACCTGTGACCATCCATACTTCACACCGTCGTAAATGAACCCGCCCATGGTCCCGCTGCCGCCGCCATGCGGATTATGCGCCACCGGCACACTCCACAGCACGGACCGGCCCGCATCATCAATCGTCACCTTCTCATCCGGTTTCACCTGCCGGGCGAACCCCTCGGGCGACAAACCAGCCGCATACGCATACTCCCCTTCGGACGGCACGCGCGCACGATACCGGGTCAACGGCACATCCCACGGGCCCACCAAGCCGCCCCCGCGAACCTTCAAGCCATGCCGGTCCGCCTCATACCAGGTCACACCATCCGGCCACACGCCACCATACGCAATCCAACGGCGATAATACACCCGAAGCATCGCCGCCAGCATCCGCAGCATCCCTTCATCCGGCTCCACCACCTCGCCCAACAGGCCCACATCACCGGAACGCGCCCAATACCAGTCAGCAGTCAAACCATCCGGCCGCGACAACGCATACACGTCATACTCATCCGAACCATCATCGCCCCGACGCCAGCTGATATTTGCCAGCAATAATACGCCACGCCATATAAACAAATGAACGAAATAGAAATCTCTCCCCCATCTACCATTCAACCGCTCGCCGCCTGATGTCGTCGCGAGCAGCGCCTCGCCGCCACCACCGACAACCCAGCGTCTGCAATGCTCCAGATCCACGCCCAACGCGCGCAGACCACCCATCTCCCGCGGAGACAAAAATGTGAACGGACCCTCGACCCTCACCACGGCACACTCCTCCCAACCCGACGAAACCGCAGCCACCCAAACGGTTCATCTGCTCCCCGTCAGCACGACCATACGCCCATCACGCACGCAAAATCCGTAACGACACACAGGAAACCATCAGAAACCATTCGTCAAACGTTTGCGTTTTTCTACGTCTCAACATGTGAACAATATCAACAGTGAAAACAGGACGCTTCCACCGCGACTACGCTCACTTGCCGCCAAAGAAGCTGAACGCACCAAACCACACCGACACCGCGAGCGCAATCATCGGCACCGCGAAGCAGCACACAAGGAACACCCGATCGCGAGTCCCGCTCGTGCTGACGCGCGCATGACTGCGAGGCCCGTCGCCGCCGAATCCACGTGCCTCCATCGCGGTCGCCAACGTGGTCGAACGCCTGATGGACAGCACCAGCAGCGCGAACGCCTGCGGGAAGAACGCCTTGAACGCGTTGTCGTCGCCGAGTCCACGCGAACGGCGTGAGGCGGTGAGTGCCGCCCAGTCGTCGCGCAGCACGGAAAACAGGCGCATGCCAGCGAGCCCGCCATAGACGAAACGGTCCGGCAAATGCAGAATCTGGCTGAACGCGTCCGCCAGATCGGTCGCATCAATGCCCAACACCAGAATAATCGCGGGAATACCCACCGCCAGAATGCGCAGGCCGGTAGCCAAGGCAAGCCACGCCGACCGTTCACTGACGGTAATCATGCCCCAATGCCACCAGACGGCTCCCCCTTGTTTGCCGTACAGCAGTACGGCGAGCGCCGAACCTGGCGCCCCGATGAATACCGGCCACGTGGATTTGACGACCCGCAGCGGTTTGAGTCCGAGGCAGGCGAGCGCCAGGAATTCGATGATGAGCGCGGTGCATGCGGACACCCAGTCGAGGCTGAAAATAAGCGGCAACGAGGCAAGCAGTGCACCGAACAGCCGGTAGGCAGGGTTGATGGATGCGATGATGCTTGACCTGCTGGATGCGCGTGGCTGTTCGTGGCGTTCGTTGACCGGGCTGACGCGGATGGTCTGCTCGTCGTCCCATTGGCCGTGCCCGCCTTGCGGGATGAGTTCGATGACTCGTGCGCCGAGCGCGGTGACGAGCTCATGGTCGTGGGTGACAACGATGATACTGACGCCGTCGCCGCGCAGCCCGTGGATGAGGTGGACGATCTGCATCCAGGTGCGGCGGTCCTGCCCGAAAGTCGGCTCGTCAAGAATCAGCACGCGTGGGGCGGCGGCGAGCGCTGCGGCCACGGTGAGCCGGCGTTTTTCGCCTCCGGACAGCGTGTACGGGTTGACGTTCTCGTACCGGCTGAGGTTGAAGCGTTCGAGCAGGTCGTGCGCGCGGCGGCGGGCTTCGTCGGGCGCGATGCCGGTGCGCAGCGGCCCGAGCATGACTTCGTCGATGACGCTGCCGCGGGCGAACTGGTGTTCGGGGTTTTGGAAAACGTAGGAGATGCGGGAGGCGAGTTCGGTTGATTTCCAGTTGATTGGCTGGGTGCCGTGTGCGTTCCCGGCGAGTTCGCGGCTGGCTTCCACGGAGCCTTCGAGCGGTTTGAGCAGTCCGGCGAGGGTCAGGGAAAGTGTTGATTTTCCGGCACCGTTCGCTCCGACGAGCGCGGTGATCTGCCCGGGCTTGAATGCAAGGTTGATGTCGCTTGCGATGGCGTCTTCACTGTGCCCTATACCCAGACCGCTGGTGGTCAGAATCGGCTCGCCTGTGCCGGTTGCCGGATCGTATTCGGGCTCGCTGTCGGTGTGGATGCGTGTAATGACGTCTTCGGGGCGTTGGTAGCGTTTGGGCAGCCAGATGCCGAGGCCGGCGAAATCAATGGTGCGGTCGGAGAAAATCTCGTCCGGGGTGCCGTCAGCGATAATCACCGTACGTTGGTCGCCATGGCGGCCCACTTCCGCTTCATCGCCCTGCTGCGTGATGACAGTGCCGTTGCTTGGTTCACCCTGTTCGCCGGATTCTGCCGTTTCCCCGGATGCTCCGATCTTGCCCGCGGACTGGCTGTCTTGCAATCCAAGGACGACGACCCTGTCGATCATGTCGATCCAAGGTTCCGCACGGTGTTCGACGAGCATCATGGTCGCGTGCGTACTGTCGAGCACGTTTCGCACCGCGCCAACGATCTGGTCCACACCGTCCGGGTCAAGGTTGGCGGTGGGTTCGTCCAGCAGCAGGACTCCGGGCTGCATGGCGAGCGCTCCGGCGAGGGCAAGGCGCTGCATTTGCCCGCCGCTCAAGTGCATGGTGGAACGGTCAAGCTGGATGCCGTGCATGCCGACCGCGTCGAGGCTGTCGCGGACGCGCTGCCAGATTGCTTCGCGCGGCACGTTGAGGTTTTCCGGACCGAACGCGACATTGTCACCGAGCCGTTCGAAAATCGCTTGCGCATCCGGGTCCTGCAAGACAAGGCCGACACGTCCCCTTGCCTGGCTGACGGGCGTGCCGTCGACGGTGACACTCCCCTCGGTCAGTCCGCCATCCGCGTCAATGGTGCTGGTGGTGCCGTTGGCGGCGGTGTTCACGCTTTCGATATCGCCGCCGAGCAACCCTGCCGCGCCTTCGAGAATGGTGGATTTGCCGATGCCCGAGGCTCCAAGCAGCAGTACGCGTTGGCCGGGTTCGATGCTCAGGTTGAGGCCGCGGACGGCGAAATGGCGGCGTGAGGCATGCCGGTAGCCCCAATTATGGAATTCGAGGCGTGCCGGTTGTGTCGACACTGCTGTCATCGTGCTGCTGTTGTCGTGTTCGCTTGACTTCATCGCGTCCTGTGTCCTGCCGTCTTCGAATGCGCTGGCGCGGAACCGTTGCCCGACCGCCGTCCGCCACTGTATCGTGAACCGCCGTCCGCCGGTCTTGGTTCCGCCGCCGCGCCTGTTGCGCTGTCACGTTGTCGCACGTTGTTGACGTGCTTCGCTGTCACGTTGTCGCACTGCTGTACTTCTGCACTGCTGTACTGTATTGCCGTACACCCAAACAGTTGCCTGTTCATGTGCTGTAACCGGAAAGAGCCGTAGTGCTCCACCGTGGTTCAGGCCGTAGCCCTGACTTCACGCCCTGATGCGAATTTGTCCAGCGCACCGGTCCGTGCAATCGCCCGATACAGGTACCACACCACGATGCCGGCGAACACGATGCCGGAAATCACGGACGTGACCAGATAGATGGTGATGTACTGCCCGGTGAACGCCTGGCCGCGCATGAAAATGTCATGCAGCCACACGGCGACCCCGGCGAACGCGCCGGACAGCATGGTGATCGGCACGTTCCACACGCGGTACAGCACAATGAGGAACGCGAGTTCGGCGAACGCGCCCTGCATCAGCGATGTGCTGAACGTGTCCATGCCCGTCCACTGGTTGCCCATCAGGCTTTCGATGACCCCGCCGAGCAGTTCCGCGTATGTGGCGGCACCAGGCTTGCGCACGATGACCGCCGCCAGGGGGCCGGCGAACAGCCACAAACCGTTATAGATGCCTTGGAATCCGGGCATGACCAGGCCAATCAGGTCGCCGACGCCCAGCGAATAAATCAGGGACACCAGCCAGAAAATCAGCGCGCTGGCCACGCCAATCACCGAGGCGACGGCGATATCGACGACGCGCCACTTGAGGCTGGGGCGTACAGCTGCGACCGGGGTCGCTTCGGCTTGAAGGGTGGCCGAATTGCCAGTAGATGTCGCTGTGGCGGCGGATGCGTTGGATACGTTCGAAGAGTTGTTACTCATATTCATGTCTTCCTATGCGATGCCGGATTTCGATGATGCCCGGCAAGGGTTGGTATATCGCTGCAATGATCCCGAAACCGCCCATCCACACTGGTGGCGGGTCTTATGCCGCTGAATTGCGAAGCCGTATCGGCGCTCCGCCGCAAGCCCCGGGATCCAGACGCTGACGCTTTCAGATGGCGCTGTCAGGCGGTGTTTCAGGCGGTGATTCAGACGGTGTTATCTCTCAGGCGCTGATGCCGCGCACTTCACGCCCGGAGGCGAACTTGTCCAGCGCACCGGTCCGCGCAATCGCCCTGTACAGGTACCACATGAGGATGCCGGCGAGCAGCAGGCCGGACACCACCGTGGTGATCAGGTAGACGATGCCGTACGACCCGGCAAGATTGATGCCCTGAAGGTTTTCGATGAAGCTGTACGCCCAGCATCCGACCCCGGACAGCGCGCCGGACAAGGCGGAAACCGGCAGGGTCCACTTGCGGTAGCGCACAATCGCGAACGCAAGCTCCGCGCACACGCCTTGCACCAAAGCAATCAGGAATGTGGCGAGACCGCCCCACATGTTGCCCATCAACGCTTCAAGAATGCCGGCGACGACTTCCGCATACACTGCGGCGCCCGGCTTGCGCACGATGATGGCTGCCAAGGGGCCGGCGAACAGCCACAGTCCGTTGAATAGGCCGGGCAGACCGGGGACGACCGCGTCCAGTGCGGTCCAAGGTGCGGCGGTCAGCAGGGCGACCAGCCAATAGATCAGCGCGCTGGCAACGCCGATCACCGATGCGACGGCGATGTCGACAACGCGCCACTTGAGATTCACTGTGGATGATGCTGCGGTATTCGCGGCTTGTGCCATAATAATGTGCCTTTCTTGAACGGTTGTTCTCAGGCACGGGAAGAGCGACGTCCGTGCGCCGGCATTGCCCGGTTCACGTTCATTCGGTCGGAGGAAACCCCCATCTCAGCCTGGCGTTCAGCCAAGCCCCCGTGTCGGTTGTTCAGTTTAGGGGCACCCCATGATTTTGTCTATCCGATCGATTGCACGCGCATTACCGGCTCTTGAAGAACCGCAGCAGCTGGGACTCCCGCACGCTGAGCCCGGCGAGGAGTGTCGCGGCCATCGCCCCTGCGAACCCGGTTGCGGGGATTCGGCAGGCGGCGATGAAGATGTTCATCCAGCCGTCGGTGGACATACGCCAGCAGTACGCGCACAGCAACGCCAGGCACGCTATGGTCGCCAGCCCCGCCCAAATCAGCGTTTCCAAGATCATTTCGAGCAGTTGGGCGCCTTTGGTTTGCCCTACGTGCAAGGCACCCGCGTATTCCAGTCGTCTGCGCCGCACGGAAATCACTCCGGCAATCACTCCGACCGCCAGCGAGACGTACGGCAGCCATACCGTCATGCGGTTCTTATAGCTGGAGTACGCATTGTACCGGGAGTCGAAGGATTTGTTGACCTGCGCGACCGTCGTGTTTCCGCCTGTTCCTGAAACAATCGCCGTGGAATACAGCAGGTCGTTGGTCTGCTCGCTGACCGGCCACTGCTTCGCCCAGCATTCGGTGAATTCGCCGGAGGACGCCGAAACCGGAATCATCGCTGCATAGGCGAATCTGGTGTCACGGCCGTCGTTGGGCCAGGAGAATACGCCGGCGATGGTCATATCGCCACGGTTGGTTTGCATGACACTGCCTTTGACCAGCCCGAAATCATGCGAAACGTCGGTTGAAATCCATATTCCCGAGGTGTCGGCGGTCTCGTTCACTTCCTGTTGTGTTGATGCAGCCCCCTGTTGCGCAGACGAGGACGCAGAAGACGAAGACGACGAAGACGACGAAGACGACGAAGACGACGAAGACGCGTTCGCTGTTTTCTGCCCGGATGCAAGCAGTTTGATGAACCCCGGGGTCACTTCGTACGCGGGCAGTTCCATGCCGGGCGTCGAAGACGCGGTGATGCTTTCGGCAGCGCGGGCCGCTCCTGCAAGACTTGGCCCGTTGTGGACCATTTCAAGCCCGTCGCACGCTTGGCCATCGACGCTTGCACCGATGAGGGCTTTCGTATCGGCGTTCGAACTGATACGCGTGATCGCTTCCTGTTCGAGCTGCACGATGGACATGGCTTCGTACCCGCCGAGAAGCACACCGGTGATGAGCATGACGAGGAAAAACCATGCCGCCCGCGTAGTTCCCGCGCTGATGTTGCGCACGGCTTCGGAGCAGATTGACCGGAGATTCATGACCTAACCCCCTCGCTTCCATCGGCGCTTCCAGCAACGCTTCCGGCAACGCTTCCAGCAGCGTTCTCATCGATATTTCCGCTCGCGCTCTCCGCAACGCTTCCGTCCACACGTGCAGCAGCGCTCTGGCCCGCGTCCCCATCCGCGTTTTCAGCACCGACCGGCGCGTAATCAGCCAAATCGATGACCCGGTCGCACGCGTCCCTGGCACGCGGGTCATGCGTTGCCACGACCACGATCATGCCTTGCCCCGCGAGATTGCCCAACACTTCGCTCACGGATGCCGCCGTTCGCGTGTCCAGCTGCGCAGTCGGCTCGTCGACGAGCAGCACGTCAGGATGCGAGCATACGGCTCGGGCAAGCATCAGCCGTTGCGCTTCGCCGCCGGAGAGTTCGGAAAACCTCCGGTCCGCCGCATATTCCAAATCGAACAGCCCCATGGCTTGCAACGCTTCAGGGATCGCCTCACGTCTGCTCAAGCCGTGGCAAAGCAGCGGGAAGACCACGTGGTCGAGCGCGGTTCGCTCCGGAACACCGTAAGGGTTTTGGAATACCCACCCGATGCGGTGGATGTCGTCGCGTTCGACTTGCCCCGCCCATGGTTTCACCCATCCCGCGAGAATCGACAGCAAGGTGGATTTACCGCATCCGGAAGGCCCGCACAGCGCGACGGTCTGCCCCGGGCTGATTTCGAAATCAAGATGCTCGAACAAAATATCCGTTCCCGGGAAACGGTGTGCCAGGTCTATTGCTTTCAGGAGCATGTTGCGCCCGCGATCTTCGACCCGATTTCCACCGAGGTGATGGATGACGTGTTGCCGCCGTCATTGAGCTGCACGAGACTGACGCCAAGCGAAGAGCCGACAACGGTGACGGCATGTTTCGTCCCGTCCGTGGTCATGATGCACCCTTTGCTCCCGTTCAGGCCGAATACGGCGCCCGCGGGCACGCGAAGCGCTTCAATGGATTGCGCCAGGGAGAGCGTGCCGCTGATGCCCGCCGCAAGCGTGTCCTTGGTCTGGGTTTTGTATTCTTCCGTCGCCGAAACCTGTTTGAGGTAGTCGGCGTTGTCGATGGCGGTCTGGCCTGCGGGCAGTGTGGTCGATTGGCCGAATACGGTGATCACCCGATCCTGGTCCGAGGGGTTCGTGTTCTTGATGCTGAGTTTGACCAAAGCCCCCGGAATATCGCCGATCTGCGACCCTTGGGTGACGCTTGCGCCTGTAGTTCCCTGCCAGTTGCTGACGGTGACGCTCTGCTCGGGGATCCATAGGATGTCGCTGAGCAGGAGCGTACCGTCGCTGTCCGAACCGTTGTCCGCCATGAGGCGTTTCCACCCTTGCTGGGTATTCCATGAGTACCGGTCGCTGTCGGCGTCGGATTGGTAGCCAAGCCGGGACAGTTCATTGTTCAGCGCACGCACGTCCTGCCCCCGGTCTTCCACGTGCAGGTCGCGGTACAACGGCAGGGCGGTGTTCAGGGCGATGACGGCACGGTCGTTGACGCGCATGCAGGCATGGCCGGAAGATAGTCCGTTGCCTGAATAATCCGCTGTCACGGTGCCGGTGCTGTTGCCCAGAATGGTCCTGTCGCTGGCGATGCTGGGGATCAGTGTGACTGTTTGTGCGCCGTTGTACTGCTGCGTCGATACTTTGGCTTGCGTCACTTCTCCGGATGTGCCCAGTAGTGCGGGCGGACGGTCGGGCATGAACATCGCGCACGCCCCCGCGGTGATTGCGGCGGCCACCACGATGGCCATGATGACCCACGCCGCGATATTGACATGCCGGCGGCGTTTGTTGTCGACTTTGCCTTTGACACCACGCTCATGACGAAACATCGATGTTCCCCTTCTCTTGTTGCTGACGGACTATCGCATACCGGCAATCGGTGCGGATGGTGCGCGACCTATCCCAACGGTTTCCAGTACGACGCCTGATCTGACGCTTCGGCGTACCCGTACTGATACAGTGCAAAGCATTCCTGCGCTTCTGCACTATGGAAGAATTCCGGGGCCGAGTCGCTCGACGTATCCTTCGAGAACTGGTCTTTCGAATACGATGTCGGGACAACGTTTTTCTTAATCAGACAATCGACGATAAGCTGATGATAATCCGTAGACAGTTCGGCATTGCCCTCCTGTGTACGATACAGTAAATCAACATTCATCATTTCATGGCCGATGCAATACGATAAATCTTTGTCAAGTTTCTTGCTTTGCGAATCCGTCAACCCAGCATAATTCATAGCGGGCATGGAATAGAACCCACCGTATGAAAGGGGTTTTGGATCGGTCCAGCCACGATTCACGATGCAGGAGCGAAAGTTCATCCAAGACTGTTCGTAGTCCGAACGCGATATTTTACCATTGTTCTTTGTCGCACGTACGATGATGTCCCGCTGCTGGGCGCTCATAACATCATCGCTGTCCTTTTTCTCTTTTTTCAAGGTATTGTCATCATTCAGCATTCGTTTTGCCAACGCTTGCAGTGAAGAAGCAAGATGGCCACTATCTTCCCCAAAATCCGTATCAGCACTGGATTGAGAAGAAGGGGATTCCCCTGAAGTATTAGCCTTGTCCGCCTGCGTCTTCCCGGACCACGGCGCGGAACATGCACTGGCGCAGGCCCCGACGCAAACAATAATCGCAAGAGCGCTGATGATACTCCGCCACTTGATTTTCATGTTCGTCACCGTCCCCTATTTCCTTTACCGAATACCGTTTGGCACCGTCGTGCCCATCAGCCTATCGGCTTCCATAGGCTGTCTTTTTCCTTGGAGGCGTCGACGGCGTGGTATCCATATTTAATCAGACAGGATTGCACCTTGCTATCTGAGAAATCCAGACTGCTGCTATCTTTTTGGAATTCTTCTGTCGTATAGTCACTGCTTACGACGCCGCTTGCCACAAGACACTTCACTATCAACTGAACATTCGCCGTTGACAGCGTCGGATTGGCAACCTGGGTCCGGTACAGCTGATCGACGTCCACCACGTATGTCGTTGCGCAATAATCAGTATCCTGCGATAATTTTGTCGTCTGCGCCTCCGTCATGTTTTCCGCATTAATCGGAGGCTCTGCGTATAGCCCGTCCGCTTCCCTCAAATTGGGGCTGGTCCACCCTCGGTTTACGATGCACTGTTTATAGTTCGCCCATGCCTGTTCATAATCAGCACGAGAGACGGTGCCGTCCCCTTTCGCAGCCTTCTCGACTACGTTCCTTTGCTCGTCACCCATCTTCTGCGATTGTTTATCAGCATCAAGAATCGACTGCGCGTATGCTTTCAACGACGAGGCAAGACGTGCTCCCGTCTGTGACGCCGACGCTGAAGGAGACTCAGATGAAACAGTGGTATCAGGGGAACCGGAACGAGAACAAGATGACAACAGCATGACGCAACACGTCACAACTGCAAACAGTTTAGACACAGCGAATACATCACGTTTCATATCGTCCTTCTCTCGAACCGATTCCCCATATTATATTGAAAATGTTAATTCATATTATTCCATATTAAACTGCACATAATCATAATGCGCAGAATTTGTTCCGATTGCAATCACATCGCAAGAAGTATTAATGCCTGTGTGCGCTTCCTGTATGATATAGCGGTCTTGGACAGCTTTGCAATATTGATGGTTAGAAAATGAATTCGTATGCACTGCGGAACGAGTAATTGTCGATGTCCAATTCCCCCAATAGTTGCCCCGATTAAAACTCGTACCGCTTGTTGGATAATGAGTTTCCGCGCTCGCAGGACCTGCCACCGTCAAGCACAACCCTGCAGCAAGCACAGCCGCTGCGAGCCCGACCACTTTTTTCTTCCCCTGTTGTTTCATAGCTCCTCCTTCATTGGAGTTATCGATTTACATTTTCAGTTGCATTCTCAACTTCAAGAATACAACTGTGATAATTATACAACAATCGGCTTACGTTTGCAATATTCTCAGCCATCACTTCATTACGCATCACGAAACACGCATTATTGCAGCCGAATAGTAACGGTACGTGTACGAGCAGACTCACGCTATAACAGCGACAACACCGATTATTCTCTGCCCTACACATCTCATAACCCCATCACCTTCTTTGGACTATTGCAGATTTCATCATCGAATACTGATATCAACTATTCCGGCTTGTTCAAGATATCGGTTTCCATACCGGTTCCGACGTTCCCGCATCGTCGTTGAAATAGAAGCCTTGGGCGAAGAAGCAGGATTGGACGCGCTCATCACTTACGGAAAATGATGTCGGTCCCGTGTATTTCTCCCCGGGGGACAGGTCTTCTCCCATCTCCTTCTTGTATTGTTTCTTAGTGAACGACGCGGGAACTACACCATTCTTGATGAGACAGTCAACAATCAGCTGATCCGTATCGGAAGACAAACCAGGATTGCCAACTTGCGTACGGTACAATGAATCCACATTGGTCTTGTACTTGAAGGCACAATCCTGAATGTCCTCGAACAATCTGTCTGACTGCTCCTTACTCATCCCTTTCGTGTTGACCTGTGGCTCACCATACAAGTCCCCATGCTGTATCACGGGCGGGGACGTCCATCCCCGTGAAGTGATGCATGTGCGATACGTGCTCCACGCCTGCTCATAGTCAGCGCGTGTAAGTTTACCGTTGTTCTTGACGGCACGCTCGATGGTTTCTTTCTGTTCGTCGGCCATCGACGGGTGTTTTGCATCCGCATCCAGCAAGAATTGAGCAAATTCTTGCAAGGACGACGCTATCTTCCCGCCCGTCTGTGACGCCGACGCTGAAGGAGACGAGGTTGTTTCCTGCTTCTGTGCAGAAGTGCGCATCGAACATGCCGACAGCATCATCGCCATCGCAAGACCAACCGCGACAACATGCATCATCTTGGGCTTCATGGCCTTCTCCCCTTCCCATGCACTCCACCATCGGAGTCGTTATGCCAAGCCCCCCCCACTGACCAACCAGCGAAGGAACATATTTCTCTCAGTATAGCCTATCCCAGCGGTTTCCAGTATGCGCTTTCATCGCGCGCGTCGTTCGCGGAGTATCCATATTTCACCAGGCAGGTCTGGACGGCGGAATCCGACAAATCCAGTTTGTCACCGAGATCGTCCTGGAGCTTGTCCGACGTGTAATCCTTGCCGACAACGCCATTCTTCTTCAGACAATCCACAATCAGCTGATAGTTCGCGCTTGACAACCCCGGATTGGCAACCTGGGTGCGATACAGCTGGTCAAGATCGGTCACATACGTGATGGAGCAGTATTGCAGGTCTTCGTCCAGCTTGTGCTGCTGCGCGTCGCTCAAGCCTTCCACATCGATGGGCGGGGCCGCGTACAACCCGTCAAGATGCTTGAGTGTCGGATCGGTCCAGCCCCGATCCACAATGCATTTGCGATAGTTCGCCCACGCCTGTTCATAATCCGCGCGCGACACTGTGCCGTCGCCCTTGGCGGCACGCTCGATGATCGCCTTCTGCTCCTCGCCCATCTGGGACGATTGCCTGTCGCCATCAAGCATGGACTGGGCATACGCTTTCAGCGACGACGCCAGTTTTGAACCCGTCTTCGGCGCCGACGCCGTGTTCGACGCCGAAGAAGCGGGATCCTGAGAACCGGGCCGGGAGCACGATGACAGCGACATTATCCCGCTTACCACTGCAAAAATCAGCAGACAACTGAATATTGTTCTTGTCCATTGCATGGTTTACATCCCCCAATCCAGCTCTATTGAGTCAACTCTGATATAATTTATTTCAGATAAAATTCGACATAATCATAATGCGCAGAGTTACCACCAATGGCAGACACGTCACACGGCGTGTTAATCCCCGTGGTCATCTCATTGACTTTATATCTATCCTGCACCGCCTTACAGTACTGGTGATTCGAGAATGAGTTTGTATGCACTTGCGATTTCGTTATCGTTGCACTCCAGTTCCCCCAGTAATTTCCGCGATTGAAACTACCACTGCCGACAGGATAATGTATTTCTGCACTCGCCGGGCCTGCCATTGCAAGACATACTCCTGCAGCGATTGCCGCAGCAGAAATCCCAACCACTTTACTCTTCTTTTTCATCATGTCCTCCATCTTTGGATTCTCGATGCACAGGTACTTACCCGCCATAAGGTAAATCCTCTTGCTATGATACTGCAATCTACAAACTAAAGCAACCCTCACTATCTTGGCAAAATGTACATCTCAACCTCAATTATCAATTGATCATGTTACAGCGATGCTACTATCCGCAGCAGCGGATCCCTACGATTACGACGTTTTCGTGGAGGTTTACTGCAGATCTGCATTTGACGCCAAACTAACGCACGAAGAGTATGCCCATATGCTATACTTTGTAACGACAGTGTTGTTAGGAGATAGAAAGGGGTAATGATGTAAGTAG
Organism: Bifidobacterium thermophilum; assembly: GCF_037482445.1. GTDB lineage: Bacteria > Actinomycetota > Actinomycetes > Actinomycetales > Bifidobacteriaceae > Bifidobacterium > Bifidobacterium thermophilum_B. Next base: position 109,364 of record NZ_JBBHLY010000008.1, read on the forward strand.
TATTATATATTCACAGCCATTTCAATTTCAAATTTCGTCATTTTTCATTGGAGTGATAATTCGTGTATAGATAAGGAAAAACATGAAACGCCATTCGTTAGTTCATAATATCAAACATGCCGCATGTGTCAGTATTACAGTCTGCATGGTCGTATATCTCTCGACTATTTCAGCAGCAGCCTCAACGACAAGCGGCTCAAAGTGGGGTAGCCCGACTCAGCAGATCTCCGCTTCTGCGATATCGGGGACATTCGAGACCGCAATGGGAAATGCAGTCTTCGAAATCAATCAGCAGACAGACGTCCATTTTTCATGGACTGACAGCACATCACCATCTTGGAAAGCCTATGCCGCTGACTATGGGGCAACAGGTTGGGAAGGTCAGTCACAATGGAACGTCGTTCTCGGAAGCACTCGAAGTGCAAGTTCAAAATTAAACACGCGATACCTATCCACAGGAATGCCTTTCGACCGACTCAAAGTCGTCTGGCTACATGAACTATGCCATGTCTGGGGACTTGGCCATGTCAGTGGAATCAATCATGTCATGTATCAATCCGCCTCGGACGCGTATTTGAGAGGAGGTGTGAGGACCCTTACAAGCGATGAAAAAAATGGCATCAACAATCTATATTGATAACCAACAAGACTATGGAAAGCGTGCTGATATGAAGAAGCATACACGGCTCGTAAAGCCGATTCTGGCAATGGTGGCCGCTCTCTCGATTGCTTTTGGAGTCGGCGCCTGCGGTTCATCAGGAACAACTGCTCAGACGAGCGGAAATGCAACGACGAGCAAAGGCGAAATTTCGAGAGTTAAAATGTACGACTCCGTCAAAGCGATTACGGATGATTCCGATCTGGTGATCGTCGGCACCGTCGCCGACCAGAAAGTCGTCCAGGACATCGACGATGACACTGACTTCACTCTCTCCACGGTCAAAGTCATCACGACGAAGAAAGGCGATGCCGGCGATAAGGCCGTCGTTGTCCGCCAGACCGGTTCAACCAAGAACCAGACCGCGGGGGCGATCATGAAAACCGGATCGACCTACCTGCTGTTCCTCGTGCACAGCGGACTGTCCGGCGACCTCGCCTCGCAATACTACGTGACAGGAGCGGACGCCGGAATCTACCTCGCCCCCACCACCGCGAAAGCGAAGGCACAAACGGGCACGGCAAACGAACAGGATATCAGCGGGGAGACCTTCAACCGGGTGAACAACGACTCCGGCGACAACCTGCCCGCAACGCTGACCGTCGACGAAGTACCCGCAAGCTGACAGGCTGCGGATAGCGGGCTGGCGGGTGTCGTTGCGGTGGGTGCCGGTGCGGGGTGCCGTTGCGGTGGGTGCCGTTGCGGTGGGTGCCACAGTGTGAGGATTGGCTCGCACTGTGACACCCACCAGCCTTTCAACCTGCCCGTGCCCGCCGCCAGCCGGTGATTGTGTGAGTGAATCCTCACACGATGACCGGTACCCAACGAAAAATCAGCATCAGGAGCCCAGACCACCGTCAACGTGTGAGCCCCGGCTCACACAATCACCGATTCCAACACTTCATCCGCATCCCGCGACCTGCCAGCACCCCACTGTGTGAGCCAATCCTCACACGATGACCGGCACCCAACCAAAATCAGCAACACGAGACCAACTCACCGCCAAGGTGTGAGCCAATCCTCACAAACTGGAGCAGCCCGAGCAGAATGCACAGTCTGAAGCCGCCCGGACAGGTCATCGTGCGAGCCAATCCTCACACAATTACTGGTTTCCAAACCGGGATCTGCAACATGGGCTCTGCCGGCGGTGATTGTGTGAGCCGGCACTCACATAATCACAGATTCCAAAGTCTCTTATGCCTCCCACACCCTGCCCGCACCCCACCGTGTGAGTGAATCCTCACACGATGACCGGTACCCAACCAAAAATCAGCACCAGGAGCCCAGACCACCGCCAACGTGTGAGCCCCGACTCACACAATCACCGATTCCAACACTTCATCCGCATCCCGCGACCTGCCAGCACCCCACCGTGTGAGCCAATCCTCACAAACTGGCGTCCGCCAGCCTTCCATAATCCATATCCGGCAACCAACCACCCACTGTGTGAGCGAATCCTCACACGCCCAGCGATCACAGCACCATGCCATCCCGTAGCCATCAGCCGCGTTACCAATCGTGTATGCCTGTACATACGCAATCCTGCGCATCTGTAGCAGTCAGCATCATATTGCTGACCGGGCTTGTTCTAGCGCATGCCACGACATACGCAACGTGACATATCTGCCTACGTCAGCACGAAATGATGGGACATCCTACAGGTTGCGCACGCCCGGACATACGCAACACAACAGATACCCCGCAGACAGTCGCCGCCGACAGGCATCCATTGCAACTTGCGTATGCCGGGGCATACGCAACATTGCAAACCCACCTACGCCGGCAACAAACGTCAGCCTGTCCCACCGATCACGCATGCACAGACATACGCAACGCAACGTATCGCACATGACCATTGAGGCGCGCCATCCGAACCCGCTTATCACGCATGCCCTCGCATACACAATCCAACACCATGACTTCTGCCGTGATTCTTTCCTCATCCAAGGAATCCGTTACGTATGTCACGGCATACGTAACGCTGCATATCGGCACACGGCACGTATCATGCGCACCCAGACCAACAACTCGCGCATGCCGGGACATACACAAGACAACAGATGACCCACAGACAATGGCCGAGACCAACCGATTCGCACCATAACGCATGCACAGACATACGCAACACGACAGATACTCCACAACCAACGGTCACCGACAGATATCATTGCAACTTACGCATGCCGAGACATACGTAACGCGACATATCTACCTACGTCAACATCAAATGATGGGACGTCCTACAGATTGTGTGTGTCCTGACATACGCAACACAACAGATACCCCACAGACAGTCGCCGCCGACAGGCATCCAGTGCAACTCGCGTATGCCGAGACATACGCAGCATTTCCAACACACCTCAACCAGTCCCCCGCGCTGACTAATCAGCATCGTCACGCATGCACAGACATACGCAACGCAACAGATACCCCGCAAGCAACGACCCCCACCGGTCGACCTGTATCATCACGCATGCCGAGACATACACTGCGCGACAGATGTCCCACAGTCAGCAGCCAACGACAGACATCGTTGCAACTTGCGCATGCGCAGACATACGCAACCACACACAACCGCCGCAACCGCACAAAAGGCGGCGGCACCGACACCAGCACCCGCGCCAGCACCGGCACCACCGTCTCACCAGGCAAACAACACGCGATCGATCACCTCGACCGCGACATCCGCCGCCGCGTCACTCCCCGAGTTTGGCGAGCAGCAGCGCCTCGGCGACCACGTTCTTCTTCAACCCGGGCAGGCTGACCGACTCGTTGGGGCTGTGCGCGTTGGATTGCGGGTCTTCGGGCCCGGTCACCAACACTTGCGCCTTCGGGAAGATGCGCTGCAATTCGGGGATGAACGGGATGGAACCGCCCTCACCCTTGTTGATCGGTTCAACGCCGAACGCCTCACGCATGGCAGCGAGCGCATCCTCGGTCGCTTCGGCGCTCGGATCCATGGCCCAACCCATACCGTTGTCCAGCGGGGTCACGGTCACGCTCGCACCGAATGGCGCGTGCGCGGTGAGGAAATCGGCAACCGCCTGCTGAGCCACTTCAGGCCGCTGGCCGGGGGCAGTGCGCACAGACAGGCGGAATCGCGTCTCGTTGGCGATCACGTTGAACGACCCGTCGACCGGGTGCGCGTCGAATCCGATGACCGTGGCGCTCGGCTTGGTCCACAGGCGTGAGGCGAGCGAACCGATGCCGGCGAAACGGTAACCGGGCACGAGCGACGTGTCGGAACGCACCTTGTCGGGGTCGAGATCCTGTTGCAGACCGCCGATCGGCTCCTGGGAGAGCAGGCCGGGGATGTTAAGCTCGCCGTCGGCGTTGTACATGGAGGCGATGAGCATGGCGGCGAGCGTATTAGCGTCGAGAATCGGCCCGCCGTACTGCCCGGAATGGACGGGATGGTCGAGGACTTTCACGCTCACGTCGAGCGTGGTGTTGCCGCGCAGGCTGGTGGTCAGGCTGGGGATGTCCGGGGTCCAGTTGCCGGAGTCCGCGACGATGATGACGTCGGAGTCGAATTCGTCGCGATGCGCTTCGATGAACGGTATGAAGCTGCGCGAGCCCATTTCCTCTTCACCTTCGAAGAACACTTTGATATTGACATGCAGGTCATCGCCGAGCGCCTTGAGCGCACCCGAGTGGATGGCGATGCCGCCGCCGTCGTCGCAGGTGCCGCGCCCGTAAAGGCGGTCGCCCACCTGGGTGGCGGTGAAGGGGTCGTCGATGTCCCAGTCCGCAGGATTCGGGGCGGGCTGCACATCGTGGTGCGCGTACAGGAGCACGGTGGGCGCTTCCGGGTCGACGATATGCGAGCCGATGACCTCCCACGCGCCCGGGGTGCCGTCCGGGTTCGTGGACTGTTCGACATGCGCATCGATACCGACCTTGCGCATTTCGCCGGCGACGAATTCAGCCGAACGCTTCATATGCTCGCCGGTGATGCCTTGCGCGGACACGGCTTTGAGTGCGATCTTCTCTTTAAGCAGGTCGACGATCCTGGTCCAGTCGGCTTCTACGCGCGCGCGGACGGTCTGTTCATTCAACGCGGTCATGAGTTCTCCTTATATATCTGGTCATCGTGTGTGCGATGTGTGTGATATCTGCGATATCTGTGATGTGTCGCCGCCGCGCTCCATCCGCATACCGTAATACCGTGATACCGTGGCGTTCGGCCGTGCCCATCGGGCCGGTTTTCGGCGGTTCCGGGCGGATTGCCGGGCTGCGAGCGTCTAGTGGTCACCGTAACCTGCAAGCATGACATGGAACCCGTTCAAGAAGACCACCGACGAGCAGCCGGCCGAGCAGGACGAACCGGCCGCGTCGAAGGAATCAGGCGCGAAAATCACTGAAGGCAAGGGCCGTCCGACCCCCAAACGCAAGGAGGCGCAGGCGCGCAATCTTCGCCCGCTCGTCCCCAAGGACCGCAAGGCGAGCGCGAAGGCCGCCAAGCAGCGGATTCGTGCGAAAGAGGACGCGGAATACGAGGCGATGCAGAACGGCGACGTCCGTCATATGCCGAAGTCGGAGCAGCTGCCGTGGCGCGTGTATATCCGCGATTATGTGGATGCCCGCTACAATCTGGGCGAGTTCTTCATTCCGGTGATTGTCGTGATGATGGTCGTCATGATGGTGTTCAGCTCCCGCAGCCCGCAAGCAGTGATTGTGCTGACGATTCTCATGTACGCGTACCTGTTCGCGGTGATCATCGACATTGTGGTGATGTGGCATAAGCTCAAGAAGAAGCTGGTCGCCAAGTTCGGCGACCGCGCGGTGGCCCGCGGTTCGCGCTCGTGCATGTACGCGTGGAGCCGGTCGATCCAGATCCGCCGGTGGCGTCTGCCCAAGCCCACCTCGCCGAAGCGCGGCAACTGGCCTGACTGAGTTTCGTTCGGTCGCTTTTCCGGTTTTGTCTGACACCCCGTTGCGGCATACCACCGCAGCGGGGTTGTTGTATGTGGCGGCATACGCTGATGTGCTTGGCTGAATGGCACCGATGGTCTCAAGGCAGGCGCGACGCATCGGCAGTGCCAGTTGAGATGTTGTGGCGCGCGTATCCGGACATACATGAGGAAACATATCATCACTCGTGACAGCCGGACATGACGCATCTGACGGATTACGCATGTCAAGGCATGCACAACACGGTGTGGCACTATCAGCAATCCCAAACTCGCATGGGATCTGCGCTGTTGTGTATGCCGAAACATACTCGATTGGATGCGCCGCACTGACAAGCGGCAGTATCTGGCGACATCCGACAAGCTTCGTATGTTGCGGCATACACAACGAGACAACGCGACACGAACGACGGCGGCTTCTGCCGACATCCGACAAGTCCTGTATGTCATGGCATACAGGACAGGGCCAAACACCATCGTCACCTCCTGTCGCATGGGGAATCTGTCGCGTTACGCATGTCAAGGCATGCTCATCGCGTCAGTCATTCTGCCGAGGCCGCGAATGGACCACTATCTCACGGATGGCGTATGTCACGACATGCGCAATGAGGCGCACTGTCTCACTGTCGCCACAACCACCACTGCACAACCACCACTGCACAGCCGCTCCAACAACCGCACCAACACCACCCCAACCGCTGCACCCACTCCACCCGCCAACCGCACGCTTCGCCACAGGCGGATACGGGCGGCAGGTAGAAGCGTCACCTTAGACTGGAAGACATTGCAACCTGAACCGAAGCCCGGCGCACACGGCAGCGCGACGGGCCATGTGCGAGGAGGCCATATGAGTGAACATGCCGACATCGTCATCATCGGGGCCGGGCCGGGCGGATACGCCACCGCACTACGAGCCGCGCAACTGGGCAAATCCGTTGTGCTGATTGAACGGGACGCCACACTCGGCGGCACATGCTTGAACCGTGGATGCATCCCATCCAAGGCGCTGCTGACCGCCACACGCACCATCGACACAATCGGACGCGCCCAGCAGCTGGGGATCGATGCCACACTCAGCGGCGTGGATTACGGTGTGCTACGCGATTATCGGCTGCACATCGTCGACACGATGACCAAGGGGCTGGCCGGTTTGCTCGCCCACCGCAAGGTCACAGTCATCCGCGGGCAGGCCGAGCTGACCGACCATTCCACAGTCAGTGTCACCCCCAGCGCCGGAACACAACAGGTACAACGGTTCCGCAATGCGGAAATCCCCGAGGACGCCGGCCAGACCTTGGTCTTCAACGCGGAACATGTGGTCCTGGCCACTGGCTCGGAACCCAAGCCGCTGCCCGGTCAGCCGTTCGGCGGGGCGCTCATCGACTCCACGCAGGCGTTGGCGCGCAACCAGTTCCCGTCCAGCGCGGTGATTATCGGCGCCGGGGCCATCGCCATCGAATTCGCTTCGATGTGGCATGCCGCCGGCACTGACGTGACCATGTTGATCCGCAAGGACCGGCTGCTGTCGGCGTGGGACCGCAGGACTTCCATGGCGTTGACGCGCGAGTTGAAACGGCACGGCATCACCATCATCGACCACACCTCAGTCAGCCATGTCGATACGGGCGTCAATCTCGGTGCGACCGTCCACTACACGCGCGGCGATGACGCGACGGACCACACCGCATACGGCGAAGTGGTGCTCGCCGCGATCGGCCGCACCCCGAACACGTCAAGCCCATGGTTCACTTCGAACGGCATCGCCCTGACCGACGACGGTTTCGTCGTCACCGACGCATACGGACGCACCAATGTGCCCGGCGTGTGGGCGGTGGGTGATATTACGGTCGGACCGGCACTCGCCTACCGCGCGTACGAGCAGGGCATCGTCATCGCGGAATCGATTGCCGGGCTCAATCCCCCGCCGGTTGACGATGACGCCGTGCCGCAGGTCGTGTTCTCCACGCCAGAGGTCGCTTCCGTCGGCATGACGCTTGACGAGGCGCAGAAGCGCGACGATGTGCAGGAAGTCAAGGAAACCCTGTACCCGATGCTGTCGAACGCGCGCATGCTGATGAGCGGCTCCGCGGGTTCGATGTCCGTGGTGAGCGGCATGCGCGCGAGCGACCCGGATACCGAGGTGATTCTCGGCGTACACATGATGTCGCCTGTGGCCAGCGACTTGATAGCCGAAGCCGAGCAGCTGGTCGGCAACCATGTGCCGCTGAGCCAGGCGGCGCGGCTCATCCACCCGCATCCGACCTTCAGCGAGACGCTCGGCGAGGCGATGCTCAAGGCGGACGGGCGGCCGTTGCATACGCGCTGAGCCGCACGACACCGCCGCGGACCCGGACCGCGACCGCGGAAAGCTGCCCACAGACAGCGATTTCGCTACCCGCGGGCAGCCTCCGGCGCTTCCATACCGTTTGGTAGAGTGGTGCACAGTGTGTCCGTTTCCCAGAAGATAAGGATCGCAAATGGCAGACAAGGCCGAAAAGAGCAATGGCGGCAAGCGCCAGAACATGGTGAAGAATATCATCGCGCTGTTCAAGTTCACCTACAAAGAGGATAAGAAGCTGCCTTGGCTGGCTGCAGGCGCCTTCATCGCGCCGATTGTCGTCGCGATTGTGCTCGGCATCGTGTTCCACTGGTCGGTCATCGCCTGGATCCTGCTCATGATCACCGCGGTCATGCTGGGCGCCCTGTTCTTCACCATGGTGCTCACCAACCGCGCCGACCGAGTCGGCTACGCAAAGCTCGAAGGCCAGCCGGGCGCCGCCATCGGTGTGCTGGGCAATATCAGCAAGGCCGGCTACTCCTTCCCGCAGGAACCGGTGTGGGTCGATCCGAAAACGAAGGACATGATCTGGCGCGGCACCAGCAATTCCGGCATCTACCTGCTCGGTGAGGGCGACGAGCAGCGCGTCAGCCGCGCGATGGACCGCGAAGAGCGCAAGATCAAGGGCGTCACCGCCGGCTCGTCAATCCCGGTCTACCGCATCTGCGTGGGCACCGGCGAACATCAGGTGCGCTTGAAGGACGTGCGTCGTGCCGTGCTCAAGTGCAAGAGCAACGAACCGACCCACCACAAGCTGTGGATCGCGAAGAAACTCCACCCGCGCACCCGCTTCTACCTAACCAAAACCGAGCTCAACACGCTTAACGAGCGTCTGCGCACCCTGCAGCTCAAGCAGGGCTACGGCATCCCGAAGGGCATCGACCCGACGCGTGCTCAGCATGTCAATCGTCGAGCGCTGCGCGGTCGCTGACTTATATCGCTGGTCGCGGCAACACTAAACGCACAGCGACATCACACAACAACACCACACAACAACACCACACAAATGCCCGGTCGGACTTGTCTCCGGCCGGGCATTCGTCGTTCCGCACGCCGCCCGAGACGGCGCCAACAGCATGCGCACATCGTCCGCCCAAGACGCCCGGATACGCCCACATGTCCATGTTTCGAACGCCAAATGCACGAAATCCTTACGGATTGAAAAATACAGAACCTTGATTTTCCAACGATTTCACCCAAATGTTACCGAAGTACGAAACATGTTCGTAACGCAAACGGCGAGTGGCCGAAACCGACGAACCTAGACTTGGAGCCTGTAAGTTCACATGAAAGGAGCGGTCCCTTGACTGCACTCGAAACCAAAGCAGACGTCGAGGCCCTGATCAACCAAGAGGGCGTTGAGTACGTCTCCGTTCGCTTCACCGATCTCATCGGTATTCAGCAGCACTTCACGGTTCCCGCCAGCGAGTTCCTCAAGGATGCTTTCACCGACGGCATGCCGTTCGATGGTTCCTCCGTCCAGGGCTTCCAGGCCATCAACGAGTCCGATATGAAGCTGGTGCCGGATGTCTCCACCGCGTTCATTGACCCGTTCCGCAAGCACAAGACGCTCGACGTGGCCTTCTCCATCGTCGACCCGATCACCGATGAGCCTTACTCCCGCGATCCGCGCCAGGTCGCAGGCAAGGCCGAGGCCTACCTCAAGTCCACCGGCATCGCCGACACCGCATCCTTCGCGCCTGAAGCCGAGTTCTTCATCTTCGACAAGGTGCGTTACGAGAACAGCATGCGTCGTTCCTTCTACGAGGTCGACTCCATCGAGGCTCCGTGGAACTCCGGTGTGGACACCGAAGATGACGGCACCCCGAACATCGGTTTCAAGAACCGCGTCAAGCGCGGCTACTTCCCGGTTCCGCCGAACGATCACTATCAGGATCTGCGCGACGACATGGTCGCCAACCTGCAGAAGGTCGGCCTGATTCTCGAGCGTTCGCACCATGAGGTTGCGGGCGCCGGCCAGCAGGAGATCAACTACCGCTTCAACACCCTGCAGCACGCGGGCGACGACCTGATGAAGTACAAGTACGTCGTTCACGAGACCGCTGCCCTCGCCGGCAAGGCCGTGACCTTCATGCCGAAGCCGATCGCAGGCGACAACGGCACCGGCATGCACTGCCACCAGTCCCTGTGGAAGGACGGCAAGCCGCTGTTCTACGACGAGAAGGGCTACGGCGGGCTTTCCGATATCGCTCGTTGGTACGTTGGCGGCCTGATCAAGCACGCTTCCTCCGTGCTCGCCTTCACCAACCCGTCGCTGAACTCCTATCACCGTCTGGTTCCGGGCTTCGAGGCTCCGGTCAACCTGGTGTACTCCGCTCGTAACCGCTCCGCCGCCATCCGTATTCCGCTGGCTGGCACGAGCCCGGCTGCCAAGCGCATCGAGTTCCGCGCTCCGGATCCATCCTCCAACCCGTTCCTCGCCTTCTCCGCACAGCTGATGGCAGGCCTTGACGGTGTGCTCAACCACATCGAGCCTCCGGCTCCGGTTGACAAGGACCTCTACGAGCTGCCGCCGGAAGAGCATGAGGGCATCAAGCAGGTGCCGGGCTCCCTCGGTGAGGCGCTCGACGCCCTCGAGGAAGATCACGACTTCCTGACCGCCGGCGACGTGTTCACCGACGATCTGCTGGAGACCTGGGTTGACCTCAAGCGCGGTGAAATCGACCAGGCTCGCCTGCAGCCGACGCCGCTGGAGTACGAGCTGTACTTCAACATCTGATTTCGCTAATCAGTAGCTAAAACGGGAAGCAAGTTTGGGCTTGCTTCCCGTTTTTCGTATGTGCGCGGGATACGCTTGATCACAGCATGACATCGTTGTCATCGGGCCGTTTGTCCAGTAATCGATCCCCGTATACGCACTTCGCCACTGGCGTGGCGGACGGAAGCGCGCTACGGTGTTCAAGGACAATCAGGAGGAACCATGGCACACACCCCGACTTCCCAGCAGGCGCTGCACGGCATCAACGACGTCACCGGCACAAACGGCACCACTGGCGGCACCACCGGCATCACGAGCAATACCAGCAGCGCTGACAGCCATGACGGCACAGCACACGTCCCGGGCAGTCAGCCGAATGCTATCGAAATCGCCATCTACCACCGGTTGAGCAAGGTCATCGACCCGGAATTGGGGCGTTCCATCACCGATCTGGGCATGATCGCCGCAATCGAGGCGACGCCGCATGATGTACTCCCCTCGACCTACGACGTGACCGTGCATGTGGAACTCACCGTGGCGGGATGCCCGTTGTCGAAAACAATCACGAACCAAATCAACGAGGCCGTGGCGACCTACCCGAATGCGACGCTCATCCCCCACATCGAAGTGAGCGCGATGAGCCAGGACAAGCTCGCGAACCTCGTCGCCCAGCTCAAGGCCGAACGCCGGCAGAACCCGTTCACCAAGCCGGGTGTCAAGACGCGGATCTTCGCGATCGCTTCCGGCAAGGGCGGGGTCGGTAAATCCTCGGTCACGGCGAATCTCGCCGCCACCTTCGCCGCACTCGGCTACGATACCGCTGCCATCGACGCGGATATCTACGGATTCTCGCTTCCGCGGCTGTTCGGCGTGCACACGCAACCCACGAATCTGAACGGAATGCTTATGCCGGTGGTCTCGTGGGGCGTCAAACTCATGTCGATCGGCATGTTCGCCGGTTCGGAGCGCGCGATCCTGTGGCGCGGGCCGAGGCTGCAACGCTCGCTGGAGCAGTTCCTGTCGGATGTGTGGTGGGGCAGCCCGGACGTGCTGCTGCTCGATATGGCTCCCGGCACCGGTGACATGGCGATTTCGGTCGCGCAGACCTTGCCGAATGCCGAACTTGTGGTGGTGACGACCCCGCAGCCGAGCGCCTCGGAAATCGCGGTGCGTTCAGGTCTGGTCGCTTTGCAGGTGCCGATGAAAGTGCGTGGGGTTGTCGAGAATATGAGCTATTTCGAGCACAAGGGCGAACGGCTGGAGATTTTCGGACATGGCGGTGGACAGCGTGTCAGCGAACAGCTGACTCGCGCGCTCAGTTATGATGTGCCGTTGCTTGCCCAGCTGCCGCTCGAGCCGGAAATCCGCGAAATCGACGATTCCGGGCGACCGGCCGTGCTGACGCCATCCGGCGAGTTGGCCGATACCCCGCTCGCCGCCCAATTCACCACCCTCGCCCGATCCCTCATGTCCAGCAACTACCGACGCTGACGGCACTGTAAGCTTCGGCAGAAGGTTTTCGCTCTGCTTCTATCGACGCTGAGACCTCCCTCAGCGTCGGCAGAAGGTTGGGAGAGGTCAGTCGGCGAGTTCGGGTTGGGTCGCATCGGCTGCACTAGCGTCAGCACGAGCGGCGGGTTCTCCCGGTTCGCCGGTGTCGAGCAGGCGGTGGAATTGGGTTTCGTCAAGGATAGGCAGGCCGAGTTCCTCGGCTTTCGTCGCTTTTGAGCCGGGATTCTCACCGACCACCACGTACGTGGTTTTCTTGCTGACCGACCCCGCGGCCTTGCCGCCGTGCGATACAATCGCCTCCTTGGCGGATTCCCGGCTGAAATCCTCCAGCGATCCGGTCACCACGACCGTCATGCCGGCCAAGGTCTGCGGCTCGGTGTTCTCATGCTCGACCTGCCCCACACCAGCTGCTTTCCAGGCGGCAAGAATCCTGCCACGCCAATCGCCCGGTTCGCGCGACTTGGCGAACCAGTCGACCACCGAACTGGCGATTTCCTCACCGATACCGCCGATTTCAGTCAAATCCGCGACGCTCGCATGCTCAATCGCCTCAAGCGAGCCGAAATGGTCGGCAATCGTGCGTGCGGTCGGCGGGCCAAGCCGCCTGATGGACAATGCAACCAGTACACGCCACAAATCCGCCTGCTTGGCTTTGTTGATCTCATCGAGCAGCTTGTACGTGTTCTCCATCGGCCGCACATACACCGGCTGGCGTGCAACCGTGCCGTCGCGCAGGGTCCGGGTCAGCTCGCGCACGATATGCGCATCGCGCGGAACAGCGTACCCCGGGTAGGATTCCAGATCGTCCCCGCGCGCCTTCGCCTGTTCAATCGCCTTCCCACTGGCCGCGGCTTTCGCGTTCGTCGGCGTCGTCCAGAACGCCGGCACCTGATGCCACAGGCCGGATCCGCCAATCCGACGGCGTATCTTGCGTTTCTTCCCGTTTTCGTCAGTCTGCTCGCGCACTTCGATAATCGGCGCCTCACGCCACACCTGCACATCGCGCAGCATATCGGCGTCCAGCCCGAACAGCCCCGCCTCGCTGGACAATACCGGCGTCTGTATGGGCGGCAGTTGCAAGCCTTCCACCGGCTCATATGGCTCCGGTTCTTGGCCGGGCTTCACGTCGATCTCGGTGCGGTACGGGTCGTAGGATGCCACGGAATCCGGCCGGTTCTCCTCTGGATTAGTCAACGCAATCGCGCTCTGGTCGCCCAGATGCTCGATGTCGAAGGCCTTGCGCGACCCTAGGTTGATGATTCGTTCGGTCAGCTGTGCCGGGCAGGATTCGACATTCGGGCAGCGGATGTCCTTGTCACCTTCCTTCGCCGGGGCAAGCACCGCACCACAGGACGGGCAGCGGGTGGGCATCACGAACTCATGCAGCTGGTCTTCCCTGCCTTTGCGCCGTTCCAACACCGGCCCGACAAGCTCCGGGATCACGTCACCCGCCTTGCGCACGACCACAGTATCGCCGATGAGAATACCCTTGCGCTTGACTTCGAAGGGGTTATGCAGCGTGGTGCGCGCGACCGTCGACCCGGCGACATACACGGGTTTGAGCACGGCGACCGGCGTGACGCGCCCCGTACGCCCGACCTGCACGATGATGTTGAGCAGTTCGGTGTTGACCTCCTCCGGCGGGTACTTATAGGCGATTGCCCAGCGCGGGGCGCGCGAGGTGGCGCCCAGCCGGCGTTGCAGCGCCAGATCGTCGACCTTGACGACAATACCGTCGAGCGCATGCTCGATATCGCCTCGGTGCTCGCCGTAATAGTCGATCATGTCGAGAATCTGGCTGAAATCCGTGACCTCGCGGTTATGCGGGGATACCGGAATTCCCCACTTCTTGTACAGGTCGTACGCCTGCGACTGGTCGTCCACCTGGTCGTGGCCCTGATGTGCGCTGCCCTCACCCCAACGCAGGGTGCCCAGGCCGTGCGCGTAGAAGCTCAACCGTCTGGTCGCGGTAATCCGCGGGTCCTTCTGCCTGAGTGAACCGGCGGCCGCATTTCGCGGGTTGGCGAACGGGGCGTGTCCCTCGTCCTCGTTGCGTTCGTTGAGCGCGTGGAAATCATCCCACCGCATGAACACTTCGCCGCGAATCTCCACGAATTCAGGGATGTCCGAAGCGGGACCGGCCAGATTCTGCGGAATGGTCGAAATCGTGCGCACGTTCATCGTGATATCCTCGCCGACGACGCCGTCGCCGCGCGTCAACCCTTGTTCCAGCACGCCGTTGCGGTAGATGAGGTTCAAGGCGAGTCCGTCGATCTTGACCTCGCAGGTCATCGGCAACGGCTTGCCGTCCGGCCATTCGAGGTCTTCCCGTACGCCGTTGTACCAGTCGTGCAGCTCCTCGATGGAGAACACGTCATCGAGGCTCATCATCCGCGAGGGGTGGCGCACGGACGCGAAATCATTGGAGAACGCGCCGCCGACACGGTGGGTGGGCGATTGCGGGGAATCCAGCGACGGGAATGCGGCTTCCAGGCGTTGCAGGCAGCGCATGCGCGCGTCATAGGCGGCATCCGAGGAGACCGGGGCGTCGTCGATATAGTAGGCGACCTGGTCGCTTTCCACCCATGCGGCGACCTTCGCCCACAGGCGCGCCGCCGCATCCGCGTCCATCGCGCTGACATCGAGCCGGTCGAGCCGCAGCGCATCCTCGTCATCGGGCTGGAGGGCGGCGATCCATGCTACCGTGCCGGGAACGAACCGACGCGCGCCTTCATCCACGACCACTGGAATATCCGTTCCAGGCTGTGTATCGCTTTCCACCGCGGTATCCGGCGCGTCGAAATCCCATGCCAGCTGTTCCCCGGCAGTGTTGTTCCCGTCTTGTGCAGAATCCATCGCCCAGCCCACCAATCATCGTTCCGGAACGGATGCCGGACGCATCCGTCACTTGGTCTATCTCACACCGATGATAGTCGACGACCCGCCGGCCGACGCATCCTGCCGGCAGGCATCCGGCGGGGCTCAGGCGCTCAGCGAGCGCAGGAACTGCGCCTGCACCATGTCGATGCCGTCCCCGGGCCCGTCGTTGAGGCGTGCCGCCGCGATGGACAGCGTGCGCGCGGGGACGAACATGCCTTGATCGACGCACAGGCGCGCTGCCTGCCGTACGATGGAGGCGACTTCGGTATGCGGCCAGACCGGCAGGTCATGCTCTGCAAGCACGGCCGCCGCCTGGGCGACGTCGTGCGGGACCGGGATGCACTGCGATCGTGCACGCTCGGTGAGTTCCTCGAGTTCGGCGGGCAGTGTGGCGATCTGCCCCGGAGCGATATGCGAGGCCATGAGATAGGCTGCAGCCGCGGTATCGAAGCGGTCGTGCATCCACTCGGCGTAGGCGAAACGGTAATAGGCGAAAGCGGCGTCATCACGGTCAAGCGCCACACGCAACGCGTTGAGGCATGCCGCGCGAGCGGAATCCCAATCCTCGTCGCGCGCGAGCTGCACGGCGAGCTTCATGTGCGACAGCGGGTATGCCGGAGCGTAGGAGACCATCGCGTTGAGATGCGGCAGCGCCGCCTTCACCCCCTTGAGCTGCGAGAGGATATCCGCCAGCTCCATATGGGCGTAGAACAGGTTGTCGGGGATGAGCACGGTACGCTCCCCCGCCGTGGCGAACAGACGGTTGTAGACGACACGTTCCGCATATGAGTTGAAATATCGCGGCACGCCATTGGATTGGGCGTACCGGGCGTCAAGCTTGTCCACCGCGGATTCCTGCAATTCCACCGCTTGTTCCGCCTGGCCGGAGAAGAACAGGTCGCGTGCCTTGACGCGGTCATCATCCAGTTGCTTGGAGAGCGTGAAATCGAAGTCCGGGGTGTCGTTGCCGTCGATCAGCGCCGCGGTGGCCTGCGGGGCGAGCTCGGACAGTTCCGGGTCACCGATCCGGTCCACGATACGCATCGCCTGCTGGGCTTTGGCCACGGTGGGCATGGCGCCGTCAGCCGCAAGGCGATGGAAATCCGTCACGGCCCGCTGCAGCAGGTCGACCCGCTGGATGGACAATCCAGTGGCGTCCTCACAGCCCAGGATGCGGCTTGCCGACGGGGGGAAGCCGGTTTCCGAGAACTCCGGTTCCTGCTGGGCGGCGAGAGGGCTGAACTTGGCGTCACGCAGGTCGAAATCGGCGTTGACCGGATGCAATGAGCCATCCTCGTCGACGTCCATCACCGCCTCGAACATGCGGTAGGTGGCAATGGGATCGTTCAGCCCGTGCTCCCGGACACGCTTCAGGAACGCGTCACGCTGGAAGGTGACGGCGGCCATATGCCGTACCGTCGGATTGCTTCGCAGGGCGCTGAGCGGATCATCCGGGCCATGCCCGTCCGCCTTGCCGGCGGTATCGTCGCCGATGGTGAAGATCTCTTTGCCCTCCGAGTTCCCGCTATTGTCCGGGGACACGCTGAACGCGGTCTCGTCGATGTCCGCCCCGTGCATGAGGTCCTCGAATTCCCGGTCGACATCGGCGGGCGTGCCCGCCTCGTCATCCTCGCCGGCTGTCTGGTGGCCGCCTGCGGGAGCCGAAGCCTCCTGCGCCGGGTGGGTGGCGCCGTCATGGGGCGTTTCCCCGCGCATCGACGATGCCAGCGACGGGTCGCCGTGGATGTCGCCGTCCTTCGGCGCCGCCTTGCCGCCCATCACGGTGCCGGCATCCTGCGAGCGCATCCGTTCGAAGGCCTTGAGCGCCTCGCCCATCAGTTTGGTGATGGCGGAATCCTGTTCTGCGACGGCTTCCTCCAATCCGATGGAGTCGATGTACACGGTGACCTGTCTCACCTGCGGGTCCGCCGAGAATGCGATGGCGGCCATCATCAGACCGACACGCAGGTTGTATGCCGCGCTCATCGACGCACGCTCATGCTCGTCGAGCTTGACCCAGTCGCGACTGGCCGCGCTGTACTTGCTTTTCGGCATCATCGCGGTGCCGGCGGTCGTGAAGGCGAGTGCCACGTTGCCGTCGGCGAGGTTCGTGCGGAACTCGACATCGAAGCGGAACGGCAGCCGCATGCTCCTGAGCAGCAGTGCCAGGGTCTGCCGGTATACCCATTCGGAACCGGATGCGTCCGTGGCCGCCGCGTGGCCGGCGGCGGGGTCGGGGAAATCGTGCGCGGTCTGTTCGTCCGCCTGCCGTGCGAGGCGCATGATGTTGCGTAGCGGGGCCACGCCGTCATCGTGCAGCGGGTCGAGCATGGTCCTGTCGTCGGCGCGCAGCGCGATGAGTGCCGGATCGTCAAGCAGGGCCATATCGATCTGGGCCGCCTGGGCGCGGGTGACATTGTCTTCGATGGGCTGTTGGCCGACGCGCGCGTTGCGTTCCAGTACCGCGCTGACCGCCGCGAACCGGTTCAGCCCGCCTTCGATCACCAGTGAGGCCAGTGCCGGGGAGAATTCCAACGACGAGTCCCACGAGAAGAAATAGCTGCCCGAATAGCTGGAGGTGTACAGGTGGAGCGGTTCGGCGCCGTGGACCGCTTCGAGGCCGGTGACGGGTTGCAATGCGCCGGATTCGCGCATGACATCGGCGAAATAGTCTTCGAGCCCGGAGACGCGCATGCCGTGCGCCCGTGATTCAAGCGTGTCACGTACGCTCCTGCGGATCGCCCCGATCGGCGCTTCGCGGTTGAGCCTGCGGAAGATGTTGCCCGATCCGAATCCTACGAGCAGCCCGTTGATATGCGGCAGCAGATACGAGGCGAAGAACGCGATGGCGATGGCGTCACGGTATTCAAGGTCGCATCGCATGTCCTGCGGGAGGTTGGCGCGCAGCTGTTCGAGCGTATAACGGTTATTGCGTTTGATCCATGAGGCGAGCCACATCATGCGCCCGTCCGCTCCCCGGCCCACGACACTGCCTTGGATGACGTCGACGCCCTGCCCGTCGTCGGGCATGCCGAGCATATCCCGCAGGCGGGTCACGGCGGCCGCGGGAGCCTTGGGACTGGTTCCGAGCCGCGTATCGTCCGGCAGGCGCGATTCGCCGTCCTTGCCGAACATGAACCGTATTTCGGCGGCCTGGATATCCATCCGGGGGTCCGCCCCGGCGAATACCCGCCCGCGGTCGTCGGCGAGCGCGACCTGGGTGAAACGGTTGTCACCGATGAACATGCCGAGCGAGAACGCGCGGCCATGGGTCTGCGGCAGTTGCGCCCACCCGAGGCTTACTCCTTGTGGCGTGCCGGGAAGATGGCTGTAGATGCGGCGTTTGACCAACGGGTTGAGGTCGATGGCGTGCCGTTCGAGGTCTTCGAGCACGCCGCCGGATTGCGTGGGCGCCGTCGTAGGGGCGCCGGTGGTGTCTTGCGGTTCCGCGGCATCCGGGGTGTGTGCCGTATCGCCGGTGATGGAGTGGCGCAGCGATTCCTTGAGCTTGTCGAACATGGATGTGTTCTGCCGGCGTCCATTGCCGTGGGAGTGCTTCGTGAATCGTGTCATACGGAGATTGTCCCAATCCGCGCAGACATGGCGGGGAGGTCATGCTCTTAGAATAATACCGTGTTGTCTCTTCCCCTACGTTCCGTATCAGGCGGCAAATCCCATGCCGCAGTACGCTTTGCCATCCTGTCTGTCCTGGTTATCGCGGTGATGGAGGGCGTGGTGTTCAACCTGCCGTACTGGACCGGCATGGCGGCGAGCACCGATTCCCCGTCGACGCTCAACACGACGGGCTCCGGTCTGGTGCGTCAGGCGTCAGGCACGCTTGAGGTCACCGATCCGACGAAAGCGTACCTGCGTACCACGGTGGATGGCAGTTCGTCGTACGCGCGCATCGATCTTGCCGATATCACCGGGGCTTCCGGGGGTTCCGGCGACCCGGCCATCGATACGGTGCGCGTACGGGTCGATTGCGACGGCAGGGTCGGCCGTTCCATGCTCGTGGACGCGTCTGAGCCCAGGTCGCTGTATGTGCGTGCCGATGCGCGGCGCACGGTGACGGTATGGATCCAGGAGCCTGCCGGCACGCGGGTGCCGTTCTTCGCGGTGCGGCCGAATGTGCGGGTGCCGTTCTCGTTCGATTGGATCCGTGTCACGGTGATGGCGGCGATCGCCTGCCTGGTCGGCTGCTGGCGGCCGGGGTCCCGGTTGTGGAAGGTGCGGGCGGACCCGCATGCGCGGGTGCAGCGCGTGGCGTTCATCGTTGTCATGACGGTGATCGGCGTATGCTCGTTCGCCGCGGCGGGGGTGCTGGCGGCACAGGCCAGGCCGCTGGTGTTCCATACGGCCGGCGGATACACCTACGATTTCGATCAGTACGGCCATGTCGCCGATGCGCTCCTGCACGGCCGCCTGTCGCTGGACCTGAAGGTTCCCGAGGCATTCGCCGACAGCGCCAACCCGTACGACCCGGCGTTGCGCGAGCTGCTGCTGGACAGGGGTGTTTCCCCTATCTATTGGGATTACGCGTTCTATAAAGGCCACTGGTATTCATATTTCGGGGTGATCCCCGCGCTGCTGCTGTTCGTGCCGTATCAGGCCGTGTCTGCCCTGTGGTCGCGGGGCGGGGCCATGTTGCCGTCGGCGAGCGCGGTGCTGGTGTTCATGTTCGGGTTCCTGCTGTTCGCCTCCTTGCTCATGGTCCGTGTGCTGCGGCGTGTAGCCCCGCGTATCTCGCTCGCCGCGCTGGGCATGGCGTGGGCGACGCTGCTGCTGGGTTCGAATGCCGGGTATCTGTGGCTGCGTACGAATTTCTATTCGGTGCCGATCGCGGCGTCGCTCATGCTCACCATGCTCGGATTATGGTTGTGGACGTGCGCCCAGCGTGATGTGGATGGCCCGAAGCTGTGGCATGTCGGGGAGGCTCCCGGCCTGTCGATTCCCTATCTGGCTGCCGGTTCGGCATGTATCGCGGCGAATATCGGGTGCCGTCCCACGTTCGCGTTGTCCGCGCTGCTGATCTTCCCGATGTTCCGTTCGCAGATCCGTGAGCTGGGCCGCATGCTGCGCCACCGCCGGGTGACGCGGTCGGCGTGGGTCGCGCCGGCTGCGGTCGTCGTCCCCGCGCTCATGGTCTCCATCCCGGTGTTCGTGCTCAACACGCTGCGCTTCGGCTCGCCGCTCAACTTCGGTAACCGGTATCAGATCACGGTGAACGACATGACCTCGTATCGTGAGCCGCTGGCGAATATCCGCTGGATCGTCGGCTATTACCTGTTCCTGCCCGCCCGCTTGCAATCCTCATTCCCGTTTGTGGCGGTCAATCCCACGCCGTTGCCCGCATGGGGGTATGCCGAGCCGATGGTGGCCGGCCTGTTCGTCCTGTGCCCGATGGCATGGTTCGCGATTGTGCTTCCCCTGCTCCGCCGGCGTCACCGTATCGCGTATGGCCACCTGTTGCACTGGATGGCCGTCCTCGGTTTGGCCATCATGGTCATGGACGCGTGTACGGCAGGGCTGGGATGGCGGTACATCTGCGATTTCGGCTGGCTGGTCGCCTTCGCCGCCCTGCCCGGACTGGTCTGGTTCGTCGGTGACATGCCCGGCGGGCATGGGCGGACGCCGGCTGCCGGACCGCGGACCGAGCGGCTATGCGCCGTGTCCCTGTGGCTGCGTCGCACGTGCATGATGCTGCTCATCGTGGCGTGTGTCCTGTTCCTGCTGGCGTCGTGCTTCGCTTCCGGACGTGACGATACCTTGCAGCATGCCGCGCCACAGATGTTCGCACAGCTGCAATCATGGTTCGCGCTGCTAGGATGAATGCCATGGGTTTCTTCTCGACATTGCTCTCCCGCGACCATGGCGAGGCGCCGGCCCGCCCCGACCATGTGGCGTATGCCCTGTCCCACGTCTCCTTCGCCTACGATGACGGGCATGTGGGGCTGCATGACGTGACGGTCACACTTGGCCAGCGGCGGATCGCGGTCATCGGTTTGAACGGGTCCGGCAAAACAACCCTGCTGAAGCTGTTGGACGGCTCGCTCGCCCCGACAGCGGGTTCGGTCACGCTCACGGCAGGCGACGAGCGTCTGACGCCTGCCGGCAGGAAGGATCGCAAGCGTGCCGGCCGGCTTGTCGGGTGCGTACGCCGCGAGGAGATCCCGGAAAGCTTCTACCGCAGCGACAGCATCGCGAAGGCGCTGGACGAGCATATGCGCGCCCGTCATATCGCGGGCAGCGAGCGCCAGGCGCGCATCGGCTCGCTGCTCGCCCAGCTTGACCTGTCACTGTGGCGTGACCGGCCTGCTGACGCGTTGGACAGCGAGCACCGCCATCTGCTGGCCGTCGGGGCGGCACTGTGCCTCGATCCGGTCGTGCTGGTCGCCGACGAGCCGACGAAGGGATTGGATGAGGTCGGCACCGCCCACGTGGCGCGCGCCCTATTCGCCCTTGACCGCCAAGTCGTGTTCGCCACGCATGACACGGCGATGATCACACGCCCTGAGTATGCGATCGACCGGACGATCGTGCTTGACGAGGGTCGTATCATATTCGACGGCGCTCCAGCGGACGCGGTCGCCGCCTATACCGAGACGATCCGCGACAAGCGCCGGCGTATGATGGCGTGACGCTGCCGCCTACTCGTCGATCATCGCCGCCACCGTGTCAAGGACCGCGTCGACATTGCGGGCGAACCGCTCCGGCTGCGGCAGCAGGGAGACCGCCAGATACCCGTTGGCTGTCATATCGAAGAAATAGCCGGGTTGCCCGGTCAGCTTATGGTCACGGATCATGCGCAGCACGACCTCGTTCTCGTCAAGCACGGATGGGATACGCACCAGCGCGTTCCATCCGCCCTCCATGCGCAGCATCGAAACCAGGCCGTGAGGGTCCTCTTGCAGCATCCGGCGCAATGTCCGGGCGTTGCCGGTCACCCGCTCGCGGACATGGATGGTCTGGAGGCGGGCTTCATCGAGCATGGCGGGCAGGCGGGCGGCGATGATGTCGCTCATCGGCAGGTAGTCGTCGGCGATGACGTCCAGCCGGCGCATCGCCTGCGCGACCTCGTCGCGCGGGCCGGAAACCTGGATCCAGCCGACTTTCGCGTGCGGGGCGGCCAGCATTTTCGACAACCCGTCCAGCGCGAAGGTCAGGGCGCGCCGCTCCCCCGCGAGCCGCGCATTGCCCGGGAACGGCTCGACCGGGAAATCATAGAACACCTCGTCGGCGATGATGGCGATGCCATGGTCGGCGCATAGCCGCACGATGGCCTCGCGCTCGGCAGGCTTGACGTATGAGCCGGTGGGGTTATTCGGGTTGATGAGTACGATCGCGCGGATCCGCCCGCCTTGTGGGCTGTCCAGGGCGGCTTGCAGCTGGGCGGTGTCGATGATCCACGACCCGTCGAAACGCTGCTGGTAGGTCATCACCTCGACGCATTCGAGGGCCGCGATCGATTCAATCAGCGGATAGCCGGGCTTGGGGGCAAGGATCGCGTCGCCAGCATCGCACAGCAGTTTCATCAGCCATGAATAGGCTTGCGACGTGGAACTCAGCAGGTACAGGCGGTCGGGATCCACCGGCACGGCATCCTGCGCGATACCCGATCGCCTGGCTTCCTGCGCGTGCCGGTCGGTCAGGAACCGCGCCAACGTGTTCCTGGCGGCGACCGGCCCCCGCGGGTCGGCGGCGTACACGCCGGGGAGCGAGCCGGGGGCGAGGCCGAATCTTGTCGGGTTCGAATCGTTGAGCCTGTCAAGGGTGACGCCATTGGCTTTGGCTTCCTGTTCCGCCCCGGCAATGGCATTGGGATCGCTGATGTCCACTCGTGATGAAAAACGCACGCCACTATCCTATGTCACGACACTATCGTGTGTCACGACCACGTGCCTGTGTCATGCCCGTGCATGTCACGTCCCGTGTTTGCCATCTCAGGCCGCCATCACCAAGGGGCAGGCATACATGGCACCCGGCTGTGCGACACCCGCAAACACGTGTGGCCCATCCCCGAATATGCAGGGATGGGCCACGGCACGCATCTTCGGCTCACCGGGATCCGGGTCGCCGCTCTAGCGTGGAGGTGACGGTTCTGTCACTTGGCGGTCTTGGTGCTGGCGTAGTAGGCGGCACCGATGATGCCCGCCTCGTTGCGCAGCTTGGCCGGAACCATCGGCGTCTTGATATCGATGTACGGCAGGAACTTCTCGCTGACACGGCTCACACCGCCGCCGACCACGAACAGGTCCGGGTTGAAGTACTTCTCCATGAGACCGTAGTACTTGGTCAGGCGCTTCGCCCACTTCTTGTAGCTCATGTCGAGCTTGTCACGCACGGAGGAGGCCGCGTATTTCTCGGCGTCGCCCTTGCCGTTGGGCAGTTCGATATGGCCGAGCTCGGTATTCGGGATCAGCATGCCGTCATAGATCAGCGCAGTGCCGATGCCGGTGCCCAGCGTGGTCGCGATCACCAGGCCGTCCTGGCCCTTCGCGGCGCCGAACTGCTGCTCGGCGATGCCCGCGGCGTCCGCGTCGTTGACTACGACGACCGGGCGGCCGCACGCCTTGGAGAACTCCTCGGTGACATCCACACCGATCCAAGACTGGTCGAGGTTCGCCATGAAATCAAGCGGCTTGCCGGGCTTGATCGGCGCCGGGAACGCGATGCCGACCGGAGCGTCCTCGGGAACCTCGAAATGCTCGAGCTGCTGGCGCACGATGTCCGCAACGGCCTGCGGGGTGGACTTTGCCGGGGTCAGGATCTTCAGACGCGGTTCAGCGAACTCACCCTTCTCCAGATTGACGGGAGCCGCCTTGATGCCGGAGCCGCCGATGTCAACGCCGAAAGCCTGTGCTGTCTCAATCATCTTTGACCTTCCTATGAGGTGATGGGTATGTATGAACCGGTACGGTGATTGTACCGCGCCCCATGACCGAACGAGGCCGCGGCACGCCGAAGACTTGCAAACGCTTTCATCATGGTTCCCAAGTCCTCGCGCGACACGCGACCTACCGTATTGCAAACGTCACTTCAAGGCAGGCATCGGCCGCCAGTCGGGGTCGTGCAACAGCTTGTGCGAATCCCACCATCCACGCGCGATCGCGGACAGGCCGCTGCGCAGATGCCCGCGATCCACCGCGACCAGCCGGATGACCTCCTTGGCCGCGGTGGCCGCCGTGCCCAATGCGAACAGCATCGGCCGGTAATCCCCGTACACCATGAAATAGCGCGCCATATACCCGCGGTTGCGCATGATGTGGTACCGATTCATATCCGACGTGGAGTTCAGCTGGCGCAGCCCGGCGATATCCCAGTTGTCGATATCACGGGTACGGCGGATGATGACGTCCCTGACCTCAATCGGGTTGGTGACCTTGCTCGCCAGATACCCATACATCGTATCGTCCCAGTAGATGAAGAACCGTCCGTCAGGGAACCCGATCTTCTCGACGATGTCGCGCCGGAACAGGCCACCTTCGAAGCACATCGTGTTCATGACGCGATAGCCGCGCGGGCCGAACGCCGCCGGGGCGATCGGGTCGGGGATGCCCAGGGGGACGATGAAATGGTACTGCCAGTAGAACGGGCCGCCGTCATAGTCGTTGCGGCTGCCCTGGATCACATCATGGTAGCGCGTCCACGGGGCCAGTTTCTCGATGGCGTCCGGCAGCACGGCCACATCGTCATCCATGACCCAGAACCATTCGGCGCCCAGCTCGTACGCCTTGCGCACGCCGTTGCTGAAGCCGCCGGAACCGCCGATATTGCCTTCCTGCGGGAAGTACACGACGCGATCCATATTGCCTTGCGTATCGGCGATGGTCTGTCCCCATTGGGCGGTGACCGCAGAACCGAACTCCTCGGTCATGGCCCTCGTGGTCTCGCTGTGCTCGTTGTCCACGACGACGATACGCCACGGCGCTACGGTCAGCGCCTTGAGCGAATCGAACAGCGTGGCAAGCAGCTTCTGCCGCTTGTACGTGACGATGACGATGGCCAGCTTGTCGATGGTGGCTTTCTTGGCATGCTCTGGTTGTGTCATGCCCACCATTCTTGCACTTGCCCTCACCGAATGGCGAATATGAGCATCCGCTTGCATTTTCTCCACGCATGAGGTAAAGATGGACGGCGTAAGTTTCAGGGAAGGTGAAAATCCTTACTGGCGGTAACGATGCGCCGTCCGCGGTCCGCGGCGGTGTTCCGCATCGAAGCCCGCGACCCGCGCAAGCGGCCGATCCGGTGGGAATCCGGGGCCAACGGTTACAGTCCGGATGGAAGAAACGGAGCTCAGATGAGCATCTTTTCGCATACCCGCATGTCTATCCGCACCATCGTCGACGGCAGCGAGCCAGGGGGCGGCATCACGGAACGCACGTCACCGAAGGACGCGCATTCCACCGGTGTCGGGGACTCAGGCCGGTGGTCCACGCGGCGCATCGCCATGTACGCGTGCTTCGTCGCCCTGTCCATGGCGTTGAGCTTCATCGAATTCCCGCTCATTCCCGGCGTCCAATGGCTCAAATACGATCCGTCGGGCATCGTCGCGCTTGTCGCCGGCTTCGCCTACGGCCCTGCCGCGGCGCTTATCGTCAGCATCCTCGGCTTCGTGCCGCACCTGTTCATCAACCCGTGGGGCACCCTCATGGCATGGCTGGTGGCGGTCGGCATGTCCGTGCCCGCAGCGGCGATCTACCGGCGCAGGCGCACCCGTTCCGGGGCGGTGCTCGGCCTGGTTGCCGGCGCTGTCATTGCACTGGTCCTCGCCATCGTCGGCAACCTGGTCATCACCCCGCTGTACGCGCATATGACGGTCAGCCAGGTCGCCGCGCTCATCGTGCCTGCGTTGCTGCCGTTCAACCTCGCGAAATACGCCATCAACTGCGTGGTCACGTTCCTCGTGTACAAGCCCGTCTCCGAGCTGCTCAACCGGTCATCGCGCTGACCCCCGCGCCCGTTCGTGTCCCGGTGCTACGGCGACAGACGTATCGCCGGGACACGGCGGTACTCCACCACCCATGAAGGACGGCATGATTTCAACTCAGGATTCCTCTACCACGTGCTCCTCTGCGCAACCACACGTCCAGCCCGCCGCGGATGCACACGCCGACCGCAGGTATGCGGCCCGGCTCAGCCATGTGCGGTACCGGTATGCGGGATCGCATGATTGGGCGCTTGACGGGGTTTGCCTCGATATTCGCCAGGGTGAATACCTGTGCATGGTCGGCGCGAACGGGTCGGGCAAATCCACGCTCGCCCGTCTGCTTGCCGGGCTGTCCGCCCCCGATTCGGGAACAATCGTGCTTGAC
Source organism: Bifidobacterium thermophilum (assembly GCF_037482445.1). GTDB lineage: Bacteria > Actinomycetota > Actinomycetes > Actinomycetales > Bifidobacteriaceae > Bifidobacterium > Bifidobacterium thermophilum_B. Next base: position 135,699 of record NZ_JBBHLY010000008.1, read on the forward strand.
GAGCATGTCGTGTTCGACACCGAAGGCGCGCATGCCGAACAATACCGGCGTGCCCGGCATGATATCGGCGCGGTGTTCCAGAATCCCGAAGACCAGATCGTCACCACGGTCACGGGTGATGATGTGGCGTTCGGCCCGGAAAACCTCGGCATGGATCGCAACCGTATCGACGGACAGGTGGGGTATGCGCTCCATGCCGTGGGCATGGCCGGGCATGCCGCCGACAATCCGACGACCATGAGCGGCGGCCAGCAGCAACGGGTCGCGATCGCCGGCATCATCGCCATGAACCCAGGCATGGTGGTGCTTGACGAGCCGACTGCGATGCTTGACCAGGACGCGCGCATGGATGTGCTCGCGATTCTTGATACATTGCACCGGCAGGGAACGACCATCGTCCATGTCACCCACCATGCGGATGAGGCGGATCGCGGGACACGCGTCATCACCATGGACTCCGGGCGTATCGTCTCCGACCGTGCACCGGCCACGCACGCCCATGCCAGCCATGCAACCGGCGCACCGGACCGTGAGGATTTCCGCCATATGCTGCAATCAAGCGGCATGCCGGTCATCTGGCTTCACCCCGGCACGCCGGAGGGCATGTCGACGGACCGTACGCATGCCATGCATGCCATGGACACCACGGACACCACAGACACCACAGACCGGCCGGAGCCGGCGATCCGTGTCGAGAACGTCTCGTTCACTCCTCAGGGTGCGGGACACCCGAGCGTGGACCGGCTGAGCTTCGCCGTCAATCGCGGTGAGACGCTCGCCCTGATGGGCGGCAATGGTGCAGGCAAGACCACGGTAATCAGGCTCCTGTCGGCTCTCGCCTCCCCCGACGAGGGCGATATCACCGTCGCCGGTATCCCCGTGGCGACGGACCGCAGATGCCCCGGCCGCGCCCGACGCCCATGGCAACGGGTCGTGCACCGGCTCGCTCCCCGTATCCGGCAGCTTTCCCGATCGCAGCGCGCCGAGTTGAGGCATCGGCTCGGTCTGGTCATGCAGCATCCCGAACAACAACTGTTCGCGCGGACCGTCGCCGAAGATGTCGCCTACGGTCCGCGCAACCTGGGGTTGAGTGAGCAGGAGGTCACGCAACGAGTCGATGAGGCGCTGGAACTGCTGCATATCGGCAATCTGCGCGACCGCTCACCGTTCAGCCTGTCCGGAGGGCAGCAACGGCTCGCCGCCATCGCCGGCGTCATCGCCTGCCATCCTGACGTGCTGCTGCTGGATGAGCCGACCGCCAGCCTCGACGATACGGCGAGCGCACGGATCCGCGGTCTGCTGGCCGACCTGCACCGTCGCGGTGTCACCATCGTCCTGGTGACACACAGCGTCGACGAGGCGCGCGCCGTCGCCGATCGGGTGCTCGTGCTGGAGTCCCCCGCCGATGCGGGGCCGGCCGAGGATACGCCAAGTCTTACCGCCGCCAAGATTTCCGCCGACCCCATGGCCGGCCCTGCCTTGCCATCGGACGGCGCCTCGCCGCATCACGCCGGCATCGCTCCCGGACGTTCCGCTATCGGATTGCTCGATGCGCGTGTGAAGATCGTCTCGTTCCTGGCGTTGATGTTCTCCGCGTTCGCCATCGGTACACCCTGGCAGCTTGCCGTCGGCGCCTTGCTGACCGGCGGTATCGTCGCGGCTGCACGCATCCGCCCATTGCAATTGCTCGCCCGCATCCACATGTTCCTGTTCCTGTTCGTGTTCGCAGGTGCACTGAATATCTTCTTCGTACGCACCGGCACGCCGCTCGCCCATCTCGGTCCCATCCCGATTACCGATGACGGCATCCATATCGCGTTGATCTACGCATGCCGGTTCGCGCTCGTCATCATCCTGGGCGCGGTCTGTATGGAGGCGACGACCCCGACCGCCATGACCGACGCGTTCGAGTCCCTGTTCTCCCCGCTCAAACGCTGCGGGATTCACGTGCAGGAGATTGCGCTGGTCCTGAGCCTTGCCCTGCGGTTCCTGCCGACCCTGCGCTTGGAGACCGTCGCCATCGCGCAGGCCCAGGCGGCACGCGGCGGCAGCATCGAAAGCGGGTCACCCGCCCACCGCTGCCGTGCGATGTGCGCAATCATCATGCCGGTATTCGCGGCATCGCTCAGGCATGCGGATAATCTCAGTCTCGCGTTGGACGCCCGCTCCTATGAGGAAGGCATCCGTCGCACGCACTGGCATGCGATGCGCTTGCACGCCCTGGATGGCGTGTTCATCATCGTGTGTCTCATCTATCTGGTTTCGCTGGGGCTGGTAGCGGCACTCTAAGGGCATAGGCGGAACCGTGGATGACGGCTACAGCAATGCGCCTTGAATGAAGCCAGAGTGATTGCCATGGCCGTCCGGATGGCCGGAGGCCGACGGTTTGCACGATAATCCATGTTTGACGGTCTGCTCTTCGGGTCTCTCCCAGCCACTGTGCTTGGCGTCAGGCGTCCCGGCACCCGTTGTCCCAGCGCCGGGTGCCGGATGCCGCGCCAGATCACGGTCGATCCACGCCATCACCAGGGATGCGAGCCGATTGATATCCTCTGATGACAGTGCCCTGCCACGTGGGATATGATGCCATTTCTCGATGCACCCGCGGCAACAGCATGCCGTGGCGTGCTGCGCGGTGAATACGGGATGGCCCCGCCATGGTGTTTGCTTGCCATCCTTGTACGGCTGCGCCGCCCCGACACGTTGGGCGAGCATCTCACGGGCGTGGCGGCCGATTACGTCTCTGCCCTTGCGCCGCGCATAGTCGGCATCGTGCGCGCTCAATGTGAACGATGAGCGGAACGCCGATTGTGACAATCGTCCCAACGTGTCGGCAACCCATATGTCATCCGTCTGCCGCCCCGCGTCATGCTGCCGGGGCGACGGACGTGTGGGGTTTCCCGCTTGTAGTACGGTTTCGTTCATGCAGTCCGCTTCGGTTCCGTGTCCACCGCTTGCCCGGCACGATGCCGTGCACCGGCACGCGCGTACAGGTCATCGGCGATTGTGTACCAATGTTGGACGGTGTTCTCCAGGAAAAAGTAGTACCGCACATACCCGATGAGCAGTCCCAGCATCGCCAGGTAGATGATGGTGGATACGGGGATCGTGGAGGGGACAAGGACCATAAAGGCCAGCGCGACCAGGAACACGACGATGGTGATCATCATGACGCCCAAGTGGATGAGCCGCTCATGCTGCAGCCATGCGAGTTCGCGTTCGTGCCAGTCCAGAAGCCTTCCTGGATCCTCCCCCTGCCTCAGCCGGTTCTCGATATCCTGCTCGTGCCGTCTCGTCCATACCCGCAGGTTGAGCCCATATTTGTCCCGTCTATCGTCCTTGCGTCGCATAATGCGCTTCATACCCGGTGCTTTCGGCGTGCTGCCTGCCATGGCGTTCCTTCCCTGACCGAAACGGATACCACTATCGTAAGGCATACGTCGCGGATACGGGCATCATCGCTGTCGATTACCTGACCTCGCCATGGTTCTCCGCGGGACGCACCATCAGTCGATGGCACAGGTACCGGAGTACACCAAAGCAGTGGCCAGGTGGGTCCGACCGTTCATCGCGTATTGCGGGGAACTCGCTGCGCTCTGGGCAAACATATCGCGGTGTGTTCCCGGATACAGAACGCATATGGATTCTCGACGCCTTAGATTTTGATATGGATAGTGGTGGTTTGGTTGGTTTCCCGTGGTTGTGGTGTGGTTGTGGGTGGGTATATGAGTGGGTCCCGTGTTCGTGGGTTGTCCTT
>NZ_JBBHLY010000009.1:0-92798 GCF_037482445.1 Bifidobacterium thermophilum
TTACATAGGGACACCCCCCGCAGACTTTCCAGGGAAAGCAGGTTATTAGCGAACGCCGCAATGTGTGAAGCGGACCCCGTATTCCACAAGCAGGTCATGCAGGAACCGCGCGCTGTTCCTCGAAATAAGGGCGCAACGATTTGTATACAGGCAGCGAATCGATTGCGACCGGCATCGTAGAAATCACAGGTGTGGCATGGCTGTAGCAAAGCATCAGCATGCTGAGCGCAGCTCGCCGACCTCGTTGACCAGCTGCGACGACAATCGACGATGGCGTCAGCCGATCTTTCTGCAGCGCAGTAATGAGCTGGGTCGCACTGGGCATCGTCATGCCCTGCGGCCCGCGCGCAGAACATGCTCGCCCACGAATCGAGAGGGTCATCATGAATCACGGCGTCATTGTCAATGAACGTCATCGCTCAGTGTGGGACTTCTCTCGTGATATGCAGTTTGACGCGTAAACTCCCGGAGGCCTGATTTCGGGCACGTTGGTATTTCAACGTTTTCGTTGTCACATCAGCGCGAAACCTCGTCTTCGTCCATAAACTCCCGGGAGATTACCGCCATTTACGCCATTCCCGACAAAAGTCCCGGGAGTTTGCCGCCATTGTGACGTTTCCGTCAGAAGTCCCACGCACCGGACCTGTCGCGCCCGAGTATGCCGGCGAGCGCCCTCGGAAGGGTACTCTAAACGCACTCATTCGATGGCGACAACCGTCCGGAACGTGTCTGGAACGGCCTGTTTCCGTGCATTCAAAAACGGCGCGATTGCAACGTTCCTTAGGTTGGAATCGTTGGAATCGCGCCGTTTTGGCGGGGTGTGGGCGGTTACTTGGACACGTTGAACTTGAATTCGACGATGTCGCCGTCCTGCATCACGTAGTCGCGGCCTTCAAGGCGGAGCTTGCCTTCCTCCTTGATGGTGTTCATCGAACCGTTGGCCGCGACGAAGTCATCGTAGGAGACGATTTCGGCCTTGATGAAGCCACGCTCGAAATCGGTGTGGATCACGCCTGCGGCCTGCGGGGCGGTCCAGCCCTTGTGGATCTGCCAGGCGCGCACTTCCTTCTCGCCGGCGGTGAGGAAGGTCTGCAGGCCGAGAATGTCGAATCCGACACGGGCGAGCTGGTCGAGCCCGGATTCCTTCAATCCGGCGTCCTCGAGCATTTCGCGCGCGTCAGCCTCGTCAAGCTCGGTCAGATCGGCTTCGAACTGGGCATTGAGGAAAATCGCCTTCGCGGGAGCCACCAGATCGGTGAGCTTCTTGCGCAGCTGCTCGTTGGACAGTTCGGCGTCGTCGACGTTGAACACGTAGATGAACGGCTTGGCGGTCAGCAGGTGCAGGTCGTAGATGTCGTCCTTGTTGATCTTGCCCGCCTGGGCGGCGTGGTCGATGGTCTCGCCTGCTTCGAGGATCTTCTTCGCCTCGTTGACGGCGTTGACGTATTCGGGCGTCACCTTCTTGCCGCGCAGCTCCTTCTCGAGCTTCGGCAGCGCGTTTTCGATGGTCTGCAGATCGGCGAGGATGAGCTCGGTGTTGATCGTGTCGATGTCGTCGGCGGGATCGACCTTGCCGTTGACGTGCACGATGTCATCGTCTTCGAAGGCGCGCACGACCTCACAGATCGCGTCGGCTTCACGGATGTTCGCCAGGAACTTGTTGCCCAGTCCCTCGCCTTCGGACGCGCCTTTGACGATGCCGGCGATATCGACGAAAGTGACGGTCGCGGGCACGATCTTCTCGGTGTGGACGAGCTTGGCGAGCACCGGCAGCCGGTCGTCCGGCAGGGGAACGATGCCGGTGTTCGGCTCAATGGTGGCGAACGGGTAGTTCTCCGCCAGCACATTGTTGCGGGTGAGCGCGTTGAACATGGTGGACTTGCCGACGTTCGGCAGGCCGACGATTCCGATAGTTAAAGACATGCTTTCCAGTGTAGAGGCATGATGGACGTAATGCATGCCTACGGCACGTCACCGTACCGACCGGCGCGGGCATGCCGCCGGCCAGTCGATACGATTCACACGGATTCGTAATCCGTCTGCGGCAGTCAGCCTTCCACGGCCTGTACCGCGGAAATCACGTCACCGCGGAATCCGTGCTGTTCCAACGCGACCACGCCGCGGATTGTCGCGCCGCCCGGAGAGCAGACCGCATCCTTCATGGCCGCGGGCAGGCGTCCGTCGCTGATCTGCAGCGCACCCGTACCCTCGACCATCTTCGCGGCGAGACGGTAGGCGCTGGCCCGCTTGAGCCCATACTGCACGCCCGCGTCGGCGAGCGCCTCGATATACATTGCGGTGAACGCCGGGGCGCAGCTGGAAATGGTGCCCGCCTGGGACATGTGCGCGGTGTCGACGGTCTCGAGCATGCTGACCGGTTCGAGCAGCGCGTGGACGAGCCCAGCCTGGTAGTCGGTGAGATTGTGCTTGTCTTCGACGACGCTGACGCCTTGGCCCACCGCGATCGGCGTGTTGGGGATGATGGAGATGTGCGGAGTATGGTCCTCGAGCACGGCTTCGAGCTGGTCGAAGGTCCACCCCCAGGCGACGCATACGACGATGCTGTTGGCCAGCTCGTGCCTGATCGGCGTGACGACCTGTTCAATGAGGTTCGGTTTGACGGCGAGGATGACGATATCGCTGGCGGCCGCGACTTCGGTGGCGCTGTGCATGGGCCGTACGCCGAGCGCGGCAGCGGTGTCCGCGAGCTTGTCGTAGTGTCCCGCGCAGGCGAGCATGTGTGAGCCTTCAAGGACTCCCCCGTCCACGAAGCCTTGGGCCATGGCCTGCGCCATGGCGCCGTAACCGATGAATCCGACGGTGGTGTCGCTCAGTTGTTGGGTCATTGGGTGGTTCCTTTCTTGGATTGTCGCCGGCGCCATGCCGGCCATGGTATGCGTTCCGAAACGATCGCACAGGGTGCCGGGCGCGTCATTTGACGCCGGCGAGATCACCTCGCCCCAACGCTTCCCCGTATTCGCGGGCGAAGACCCTGGGGTCGGTGCGCAATCCGTCATGCTCGTACTCGTTGGTCGTCCAGTAATGGCTGTTGCCGACGCGGGACAGGGTATCAAGCTGAAGTGTCGAATCGACGTACATGTCGTCCACGTAGACGGTCGCCTGCAACGGCACCTCGTTGCGCTCGAGCTGGCCGGCATCGTAGATCTTGCCGAAATGGGTGTCCTGCATGAGGATGTCCATGGCGGCGGCGAAGGGGCGCAACGCCCGCTCCTGCCGGAACATCCACGGGAAGATCGCCTCTCCGGTGAACAGCAACGGCCGCGCGGACACGGAGAATTGCGGCCGGGCGTCGTAGGCGCGTTGGGCGGCCCAGTTGACCGGATGCTCGAGCTCGCCGTCCGCGTAGATGAACTCCTGGAGCGGCCAGTACAGGGGGCGGGACGCGGTCGTGTCCATCACATGGGTGAGGAATTCGTCGGACAGCGGGGATGAGGCATCCGCGGAACCGTCGCCGTCGACAAAGGCCTCGTCGAATAGCCAGTGGATCTGTTCGAAACTCGGTTTCATACCGAACCCGCCGCCCAAGGTCTGCACACGTTCGACGGTCAGCGGGTCGCCGTTGGGCAACGCCACTCCCCCTTGGGCCACCCGGTCGGCCACGGCGGCGACACGCTCGCGGTCCTGTGGGTAGCGCGCGTAATACTGCATGGTCTTCGATTCCATGCGCGGGAAGGTGTGCGCGTACACGTCGTCCGGGTCAGCCGGCACATGCGGAATGCCGCCATTGGTGAAGCATGCGGCAAGCCCTTGCGGGAACAGGGACAGGTAGCTCAAGGTCAGGAAGCCGCCGTAGCTTTGCCCGAGCGTGACCCACGTGCGGCCGCCGAACGCACTCAGGCGCAGATGCTCGAAGTCCCTGATAATCGAATCGGCGAGGAAACGCTTGAGATATGCCGCCTGCGCCTGCGCGTCCCCGATACGGGACATGGCATGCGAATCGACACGCGAGGAACGCCCGGTGCCACGCTGGTCAGGCAGCACGACCCGGAAATGCTTCAACGCCTCGGCAAGCCACGCGTCCCCGCCGTCATAGCCCATCGGGCGCGGACCGGCACCTCCCGGCCCGCCCTGCAGGAACAGCAGCAGCGGCAAGTCCTCATGCTCGCGACCCGCTTCGCACACCACCCGGTAGAACAGCCGGATCGTCTCGCCCGACACTGATTGCCCGGGCGTGTCGCCCCGCCAGTCCAGCGGCACGTCAATCGCATGATCTTCGATATACCGCCCCGGAACGTAATACTGCGCCAACGCCGTCACCGTACACCTCCCAGCCGTGAATCCGGCCTATCAATCCGTTATGCCCACCATAGCGCCACCCCGGCCTTACCTTGCCTTTCCCTGTCTTTGCTTCGTTCTTCCCGACTTTCATCCTCGCGCATGATGGCCGCGGTGACCGCCCGACGCTAGGGTGAATGACATGCATTGGATGACACGGATGACCTCATGGGCCAAAAGCCACGTACTGGCGGTCGATACCGCCATGACCATACTGGTCGCCGCGCTGTTCCTGTTGATGACCGCCTCTACCGGCTCCACCCCCGGCGTACTGTTCTCCTGCCCCGCGATGGTATGTAATCTGTGGCAGATCGCCATGCTGATTCCCGTAGCCACACGCCGGTGGCGTCCGGAGCCGAGCGCGTGGGCGATCGTCGCGGTCTCGGTCGCCCAGCTCATCATCGGGCCGTCGCTGGTGCCCGCGGACCTGTTCGCGTTAACCGTCCTGTACGCCGTCATCGTGTACGGCAATCCAAGCCGAAGCCGCCTGTTCGCCTGTCTCGGACTCGCCCTCGGCATCCTCGCCTCGCTCGCGCTCGCGGTTTCCACCAGCGTCGGGCCGGTGTTCGGCACCGCGACCTCGCCGATCACCGTCACGTTGTGCCAAGGCAGCGACCCGCATACCTGCGCGCAGAATTTCCTCTCGACATTCACAGGCGGCCTGATCCTGATCACCCTGTGCATTATCACCGCGATGTTCCTCGCCTACTGGCAGCGCGCCCGCAACGCCACCATCGCCGCGCTGAGGGAGCGCAATGCATCCCTCAAGGCCGGCGAGCAGGAGCGGCGCCGGATCGCCGCGCTGGCGGAGCGCGCCCGCATCGCGCGCGATATGCATGATGTGGTCGCGCACACCCTGTCGATCATCATCGTGCAATCCGATGGCGGCAGATACGCCGGCGCCTCGAATCCGCAGATCGCCAAGGACACCATGCACACGATCGAGCATGAGTCGCAACGCGCGATGGAGGACATGCACCGTCTGCTCGGCGTGTTCGGCGAACCCGACCACGCCGACTACCGGCATGTCGCCGCGCTAATCGACGAGGCGCGACGTTCCGCGGCCGATATGGACATCAGCTATCGGATCGTCGGGGAACCGCACCCGGCGCGGCTGAGCGAAACCGCGAGCACGGCGATGTACCGCATGGTGCAGGAGGCGCTGACCAATGTGCGCAAATATGCCGGCCCCAATGTGCATGTGGAAATCGAAGAAGCGTGGTCAGGCACCGGCTTGACCGTCCGCGTCACCGATGACGGGCGGGGCGCCAGCGCGGCGGCGGACGGTCACAAACCGGGATTCGGCCTGCAAGGCATGAGCGAGCGGATCGCGATGGCCCACGGCAGCGTGCAGGCCGGGCCGAGGCTCAGCGGCGGCTTCGAGGTCCTGGCGAGCGTGCCGTACCGGGACACCGAAGACCAGGCGAATGTCAACGCCACACCGGCGACCGAGACGCCGGCGACCCGCATGCCGACCGCCCGCGAGCCGATGCAGGATGCAGCCCAATCGGCAATCCGGAACAAGTCCGGCAACGTACCCGCGCATGCAACTGATATACAGCACAGCAAAACAGTCACGTCTGCCCTGCCGACCCCAACGCATATCACGGGTCTGGTGAACCGTTGTCTTCATGACAATCGCCCCTCACTGCCCAAGCCGGGAAACAAGGCGGGCGGCAAGAGGAATGCGGTCGAACGCATGTCCGTATGGTGGGAGCAGCATTACCTCATCGCGGATATCCTGACGGGCCTCATGCTCATCGCGTTCTTCGGCCTGTCCGGCGTGAATGTGGGCAACAACCTCGAATTCGTGCTCACCGGCAACCAGACCAACGCCATCAGCCAGGCCATCATCTGGACGGTGACGGTTTTGGTTATCCTGCCGTGGATGTTCCGACGTCGCTTTCCCCGGGCAAGCGCCATCTTCGCGTTTATCTTCGCAGTACTTCAACTGCTGGTCATGCCGTGCATCCTGTTCGTCAACATCATGACGCTTGGCGTGCTCTGCGCCGTAATCCTCTATGGCGACAAGCGCTCCACCAACCGTGCGGTCGCCGCCGCCGGCACCGCCACATGCCTGTGCACGCTGTGCGTGTTCTCCGGGGCCATGGGGTATGCCTCCCTGCTGGCCATGCTCGCCGACCTGACACGGCTGCAACGCCCGAACGGCACCACGCTGATCGAGACGGTCTCCGTGTTCATCACCGTCGCGCTCCTGTGCTTGATCGCCATCATCTCTGCATTGTGGAAGCGCACGAGCGGCAATGACGCGCTCGTATTGCAGGCGCGCCAGCAGGCGCTCAACGAGGAGGCGCGCCAGCAGCAGGTGCTCGCCGCGAACGTGGAGCGCGACCGGATCAGCGCGAATATCCAAAGCGAAGTCACCGACACCCTCCAATCCGTAATCGCACGTACGCATGAAGGACTCGCCATGTTCGAAGACGCCGAGCGCGAGGGCACCGAACCGGATGCGGCAGCCGTCTGCGAAGCGTTCCGGCAGATCGGGGAACAGGGGCGTGCCGCATTGGCGCGCATGCGGGAGCTGCTCGGCGTGCTACGCAAAACCGGGTTCAGCGATGAAGACCACGACCACAGCGCGGATATCGCCCCACTCGCCCCGGTTACCCCGGGGGCTGTATCCGATGCGCTACCTGCCGCCGAAACTGCCGCCTCCGGCACCCCCGCCGCCACCGCCGAATCCGCCGGATGACCCAGAACCTGAAGTGCCGAGCGTGGTCTGCACCGCGCTCTGGACTTCAACGAACCCGGCATTGAGCTGCGCACCCAGATCCGCGAAAGACGACGACGCGAATGCCGCGACACCGGACCCGCCGCCGGCTGCGATGCCGGCGATGACGGCGCTGGGCAGCATCGCCGGACGGTACATCCAGTACAGCAAGGTGCCGTCCGCGTGGTCGTCAAGCCATTGCGGGTCGGCCAGTTCGGGAACCGCATGGGCAAGTTGGGCCATCACCCGTTCGGACAGGCCGAGCGCCGCGGCATACACCAGGTAGCTGTCCCACAATGCGAGATCGGTCGTCCCACGATCCGTAAAATCGCTGAAATCGTTGAGATACCGCTTGAAAGCGTCCAACTGTGAGGCCAGCTGACGACCGTGCTCATTCAAACCGGAGAACCGCATCAGACCCATGCAAAGGGCCACACACAGCGCGACCGGAAGTATCGTCACCGCTTGCAAGAACAGGCTGTCCGCAAGCAATGCGCAACCCGCCACCAAGTAGATAAACGCGGCGATACTGACGATGATGCTCCCCCGGCCTGCGGGCACGGTGAGGTTCAGCTTCGTGAATTCCTCCTCAAGCAACGCCACCATGGTCTGCTGTTCTTTCGCGCCGTGTTCCCAATCCTTCATCAAGGAACGCATCTGCCGCATGTCGAACACCCGTGTCTTGCCACGCTCCCCTACCGTTTCAAGGAAATCCAGCAGGTCGCCCTCGCTGTCGCACAGGTGTAGCGCCGCGCGGCCGCCGGGTTCATCACAGCCGGGTTCGATAACGATGGTCACGTCATCGGGTTTGACGGCGACGGCCGCACGCCCGCCGGACCGGTCCACGCGGTATTCGAGGGCCGGAGACTGCCCGACACCCGACAGCACGGCGGCGCCATCCGCTCCGGATACATCGATGCCGTCATACGATTCGGCGGCTCCCGGGAGGATCCTGATGGCATGCTTGGAAGCGAGCGACAGCATGGTGGCGCTCAACGCGCGCGCATTCGTCTGCGAAGAGGTGCAGTGCTCGATCAGCGCGTTAAGCCGCGCGGCATTGTTCGGCGTCAGGTCTGGCGGTTCGCGGCGGTATACGGTGTCCTTGGGAAACGACGTCTTGCGGATGTTGCCGCGCAGACATGCGAGCATGGCCACACACAGGATGACGCCGATGGCCGCGATAATACAGGTGCGCATGACGAGTTCCCGGCGTTGGGCGTCACGGTGTCTCGCCCAGCTGTCCGCCTTGGCTTGCTCCGAGGCGATCAGGCCCTCCCGGTGTTCACCCAGCTCCTGGCGGGCGACATCGTTCATCTGGGAGATATCGACCATGGCGACCACGTCGAGGTACATGCCGGACTTCACATTCTTCGCATTGAAACGCACCGTGCCATCCTTGTCACGCGTAATCCGCGAGTCCGCGCCCTCGAAGTGCAGCCATGCCTTTGAATTCTTCGCCGTGACGCCATCGGGGAATGTCACCGTGCCGGTCACCTCGCCGATCGGGACGCTGTTTGTGGCGCCGATCGGCTCCCACTGGAATGCGGCGACATCGTCGTAGGCGGTGCAAACCCCTTCGAAGGTCATGGTGATGTCGAAACCCATGCTGTCGGCGTTCTCGGTCACGGGGATATTCCATCCGATCTCGATGGTGGGATATCGGTCCGAATAGCCGCCCGAGGCGTCCGGCTTGTCGCGCTCCGGGTCATACGTCTGCGTGCTGACTCCGGCGCGTTTGATATACCAGTGTCCCGCATACGTGGAGTCCCACAGTGATGCGGACTGGCTGCCGGGCACGACCGGGTCGGCCTGGGTGTAAGTCTTGCCGGTCGTGGTGTCCGTGACGCTCACCCCGGTGATGGCGGTGAGTTGGTCGGGATCAAGACGATACTGCTGGTACAGTTGCCGCCAAGGCTTGTTTCGTTTCTTCAGCATCACATCGATATGCTCACGGATTTTCAGATCGCCGTTGCGCTGGACTTCCACCTGGTAGTCGGCGCTCCGATACGTCATGTTCGCGGAAGGGTGCAAATCGGCGTAGGTCCTGACGATGACGAAGGTGCAGGCGAGCACCACCGCGATCGCGATACCGACCGCCCTTTTCCATGCGCCGGCTGTATACTTCACCGCTCACCACTCCTTGTGCTCTCTTCAAGCGACCTCTCCCGCCGCGGCGGGCAACACCGTCGGGGCCTGCGCCCGGGCGCGCGGTCCGGCATCAGGGCGCTGCGCACAGCCGCCATGGCCGGCCTCTCATCCGTACCAGTATTCCAACAGTCGGGTACATCGGGGTTCGTCGCTGCAGTCGCTGTCCGTCCCGCGAACGCATACGCGCACGATATGGGACCGCATCTGGCGAGCGCCCCCGTCACCGGATACAGTGGAGACCATGAATCAACAACAACACATCCGTGTGGTCATCGCCGACGATCAGGAACTCGTCCGCGCGGGGTTCGCCATGGTCATCGGCTCCCAGGCGGACATGGAGGTGGTCGGGCAGGCCGGCGACGGCGACCAGGCTGTCGGGTTCGCGCAAGAGCTGCATCCTGATGTCGTGCTCATGGACGTGCGCATGCCCGGCATGGACGGGATCGAGGCGACCCGCCGAATCACCGGCATGGAATCCGGTTCGCCGCGAACGGGTGACGACGGCACCGGGCATGTCACCCGTGTCATCATCCTGACGACCTTCGATCTGGACGAGTATGTGATGTCCGCCATCAATGCGGGCGCGTCGGGCTTCCTGCTCAAGGACACCGAGCCGGAGACCCTGTTGGCCTCCATCCGTACCGTGTACCAGGGCAACGCGATCATCGCCCCGTCCGCGACCAAGCGGCTGATCGAAAACATGGTCGAAGGCAAGCTCGCCCCCACCCCGCAGCCGGGGGTTTCCGACGGTTCGGGAACGCAGTACACCGATCCGGAACTCGCTGAATTGACCGAGCGCGAGCGCGAGGTGCTCATCGAAATCGCGCACGGGCTGAGCAATCAGGAGATCGCCGACAAACTGTTCATCAGCCTGCCGACCGTGAAAACGCATGTGGCGCATATCCTGGCGAAGATCAATGCGCGCGACCGGGTGCAGGCGGTCGTGTTCGCCTACGAGAACGGGCTGGTCCGCCCCTAGGCGCGACGCACCGAGCCGCATTCGGGTATGCGGAAACGCTGTGGCCCGCCACTGCATTGTGCAGTGGCGGGCCACAGCGTATCCGCCGGCTGGTCCTACCAGTGGCGCCGGCATCGGGACGCCGCTGAAAATCAGGCTTCAGCGAGCGCCTCGACCGGCGGCGTCTTGACCGCTCGTCGTGCGGGGAAGACACTGGCGAGCAGCGCGGCGAGCGCGGCGACCAGCAGGACAATCAGATCGAGCTTCCAATCACTGATGAACGCGGTCGTACCATACGGGCTGAGCACCATGTAGGAGCCGACCCAGCCGAAGGCGATGCCGAGAATCTCGCCCGCGATACCGGCGACCAGCGAGATGACCAGCGATTCGACGGCCAGCGACCAGCGCAGCTGGCCGCGGGTCATGCCGATGGCGCGCAAGGTAGCGGATTCGCGGGTGCGTTCGATCACCGACAGGCTGAGCGTATTGGCCACACCGATCAGCGCGATGAGCACGGCGACCGCGAGCAGGGCGACCAGGAGCGCGAGCATGGTGTCGACGATCTGGTTCCATTGGACGCGTTCCGCGATCGGGCCGGACAGGGACGCCCCTGCGCTTTCGCCGATCGCCGTCTGCGCCTTGGTGAGGATATCCACGGCCGACGCCTTGGACGTGTCGACGGCGGCGAGCAGGATGTGCCCGTCGGATTGCACTTGATTTCCCGTGAAATAGGATTCGTTGACGAACAGGGTGACACTCACGTCCGGGTCGACATTGCGGTAGTCCTTCTGGGTGACATCGAAGGTCAGCGATTGGGCTTCGGACGTGTCGGCGCCGCCGCCGCTTGATGCGGTGAAACTCACCTGGCCGTTCTTGAACGACAGGACCTTGCCGGTGATTGCGGAGTACGTTGGCGCCAGGGCCTTGCCATTGTCGAGGCTGACTCCGCTCAGGTCGGCGTGCAGCACCTTCGACAGGGTTGCGGTGTCGGGCACGCCGATCAGGGTGGCGCTGCGGTCCTCGCCGCCGACGACGACGGAACCACGGGCGATCGGCGCGTACAGTGTCGAGGTCACGCCGTCGATCTTGCCGATCTTGTCGGCGGTGGACTGGCTGAGCCTGCTGCCTTTGGCGATCATATCGACGCTGTAGTGCGTGTCAAGGGTGTTGTTCATCGTCTGTTTGGCGCATGCCGCGCCCGTTGCGATGCACGAGACGAGTGTCACGCCGATGAGCAACGCGACACCAGTGGAGGCGACACGCCTGGGGTTCTTCTGGATGTTGGCGTGCGCGATTTTCGCGGAAGGCCCGAACAGCGCGGCGAACGCCCCGCCGAGGCGCATGAGCAGCGGCATCCAGAAAGCGGCGGTGACCACCAAGCCGATGAAAATCAGGGCGCAGCCGGCGATCGCGGACAGCAGCATCGTCGAATACCTGTCGTTGAGATCCGAGGACGACAGCGACGAGCGGAGCATCGTCACCGCGCCGACGGTGAGCACCGTGCCAAGCACGATCAGCAGGAAGCCGATGACGCCCCGTGCAAGGCCTGCACGCTTGTTGTCGCTGATTTCGATGGGCCGCAACGCTTCCAACGGGGTGACCCGCGTGGCTGAACGCGCCGAGCCGATCGAGGCGAGCATGGTCATGACCACGCCGAACGCGAGCGGGATGACGAAGACCTGCCAGGTGAACACCAGACCGCCGGTCATGCCCAGGCTCGTAAGCGCATGGCTATGGATGACAATCGCCATGAGCGCGGCGCCGAACGCAATGCCCAGCACGGAGGAGACCAGGCCGAGGATACCCGCTTCGGCGATGACGGAACGGTACAGCTGCCCCTTCTGCGCTCCGATGGTGCGCAGCAGCGCCAAGGTACGGCGGCGTTGGGCGACCAGCACCTGGAAGGTGTTGGCGATGACGAGCGCGGCCACGAACATCGCGAGGATGCCGAAGCACATGAGGAACACGGTGACGGCGTTGGTGCCGGACTGGCTGAGCGACTTGAGCGCTTCATCCCCCGCCTTCTGCCGGGTTTCGATGCTGAAGCCTTCGGGAAGCAGCTTCCTGATTGTGCGGACTGCGGTATCGGCCTTCGATTCGTCGACCTTGAGGGTCATGCCCGAGAACATGAGGTCGGAGAAACTGTCCGCGCCCTGGAGTTTCGCCATGGTCTTGTCGCTGATCACCGCAGCGCCGCCATAGGAACCGAACGCGCCGTTGGTGTCTTCGGTGAAACCGCTCACCGTCAGCTCGACCGTATCGTCACCGCCCAAGCCCGAGCCATAGTTCGCGGCGACGGATACGCGGTCGCCGATCTTCACCGACAGCTGGTCGGCGAGCTTGGCTGGCAGGGCGATCTGCGTATCATTCGCAGGCTGGCTGCCCCTGACAATCGTGACCGGCAGCAGGCTGTCATCGCTTGACGCATTGATGGCGAGCAGCGTGGCGCTTTTCTCGCCCGCCACCGCGTTGATGGGTACGTTCTGCCCGATATACCCGGCTTTCACACCGTCAGTGGAGGCGATACGTTCGGCCTTCGCCTCGCCGACGGTCGGCATCGGACCCGAGCCGCTCATCGCCGACGTGTTTTGGATGATGTAGTTCGCCTGCGCATACTGGGCGGTCAGCTGGTTGTGCAGGGTGTCGTTGAGTGTATTGCCGAACAGGAAGGTGCAGGCGATGAACGCCGTGCCGATGAGAATGGCGATTCCGGCGGGAATCAGCATCTTCATGTTCTTTTTCATCATTTTGATCGTGATCGACCACATGGGAGTGTCCTTGCTTGTCTCGTGTCTCTCGTTCAGCGGTTGAGTCCGGCATCCGGCACGGCGGCGACGGGCGGCTGCGGCACGCCTTCGGACAGGTTGAGGGTGGCGCGGCGGCGTTCCTGCATGAGCAGTTCACTCATCTGGTCGGCGCTCGGGTGCTCGACATCGGCGACGATCTGGCCGTCCGCGAACACGATGGCGCGGTCCGCATAGGAGGCGGCGACCGCATCATGCGTGACCATGATGATGGTCTGCCCCAGTTCCTTGACCGAACGCTTGAGGAAGCTCAGCACCTCGGCGCTGGAGACGGAATCGAGATTACCGGTCGGCTCGTCGGCGAAAACGACGGACGGCTTGCCGATGAGCGCACGCGCGATGGCGACGCGCTGCTGCTGTCCGCCAGACAGCTCGTTCGGGCGGTGGCCGAGCCGCTCACGAAGGCCCAGCGTGTCCACAAGCATGTCGAACCACTCACGGTCGGGCTTCTGGCCGGCCAAGGTCAGCGGCATCAGGATGTTCTGTTCGGCGGTGAACATCGGCAGCAGGTTGAAGCTTTGGAAGATGAACCCGATCTTGTGCCGGCGCAGCAGGGTCAACTGCTTGTCGTTCATCGTCGTGATATCGGCGCCGTCCAGCAGGATATGGCCGCTGGTGGCGGAATCGAGGCCGGCGAGGGTGTGCATGAGCGTGGACTTTCCGGAACCGGACGGGCCCATGATCGCGGTGAACTTCCCTCGTTCGAATGCGACGTTGACGTGGCGCAGCGCGTGGACCGCGTTCTCGCCGGTACCGTAGATCTTCACCAGGTCGACAGCTTCGACGGCTATGGGATTCGGGGTTGTCATGGATCTTCCCTCCACTCGTTCGTCCGGAACCTTTCCTGGACGCATATCCTCAATGTACCGAAACGAGGAGGGGAAACCCATCATGCGCGAGATGGAAAACGCGTCCGATGGGGTATCATCCCCGAGAATGACGGCATCGGTGGAATCCCCGAGCATGTTGACGGCACGCCGGGGCATGGGACCGGGGACGCACCATCGGGTGGTACTTGCGGCCTACAGCGCGACCATCGCGGCGATCGCAAGGACGGTGAACACGATGGTCGCCGCGAGGATCGCCCAGTCCGCCGGCCGCATCGCCAGCCGCACCCGGTAGGAGCGCTTGACGCCGGGCAGGCCCAGGCCGCGCGACTCCATGGCCCAGCCGACGCTCCGGCTCATCCGGTAGGCGCGGATCAGGACGGCGACGATCACGGGAACCCATGCGCGCGCCCGTGCCAGCATCAGCGCGAACGGGTTGCGGATGCCTCGCATCCGTGCGCCTTCACCGGACAAATCAAGCCCGCGTGCGCGTTGGGCGTCACGCACCTGGGTAACAATCCGTGCGAAAACCGGGATATACCGCAACGCGGTCGCCAGCGTCAGACCGGCGCTGTACGGCATGCCCAAAGCGACCGCGCCGCGGATGAGCTTCGCCTGACTGGTGGTGAACAAGGTCAGGAAGCAGGCGAAGCCGAGCGCCGGAATGCGCAGGCCCATCACCGCGGCCATGAGCAGGTTCTCTTCCGTCAGCCGCAGCCACCCCCAGTCCGCGAATACATGCGTGCCGGAACGGTCGAATATCGGCCACAGCACCACGATCAGCGCGATGATGACGGAGAGAATGCGCCACACCCATGCGATGTTCTTCCACGGAATATGGTCGGTGAGGAGTATGAGATGCTCAAGGACCAACACGCCGAGGATGAACGGCCAGCTGCGCCACACCAGGCACAGGACAAGCAGGACGAGCGAGATGAGGAATTTGACGCGCGGGTCGACGCGGTGCAGCCAGCCGTCGCCGGGAACGTACAGGTCGGCGTCCATCAGCGGCCCTCCCCATGTTCGCAGGGTTCCGGCAGCCCGTGTTCCAGCTGTCCGTGTTCCTGCTGCGTGTGTTCCTGCGACTCAATCGGCCCGGCGGCACGCACGTGCCCGTCCTCGAGTTCGATGAGATAGGTGCAGCGTTCGCGCACCGTACGCATGTCGTGGCTGATCATCACCATGGTGGCGCCTTGCCGGTTGCGTTCCGACGCGGCGTCGAGCATCATGCCGGACAGGCGGCGGTCCAGCCCGGCGGTCGGTTCGTCCAGCACGAGGATCGGCGTGTCCATGGCCAGGACGGACGCGAAGGCGACCAGACGGCGTTGACCGTAGCCCAAGGTCGCCGGAGATTGTCCTGCGACGTCCTCGAGGCCGAAGCGGTTGAGCAGCCGGTCGACACGGCGGCTGATTTCCTCGCGCGGCACACCGAGACACAACGGGCCGAAGGCGATTTCCTCGCGCGTGGTGGAGCAGAAGATCTGATGGTCGGGGTTTTGGAACGCGTATCCGACATGGGAGGCCATCTCGCCGACGCGGCGGCCGCCCACATGCAGCCCGTCGACAGTGACGGTGCCGGCACTGGGTCGCAACATGCCGTTGAGATGACGGGCGAGGGTGGTTTTGCCTGAGCCGTTGCGCCCGATCAGGCCGACGAACGCGCCCCGGTCGATGGTCAGGCTCACGTCGTCGAGGGCGGCGGAACCGTTGCCGCCTTCGGGGTACCGGTAGGTGACGTGTTCGAAGCTGATCGCGGGCTGCCGGTCCCCCGTCCGCGGGACCGGGGCGGTGGCGATTGCCGGCGGGCCGGGTTCGCGCCCGGGCAGGGCGATCCCCAGCTCGACCAGCTTGTCCCGATGCGTTGTGAATAGCGTGGTATCGCCGAGTGCGGCGATGCTGCCCGAATCCAGCAGCATGATGTGGTCGGCGTACCGGGCAAGCCCGTCCGTGTCCTGCTGGGCCATGACGATCGTCAATCCACGGGTTGCGCGGATCGTGTCAAGCGCGCGGAACACTTCTCGGGTGCCTTCCGGGTCGAGCGCCGCCGTCGGCTCGTCGAGCACCAGAATGCGCGGATGGCAGGCCAACGCCGCGGCGATCGCCACCCGTTGCATCTGCCCGCCTGACAGGCTTGTCGGCACACGCCGGCGGTATCCGTCCATGCCGACCAGGTGCAGCAACCCGTCGATGCGTTCGTCCATACGGCCGGAATCGACACCGCGGCTTTCCATCGGGAAGGCGAGTTCGTCTTCCACACTGGCGCAGAACAGCTGGGATTCCGGGTCCTGCTGGACGTATCCGACATCGCTTGACAGTTCGGCGATGCTGCATTCGGCGGTGTTGCGCCCGGCGACGGTCATCGTGCCGCGCATGGTCCCCTCGTCCGGATCCGGGATGATGCCGGCAAGCGCCATGCACAGCGTGGATTTGCCTGCCCCGGTCGGGCCGATGATACCGGTGAATGATCCGGACGGGACTGAGAAATCCAGCTCGTTCAATGCCTTGACCGGTTCACCGTCGTCGGTCTGTGGGGTATACCACCAGCTGAGGTGGTTCGCCGTGATGATCGGGGCGTCGCTCATATCAGGTCGTTCGATTGCCTATGCCGTTGTCGCCGTCAGCGTGCTTCAGTTGACGCTGCCCGTCGGATGGCCGGAACCCGACGTTTCGGTCTGTTCTGCGGCATCGCTACCGGTCTTGGCACCGGTGGTTGCGCCGTTGCCGGTGTCAGCGGATGCCTCTGCCTTGTCCTCAGGAATCGCAACGGCGGGCTTAACACCCAGATTGCCCATGCGCACCAGCGGCGGATAGGCCTTGCGGACCGCGGCGAACAGGGCGTAGGCGATGACCAGGCCGACAACCATCTGCCCGGTGTTGCCCAGGACCTCACCCAAGGCCGGGCCCCAGCCGGACAGGATGCCTCCGGCGATGAGGTATCCGAGCACCTTCCACACGCCGGCGATGACTGAGCCGACAATCATATCGGCCGGACGGAACTTACGCACAATCAGCCCGACGAGCACGGCTTGCAGCCCGTCGATGACGAAGGTGAACGCCGCCCACTGCGGATAACCGGACAGCAGGTCCGACAGCGCCGGCCCCAGTCCGCCGATCACGCCGCCGACCCACGGGCCGAACGCGTAGGCGGAGAAGAAGATTATCGCGTCGGACAGGTTGAGATACCCTCGTGTCGGCGTCGGCAGCTTCACCAGCATGGTCAGCACCGTGGTCAGCGCGGTCATGATGGCGATCAGCGGAATCATACTTGCCTGGAATTTTGCTTTGGCTTGTGCGGCCATATTCCCTCTCTTCCTGAACAATCGATCCTGACGCACCCGAATGCGGGTGCGTCAGGCCAATATCTTACGTATGCCGGGCCCGCGATCGGTCCCCACGTCCATATCGCGTGAGCCCCGCGGCTCAGCTTTTGACCGTCAGCTTGTAATAGTCCGGTAGCCCCATGTAGTTGAAGGACAGCGAACCGACTTGCTTGCCGGCGCCTGCCGTCACATTCGTATACCACAGCGGGATCACCGGAAGGTCCTCGAACAGCAGTTCCTCAGCCTTGTGATAGTAACCGATCGCCCCGTCGAGCGTGGTCTGGCGCGCAGCCTGGTCGATCAGCGCGTCGAATGCGGCGCTCTTGTAATCGCCGTTGTTCAGGCCCTTGCCGTCCGCAGACGCGGAGTCATACGCCTGTACCAGGTACCCTTCGGGGTGCGGATAATCAGATTGCAGGCCTTGGATGAACGCGGCACCGACCGTTCGGTTGTGGATCGCGGTGCTCAGCTCCTTGGATGTCGAGAAAATCAGCGGTTGCGCGTCGATGCCCAGGGCGTTCCTGATGGAATTGCGAATCGCGTCGATCCACGGCTTGTTGCCGCTGTCCGCGCTGTAGGCGAGTCGGAAAGTCCCTTCCCACGGGTTGATGTCATCCGCCTGTTTCCAAAGTTTCTTGGCTTGTGCCGCATCATAGTCGAGTACGGAGGCGCCGGAGAGGATCTTGCTGTATCCGGCGATGGTCGGCGCAGTGAAGTCGGTAGCCTTGGTGGCGGTTCCGTACAGGACCTTCGTGATGATCGTCTCACGGTCGACGGCATGGGCGATCGCGGCGCGGCGCAGCTTGCCTTCCTTGCCGGAGAAGTGCGCCATATTCTGTGGTATCGTGAACGATTTGAAGCCCGGACCTGCCTTGCTGACGGTTTGCAGCTGTTCTTGGCTGTAGGTTTTCAGCGCGCTTGACGGAATGGAATCCAACACGTCGAGGTTGCCTGCCAGCAGGTCGGAGTATGCGGCGTCGAGGCTCGTATACAGTTCGTAGGTCACTCCCTTGTTCTTCGCCTTGCGCGGACCGGTGTACTTGGGGTTGGGCACGAGTTTGATTTCCTTGTCATGCGACCAGGATGCGAGCTTGTACGGGCCGTTGCCGACCGGGTGTTCGCCGAATGCGTCGATGTCCTTGTAGGCGCTTTGCGGCAGCGGCAGGAACGCCACGTCGCCGACCTTGTACGGGAATGAGGAGTCGGGTGCGGCGAGCGTGACGTCGAGCGTGGTGTCGTTGACGACCTTCAGACCTGACAGCTGGGCGTTCTTGTCGCCGTTTTCGTCTTGCAGCGCGTCGTACCCCTTGATGGTGGAGAAGATGGCGGCCCCCAGCTGCCCGTTGGCCGCGTTCGCCGCGAAGGACCATGATTTCGCGTAGGTGGAGGCGGTGATCTTCTCGCCGTCGGAGAAGACGAGTCCCGAACGCAGTTTGATGGTGTATTCCGAGGCGTCGGCGTTCGGGGTGATGGACGTGGCATCCGCGTAGACCAGTTTGCCGGAGGCGTCGAAGGTGACCAGACCTTCGTACAGCTGCGTGACCACCTTCCATCCGGCGAGGTCGTCGGTATTGCTCGGGATGAGCCCCGCCGCGGGCTCCACATTGTTGACGGTGACGATGTTCCCGGCACTCGACGACGCTGAGGCGGACGCGCCCGCGGACGGCCCCGATGAGCATCCCGACAGCATCATCGCGGATGCGGCGAGGACCGCGATTGCGGCCCGGTGCAGGAAGGCACGACTGCTGTTCTTCATGGTCGGCTCTTTCTCTCATTCGATGGGGTCATGCTGTGCGGTTGTCACGCGAACCGGCCACGCGGGCGCGGTTGCGGACGTGTATGGCGCACGTGTACGGCATGCGAAGTCCACCATCAACATTCCATAGTGTCGAGGACATTGTGCTCAGAACGCAATCCGCGGATACCCCGCCAATCGCAAGTTCACGTGTAACGTCATGGAAACCCGGCTGTCAAGCCGTGCCAATCATGGCTTGACAGCCGCACCGCGATGACACGACTACAACATCACAAAAACGCGGGCGCGACGATCACTCGCCGCGCCCGCGCAACCAATCGCACAAGGCTATGCTTGCACCTGAGTGTACTTACTTGGCGTCACTTGGCCAGACCGGACTCACGCAGCGCCTTGAAGCCGCCCTCGAGGTCCTCGATAATGTCGTCGATGTTCTCGAGGCCAATGGACAGGCGGATGGTGCCCTGGTGGATGCCCTGGTCCTCAAGCTCCTCCGGGGACTCCTGGGAGTGGGTGGTGGAGGCCGGGTGCACGACGAGGGACTTGGCGTCGCCGACGTTCGCGAGCAGCGAGAACAGGTGCAGGTTGTTGATGAACACGCGTGCCGCGTCCTTACCACCCTTGATGTCGAAGGTGAAGATGGAGCCGCCGCCGTTCGGGAAGTACTTCGCGTACAGATCGTGGTCGGCGCGTCCCGGGACCGCCGGATGGCTCACGGACTCGACTTCCGGCACGGTCTGCAGGTATTCGACGACCTTCAGGGCGTTCTGTACGTGGCGCTCGACGCGCAGGGACAGCGTCTCGGTGCCCTGCAGGAGCAGGAACGCGGCGAACGGAGAGAGCGTGGCGCCGGTGTCGCGCAGCAGGATGGCGCGGGCGCGGGTCACGAAGGCCACGGGGCCGAGGGCCTCATAGAAGTTGAGGTTGTGGTAGGAGGGATCCGGCTCGGTCAGGGTCGGGAACTTGCCCGGAACCGCGGCCCAATCGAACTTGCCGCCTTCGACGATCACACCGCCCAGGGTGGTGCCGTGGCCGCCGATGAACTTCGTGGCGGATTCCACCACGATGTCGGCGCCGTGCTCCAGCGGACGGAACAGGTACGGGGTGGCGAAGGTGTTGTCGACGACGAGCGGCAGGTTGTGCTTGTGGGCGATGTCGGCGATGGCCTCGATGTCGGCCAGGTCGGCGTTCGGGTTGCCGAAGGTCTCGATGTAGACGAGCTTCGTGTTGTCCTGGATGGCGTCCTCGAAGTTCTTCGGGTCGCTCGGCTCGACGAAGGTGGTGTTCACGCCGTCACGCGGAAGCGTGTGGCGCAGCAGGTTGAAGGTGCCGCCGTAGATGTGCTTGGAAGCCACGATATGGTCGCCGGTCTGCGTGATGTTGCGCACCGCGTATTCGACGGCTGCTGCACCGGATGCGACGGCGAGGCCGGCGGTGCCGCCTTCGAGCGCTGCGATGCGGTCCTCGAACACACCCTCGGTGGTGTTGGTCAGGCGGCCGTAGATGTTGCCCGGGTCCTGGAGGCCGAAGCGGGCCTCTGCATGATCGAAGTTATGGAAGACGTAGCTCGTAGTGGCGTAGATCGGGACCGCGCGGGAATCGGTGGCGGGATCCGCCTCTTCCTGGCCGACGTGCAGCTGGAGGGTCTCGAAACGGTAATGGTTGTTCTTCTCAGCCATGATGTGCTCCTTGGGTTGGTGGTGTGATTGTCTTTCCGTCTTGCCCTCACGCCCCTGTTGTGCAACCGGTTCGTTGAGGTGTTGATTGAGAGATTAGGACACCTGTGCAAGCACTGCAAGGGCGTTGTTATCGTGCTTAGCTATAACCGCTTCATGGCGCTTGGAATCACAGGATTTACGGCATGCGCCGAATCGTGGAATCTTGCCGGAACCAGCCGACACGCCGGGAAAGCTGCGATACTGGGGCCTCTTTCGCCCTGCGGCATCGTCATCACGCCTCCAGGTCAGGACAAGACCGCATACTACAGTCGTTGGCGACGCGGCCGCCATGCCGGCACGCAGAAAGGCTGTCCAATGACCCGAGATGTGACGCTCTACCATCGTGACCCCCGGTATATTCCCCGCGTGGCGGCGGTGCATGACATGTGTGGCTACGGCAAGTGCTCCCTGACCGCCGCGATCCCGATCCTGTCCGCCGCGGGATGCGACGTGTGCCCCGTGCCGACCGCCCTGTTCTCCGCGCATACGAGGTACGGGGTGTTCACCATGCATGACACGACCGATATCCTGGACGGCTACCTGGATGCGTGGAAGCAGGAGAACGTCGACCTCGACGGCGTGTACAGCGGGTTCCTCGGTTCCGCCGCCCAGGTGGCGATCATCAAGCGGCTGTACCGCGACTATCCGCGCGCCTTGAGGCTGGTCGACCCGGTGATGGGCGACGGCGGCGAATTGTACGCCACGTACACCGATGACCTCTGCCGAGCCATGGGCGAGCTCGTCGACGGCGCCGACGTGCTCATGCCGAACATGACCGAGGCGAGTATCCTCATCGGACGGGATTACCCCGGGCAGAACCTCGAACGGCGGCAAGTCGACGACGTGCTCGATGCGCTCCTGTCCCTTGGCGCGCGCAACGTGGTGCTCAAGGGCATCGACCGCGGGGATGGCAAGCTGCGCAATTATGTGGCCAGCGCCTCGACCGGCGTGGACGGCGCGTGCGAGCTCGTCCATGACAAGCTGCCCTATATGACGCACGGCACCGGCGACGCGTATGCCTCGGCATTGTGCGGCGCGATCATGGCGGGGCGTACGCTGGCCGAATCCGCGCGTATCGCCGGGGAATTCGTACGCCACGCCATGACGCATACCGTCGACCAGCCGCATCACGAGGAACGCGGTGTGAGCTTCGAACTCGACCTCGCCGATCTGACCGGGCTGGTCGATAGATGAACGCGATGACGATGAACACGATGACAGGGCAAACCCGCGGCATGCCGGGCCCTGTCATCTTCTGACCACATTGTCCCGTCGGGCTGGCGCTCCCGCAGCACCGCATGGTGCAATAGCCGCATGGACCACAACAACCAGATATCATCATGCAGCTATCCACAGGCTCATGGGCAGGCCGCCGACATGCTCGCGCGGATGCGCACCACCCTGCTCGAGCCGTCCACTTCGACGAAGGCGCTGGGAGCCGCGGGTGAACAGTACGCCGCATACACGCTGATCGCCCGCGACTGGCACCTTATCGCCGCCAACTGGCGCACACGGTACGGTGAGATCGACCTGATCATGCTCGCCGACGACTTGACCCTCGTATTCGTCGAAGTGAAAACGAGAAGGTCATCGCGCTTCGGCAGCCCGCAGGAAGCCGTGCACGTCGGCAAACAGGCGGCATTGCACAAGACCGCCCGCCTGTGGCTCAACGAGCATCAGGACAACCGGCCGTATTACCACGCGATCCGTTTCGATGTCATGAGCATCGAGATCGGCGGCGGCGACATCAAGGTACGGCATATCCCCGGAGCGTTCTGATGGTGCGGATCGGCAGCGCCTCATCCGTCGGGTTCCTGGGGCTGCGTGCCTTCACCGTGCATATGCAGGCATTCGTGTCCCAAGGATTGCCGTATTTCTCCATCATCGGGTTGCCTGATGCGTCGCTGAGCGAAGCCCGCGAACGGGTCAAATCCGCGTGCCAGGCCGCGGGCTTCAGCTGGCCGCAGACCAGAGTGACCGTGAACCTCTCCCCCGCCTCCATGCCCAAACGCGGATCATCGCACGATCTGGCGATCGCGGCGAGCGTACTCGGGGCGGCGGGGCGGATCAGCACCGACCTGCTCGCACGGACCGTGGTACTCGGTGAAGTCAACCTTGACGGCAGTGTCCTGCCTGTGCCCGGCGTGCTTCCCGCCGCCTTGCACGCCAAGGCGCGCGGCATGGCACGCATCATCGTCCCCGAGGCGAATGTCGAGGAAGCCGGGCTTGTGCCGGATATCGCGGTGACCGGCGTACGCCATGTCGGCGAGCTCATCGAGTTGCTGGGAGGCGAGGCGACCTACACGCTCGGTGAGACGCAGGATGTCTCCGACGGCGACGGACAGGCGGTGGAGGCGCCCGCGATCGGGGATATGGCCGAAGTCATCGGGCAGGATGATACAAAGTGGGCGCTCCAGGTCGCGGCGGCAGGCGGGCATCATGCCCTGCTCGTAGGGCCTCCGGGAGCGGGCAAGACCATGCTGGCTTCCCGGATTCCCGGCATCATGAGGCCGCTCGGCGAGGCTGAACAGCTCGAGGTCGCGTCCGTGCGCTCGCTGTGCGGCACACTGCCGCGCTTCGGTATCAGCGATATTCCACCGTACGAGGCCCCGCACCACAGCGCCTCGGCCGCCGCGCTCGTCGGCGGGGGCAGCGGCATCGCGACACCTGGTGCCATTACGCGTGCGCATCACGGCATCCTGTTCATGGACGAAGCGCCGGAATTCGCCGCCCGCGCCCTGCAAACACTGCGCGAGCCGCTGGAATCCGGATGTATCGCCTTGTCCCGGGCCAAAGGCACCGCCTGGTATCCGGCACGATTCCAGCTGGTCATGGCGGCGAACCCATGCCCGTGCGGCTATGCCTATGGTGACGGCGAGCGCTGCACGTGCAGGGAACGTGACCGGATCCGGTATTTCTCAAGACTGTCCGGCCCGATTCTCGACCGTATCGACATCCAGGTGGAGGTCCCTCCCATCAGCGGAATCGTCGCCGGTGACATGCCGCAATGCGCCAAGGACAGTGCGGCGATGCGGCAGGAGGTCGCACAGGCCCGCGATTGCGCGGCGGAACGTTTCCGCGCGCAGGGATGGTCCTGCAATGCCCAGGCCGATGGCGCATGGCTGCGGGCCAACACGTCCAGGCAGGCCGTCGAACTGGTCAACCGGGCTCTGGACTCCGGCAGGTTGAGCCTGCGGGGAGCCGACCGTGCCATGCGCCTGGCATGGACGCTTGCAGACATGCGTGGCGGAACATCGCCTGACAGGCAGGATATGGCGCAAGGCATCGCCCTGAGGACACGGATGGCTTAGAGGCGGACTCCCCGGCGGCGTTCCCCGGCGTTCCGCCCCACCTGCCTTCCACAGATGCATGAGCAATGAAAGGACCACCATGAATGCAACAGACCAATATCGGCAACCCGGTGACGACACCCTTGCGCGGGCGGCACTGACTTTCGTCGTGGATAGCGCGGACGCCTTGATGTTCGCGACGCTCAAAGGCGCGCCGGACGCCTGGAGCGTATTGTCGGCCCTCCATTGCAGCGCCCCATGGTCGGTACATGCCCGGCACGGGTTGCACGGCGCGGCGAACCGGCAGTTGGAATCCTGGTTCGCGGCGGGGACCGCCCGGTGGGGCTGCCGCGTGGACGGGCGTGCGATGTCGACATTCCGTACATCACTGGCGGGATGGCAGTCCCGGCTCGGCAAGCTGTTTGAACAGCTCGGTATCGCTGGAATATCGTACGAGCAGACACCGTGGCGGCAGGATAACGACGATGGTGTCCCGATGCCATCCGCGCTCGCACAGGCGCTTGTGGATGAAGCCACGCGGCATGGCCGCTTCTGGATCATCGGTCCGGACAGCCCGTGGTGGCCGGTTCAGATCGATGACCTGCCGATTCGCAGGAACTGGGCGGCCCCCTTGTGCCTGTGGGGTATGGGGCGTCTTGCCGCATTGCGTGCCTGCGACAAGCCGCTGGCGATTGTCGGTTCGCGCGGGGTCAACGAATACGGCCGTACAGTCGCGCATAGCCTGGCACGCCGCGCAGCAGCCGACGGGCATGCCGTGGTGTCCGGCGGTGCGATGGGCGCCGATGCCGCCGCGCATTGGGGTGCGATCCGGGCCCGCGAACGGGTGGGGATGGCGGCAGGACCGACCATCGCCGTCTTCGCGGGAGGGCTGACGCATATCGGGCCGCGCAGCAACCAGCTGCTGTTCGACGCCATCATCGGCAACGACGGCGTATTGCTCAGCGAGTCATTCCCCGGCACCATCCCGCAAGCCCACCGGTTCCTGCTACGCAACCGCATCATCGCGGCACTGGCGTCCACCGTGGTCATCGCCCAGGCCCGCCGGCGCTCCGGCGCATTGAACACGGCGACGTGGGCCGGGGAAATCAATCGGGAAATCTACGCAGCCCCAGGCGACATCACGACTCCCGGCAACAGCGGGTGCAACCGGCTCATCGCCGACGGGAAGGCCCAGCTCCTTGCCAGTTGCGAGACCGTGGACGGCATCTGCCATAGCCCGCATACCCCAGCCCACGCGGATACCGGGCCGGCCAAGCCCAGCAGCTCCCCGCAATCGGCCGGCGTACCGGCGCCTCACGCATCGGACGGGTTGCAGGAACGCGTGTTCTCCGTATTGGGCGGCATGGCGGCACGCCGTCCGGCCGGCCTGGAAGATCTTCACCGCGCATTGCTTCGCGATGGCGCGGCGGCACCGACCGTACAGGAACTGCTCGCCACGTTGGGCATGATGGAGCTTGACGGCGTGGTCATCCGTTCAGACGGTGGATTCATGCTTGCCACTGGCAGCGGCTCAGATCGACCCGCGGGCCGTCCGCACCGGCATTGCCTTGCGCCTGGGGATCAGTGAACGCCACGCCTTCGCTCTCGAGCAGCGCCCGCTGCCGGTCCGGCCCGCCGAACGCGAAACCCGGGGCGAGAGAGCCGTCCCGGAACACGACACGATGGCAGGGAATCACCCCCGGCTCGGGGTTCGAGTGCAGCGCATACCCGACCATGCGCGCATTGCGCGGCTTGCCGACGAGCGCGGCAATCTGCCCGTACGTGGCGACGCACCCCGCGGGAATCCGTTTGACGATCTCATACACCTGGTCATTGAACGATTGGCCCATACCGTTATTATCCGTCCTGCGAGTCGCCGACTCGCCCCCGTCCCCAAGGCTGCGGGGCGCTTCGTCCTGCCTTGTGCGAGAATCGAGGGTATGAGTCCGAAACATGTGGAACAGATGTACGATGCCCTGATTGTCGGTGCCGGTGCGGCTGGCTTGTCCGCCGCGCTCGGATTGCTGCGTTCGGAGCATATCTCGGCGATGGCGCAGGCCGGGCAGGCGCCGAAGATCCTGGTGGTCTCCAAACTGCAGCCGCTGCGCTCGCACACCGGTTCCGCGGAAGGCGGTATCGCGGCCAGCCTGGGCAACGTGTCCGAGGACGACTGGCACTGGCATTATTACGACACGGTCAAGGGCGGCGACTGGCTGGTCGACCAGGATGCGGCGCAGCTGCTCGCCCAGGAGGCCCCAGTCACCGTCATCAATCTTGAACGCTCCGGGGTCGCCTTCTCCCGCACCGCCGACGGCCATATCGCGCAACGCAAGTTCGGAGGCCATACCGCGCGGTTCGGCCAGCAGCCGGTCCCCCGCGCCGCCTATGCGGCGGACCGTATCGGCCACCAGATTCTGCATACCCTGTGGCAGCAGTGCATCGCGCAGGGCGTCGAGTTCGCCGAGGAATGGTACGTCACCGACCTCGTGCTTGACGACCGCCGTGAGCGTGTGGAGGGTGTCGTCGCCTATGACACGCACACCGGCAAGATGCACGCCCTGCACGCCCGCAACGTGCTGCTCGCTACGGGAGGCGCCGGGCGGCTGTTCCACACCACGTCGAACTCGTGGGATCTGACCGGCGACGGCATGGCGCTCACCCTTGAGGCCGGGCTGCAGCTTGAGGACAGCGAATTCGTGCAGTTCCATCCCACCGGGCTTGCCCACACGGGAATCCTCATTTCCGAGGCGGCGCGTGCCGAAGGAGGCGTCCTGCGCAACAGCGATGGCGAGGCGTTCATGCAACGCTACGCACCCGGGCACGCCGATCTCGCGGCCCGCGATGTGGTCAGCCGCTCGATCATGGCCGAAATCGACGCCGGCCGGGGCGTCGCCGACCCGAAGGATCCGCAAGGCCCGCACGATTGCGTCTGGCTGGATATGACCGGCATCGACCCTGACCATATGCACGCGGTGCTTCCCCAGGTCGTGGAAACCATCGAGGATTATGCCGGTATCGACCCGACCAAGGACTTCGTGCCGGTCAAACCGACCGCACACTATACGATGGGCGGCGTGCCCATCACCACAGACGGCGAGGTCTACACGTGGACGGACGGCGAACGCCACACGGTCGCCGGCCTGTATGCGGCCGGCGAATGCTCCTGCGTGAGCGTCCACGGCGCGAACCGTCTCGGCGGCAACTCCCTGCTGGACGCATGCCTGTTCGGGCAACGTGCGGGTGCCGCCCTGGCAACGCGCATCGCCAGCTCCCCCGCTGTGACCGGCCGGGCCGATACTGCGGCGTACACCATGGAAGAGGACTCGACGGACCAGCCGCTTGACATTGTCGAGGACACCGCGCGCAAGCGCCGCAGCGAGCTGGACGCCCTGCTCAAGCCGGGCAAAGCGGCCGTTCAAGATGCCGACAGCGAAGCTGCGCCGCAAGTGCAAGACGACAACGCTTACCGGCTGCTGGCGGATCTCGGTACGGCGATGGAACGCGCCCTCGCCGTACGTTGCAGCCATGAGAGCATCGCCGAGGCGTTGCGCCTAGTCGGCAACGATTTCACCGGACGGGCGCGAGCACTCCATGCGCATACCGATTCGCCCACGTTCAACCAGGAAATCACCGCAATCTGGGAAGTCAGGCATCTGCTGGAGCTCGCCAAGGCGATGCTGCATGCCACGGACGCACGGCATGAATCCCGCGGATCGCTCAAACGCACCGATTTCCCGGACCGTGATGACGAGCATTACCTCGCCCACTCCATGGTCGGCAGCGCCGGCACGGTCACCTGGCAGCCGGTGCATATCGTCGATATGCCCCCGCAGACGCGCGAATACTAATCGGGCACCGCTCGTGGCACACTATATTCGGTTTTGACAACAGGAGGCTGGCAATGAATGGAAATGACGGGACCCGTGTCCGGGTGACACTGCGGGTGCATCGTTTCACCCCGCGCCCCGAACGCGACCATGCCCGCTCCGGCAGCCCGTTCGCGAAACAGGGATCACCCTTCGGCTCGGGGACGGCGCGCAGGCGTCCGCGCGGCAAACAGTGGATCCAGGAGTACGCGCTTTCGGTTCTGCCGGACACCACAGTGCTGGATTGTCTGCTCGACATCAAACGCACGCAGGACCCGAGCCTCGCGTTCCGCTACTCCTGCGGGCATGGCATGTGCGGTTCGGACGCCGTGGCCATCAATGGCACCCCGACACTGCTGTGCACGGCGAAAGTCAAGGACTGGGCCGTCAGCCAAGCCGCGCAAGGCACGACGGACGCCGATGGGTTCCGCAAAACCACGGGAGCCACAATCGACGAATCCGGCGACAGCGCACCGGATGGTGACACCAACGCCCTCCTTGTCATCGAGCTGTCGGCGTTGCCCGGGTTTCCGGTCCAGCGTGACCTGATCGCCGACATCGACCCGATGCTCGAGCAGATCAAGCGTCTCAAGCCGTATCTTCAGGCAGACGGCCGGCTCGCCACCACGAAGGACGGCAAGATCGACGTGTTCGAATACCTCCAACGGCCCGAGCAGCTCGCCGCGTACGAGACGCTGAGCAATTGCATCGCCTGCGGCGTATGCGAGGGAAGCTGCCCGGTGTTCGCCGGCGGCGAGGCGTTCATCGGGCCGGCGGCCCTCATCGCCGCCTCACGCTTCATCAACGATTCACGCGATACCGCTGCCGAGGCGCGCATGGACGCCATCGACACCGCGGATGGCATCGCGGCCTGCCAGTCGGTACGCGCCTGCTCGCGCCACTGCCCGCGTGGTATTGATGTCGGCGAGGAAATCTGGCAGCTGATCGCCAAAGTCAAGGAACGTCAGTGATGCTTCCGGCGTACGATACACTGGACACGCCCTGTACGCCGGAACACAGTAGGTAATGGGAACGAACGCCATGGAATACACCACATCATCATCCTTCGCCTCCGCATGGTCGTATGTAGAAGATCATGCGCTTGAACGACAGTCCCCGGGTCTACGGGAGGCGCGAGCGCGGGCCACGGAGGCAGGTATGCCGCAAGGGTCCGCGGCCCAGGCGGAATTCCTGGGTGTCATCGCGCATATGATCGACGCCGCTTCGGCGATTGTCATCGGCACCGGCTCTGTTGTCGAGACCATCCAGCTGCTTGACAGTCTCGGCGAGCGCGGACAGCTGACCACAGTGGATTCATCGGCGCAAGGCATCGCACTGACCCGTACGCTGCTGCATGACGTTCCTGACGGCTCTCTGGCGACCTTGCGGGCGGTGAATGCGCCGGCGCGCGTGTTCCTCCCTCGTCTCAACGCCGAGGATTACGATCTCATCGTCGTCGCCGGGGACGCCGACAATTATCCTGCGGCCTATCTTCAGGCACCCCGGCTGCTCAGAAGCGGCGGCATGGCGGTGTTCACCGATATGCTCGCAATCGCCGGACAGACGGATGCCGGCGTACTTGACCCGGACGACCACAGCGCGAAAGCGGATGTTGTCCGGCAGCTGCTTGACGATATCGAGGCCGATGAGCGTTTCAGCAGCGTACTCACGCCGATCGGTACCGGCACGCTGCTGGCGGTCAAGCGCTGACTTGCCGCCCGGCGCGAGTCTTACCGGTTGCCGAGCGCCATGCGCACCGCCTGTTCCGCGTCATCGGTGAATCGCACCAGGTGCGGGTCGAGCGGCGAAATCATGTGGCGCCCTTCGACGGTCGTCGTCACCCAGTCGAACAGGCCCTGCCAGTATGCCGTATCGAACAGTACGATCGGCATCGACTTGACTTTATGCGTCTGGACGAGGGTGAGCAGCTCGAACATCTCGTCCAACGTGCCGAATCCGCCCGGGCAGACGATGACACCGGACGAGTATTTCATGAACATGGTCTTCCGTACGAAGAAGTACCGGAAGCTCATTCCCAGATTCACCCATTCGTTGAGCCCCTGCTCATGCGGCAGCTCGATACCCAGGCCGACCGATTTGCCGTTCATCTCGCTGGCGCCCCGATTCGCCGCCTCCATGATGCCCGGCCCGCCCCCGGTGATGACCGCGTAACCGGCTTTGGCGATATGCTCGCCCATGGTTCGTGCGGCATGATAGGCGGGTTCGTCACGCTGGATACGCGCAGAACCGAATACGCTGATAGCCGGGCCAAGCTCGGCGAGCGCCCCAAACCCGTCCACGAATTCCGCTTGGATGCGCAACACGCGCCACGGGTCCATATGCAGCCAGTCGGTGGGCTGGTTTTCACGCAGCAGGTTCGCCGTGGCGCTTTCCTCGGGGATCATACGGCCTCGGAGCATGACCGGTCCGGCCATATAGGTCATCTGGTCGTCGTCCATACGGCGGGGTGTGGGCTGCGTTGGTGCCGGGGACTGCGCGTTGTCTGTCATCGGAATGCTCCTTCAATGGGTGTCGGTATGCGCATGGCCGGCATGGCCTGCGCTGCCCCGGTTGTCAGGGAATACCACGCTGCTGACGGCTTGCGTGCCATCAGGCAATATGGTGATTTTCTCCGGCGCCCGGGTCTGTCCTGCCGCGGATGGCTGCGCCATGGACGGTGCGAGCCGCTCATATCGCCGAGACTGGCGGCTGAGCAGGATTCCGGAGATCGCCGCGGCGAGCAGCGAAGCCATGAGCACGCCGAACCGGGCCTCTGCGGACAGCTCGGCATCAGTGTAGGCGAGCGTCGCAATCAGGAAGGACACCGTGAAGCCGATACCGCATGCGCAAGCCGCCGGGAACAGGTCCCGTACCTGCAGCCCCTTCGGCATGCTCAATCCCCCGAATCGTGTCGACAGCCACGCCGTGAGCATGATGCCGAGCGGCTTGCCGACGACAAGCGCCACCATGATACCGACAACAATCGGCGAGATGAACAGCAGCAGCGACAGCGAACCGATATGTACTCCCGTCGCGAACAACGCGAATATGGGCAGCGCGAGCAACGCCGAGAACGGCTGCAGCTTGTCGTGGTACCGTTCGGCGCGCGGCGACGCCTCACCGTACATCTCTCGCGCCGGGGTCAGCAGCCCCACCAACACTCCTGCAAGCGTGGGGTGGATGCCCGCCTCGAACATCATGATCCATGCGAGGATACCGACCGCCCCCACCGCCAGCCATGGCACACGCCGGCGACGGACCAGCAGGTACCAGGCGACGGCGCATGCCGCGATACCGACGAACCAGTACCAGCCGTTGAGCGAGGAGAAGAACACGGCGATCAGGATGATGGCCAGCAGGTCATCAACGGTGGCGAGCGTCATGAGGAACGCCCTGATGGATCCGGGAAGCGCCTTGGCGAACAAGGCGAGCACCGTCAGGGAAAAGGCGATATCCGTAGCCGTCGGGATCGCCCAACCGTGCGATACCGTGCCCAGAGGCACCACTGCGCCGGTAGCGATGGTCATGCTGCCGGCCGCAGGCGGCGCGAACTGCGAGTACAGGCCGACCACCGCAATAAACAGGACCGGGGGAACCAGCATGCCTCCCACGGCACACAGCATCGGGACGGCGGCGGCCTTGGGGTTTGCGAGGGAGCCGGTGGTGAGTTCCTGTTTGAGGTCCAATCCGACCATCAGGAAGAAGATGGTGAGCAGGCCGTCCTGCGCCCAATGGCTGACTGGCAGGACCAGATTGGTGCCGGGGATGCCGATGGTGTATTCGGCCACGGCCTCGAAGCCATGCATCGTCCACGGCAGGTTCGCCAGCAACAGGCCCAGTAACGCGAAACCGAGCATGATAAGCCCGGATATACGGTCAGAGGCGGCAATACGCCTGATGGTCGTCCAAACTCCGCGTCGTTGTGTCATATCGCTCCTGTCACCGGCCATGCCTGGTATTCGGGAAAACCTTACAATCCCATTGTAAAAAACCGCTGTGCGGTTGTTCCGCCCGGAGCGGACATGACTGCACACCGTGGCCCCGGCTCGCGTACCTTCACGTACCTTCGCGTACCTTCACGCGGCGAGCGGCACCGATCGGGCAGGCCCGGCGCATCAGTGTGTCGGGCCCGCGAATCGTGTCCCGGACCGGTGATGCCGGGCTACCGACGCTCACGACACACTCAGCATCGGCACAAGGTATTGCGCTGAGGCGTTCCCCAGCGTCGGCAGAAGGTGTGATACACGGTTTGCGAGTTCCAGGAGCGGCGGCGCCAGAACGTGCGTTGGTCTATACGCCCCCCAAAGAACGAAGTCTAAAGCACCACGTTTTCCTACACGCCTGTTTTCCAGCGCCTCCCCCTGCCGTGCATGCCACGGCATACGTCACATGTCGGATACCAGGTGTTCCGCCTCACCCGGGGACGGTAATGCCGGGTTGCGTATGCCCGGGCATACGTCACGCGCCGGACGGGAGACGTCCCGCCCTATCCGGAGGACGATATACCGGGTTGCGTATGCCCGGGTATGCACAACCCGCAGGACACGGCCCTGTACCGCTGCTTCCCGTCGATATCCGCTCAGCGGTGCATGTCACGGCATACACGACGCGCACGGAGACCGGAACAGTACTCCCGGCCCCACGCCTCACCACCAGTTGGTCTACAACCCCAAGGGCGCGAGGTCCCTCTACGAGGACAGACCGGCCGGAGAACACGAAACCCCCGAATTTCTTCGGGGGTTTGAAATGTGCGCCAGACAGGATTCGAACCTGCAACCTGCTGATCCGTAGTCAGCTGCTCTAATCCATTGGGCTACTGGCGCATGTGCTTTCTTCTTGCTGATTGCTCAGCTCGTTTCCGGCAACTCCATTACTATACAATGCGATGACCAAATCACCAACTCACGGCGTGTCGCCTTGCAGGAGCGGGATTCTAGGCGACCGCATCATGCCCGGCGCGGCCCGTCACGATACGCATCATCGTCATCGGAACGAATAACGGCGATGTCGGCGGTCTGCGCATCGTCATCCCCGCCGTCCCCGCCATTCACTCCAGGCAGGGCATCACGCACATCCGCAAGCCGCTGGCCGGGAGCCAACGGTACCGGCCTCCCACCACCGTCGATGGCATCGGCGTCCACCACCACACGCGCGACATCATGCCACTGCGGCAGCTCATACATCGTATCCTCGAGTGCACGCTCGATGATGGACCGCAATCCTCTGGCACCGGTCCCCTGGCGGATGGCGGTCGCCGCGATTGCCTCGATCGCATCCTGCGTGAATTCGAGCCTCACCCCGTCAACCATGAACAGTTTCTGGTACTGCTTGATCAGCGCATCCGCCGGATCGGTGAGGATACGCTCAAGATCGGTCTGCCCCAAGGCATGCAGGGTCGTGATGACGGGGAGCCTGCCGATGAATTCCGGTAGCAGACCGAATTCCTCAAGGTCATCCGCGTTCACTTGGGCGAGCAGCTCGTCCCCGGTCGGTTCATGGTCATGCCAGGACGCGCCGAATCCGCTCTCTCTTGCGCCCGTCCTTCTGGCTACGATGTCGGCAAGCCCTACGAATGCCCCACCGCAGATGAACAGGATATCGCGGGTGTCGATCTGCACGCTGTCCTGTTCACGGTGCTTCCTGGTGCCTTCCATCGGCACCGTGGCGAGTGTGCCCTCCAGGATCTTGAGCAGCGCCTGCTGGACGCCTTCACCGCTGACATCCCTGGTGATTGACGTGTTTTCGCCGCTTTTGCGGGCGATCTTGTCGATCTCGTCGATGTAGATGATGCCGTGGCGCGCCCGCTCGATATCCCCGTCCGCCGCCTGGATCAGGCGTTGCAGCACGGTCTCCACATCGTCGCCGACATACCCGGCCTCGGTCAATGTGGTCGCGTCGGCGATGACGAACGGCACATGCATGACATTGGCCAGCGTCTGCGCCAGATAGGTCTTGCCGACACCTGTCGGCCCGAGCATGAGGATATTCGATTTCGCCACACGCACGTCGGCGAGCGGGTCAGGCATACGGCTGACCTTTCCGGCCCCCTGAAGGCGCTTCATCTGCGTCTCGGCCGTGTCCGCCGCTTCATCCTCGAGCTCCATGTTCACACGCTTGTAGTGGTTGTACACCGCGACCGACAGCGTACGTTTCGCCTCCGCCTGCCCGATGACATACTTGTCAAGGTATTGCGCAATCTGCGCCGGAGTGGGTATGTCCACCGCGTTGTCGGCGGCTTCGCGGCGCTGCTCCTCGCCGATCATGTCGACGCACAGGGCGATGCACTCATCGCAGATGGCCACGCCGGGGCCGGCGACCAGCTTGCGTACCTGCCGCTCGGTCTTCCCGCAGAACGAGCATTGCTGGATATCGTCCTGATAGCTGATCACTCGGCTCATGAAAGCTCCTTAGCGCGGTTGTGCATGGTATGGAACGCCCTGATACGAGCATACCCCCAACGTCACCGTCGGGGGTATGCCTGCATGATGCCGGAGCATCATCCTACTTGCGTGGGGAGAGCACGGCGTCGACCATGCCGTAATCCTTGGCCTCCTCGGCTGTCAGGAAGGTGTCGACCTCGATGTCCTTGCGGATCTTCTCAACGTCCTGCCCGGTGTGCTTGGCGAGCGTGGTCTCCAGCCATTCGCGCATGCGCAGCATCTCCTTGGCCTGGATCTCGATTTCCGTGGCCTTGCCGAAGCCCTGGTCGATGGACGGCTGGTGGATGAGCACGCGCGCGTTGGGCAGGATCA
Source organism: Bifidobacterium thermophilum (assembly GCF_037482445.1). Lineage (GTDB taxonomy): Bacteria > Actinomycetota > Actinomycetes > Actinomycetales > Bifidobacteriaceae > Bifidobacterium > Bifidobacterium thermophilum_B. The sequence goes on from NZ_JBBHLY010000009.1 coordinate 34,461, forward strand.
TGCGCTTGCCCTTGGTACCGGCCGCCAGCAGGATCGCCGCAGCGGAAGCCGCCTGCCCCAGGCACACGGTCTGCACGTCGGGCTTGATGTACTGCATGGTGTCGTAAATCGCGGTCATCGCGGTCATGGAGCCGCCGGGCGAGTTGATGTACATCATCACGTCCCGGTTCGGGTCCTGGCTTTCCAGTACCAGCAGCTGGGCCATGATGTCATCCGCGGACGTGTCATCGACCTGCACGCCCATGAAGATGATGCGGTCCTCGAACAGCTTGGTGTACGGGTCCTGCGTCTTCATACCGTACGGCGTACGTTCGCTGAACTGCGGCAGGACATATCGGTCCTGCGGCTGGTACCCGCCGATGCCGCGCGGTCCTGCGAGCCGTTGCGCGCGCTGTACGAATCGTGCCTCTTCGCTTGCCATAGGTCACTCCCCCTTCGACGTGTCGGAGCTCATCGTGCCGGGCGTGGTCACGATCTTGTCCACGAAACCGTAATCCAGCGCCTCCTGGGCGGTGAACCAATGGTCATACTCGTTGTCCCGGTAGATCTCCTCCACCGTGTGGCCGGTCTGTTTCGCGGTCAGTTCGGACAGCGTCTTCTTCATATCCATGATGAGTTCGGCGTTGATGCGCACGTCGGTGGTCGTGCCGCCGATGCCGCCGGACGGCTGGTGCATGAGCACCCGGGCGTGCGAGGTGATGAAACGCTTGCCCGGCGTGCCCGAGCTCAGCAGGAACTGGCCCATGGAAGCCGCCATGCCGACCGCCACGGTGGCGACATCAGGCTCGATGAGCTGCATGGTGTCGTAGATGGCCATGCCTGCGGTGATGGAGCCGCCGGGCGAGTTGATGTACAGCCAGATGTCCTTCTTCGGGTCTTCAGCCGCGAGCATGAGCATCTGGGCGCAGATGACGTTCGCATTGTCATCCTTGACTTCGGAACCCAGCCAGATGATGCGGTCCTTGAGCAGCCGGTTGAAAATCGGGTCGGTCGGCCCCGCCGGCATGTCCTCGCCGGCCATGACGGGCAGGATTGCACTGGAATTGCTCAACCTTGTCTCCTTCGGTAAATCGTTTGTCCTCAGCCTACCGCGTCGAATCGACGCCGACCGCGGATTGCGCGGTCAGCGCACGGCGGGGCGCGGATGGCGCAGTACAGACGACAAAGCGGCGGCCTGGATGGTCCAGACCGCCGCATCATGCCGTATGCATCCCTGATGCATCGTACCGCGCCGAGGGCTCACTCCCCCGTCACGGCACGTTCATCGCTCATGCGATGTCACTCGGCATCCTTGTCGTTGGCGAGCTCATCCGCCACGGCGGCGGCAGCGGAAGCGGCTTCCACGCTCTCCTCTTCCTCGTTCTCCGGGGTGTCGCCGAGGAACTCGCTCAGATCGAGCGGCTGGCCTTCGGACGTGAAGGACACGGCGCGCATGCCGGCGAGCATACCCTTGGAGCGGCCGACTTCCTGCACCGCGGAACCGAGCTGGCCGTTGCGCACGATGGCGTTGATGAACGCGGTCGGGTCCATGCCGTACTGCTGGGCGATGGAAGCCAGGAAGTTGGTGACGTCCATCTGGGAGACCTTCACGTCAAGCTTCTCGGCGAGCGTGTCGAGCACGATCTGGTCGCGCAGTTCCTTCTCGACCTCCTGCTCGGCATCGGCTTTCTGCTCCTTGGTGGCCTTCTCGGCGTCCACGCCGTTGTTCTTGAGCTGCTGGTCGAGCATCTCGGCCTTCACACCCTTCGGCACCGGGATATCGAGGCCTTCCTGCAGCTTGGCGAGGAACGCATCACGGGCCTCGGTGGCCTGGCGGCCCTTGGCGTCCTGCTCGGCGGCCTTGCGCACGTCGGCCTTGAGCTCCTCGAGCGTATCGTATTCGGATGCTTCCTGGGCGAAGTCGTCGTCGAGCTCCGGGAGCTCCTCCGCCTTGACGGAGTTGACCTTCACCTTGATTTGGGCCTTCTCGCCCTCGTGCTCGCCTGCTTCCAGCGTGCCCTCGAAGGTGGTCTCCTCGCCGGCGGACAGGCCGTCGAGCGCCTCGTCGAGGCCATCGAGCATGGTGCCGGAGCCGAGCTCGTAGCTCACGCCTTCCTGGGAGTCGACGGACTCGCCGTCGATCTGGGCGTCAAGATCGATATTCGCGTAATCGCCTTTGGTGGCCGGACGGTCCACGCCGACCAGCGTGGCGAAGCGCTGGCGCAGGGAATCAAGACGCTTGTCGATGTCCTCGTCGGTGACCGCGGCGGCCGGCACGTCGATGGTCATGCCATCGAGCTCGGGAAGCTCGATTTCGGGGCGGCGTTCCACGGTCGCGGTGAACTTGAGCTTGGTCTCGTCCTTGGCGGAGGCGGGCACTTCCTGCACGTCGAACTCAGGCTGGGCCATCGGACGGATCTTCTTCTCCTCGAGCGCCTTGGAGTACAGCTCCGGAACGCCCTGGTTCACGGCCTCGCCGGCGACGGCACCGAAGCCGACGCGGGTGTCGATGACCTTGCCGGGAACATGGCCCTTGCGGAAGCCGGGCACGTTGATCTGCTTGCCGATCTCCTGGCGGGCCTGATCGAGATATGGATCGAACTCCTCGGGATCGACGGTGATGGTGAGCTTCACCTTGGTGGGCTCGAGGTTCCTAACGCTGATTTTCACGCTTGCGCTCCTGTTGACGAGTATGCATTCTTCTGCCGTATAAGGCAACCGTTATATGATAGCGCGACTTACGGACGCTGCAACCAGGTTCACCTGCCAGTCGCGCGCCCCCTCCTGCCTGAGGAACTCCGCCACGTTCCTGCGTTCGGGGTGATCGGTCCAGCACAGGTTGCGCAGAATCTGGGGCTTGACGATGATCTCCGCCGGCGTACGCGTATCCTGGGCGATCTGGGAGATGACGGCGCGCACCTTCTGCAAGGTCTCGAAACGGTCCGGATGATGGGTCTTCCAGTATTTCATCGACCGGGGGGCATTGGTCTGCGCGTCCGGCTGCTGCTGGGGCATGGTGGGCCACCGGCTTGGCGGGAGCGCGAGCGCCTGCTGGATGGTCGTCTTCCACAGCGAGGGCTTGACGGAACGCTGGATCGGCGCATACCGTTCGAACATCTTGTCCTGTTCGCTGCCGGTATGGATGCGCACCCGCTCGTTGAGCGAACGGATCGCGCGGAATTCGCGGTTGTTGTGCGGCTTCTTGCGGGCGGCCTCGATGATGGCACAGTCAGCAAGCAGCAGGCTCGGCTCGATGTCGTACTGCCGTGCAAGACGGTCCCGCTGCTCCCATAGGGCCTTGGCGACGGCCTGCCCCTGACGGTCATGGCTCAGGGCGGTGATATGCGAGATACGCATCCACGGCACCGGATGGATCTTGCGTGGCTGGGCGCCTTCGCGCAAGGCGTAGTCGAACTCCTCCTCGGCCCACTCCATCTTGCCTTGTCTGGCCAGATCGCGGGTCATGTGCTCGTCAAGCTCGATGAGCAGCTCGACATCCAAGGCCGCATAGTCCCGCCAATCCCTCGGTAACGGACGGTATGACCAGTCCGCCGCGGAATGCTCCTTGGCGAGGGTGACACCGAGGTAGTACTCGGTGACCGCGCTCAGCCCGAACCGATGCAGCCCCAGCAACCGTGCCGCGATCTCGGTGTCGAACAGGCGCTGCGGGCGCATGCCGATCTCGAAGAACCCCGGCAGGTCCTGCAACGCATCGTGGATGATCCATACGGCGTCCCCGACCGCGTCATTGAACTCATGCCAGTCGACGCCCTGCTCCCCCAACGCGACCGGATCAAGCAAGCCAATGCCCGCACCCTGGCGTTTGAACTGGACCAGCCAATCCTCATGGCCGTACCGGTATCCGCTGGCACGCTCCGCATCGGCTGCGACGGGGCCTTGGCCTTGCGCAAGCAAATCACAGTACCGGCGGAACCCGTCCAGCGTGTCGATGACATCCGGCACGCCGCCCCTGGGCTCGGACATCAGCTTCGGTTCCCCGTGGAACCTCGGATCGTGCTCCGATGGCGCCGATCCAACCGCACTCACCGTATCCGTCACGTGCCAGATCTCCTTCATATCGTGCATATCGTGTCGCCGCGGCACCCGGTCCGATACCGCCTGACCGTATGCCATAGTACCGGCACCGCTGACTGGGAGGGATCGCGCGGCGGGGTCAGTCTATGCCCTGCGCGATCAGCTTGGCCCATTGCGTCACCTGGATCCCCGCATCGACTCCATCGCGGCCCCCCGTGCCCGCTGCCGGCGGTGTCCAAGACGCCCGCAATTCGTACCGTGCCGACAGATCGTTTGGCGCTACGCCGAAGAAGGTATCGCGGCTGACGGTCACCGTACCGGCAATCGACGAGGCGTCGGCGCCAGCCTCCCGCAGTATGGCATTCACCGCTTCCCAGCAATGTGCGGTATACCGCGCGTCTGTGTCATGCTCGTGCCCCGGAGACGCGGGGATACGGCAGAATGCCGCGCAACGCCATCGTGAATTCCAATGCCGCGGCGGATCGCTGGAGTACAGCAGTGTGATCCAGCCCCATGCCGCCTCATCGACAATCCGGTGGACGTCTACAGGCGCGTCGAAACCGACATCGCCGTGTCCCGGATGCCGACCGAATCCATCGCCCCGATCCGCAGGCCGCGTGCCGGTCTGCGCCGTATCACCCGCACGGACTATACCTACACCAATGCCGTACTCGGCGATGGACCGGGGTACCGGCACCTCATGGAATTGCACCCCTTCCACCATGGGCATCCCGTGAACGGACAGCACGGCATGCCACACGGCATCGGGAACGTCTTGCGGCCGCGCCGGCTGCCGGTCCCGATGCATGGAAGCATGGTCGGGGAACGAGAATATCTGGGCCATAGCTACAGGGTAGAACCTGCAGATGCCCAATGGTTGCGATGACACTCGCATCATACCGACCATCACAGTATCTGCATGAATCAGGCTGCGGGCACGGCTGAGGCCCGCGTGTCAGTACACTGTGAACCCATGCGCCTCAAACTGCTTGGCGACACGGGCGCGCAGCTTCGCGTCCGGCCCCTTGGCGTCCTCGAGCGGGTACGGGATGCGCAATTCATGCCATTTGGGTCGCCCAAGCTGATGGAACGGCAACACGTCGATATGTTCCACGGCGTCGCCGAAAGTCTCGCAGATGCGTGCCACGTTCTCCACGTTCTCCTCGGCGTCGGTGAGCCCTGGCACCAGAACGAAGCGCACCCAGATCTTCTTGCCCGCCGCGGCCAGACGCTGTCCGAATTCGATGGTCGGCGCGAGCACGCCCCCGGTCACCCGGTGGTAGGTCTCCTCGTCGCCGGACTTGACATCGAGCAGGCACAGGTCGATATCCTCGATCATCTCGTCGGTGTAGTTGCGGTTGAGGAAGCCCGAAGTATCAAGGCAGGTGTGCACGCCCATCTCCTTGGCTGCGCGGAACACGCGGGAGACGAACGCGGGCTGCATCATGGATTCGCCGCCCGAGAAGGTGATCCCGCCGCCGGTGGACTTGAACAGGTCCTGATAGCGGTCGATCTTCTTGATCATCGCCTCCAGATAGACCGGCCGGCCGTCACGCATCTTCCAGGTGTCAGGGTTCTGGCAGTACTGGCAGCGCAGCGGGCATCCGCTCATGAACACGGTCATCCGTGTGCCCGGGCCATCCACCGAGGTGTTGATGTCCCAGGAATGCACGAAGCCGATATCGCCGGTATGCAGCGCCTCGATACGGTCGCGACGATCCAGGCCGATCGGCGACTCGAAACCGGACAATCCGCCCATCAGGGTCTGGCTTGCATACTGCTTGGACTTCTTGAGCATATGCGGCGTGGTCGTATGGAATCCTTGGGAACCGGTGACCGCGGACTCTGTCCGCGATTGCGATTGCGTATCTGTCGATGACATCATTGTCTCCTTCTCATGCAACCCGTGCCACATGTGGCACCGGGCAACGGCTGGGGGCGGAACCTTTCGGCCCCGCCCCCAGTCATACGGTTCGTGCGGTCATGCCACACACGCCTGCTTCAGCCGCCCGAGGGGCGGACAGGGTCAGTCGACGACCGCACCCTGATGGAAGGTGCGCGAAATCACGTCGAGCTGCTGCTCGCGGGTGAGCTTGACGAAGTTCACCGCGTAGCCGGAGACACGCACGGTCAGGTGCGGGTACTTCTCAGGATGCTCGACAGCGTCCTCAAGCTGCTCCTTGCGCAGGACGTTGATGTTCGCATGGTACAGGCCATGGCCGTTGCCCGCGTCGAGGATGCCGACGAGGTTGTTGATGCGCTCGTCCTCATCGCGGCCCAGGCCTTCAGGCGTGATGGTGTTGGTCAGCGAAATGCCGTCAAGCGCGTCGTTGTAGTCGATCTTGCCGACCGAGAACATCGACGGAAGCATGCCGTGGGAGTCCATGCCGTTCTCCGGGTTCGCGCCCGGGGCGTACGGGGTGCCCTTCTTGTGGCCGGACGGGAAGGAACCGGTGTTCTTGCCGTACTCCACGTTGGAGGTGATGGTCAGAATGGACTGGGTCGGAACCGCACCGCGGTAGACCGGCAGACGCTTGACCTGGCCCATGACCGTGGAAACGACCCACTTGGCGAGGTCGTCGGCGCGATCGTCATCGTTGCCGTAGACCGGGAACTCGCCTTCGGTGCGGTAGCCGACCACCAGATCGTCATCGGCGCCTTCGACGTACTCCTTCTCATGGCCCGGGGTGTCCTTCGCGTCCTTGTTGTAGACCGGGTACACCTTGGCGTACTTGAGCGCGGACAGCGAGTCGGCGGCGATGGACAGACCGGACATGCCGCAACCGAGGGTGCGGTACACCTCCTTGTCGTGCAACGCCATCTCGATGGCCTCGTACGCGTACTTGTCATGCATGTAATGGATGATGTTCAGCGCTTCGACGTAGGTCTCGGACAGCCATTCGAGAGCCTTCTCGTAGTTGGTCTTGACCTTCTCGAAGTCGAGCGTGCCGTCGGCCTCGGGCTTAATCGGGTCGATGACGCCCTTCTCGATGACCTGCATGCCGGTCATCTCGTCGCGGCCGCCGTTGATCGCGTAGAGCAGGGCCTTCGCGGAGTTGACACGGGCGGCGAAGAACTGCATCTGCTTGCCGACGCGCATCGGGGACACGCAGCAGGCGATGGCCGCGTCGTCGCCCCAATGGGAGCGGATCTCCTTGTCGGACTCGTACTGGATGGCCGAGGTGTCGATGGAGATGCGGGCGCAGAAGCGCTTGTAGGCTTCAGGCAGCTTCGGATCCCAGAAGATGGTGATGTTCGGTTCGGGGCCCGGTCCCAGATGCTCGAGCGTCAGCGTGTTGAGCAGGCGGAAGGAGGTCTTGGTGACCATGCAGCGACCGTCGTCGCCGAAGCCGGCATCGGACCAGGTCGCCCAGTACGGGTCGCCGGAGAAGATCTGGTCGTAGGCCTTGGTACGCAGGAAGCGCACGATACGCAGCTTCATGACGATCTGGTCGATGAGCTCCTGGGCGCCCTGCTCGTCAAGCTTGCCGGACTTCAGGTCACGCTCGATGTAGATGTCGAAGAACGCGGAGTTGCGGCCGAAGCTCATGGCGGCGCCGTCCTGGCTCTTGACCGCAGCGAGATAGCCCATGTACGTCCATTGGACGGCCTCCTGCGCGGTCTGCGCCGGGCGGGACAGGTCGAGGCCATACTCGTTGCCGAGGTTGATGAGCTTCTTCAGCGCCTTGATCTGGTCGTCATGCTCTTCACGGAAACGGATCCAGTGCTCGATCTCCGGCTCGGTGAAATCGTTGCGGTACGGCACGGAATCCTTGTCGCGCTGCTTGAGCCTGATCAGTGTGTTCACGCCGTACAGGGCCACACGGCGGTAGTCGCCGATGATGCGGCCACGGCCGTAGGCATCCGGCAGACCGGTGAGGATCTTGTTGTGGCGGGCGATCTTGATGTTCTTTGTATACACGCCGAACACGCCGTCATTGTGGGTCTTGCGGTACTTGGTGAAGATCTTCTTGACTTCGGGGTCCGGCTCCTTGCCGGCCTCGAGAATGGCCTGCTCGACCATGCGCCAGCCGCCGTTCGGCATCATCGCGCGCTTGCACGGCTCGTCGGTCTGCAGACCGACCACCACGTTGTCGACTTCCGGGCTCTCGATGTAGCCGGCAGGGAACGCGTCGATGTCGGCCGGGGTGTGGGTGTCCACGTCATAGACACGCTGGCGGCGTTCAACGGCAAGGTAGTTGTCGTCGAGGTACTTCCACATGTGCTTGGTCTTGTCGGTGGCATCAGCGAGGAAGGACTCGTCGCCCTCGTACGGGGTGTAGTTCTTCTGGATGAAGTCGCGAACATCGATATCCTGCTGCCAATGTCCGCCATTGAAGCCGTCCCATGCCTTGGCTTCGAGTTCCTCCTGGGAGAGGGCGGTCTGGTCAACTGCTGTCATATCCACTCCTTGGTGTCAGTCACCGCAACGCACCGTTACGCTGCGTTCGTCTCCTATTCTAGTGCCATCGCCATGACGTCGTGCCGTGCTGGGACGTGACTTATATCACAATCGCACGGAGCGCAATCAAGTGGAACGCAATCGGCGAATCAGCGATGCACAGTACACGCGTATACATACGATTCTGCTTCTGCCGACGCTCCAGCGTCGGAAGAAGCAGAAAGAAAAACCGGCCTACCGCGATGATGGAGGCCAGATAGTCTCGGAACCGGCAGCTGCCTGCATGGCCTGCGCTACTTGCCCCAGCGCTTCCACTGGCGGTCTTGCTCGTTCCACGTGGCGTTGCGTTCCTTGACGATCTTCCACGCGTCGAGCGCGTCCTGCCGGGTCCTGTACGGACCCATGCGCTGCGAGTCCGGCGATATCATGCCGTATTCCGGTTGCCCGGTGACCATATTGAAATACCACTGTTTGTCAGCCATATGACACCTCCCGAACTGTGTAGCTTACTCGCGGAACGCGCTCGTCACCGGCAGGCGGCGGTCGCGGCCGAAGGCGAGCGCCGTGACTTTCGGCCCGAGCGGATACTGGCGGCGCTTCCATTCGGCACGGTCGACGAGCCGCATCACCGTATCGACGGTCTTCTCATCGAAGCCATCGGCCAGCAAATCGGCGCGGCCGTGGGCGTGTTCGATGTATGCGGCGAGCACCTTATCGAGCAGCGCATATTCGGGCAGGGAGTCGGAATCTTTCTGCCCCGGGCGAAGTTCGGCGCTCGGCGCTTTGGTAATCGAATTGACCGGAATAATGATGTCGTTCGGGGCGGGTTTGCCGTGCTCCCCCGTTTCGTTCCCGACGATATGCAGTCCACCGATGCCCATGCCGTGCGCGCAAGCCTCGTTGCGCCACCGGGCGAGTTCCCACACGCGAGTCTTGAGCAGGTCCTTGATGGGCGCGTAGCCGCCGACGGCGTCGCCGTAGATGGTCGAATACCCGCAGGCGAGTTCGGATTTGTTGCCGGTGGCCAGCGCGAGCACGCCCTTCGAGTTGGAGTATGCCATGACGATGACGCCGCGGATACGCGCCTGGAGGTTTTCGGCGGCGACACCGTCCAGATGCAGCTGGTTCTGGTAGGCGACGAACAGCGGCTCGATCGGCTGGATATCATAGTGGGCGCCGATGTTGGCGGCGAGATCGGCCGCGTCGTCCTTCGAACCGTCCGAGGAGTACATGCTGGGCATGGAGATGCCCCAGACATTGGCCCCTCCACAGGCGTCCGCGGCCATGGCCGCCACGAGCGCGGAATCGATACCGCCAGACAGGCCCAGGCACACGCCGCTGAAATGGTTCTTGCGCATGTAATCCTTGAGACCGAGCACGCAGGCGGTGTAGACCTCCTCGTCCTTGTCCGGCGCCGGGGCGATGATCCCCGCCGCTTGGTGCTCGGCGTCGGTGTCGAAGTCGAACAGGCCCAAGTCCTCCACGAACATGGGCGAGCGCTGCAGCAACGTGCCGTCGGCGTCGACGGTGAAACTGCCGCCGTCGAAGACGAGATCGTCCTGTCCGCCGACCTGGTTGACGTATACCACGGGGGCGCCGACTTCCCTGGCGCGCCGGACGGCCAGATCGAAGCGGGTGTGGGTCTTGCCTTCCTCGTAGGGCGAACCGTTCATGGTGACCAGCACGTCGATGCCGCGCCCGGCGAGTTCGGCGACCGGACCGCCGTCCTGCCAGATGTCCTCGCAGATGGCAAATCCGAGCTTGACGCCGTCGACCTCGACGACGGTCGAATGGTCGCCGGGCGAGAAAATACGGAATTCGTCGAACACCCCGTAATTGGGCAGGAAATGCTTGTCGTAGCCTGCCCAGACGACGCCGTCATGCAGCACGACCAGGCGGTTGCGCGGTTTGTCGGAGGCGTGGTCGGTGCCGACCGTGCCGACGACGACATACAAGTCGCCCAGCCCATCGGCCTCAAGTTCAGTGGCCAGCCAGTTCGCCTTGTCCCACGCGGCTTTGCGGAAGGTACGCCTGAGTGCGAGATCCTCGATCGGGTATCCGGTCAGGGTCATCTCCGGGAACACGACCACCTGCGCATGCTGCCGTGCCGCGCGGTGCGCGTACTCCAGCGTCTTTTCGGCGTTGCCTTCAAGGTCGCCGACGCAGGTGTCGATCTGTGCGAGTGCTATGCGAATCTGTGCCATACCCCCAGTCTAGTGAGGGTATGGCACAACGAGGTGTCCTGCAGGTCACCGTCCCACTTCGCCAAGCACGCGCAACGCGGCGTTGATATAGAATTCGGTGCCCGTCTTGACGGCCTCGTCCTTGGCGATGAACTTGGGGCTATGCAGACCGTGGTGGCCGGGGCCGCCGTTGGAGCCGACGAAAGTGAAGACCAGCGGGCAGACCTTGCCGAACTCGACGAAGTCCTCCCCTGCCATGGACGGGTGGATCGGCTCCAGATCGGCATAATCCGGCACGTCAGCGGCGACGGCCTTCGCAAGGTCGGGGTCGGAGACCAGCGGGTCCTGGAAATCGTCCCAGCGGAAGTCCGCACTGATGCCGTATGCGGCGGCGGTATGCTCCACGATCGCGCGCATGCGACGTTCGGCGAGCTGCGAGTCCTCCTTGTAGAAGTAGCGGACGGTCCCGAGGAACCCGGCTTCGGCGGGCACGACATTCCACACATCGCCGCCGTGGACTTCCGTGACGGAGACGACCAGCGGGTGGAACGGCGTCGCATTGCGGCTGACGATGGTCTGCAGGGACAAGATCATCGAGGCCATGGCCTCCAGCGGGCCGGTGCCCAGATGTGGGTAGCCGGCGTGCGTGCCTTCGGCGTGCAGATCGACATAGAATTTCACGCATCCGGCCATCATCGGTTCGATGCCGACGGCCAGCTGGCCGGGCGTATAATCCGGGTTGTTGTGCGTTCCGACCATCGCGTCGAGATCGTCCACCATGCCGGAATCGACGACGGATTTCGCGCCGCGCCCGGTCTCCTCCGCCGGCTGGAACACGATTTTGAGGCTCCCGTCGATCCGGTCGCGGTGGGAGGCGAACCATTCGACCGCCCCGAGCAGGCTGGTCATGTGGATGTCGTGCCCGCAGGCGTGCATGACACCCGGATTGTGCGAGGCGAAGTCGAGGCCGCTTTCCTCGGTGACCGGCAGGCCGTCGATATCGGCGCGCAGCCCGACGCGCGGACCGTCGTGTTCGCCTTCGATCAGCCCGATGACACCGGTTTCCAGCGGGCTGTCGAGTACCTGGACACCGAGCGAATGCAGCTTGTCTGCGAGAAATGCGCTGGTGTTCACTTCCTTGAAGCTCAGTTCCGGCGTCTCATGCAGATGGCGTCTGGTCGCGACCAGGCCGTCAGTGAGCTCGATGTGTTCTGCCATATGGCCCTCCCCTGTACTGTGTGGTGTTGCGTGCCACGAATCGTTCAGCGCTGCCGTTTGAGCACGTGCTTGGCAAGCGCGTTGGCGATCGCCTGCACGACCTGTACCAAGACAATCATGATGACCACCGCAGACCAGGTGACCGTCTGGTCGAACTTCTGGTAGCCGTAGGCGATGGCGAAATTACCCAGACCGCCGCCACCGATGTATCCGGCCATCGCGGACATGTCGAGCACGCCGATGAACAGGAAGGCGTAGGCGAGGATCAGGGGGCCCAGGGCCTCGGGAATGAGCACGGTGCGGATGATGGTGAATTTGGAGGCGCCCATGGCCCGGGCCGCTTCGATCACGCCGGGATCTACGGGCACGAGGTTCTGTTCGACCAGCCGTGACGTGGCGAAAGTGCACATGACGACCATCGGGAAGATCGCTGCCGCCGTACCGATGGAGGTGCCGACCACCTTGATGGTCAGCGGCTGCATCGCGGCGAGGAAGATGATGAACGGGATCGGGCGGATGATGTTCACGATCACGTCCAGGATGTGATACACCACGCTGTTCTCGAACAGATTGCCCGGACGCGTCCCGTACAGGACCACGCCGAGCACGAGTCCCAGGAACCCGCCGATCAGCAAGGTGACCAGCACCATTTCCAAGGTCTGTGCCACGGATTGCAGCAACAGCGGCTTCAACACCGTCCAATCGGATTTGCCGGCGAGACTTGTCGCAGCGTCAATCGTCCATGCGTTCATCGTGTCTCTCCTTCATCCGTCGCGACCGCCCGGTCATACTCCACCGGGTGGCTTGCGGTACCGAAATCAATGACATCGCTGTCTTCGCGCAATGCCGTGAGGAATTCGCCGAACCGCGGGTTCGTGTCGTCGAACACGTAGGTGATCGCGCCGACCGCCGAGCCGCCCACGGTGTCCATGCCGCCGTAGACCAGGCCGCTGTGGATGCCGTACTGCGCGATGAGGTCGGAGATGTTCTGCCCGGACGCCTTGACCGCCGGACGGCCATCCGCCGCGGGGATGTCCTTCTGTCGCACCAGGACGCTGACGAGCCTGCCGTCCCATTCCTCATGCAGTTTCGCGACGCGCGGGGCGTCCGGCAGCCCGGACAATGCGGTGGCGATGAACCGACGGGTCACCTTGCGCTGCGGAGCGGCGAACACGTCGTACACGTCGCCGCGCTCCACGATTTTTCCTGCACTCATAACCGCCACCTTGTTGGCGATCTGCTGGACGACGTTCATCTGGTGGGTGATGAGCACGATGGTGACGCCCAGCTGCTCGTTGACGCGTTTGAGCAGGGCGAGCACTTCCGAGGTGGTTTCCGGGTCGAGCGCGCTGGTCGCCTCGTCGGCGAGCAGGATCTTCGGATTCGTGGCGAGCGCACGCGCAATGCCGACCCGCTGCTTCTGCCCGCCGGACAGCTGCGAGGGGTACTTGTCCTTGTGCTCGCGCAACCCGACGAAGTCAAGCAGCTCATTCACCCGTTTGTCCTGGTAATCCTTGCGCCAATGGTCCAGTTGCAGCGGGTAGGCAATGTTCTGCGCGACCGTCTTGGTGGAGAACAGGTTGAACTGCTGGAAGATCATACCGATTTTCTGCCGGATCGGCCGCAGTTTCGATTCGCCCAACTGGTCCACTCGCGTGCCGAGCACCGTGACCGACCCTGATGTGGGACGTTCCAGCGCGTTGACCATGCGCACGAGCGTCGACTTTCCGGCCCCCGAATACCCGATGATGCCGTAGATGTCCCCGGCGTTGATGTCGAGACTGACATCGTCCACCGCACGGGTCGTCCCATGCTCCTGTCCGCCGCCCGAACGGCGACGGTACTCCTTGACCACGTGGTCGAAGGTGATGACCGTTTCCGTCATCGTTGCCTCCTTGGTATGCCTTCCACGAAATATCCTGCGCGATGTGTGTCGCGCACGCGTCTTCCACCGTCGAAGGCCCGGCCCAGACTCTCGCCTGGTACCGGGCCCATGACATCAGGATAGGCGCAACCGCGCCATCGGCGGCGTCACTCCTGCGCCTTGGCTTCCTTCTCGATGGTCGCCAGGTAGCTTTGCAGCTGCTTGGCGGAGAACTTGCTCGCCGAGACGGCGGTGCCGTCGGACTGCGCGTTGAGCTTGTCGAAGACCGTCTTCGACTGGGCGATCTTGACGAGCTTGAGATAGGTCGCGTTGTTCACGTCCGCCTTACGGGCGACGAAGGCGTTGATGTACGGGCGGGCCTCCTCGCTTTCGGCGTCATCCTGGTAGATGGCGTCCTTGGCCTTCAGCCCTGCGTCCGCGACATAGTCGTTGTTGATCACGCCGGCGACGACCTGCGGGTCCTTGAGCGAGTTGGCGACCTGCTCGGCCTTCAGCGGGGTGACCTTGACCTTGGATTTGGCGGTGTCGATGTCGTTCGGCGTGGTGAACGCCGTCCACTTGCCCTTGAGCGTCACAAGACCCGCGGACTTGAGCACGCCGATGGCGCGCGCCTGGTTGGTCTCGTCGTTCGGGATGGCGACCGTCTGCCCGGCCTGGATGTCATCGACGCTCTTGACCTTGGTGGAGTAGACGCCCAGCGGGAAGATCGCGGTGCCGCCGATCGGCTGGAGGTCCTTGTTGTTCTTCACGTTGTAGTTCGCCAGGTACAGCAGGTGCTGGAACTCGTTGAGGTCGAGGTCGCCGGAGTCGAGCGCCGGGTTCTCGGAGGTGTAGTCCTGGAAATCGACGATCTTCACGTAGATGCCCGCTGCTTCGGCTTCCTTCTGGAATTCCACCCATTGCGGGTCGGTCGCACCGACCACGCCGATCTTCACCGGGTTGGATTTGGAGCCCTTGGCGGCGGAATCACTGCCGCCCTTGGCCGCGCGGACGCCGAAGAATGCGGCGACTGCGATCAGCGCGATCACGATGACAGCGATGACGATATTGCGCCCGGCATGGTTGACGCGGACCGGTTCCTGCGGGTCGGACAGCGGCGCCGCCGGCTGGTTCTGCTCGGATGATGCTTGTGCCATGATAATGTTCCTCTCTCTCTTGCGCGATGCTGTACACCGCGATCCATATCGCCGGACCCCTCCGGCTTGCCGTATCCAACACCATAGCCGCCGTTGGGCGAGGATCCGCCGGTTTTACGCGAATTTCCCTATTCGTGTTCGTTATAGCCTGCATCGAAACCCTGGGGATTCAAGGATTTCCCGGTGCACGCCCATCTCGCCCTGTTCCGTTTGCGCAGTCCGCTCCCATGGTCCGCGTCTCCGTGCGTGTACGGGCCTACCGCGTACACTGGTGGCGGATACGGACAAGGAGCGACATCGACATGACTTTCCAGCTTTCCTCCCAAGCGGCGGCGAACATGAAAACCGCGTTCTTCGACATCGACGGCACGCTGACCAGTTTCGTCACGCATATCGTGCCGCAGTCGACGATCGACGCCCTGCACGCGCTCCAGGACCGCGGTATCCGCGTGTTCATCTGCTCGGGGCGCGCGCCCTCGCATATGCGGGTCGTGCTGGACACGATCCCGGTGCATTTCGACGGCATCGTCGCGCTCAACGGCCAGTACTGCTTCGATGACGCGGGATATCACGAGAGCGAGTCGCTCGACCCGGACGATATCCGCACCATCGTGGCCTGGCTGGACGCCCATCCGGACGTGGTCGCGAATTTCTGCGAGCGCGACTACGTGTATTTCAACCAGATCACCGACACCATGCGCGAAACATGGCGCCAACTGGGCAAAACCGCGCCCAAGGTGTTCGTCGGCGATCCGCATGAGCGCATCCCCCAGCACGTGACCTACCAGATCAGCCCGTACATCACCCCTGAAGCCGAGCGCGAACTGACGTCACTGTGCCGGCACACCACGGGTGTGCGCTGGCATCCCTCGTTCACGGACCTCATTCCCGCAGACGGCGGCAAACCGCGCGGCATCCAACGTTTTTGCGACCATTACGGCTTCACGCGCGAGCAGACGATCGCGTTCGGCGACGGCGGCAACGATGCAACCATGCTCGCCTACGCCGGGCTCGGCGTGGCGATGGGCAACGCGACCGATGACGCCAAGCAGGCGGCGGATTGGGTGACCGATGACGTGGACCATGACGGCATCCTGCACGCCTTGGAACATTTCGGCATCCTGTGATGGCGGCTGCGGGGTTTGTGTGCGTGGCCCGCATCGAATCCGCCAAGTAGCGCAATGGCCGGGCAACGCCGCCGACCGGCGCTTGGCGCGGGGAGCGTAACAGCCGCTCCCCCGTCCCCTCGCTATGAGACGATGGAGGCATGACCACAGTTATCATGCATACCACCGAGGGCGATATCACCCTCAATCTTTTCGACGACCAGACCCCGAACACCGTGGCGAACTTCCTCGGTCTCGCTACCGGCGAACAGTCGTGGCGCGACCCCTTCACCGGCGAGGAGAAGCATGACCCGTTCTATGACGGCCTGACCTTCCACCGCATCATCAAGGATTTCATGATCCAGGGCGGCTGCCCGATCGGCAACGGCACCGGCGGCCCGGGCTATGAGTTCGATGACGAGATCGTCCCCGGCCTGGTCTTCGACCGCCCGTATCTGCTGGCCATGGCGAACGCCGGCCTGCGCCGCGGTCGCGACGGCCAGCCGCACGGCACCAACGGTTCGCAGTTCTTCATCACCACAGTCCCCACCCCGTGGCTCAACGGGCATCACACCATTTTCGGCGAGGTCGCCGATGACGCTTCGAAGGCGGTCGTCGACAAGCTCGACGCCGTGGCGACGGACCGTTCGGACGCCCCGCTGGAGCCGGTCGGCATCACGTCCATCGAGATCGTGAAGTAAGCCTTCGGGCTGACGCGCCTCACGCCGGATTCAAACGACGCCCCCGTACAGGTGTGCGGGGGCGTCGTCGTATATTCCACGATGCGGCGTCTGGCAGCCCTGGCGCCTCACGCCTTGCGAGGCTATTCCTGCATGCGGCGCAGCCGCGGTTCGGCGGAATCCTTCGCGCCGGTGATGCGGTAGACGTCGAAGACGCCGTCGATCTTGCGCACGGCTGCCAGCAGCGTGTTGAGGTGCTGCGGCTCGGCCATCTCGAAGGAGAACTGGCTGGTGGCCACGCGGTCGGATCCCGTGGAAATCGAACCGGAGATGATATTGACCCCGTGATCGGACAGCACGCGCGTCACGTCGGACAGCAGGTGCGGACGGTCCAGCGCCTCGACCTGGATCTTGACCATGAACAGGCCCTTGGTGCTGGTCCATTCCACGGGGATCACACGCTCGGGCTGGTGCTTCTCCAGGTCAAGCATGTTCTGGCAGTCGGTGCGGTGCACGGAGACGCCCTGGTTGCGGGTGATGAAGCCGATGATGTCGTCGCCGGGCACCGGTGTGCAGCAGCGCGCGAGCTTCACCCACACGTCATCCACGCCCTTGACGGAAACGCCGATCGAGTTCGAATGCTTCTTGCTGCGTTCCACCTGCCGCAGCGGCAGCACCTCCTGCTCGACCTCCTCGTTGACTTCGGAGGGACCGGCGTCCTTGACAAGGCGGGCGATCACGTTCTGCGTGGAGATCTGGCCGTTGCCGATCGCCGCATACACGGCGTCGGGGTTCGGGAAGTTGAGTTCCTCGGCCACGCCGACCAGCGCCTCCGGGGTCAGCAGCGTGGCAATTGGCAGATTGCGCTTGCGCATCGCGCGCGTCAGCTCGTCCTTGCCTTCCTCGATCGCCTCGGTACGGCGTTCCTTGCTGAACCATTGGCGGATCTTGTTGCGCGCCTTCGGGCTTTTCACGAAGCTCAGCCAGTCGCGCGACGGGCCTGCAGTGTCGGATTTCGAGGTGAGCACCTCTACCGTGTCGCCGCTTTCAAGCTTCGTGTCAAGCGGGACGAGCCGTCCGTTGACGCGGGCGCCCATGGTGCGGTGCCCCACCTCGGTGTGCACGGCGTACGCGAAATCGACCGGCGTGGCGTCCGCGGGCAGGGAGACGATCTTGCCTTTCGGCGTGAACACGTACACTTCGGAGGCGCCGAGGTCCTCCTTGAGCGAGCCGAGGAACTCGTTGGAATCCGGCGTCTCGCTGGTCCAGTCGGCCAGCTGCTGGATCCATTTGAGGTTGTCGGCCTCGTCGAGGTCCTTGCCGCCCTCGCGCTTGCGGTCGTCCTTGTCCGGATCGCTCAGCGCGCGGCCCGCCTGGCCGTTCGCCTTGTACTTCCAGTGCGCGGCGATGCCGAATTCCGCCCGCCGGTGCATGTCCCACGTGCGGATCTGGATCTCGACAGGTTTGCCGCCGGGCCCGACCACCGTGGTGTGCAGGCTCTGGTACATGTTGAGTTTCGGCATGGCGATGTAGTCCTTGAACCGGCCCGGCACCGGGTTCCACCGCGCATGCACGGCGCCGAGCGCCGCATAGCAGTCCTGGATGGTGTCGACGATGATGCGCACGCCGACCAGATCGTAGATATTCGAGAAATCGTGCCCGCGCACGATCATCTTCTGGTAGATGGAGAAGTAGTCCTTCGGACGTCCGGTGACGGTCGCCTTGATGTTCAGGTCGTCGAGGTCCTCGTTGATCTCGGCGATGATCTGCTTGAGATAGACCTCGCGCTGGCCTGCCCTGCGGGCGACGAGCACGACGATCTCATTGTAGATCTTCGGGTAGAGGACCTTGAAGCTCAGCTCCTCGAGTTCGGTTTTGATGGCGTTCATGCCGAGCCGGTTGGCGAGCGGCGCGTAGACGTCCAGCGTCTCGCGCGCCTTGCGCTGGGCGTTCGCCGGCTTGACGTAGCGCCACGTGCGGGCGTTGTGCACGCGGTCGGCGAGTTTGACGACGAGTACGCGCACGTCCCGGCTCATGGCGACCACCATCTTGCGGATGGTCTCCGCCTGGGCGGAATCGCCGTACTCCATCTTCGAGAGCTTGGTGACGCCGTCCACGAGCCCGGTGACGGTATCGCCGAATTCGGCTCGGCATTGGGCGAGTGTGTAGTCGGTGTCTTCGACCGTGTCGTGGAGCAGCCCGGCGGCGACCACGACCGGGCCCATGCCCAGGTCCGCGAGGATCTGTGCGACGGACAACGGGTGGATGATATACGGCTCGCCGGATTTGCGGCGTTGGGCCGAATGCTGGACGACCGCGCGACGATACGCGCGCTCGAGGATGCCCATATCCTCGTCCGGATGGTGGGATCGGCACATGCGCAGGATGGGCTGGAGCGGGTCGAGGGGATCTTCGCTGATCTCGCACCCCAGCATATGCGCGGATTGGAATTCCCCGTCCCGCGCACTCTGATCGTCGTTACGCGATACCGCCGAAGACCGGTCGGCACCCCCCTGCGCAGGGGACACATCCGACAAATCGGCAGCCTCACCCTCATGCGATGCTCGGATGTCGGTCATCACTCCACCTCCCTTGACACGCGCGCAAGCCGTGCTCCCACGCCTATGCCCGTTGTATCACGGATAGTACCACTCCCGTTCGCATTCAGGGACGGGACAGCCCCGTCGAGCCGAATCCGCGCTCCGCGCGATCCGATCCCGGCAGCTGTCCGGCAGGTAAGAACGTCGCCTCGACATACCGCTGGATGACCAGTTGGGCAATCCGATCCCCCGCATGGAATACGGCCGTGTGTTCCGGGTCGAGGTTGATCAGCGGCACTTTGATCTCACCACGGTACCCGGCATCGATTGTCCCCGGGGCGTTCAGCACCGTGACACCCTGTTTCACCGCGAGGCCGGAACGTGGATGGACCAGCCCGACATACCCGGCCGGCAACGCGATGGCGATGCCCGTGGGGACCAGGGCGCGTTCGAACGGCCGCAGCGTGACGTCCTCGCTTGCGGTCAGATCGGCGCCGGCATCACCGGCATGGGCGTATCGCAAGGTCTGCGGGTACGGTTCATGCAGGTACTTGACCAGTACTTCGGTGTCCTCCGGTTCGACGTATCCTTCGTCGATCGACATCAGGCCGCGCACTCCTTGCACACCGGTTCACCGTCAGGCGTGGTGTAGGCGAGCTGGCTGCGGTGCTTGACCAGGAAGCATTCGGAGCAGATGAACTCGTCGCCTTGCATCGGGATGACGGTCACCGAAGCGTCCTCATTGCTCAGATCGGCACCGGGAAGCTCGTAGTCCTCGGCGATGGCGTTCTCGTCATCGTCCTCGTTCGACGTGTTCTGGTTGCTCTTGCCGAGCTCCTGCAGCGACTCATCATCCTCGTCCTTGCCGCGTGGGGAATCATAGTCCTGGGCCATCGCATCCTCCTCATGAGTAGTGTGTTACGCGCCATAGAATACATGACCTGTACCCCGCATAGGATACACGTTTCTCGAACATCGTAAAATACGACACGGGGAATGCGGACATCGGGGTACTGTAGGAGTTGTTCCCAAGGACGAGGAAAGTGGTGCGCACATGCCTGAGAATCCTATACAGGAAGCCAAGTTCGACCATGTCGGGCCGGACGGTGAACTGGTATTCGCCGTTCGAGGCATGCTGTTCGGCGTCATGGTGGATGACACGCTGGAGCACGCCATACTCGAGGCGAAGCAGCTGAGGACCGAGCAGGTCAGGCAGGCCCAGCCCGCCCAGACACAGGGGTTGCCGATCTCGCAGATCCAGGCGCTGATCCGCGCCGGCGCGGAACCCGAACAGGTCGCGCAGCGCTACGGGCTGAGCGAGACACTGGTGCGGCGGTTCTCGAGCGGGGGGGAGACCGAGAAGCAATACGCCATCGAGCAGTTCTTCATGCTGCCTGCGCCAAAGGACTCCCGGGTGCATACGATGTCGGAGCTCATCGAGCGCACGCTCGCCGCCGCCGGAATCGGCATGGAATCCGTATCATGGACGGCGACACGCCGTGGCCTCGAACCATGGAAGATCACGGCGCGCTTCGAGTCCGCCGGCCGTCACGTCACGGCATCATGGTCCTGGAACATGCGCGATAACGCGGTAGCCTGCCTGGATGCCACGGCGAAGAAGCTCATCGGCGAGAATCGTGCGGACGACACGCAGGGGGACGGGCCGAACTTCCCCATCTCGCTGAACATCCCGGGCAATTCGGTCAGGTCGGCGCGCATCGAGCGGGCGGTCTCGGCATGGCGTGAGCCGCAGGACGCCGATAAGACCCCGGGCGCATTACGATCGAACGCCCGCGCAGCGGCCCCATCCACTCCCATCCAGCCGGGGAACGGCGAACAACCGCAACAGGCGCCGAACCGCCTCGCCGGCCCATCAGTGCCGGCTTCGCCTTCGTCCCCCCAAGCGTCCGCGACAGGCGAGCAGCAGCCCCGGGAGCAGCATTCCGCCACCGGCAAGAACGCGGCGCATCAGCAGACCCCTCCCCTGCCCGCCAAGCCCGGGCACTCCGAGACCCCTGTCAACGCACCGGCGACATCGAACACAGACCAGGACGGCGACCCCGACCGCCCGCAGGCCGCATCATCCGATGACCAATCCCGGCACACCTCCAAACGCGCCCACGGACGCGGGCGCAAGATGCCCAGCTGGGACGAGATCCTGTTCGGGGACTGACGCTCCGCCGGCGCCTGTGTGAGGCGGATTTCAAGCCATATCCATGATGAGCGGGATATCCATCTCAGCCATGCTCAGCGACCCGTGGACACTGGGCAGCCGTGTCGCCTTGTCGCTTTGCGTTCCGGAATCCACGATGGTCACACGCTGCGCGGCATGAACAATGACGTCCCCCAGCATCGGGACGATGCGGTCATCGACCTTGCCGAACAGGCCCTCCGCAATCGCCTGCCGGCGCGTGCGCACTTGTGCCAGGCCACCGAGCGCCTCCTGCCAACGTTGCGCGACATCATCGGGATCGGCATCGTCGTCGGTGTACAGCATCGGCGCACGGGGCTCTCCCCCGACCATGCGCACGCCCCGGGCGAGTTCGGGGTGTTCGGCGACGTCGATCCTTTGGCCCGGGTCCGTCTCGATCATGCCGTGGTCGGCGGTGATGACGATGAGGGTGCCGCGTGGGGCGCGTCTGCGCAGCATATGCAGTTGGGCGTCGACCCCTTCGAATGCGCCGATCCAGTGGTCGGAATTCCAGCCGTAGTTGTGGCCGACCTTGTCGGTATCCCGGATGTACAGGTAGGTCAATCCCGGTTCCCGTGCCGCCTCGCACGCCAAGCGTATGCGTCCGGCAGGGCTAAGGTTGCCGTGGTAGTCGCTGCCCCGCAACGCCGCGCGGGTCAACGGCGAGTTCGCGAATTTCGGCAGCCCGACGCTGGTGACACGCACCCCACGCTGCGCGAGCGCTTCGAACACGGTGGGCATGCGTTGCACATCCAACGGGTCCGGCGCGTCCCGGAACTGGATGAGTTGGCACAGCCGCCCGGTGTCCGGGTTGCGCTGTGTGTAGCCGGTCATGCCGGTCAGCCCCGGACACGTACCGGTGCCGAAGGTCGCCATGGCGGCCACCGTGGTGGACGGCGTGCAGGTGCTGATCGGACGCTGGTTCACACTGTCGGCGAGCAGCGAGCGCAGATATGGCGCGTGGCCGATACGCGAGGCGATGTTCCAGTATCCCAGACCGTCCACGAGCACGACGATGACGCTGGAGGCCTGCGGCATGCCCAGCGCGCCGCGTACCACGACGGGATCCGCGTGAATGCGGGTGCCTACCGGGCTGCCGAGCGCATCGGATACCGCGGGGAGCACCGAAGACAGATGAAGCGCCCCGCCCCGGAGTGCCTTCCCGTCACCGTAGGCCACAGGGGAGGTTAGTCGTAGCAATGCTTCACGATCGGGAATTTCGACACTCATATGTCCCATTGAAGCACCGCAGCACGAAAACGGCATGCTGGGTGGGCTTGAGGGTAGAATGGACCGGTTATCTGTGAAGGAGAGCACATGGCATCACACCGCAAGCCGGCACGCCCGTCATACGATCCGCGGTCGGTCAAGGAGAACATCGTCGAAACGCCGCTGAAGGACGAGATGAGCAAGTCCTTCCTCGAATACGCGTACTCGGTGATCTACGCGCGTGCCCTCCCCGACGCCCGTGACGGTCTGAAGCCCGTGCAGCGGCGCATCATCTACCAGATGGGGCAGATGAACCTGACTCCCGACCGGCCGTACATGAAATCGGCGCGTGTGGTCGGCGAGGTGATGGGCAAGCTCCACCCGCACGGCGATTCCGCGATCTACGAGGCGATGGTGCGTCTCGCCCAGCCGTTCGCGATGCGCCTGCCGCTGGTTGACGGGCACGGCAATTTCGGTTCGCTTGACGACGGGCCCGCGGCCTCGCGATACACCGAGGCGAGGCTGGCGCCCGCAGCGCTCGGCATGAACGCGGACATCGACGAAGATACCGTCGATTTCACGCCGAACTACGACAACAAGCTCAAGGAGCCGGCTGTCCTGCCGTCGGCCATCCCGAACCTGCTGGTCAACGGCGCTTCCGGTATCGCCGTCGGCATGGCGACGAACATGGCCACGCATAATCTGGGCGAGGTCGTCCAGGCGGCGAAGCATCTGATGCGCCACCCCGACGCCACGCTCGAGGAGCTGATGCGTTATGTGCCGGGGCCTGACTGGCCGGGCGGCGGCATCATCATCGGCCGTGACGGCATCCGGCAGGCGTACGAGACCGGGCGCGGCGCGTTCGTCACCCGCGCGGCGACGCATATTGAGAATGTCACGGCGCGCAAGAAGGCGATCGTGGTGACGGAACTGCCGTTCATGGTCGGCCCGGAACGCGTGCTGGAACGTATTTCCGAAGGGGTGAAGAACCGCCGCATTGAAGGCATTTCCAGCGCGATCGACCTGACGGACCGGCATAACGGTACGCGGCTGGTCATCGAGATCAAGACCGGATTCGACCCCAATGCCGTGCTCGCGCAGCTGTTCAAGCACACGCCGCTCGAGGACAGTTTCACCATGAACAATGTCGCGCTCGTGGATGGGCGCCCGCACACCATGGGGCTCAAGGAGATGCTCGAGGTGTGGATCGCGCACCGGCGCAATGTGATCCGTCGCCGCAGCGAATTCAGGCGCAAGAAGGCGTTGGAGCGCCTGCATCTGGTCGACGGGCTGCTGCTCGCGCTGGTGGATATCGACGAGGTCATCCAGGTCATCCGCACCTCCGACAACGCCGACAAGGCGAAAACCCGCTTGATGGCGGTGTTCGACCTTGACGAGGTGCAGGCGCAGTACATTCTCGACCTGCGGCTTCGCCGACTGACGAAGATGAGCCGGATCGAGCTTGAGGCCGAACGCGACGAGCTCAAACGCAAGATCGAGGAGCTGGAACGCATTCTCGGCTCCGACGAAGAGCTGGACCGCGTGGTGGTCGAGGAAATGGACCAGGCGGTCGCCCAATGGGGTACGCCGCGGCGCACGGTGCTGCTCGACCTCAACCCGGATGGGTCGTTGGCAGCGGTTACGGCACAGGGCCAGGATGCCGTGCCCGATACTGCGGTGGAGGCCATGCACGCGGCCTCACGCGTATCCGCCGCCGCCGAGGATGTCGCCGCCGCGGCTGCGGCCCGCAAGGCCGGCAACGAGGAGGACGCCACAGCGGCCCTCCAGCTTGAGGACACGCCGTGCGCCGTCATGATGAGCGCATCAGGATTGATCGCGAGGACCACATCGAGCGCGGTGGACGTATGGAAATCCCACGCCTCGAACGGCGCGCAGAACACCACGGAACGCGCGGCCGACGACCAGATCGTCACGGTATTCCCCACCACGACCAGGGCGCGCTACGGACTGGTTACCTCCGCGGGGCGTCTGGTACTCGCGGACGTGGCCGAACTGCCCGCCCTGCCCGCGCAGGACACGTTGTCCGTAGCCGGCGGCGTGCACGCCGAGGAGCTGCTGCGTTCAACGGAAAGCACCGATCCGGTGATCGGGGAACGCGTGGTGACGGCCGTGTCGATGTCTGACGGGCAGCCGCCGCTCGCCATCGGCACGCTCAACGGCGTGGTCAAGCGGTGGAACCGCGAGTCGCCGACCACCATGGACTCGTGGGGCATCATCGACTTGAAGGACGGGGACAGCGTGGTGTTCGCCGCTCCGGCATCCGACGAGGATCGTCTGGTGTTCATTTCATCCGATGCCTCGCTGCTGACCTATGAGGCAGGCAATGTGCGGCCGCAGGGGCGTACCGCAGGCGGCATGGCAGGCATCAGACTGGCCGGGGGCTGCCATGTGGTCGCGTTCAATGCCATCGAGGCAGGCAAGATCGCGTGGACCTATGAGGAAGGCGACAACGGCCTGTTCTCCGCGTCCGGAGCCGTGGTGCTGACGGTCGCGGGCGATGCCGAAGCGCTGCCCGGAACCGACAACGGCGCCGCGAAAGTCACGCCACTGGAGATGTACCCGACCAAGGGCCGAGGTACAGGCGGCGTGAGGTCGCAACGCTTCCTCAAGGGGCAGAACGCGCTGCTGTTCGCTTGGGTCGGCATGTACCCGCTGCATGCGAGCACGGAGCATGGCACCCCGGTGGAGTTGCCGAAGCCGGATATGCGTCGCGACGGTTCGGGCGTCGAGCTCGCCGCCCCCATCGCCTTCGCCGGCTGAACCGAACTCTCTTCCGCTTCTACCGACATCTACACTCTGCCCAGCGTCGGCAGAAGCGGAAGAAGTCAAGCTTCGCCAATCATACCCACGCGGTTCAGGCGTCTGCACGCTGACGCCGAAGCACCTCATGCATAGCGGTCATCACGGCGAGCAGAACCAGCAGATACCACGGGTAGATGGCAATGGATGTGTGTTGTGCAATCAAGCCGAACAACGGCGGCATGACCATGGAACCCATGTATGCGCAGGCCATCTGCACGCCGACAATGGCCTGTGACAGATCAGCTCCAAAATACGCCGGCGTCGAATGGATGACACACGGGTAGATCGGCGCACAGCCGACGCCGGCGAGCACCAAGCCACAGCACGCCGGAACCGTTCCCGGCAACGGAAGTATCATCAGCACCAGTCCGGTCAACAGAATCGCCTGTCCCATGCGGATCATCGTGGGGTCGTCGAACCGCATGGTCAGGAATCCACTGATGCCACGACCGGCAGTAATCCCGAGGTAGAACAGACTCGCCCAGCTCGCGGCGACGACCTTGTCGACCCCGTGATACATCACCAGATAGCTGCTCGCCCATAACCCGGCAGTCAGCTCGATGGCGCAATAGCAGAAGAACATGAGGAGAATCGCCTTCGCGCCACGGATTCGCAGGACCCCGCGGATGCCAAGCGGCTTTCGCGCTGCGACGGCGCCGGCATCATCCGCAACGGAAGACGCGTTGTCCCTCATGTTGTTCTGCCTGTTCTTCCACAACGGCAGACTGAGCACGATAATTGCGGTCAGCACAATCTGGACAATGGCGATATACCGGTACCCCCAATGCCATCCTTGACCGCGGGAAAGCGCGAAACCCATGATATACGGGCCGGCGGTAGCGCCGAGCCCCCACATGCAGTGCAGCCAGCTCATATGCCGACTCGCGTAATGCAGGGCGACATAGTTGTTCAATGCGGCGTCCACTCCCCCAGCCCCGAGACCATACGGTATGCCGATTGCAAGCAGGATCCAGTAGTTCGGCGCGAATGAGAATCCGAGCAGCGCCGCGGCGGTCAGTCCGACACTGGTCGCCGTCACCACGCCGGGGCCGAATCGAAGCGTCAAGCGATCCGACAGGAGCGCGGAGACGATGGTGCCGGCGGATATCACCATCGATATGCCGCCCGCCCAAGACATCGGCACCCCGAACTGCTGATTCATCGACGGCCACGCCGCACCAAGCAGGGAGTCAGGTAGCCCGAGGCTGATGAAAGCAAGGTAGATTACAGGAAGCAACAGGCTGAACACGCTGGTTCTTCTCCTCTCATGGCTCATTCCGTTCAGATTTCCCTGATGCCTCGGCAAGAGTCTACCGGCACATGCTTGCAGGGATTGATACGAGCGTATCCAAGGGCTTTGGCATTCGCGTCCCGCATGTCGCGCGCCCGCGAGTGGTATGGATTACGAGATGGTATCATCCCCGTCATCTTCGCGGATCCATTGCAGCACGTCGCCCGGCTGGCAGTCGAGTGTACGGCAGATGCCTTCGAGGGTGGAGAAACGGATCGCCTTGGCACGGCCGTTCTTGAGCACGGAGACATTCGCCGGCGTGATGCCCACCTCTCTGGCGAATTCCCCTACCGACATGCCCCGCTGGGCGAGCAGGACATCGAGATTGACCTGGATCGCCATTCAAATCACCGCCTGAAGTTCGTCACGCTGCGCCGTGGCCGAGACCAGCAGGGCGCGCAGGACGATGATGAGCAGCAGCATCGCGAACAGCCCCAAGGCGACGAGCAGCGCGCCCAACGGCACCGCAAGCGGTTTGAGATGCGCGATGAACGCGGTATGCACGAACAAGGCGAGCGCGATGATTGCTGCGATGCTGACGCAGGCGATGATGATATCAACCCAGACGAGGGAATCATGCGTGAACACGATGCCGCGGCCCGACAGCGACGCCAGTTTCCATACGGCGACCAGACCGATTTCGAAGCATGCGAGCGCCGCGATCACCGCCAGCAGGTAGCCGGTCGCATATGGCGCGTATTGCGGGGCGTCCTGGGCACTGCGCCGTGCGACAAGCGGCAGGGCCCATACCTGCGCGGCAACGGACACGGCGATGAATACGACCAGCGCGACTTTGAGCACCACGATTACGACCGGGCTGATGCCGCTGTCTGAATCCGCGGTCTGTTGCTCGGCGGACGGATCGTCTCCCCAATCGCCCGACGTAGCCGGTTCGTTGTGTCTGCTGCGCACAGGCGGCTTCCCATTGCGCTGCCGTGGATGCTGCAGCTGTTCGATCATGGATGCCTTCCTTCCCCCACGCGGCGGTTGCCGCGTCGGCATGTCCAGCATAGCAGTATCGATAAACGAGAGAAATATATCGTTTCTCGATGTGTAATATCCGTGATGAATCGATTATCGATAGACATGTATCGACATTCGATACTTACGATGGGGATATCCAAGGTCGAGAAGGAGCAACCATGACATCGCCGACACCATCGCAACATCAGAGCGAGCCAGTACATCAGGCCCAACAAACACAGACACGGCAGACACAGGCGCAGCAAATGCCTGAATCTGCGCAACAGCGGCACCCCCTGCCACCGACACGACCCTGTCCGCAGGCGGTTGCCGGCACGTCGTACACCACCCCGCCAGCAACGCCCTTCGCCCCCAGACGCGACCCGCTCGCCGCCCCCGACGGCTCGACACCTGCCGACCGCAGACTCCTCGCCATCGCCAGCGCGGCGATTATCCTGCCGATCCTGTGTGACCGGCTCGTGTTCGCATGGTCGGACGCCAACACATACACGCCATGGTTCGACGGATTCTGGCTGGCAGTCATCGCCACCGTCACCGTCCTGTTCTTCCGCACCGCGCATCGCAGCCTCATGTGGTGGTTCACCACCATCGCCACGGCGATGCTGTGCGCCTACGCAATCGCCATGCATGCGGCCGGCAACATCGACGATAGCTGGGTGACCACCACCTTCCTCGCGATTCCATGCCTGTTGATGATGACGTTGCAAATCTCGGATGGCGGGTTCGATCCCCACCACCCGTGGCTGACCGTCAAACGCTGGCTGCTCGGGTGGATTTCCCCCTTCACCAAGCTCAATGCGGTCGGCTCGACGCTACGGCACGCCCAACACGCGATTCATGCGCTGCCCCAAGACCAGAGCAGTGCATCGTCCGCAGGTACTGACACCGCCGGCAGCGAGCGGCGTACAGAACACATGGGCACGGCCCGCCGCATCCTGCTCATCATCATTGTCGCCGTCCCCCTGCTCGTCGCTCTCACTGCGCTTCTGGCTTCCAGCGATCTGGTGTTCGACTACGCGCTGCGCCGCATGATCGGATCGATCGACATCTCCGAATTCGTACGCCACGTGCTCATTATCGTGTTCCTCTTCCCCTTCTGCCTGTCCATCCTCGCGCAGACCGAAGTCACCAACCGGCTGCGCATGCACGCGTGCACGCCGTCCGGTACGGGGGACGCCACAGCCAGCCGGAATGAACGCACCTTCGACACGACAGTGGCCGCGGTTGTCCTCGCACTGGTGCTCGTCCTGTACGCGATGTTCTGCGCGATCCAGTTCGCCTTCCTGTTCAGTGGCCGGCAACTGCCCGACGGCTACACCTACTCCCAGTACGCCCGGGAAGGATTCTTCCAGCTGCTCGCCGTCGTATGTGTGAACCTCGCCGGCTACGCGCTGGTCCTATGCCGGGTGCGCCACACCACACCCCTGACCGGCATGCTTGTCGTACTGATCGGCGAAACCGGAGTCATGCTCGCCTCAGCCCTGTGGCGTCTGCACTTGTACATCGGCGCGTATGGGCTCACCTGGCTGCGTCTGGAATCCCTGACCTTCATGTGGATGCTCATCGCCGTGCTCGTCCTGTGTCTCGTGCGCCTGTTCGTACCTCGTCTGCCGCTGGCGACCATCGGTTTCATCCTCGTGGTCGTATGGTATGTGGCATTGGTGCTGTCGAACCCGAACACCATCATCGACAGCTACAACCAGGCCCGTCAGATCACCGACGCGATATGATCGCAAGCCGCCTGACCCGGAACGCGCCCGAGCGGCATTAGACTGGAGACCATGTCGTACCGCATCGCATTCGTATTCGATGACACGCTTGACGTGCTTGACGGCGTGCAGCAGCATATCGTGACCCTGGGCAAGGAACTCGCCCGCCGCGGTCACGACGTGCATTATCTGGTCGGGCAGACCGAGCACCCCCCTGTCCCCAATACGCACGTCATGTCCCGCAACGTGATGGTGAGCGCGAACGGGAACCGCATGCGCATCCCCCTGCCGGCAAGCCGTCGGCTCATCGCACGCACACTTGCGGAAGGCGATTTCGATATCCTGCACGTCCAGGCGCCATACAGCCCGTTCATGGCCGGACGTGTCCTCCAGGCGGCATCGCCGGATACGGGCGTCGTGGCGACCTACCATATCGCGGTCAGCGACCCGTTGTCCGCCATCGGCGGGCTGGCGCTGGGGGCGATCAACGCGCACACCCACCGGCGTATCGACGAGGTCATCGCCGTATCCGACGTCGCGGCGCGTTATGCCGCGATGACCGCTCATACGCAGGCGCATGTCATCGCCAATCCGGTGAATGTCCGTATGATGCGCGACCGGGCGGCCGCTGTCGATGCCGGCGCGTTGGACAGCGACACCATGGCACCGCATATCGTGTTCCTCGGCCGTTTCGTCAAACGCAAGGGGGCGGATGTCCTGCTCGATGCGATCGAATACGGCGAACAGCACCGGCTCTTCCCCGCCGGCACCCATGTCACGATGGCCGGCAAAGGCCCGCTGCTCGAGGAGTGCCGGCACCGGGCCGCCGGATTCGACACGCCGGTCACCTTCACCGGATTCATCGAGGAATCCGCCAAACCTTCCCTGCTGCGCAGCGCCGATGTCGCGGTCTTCCCCGCGACGGGCGGTGAATCCTTCGGCATCGTGCTGTTGGAGGCGATTGCCTCCGGGGCGAAGGTCACGTTGGCCGGGGACAATCCCGGATACCATTCCACGCTGCTGGGCGATACCGACGCGCTGTTCCCTGTTCGTGGGCGCGATACCGCCCGGGTGTTGGCACAACGCATTGCACGGGCGATTGACGACGCCGCGTGGGCCAGGCAGGTGCATCAACGTGAGGAACTTCTGCTTGAACGCTATGACGTGCGTACCATCGCCGACCAGGTCGAGCAGGTGTACGCGAGGGCGATAGCCAAGCGTCGAACAGCCTGAGAACAAACATTCGCAGCACCGACCGATACAACGATTCGAGGCCGCACCAGGGGCAGGTAGCGGGATGCCCGCGAACCCCGGCCCGATGCGGCCTCAATCGTGATACCGTGTCTGCTGGCGGTCTTCACACGCCGGCGGACACCACAGGCACCGAATCAGGTGTCGATCTTGCTGCGGTCGAAATCGTCCGCGTTCTCCACGATGAACTGGCGTCTCGGCGGCACTTCCCCGCCCATGAGCAGGTCGAAGATACCGGCCGCCTTCTGCGCGTCCTCCATGCGGATGCGACGCAGCATACGCGAGCGCGGGTCCATGGTCGTGTCCGCCAGCTGGTCGGCGTCCATTTCGCCCAGGCCCTTGTACCGCTGGATATCGGGGTTGTAGTCGATATGCCGGCGATCTAGGTCTGCAAGCTTGCCGGAAAGCTCGTCGTCCGAATAGGTGTAGATGAACTCGCCCTTGTGCTTGCCGGCGAGCGCGATGCGGTGCAGCGGCGGGACGGCCGCATACACGTGGCCGGCTTCGATCAGCGGGCGCATGTACCGGTAGAACAGCGTGAGCAGCAGGATGCGGATATGCGCGCCGTCGACATCGGCATCGGTCATCATGATGATCTTGTTGTACCTCGCCTGGCTCAGGTCGAAGCTCGCGCCGGAACCCGCTCCCACCACCTGGATGATCGAGGCGCATTCCTTGTTGGACAGCATTTGCGACAGGCTCGCCTTCTGCACGTTGAGGATCTTGCCGCGGATGGGCAGCAGGGCCTGGAAGCTTGAGTTCCTGGCGGCTTTCGCGGTGCCGAGTGCGGAATCGCCCTCGACGATGAACAGTTCGGCGATATCGTCGTTGCCCGGCTGGCAGTCGGAGAGTTTCGCCGGCATGGACGCGGCCTCGAGCGCGTTCTTGCGGCGGGTGACCTCCTTGGTCTTGCGCGCCTGGATGCGCGCGTGCATCTCGCCGACGATCTTCTCGAGTACCCTGCCGGACTGCTCCTTGTAGCCTCGCTTCGAACCGGTGATCATCTCGCCGAACTGCTGCTCGGTCATCTTCGAGACGATCGGACGCACCGGGGCCGTGCCGAGCACGTCCTTGGTCTGCCCCTGGAACTGGGGTTCGGCGATGCGCACGGTGACGACCGCGACCAGACCGGCGAGGATGTCATCGCGTTCCACACGAGTCTTGGAATCCTTGAGATTCACTTTGAGCTTGCGTGCGTTGTCTTCGACGCTTTTGCGGATCTGTTTGGTGATGCCTTGCAGGAAACCGTCGACGTGCATGCCGCCGCCCGGGGTCTCGACGACATTGACGAAGCTGCGCAGGGTGGTGTCATAGCCGTTGACCCAGCGCAGGGCGATATCGACCTTGCATGTGCGCTCGATGTTCTGCGCGTGCAACTCGCCTTTGCTGTCGACCGCCTGCGTCTCCTCGACGTAGGTGTCTTCGCCGGTGATGCGCCAGATGTCGCACACGGGCTCGCCTTTGGACAGGAAGTCCACGAAATCCTTGACGCCGCCGGTGTGGAGGAATTCCTCGACTCTGCGGTGGGAGGGCTGCGGTGTCGCCGCTATGACCTGCTGGGCTGCCGTCTGCGGCTCACCGTCGTCGGGACCGTCAAACGAATCCGGCATGTCCGGTGTCTCGGCGCTCTCGGTGTCGGCGAATGTCGCCGTGCTGGCATCGCCGGATTCGGATGGTGTTGGGAATGCCGGCTCATCCGCCTGGTCGACTTCCAGCATCGCGTCGACGGACGCGTCGCCGGTCTCGGGAATGTTCTCGTCGATGACGGTGATCTTGAGCCCGGGAACAAGGAACGTGGTCTGACGGACCCGGTCGATGAGCTGCTCGTAGCTGAACCGCGCGGTATCGTTGAAGATCTCCGGGTCGGCCCAATACCGGATACGCGTGCCCGTGGTCTTCGGCGAGACCTTGCCGATGACTTCAAGCTCGGTCGCGCGGTTCTTGCGCGTGCGTTTGAACGGGGAGTCTGGAGAGGGCTTGGACGGGTCGGCGTCCTGGTAGACACCGGGATGTCCTTGGTGAAAGGCCATATGGTAGGTCTTGCCGTTGCGGTCGACCTCGACGTCGAGACGTGAACTCAACGCGTTGACCACAGACGAACCCACGCCATGCAGACCGCCGGCGGCATTGTATGAGGCGTTGCCGAATTTCGCGCCGGCGTGCAGCTTGGTCAGGACGACCTCGACGCCCGTCAGGCCGGTTTTCGGCTCGACATCGACCGGGATGCCACGGCCGTTGTCATCCACCTCGATCGAGCCGTCAGTATGCAAGATCACCTTGATGTCATTGCATGCCCCGGCGAGCGCCTCATCGACGGAATTGTCGATGATCTCCCACAGGCAGTGCATCAGACCCTGGCTGTCGGTCGTGCCGATATACATGCCGGGGCGCTTGCGCACCGCGTCGAGCCCCTCGAGCACGGTCAGGCTGTCGGCGCTGTAGTTTTCCTTTGCCATAATCCCCATTCGTTATCTTGCGTTTCGTTTCCCGCCGTCGCCTGCCCGTATGCGTACCGCCCTGACAATCAAGGGCGGCCCGCATGCGGCGCTGCGTCACTGGTCGAGGAAGTCGCGCAGGGTCTGCGAACGCGAGGGGTGGCGCAGCTTCGACATGGTCTTGGATTCGATCTGGCGAATCCGCTCACGGGTCACGCCGTACACGCGACCGATATCGTCGAGCGTCTTGGGCTGGCCGTCCTCAAGGCCGTAACGCATCTTGATGACGCCGGCCTCGCGCGGAGACAGCGTTTCCAGGACCTGCTTGAACTGTTCCTGCAACAGCGAGAACGCGACGGCGTCGGACGGGGCGATGGCGTCGGTATCCTCGATGAGGTCGCCGAATTCGGAGTCGCCGTCCTCGCCGAGCGGGGTGTGCAGGGAAATCGGTTCGCGACCGTACTTCTGCACTTCCTGGACCTTCTCGACCGGCATGTCGAGTTCGCGTGCCAGCTCGTCGGGCGTAGGTTCACGGCCAAGGTCCTGCAGCATCTGCCGCTGGACGCGGGCGAGCTTGTTGATGACCTCGACCATGTGGACGGGCACGCGGATCGTGCGCGCCTGGTCGGCCATCGCGCGCGTAATCGCCTGGCGGATCCACCATGTGGCGTAGGTGGAGAACTTGAAGCCTTTCTTCCAGTCGAACTTCTCGACCGCGCGGATCAGGCCGAGATTGCCTTCCTGGATGAGGTCGAGGAACAGCATGCCGCGCCCGGTGTACCGCTTGGCCAGCGACACGACCAGACGCAGGTTCGCCTCGAGCAGGTGGTCCTTGGCTTTCTTGCCGTCGGCCGCGGCCCACTTGAGTTCGCGCTTGCGCTTGAAGCTCATACCCTCGCCCTCGGTGTCCAGCAGGTGCTGGGCATACAGGCCCGCCTCGATGCGCTCGGACAGGTCGACTTCCTGCTCTGCGTTCAGCAGGCTGACCCGGCCGATCTGCTTGAGATAGTCCTTGACCGGGTCCGCGGTCGCACCGGCTGCGATGACACGGCGCTTGGGGTTGCCCGACGGCGTGAGGTTGTCGTCGTCATCGTCGTCACGCATGACGAACGCGCCCTTGGCCTTCGGGGGGACCTCCGGCTCATGGTGCTGGTGCTTGTCCTCGTCACCGTCGTCGTCCTCAGCCTCGTCGCCGTCGTCCTCGGACTCGTCGTCGTCAAGGTCGTCATCGTCGAGGTCGTCAGGCTCATCACCGTCATCAAGGTCATCGAAATCCTCGATGTCCTCATCCTCGATCTCCTCGTCATCGAGCCGGTCGTCATCGCGCTCGAGCGTGGCATCCGGGTCGGCGGTCTTCGCGGTCCGCCTGCGCGCGGTCTTGGTCGCCGTCGTGCTCTGCGCGGCTTCGGTCTTGCGGCTCTTGGAGGCTTTCGCGCCAGTGGTCTTCGACCCTTCGGATGCCGTCTTGCGCGTGGTCTTCCGACGCGTTGATGATGCGGGGGCCTTATCCGCCGTCCTGGACCTTCGGGTGGTCGTCTTCGCCGCCGTGCTGCGGGTGGATGTGGTCTTCTCGGTTTGATCAGCGTTCTTCTTGCTTGCCGTCGTTTCCTTGGCCAAACTTATCCTCCTGCGTGATCCCGCCATGCCGCACCTGTTCAAGGGCGCAATTATGGCAAGGGCAAATCGTCAACTATAGGAGTTAACCATCTTCTGTGGACGATTATTCCCGCACGATTGAAACAACGACTTGATGCCACGGAGCTCAATACACGACGTCTCCTGCGCGATGTCATAGATTGCACCATTGCGGCTTCGTATCGTTGCGCAGCGCATCGATGACGATGCCGGCGAGTGTGCATCCGGGGTCGATATGCCGGGCGATCTGCGCGATGATATCAGTACGCGAATCATCCACCCACCACATGAGATACGCCAGACACGCCAGGACATTCACCCGATAGGGCACCGGCACGAGTTCCAGCATGCGCTCAAGCATCTTCGCGGAAGCGCGCATGCAACCGATACGCGGGACCGCCTTGGGCTCGTCGAACGCTTCGGTGAGCAGCTTGCCCATCGTCACTGCATGCCCCGGACAGGACGGTTCCGCCGCGAACCGCAACAAGGTCTCCGAATCGATAGGCCTGATGCTGACCGCCGAGACGATCAAAGCGTCACGAATGGCGATATTCTGCCGCATTCCCACCGCAAGCCTGAGCAGCAGCTGGTCGTCTGCAGGCAGGTGCGACCCGCCCTCGCGCTGGTTGCGATGCCACATCTCCAACGCCTCCCCTGCCCACAGTCGAGTGCCGATGACGACGCCTTCCCCATGGCGCAATCGCCGGTATCGCGCGTTCTGGAAGTCAACCCAGGCTTCAGGCAATAGCCCGGGCGATTTCCACACCCTCCATGTCCCCTCCGGCTCGGGCAGTTCCTCCCACCGGCGCAACGGCAAGCGGCCCCCTTGCGAATACCAGTATCTGGGAAAAAGCCGCGAAGCATCCGCCCCGGGCAGCGGCTCCCCCTTTTCGTACGTCCATTCCCAGTAGCGTGCCAACGCGTTGAATACCAGCCGACTCATTTGTGGCTGCGTGCCGTCCTTGTTGCCGTCTTCCATGGTTCCCCCATCCCCCGGTCGGTTCCGGGACTTCGTGCGGACGCCCCGTGCATCCGCCCTTGTTCAGCTTGAAGTACCACGACGGCTCCAGTCCAGTGTGACAGACGAATGTGGTCAAAGGATGCGAACCGCCCCAGGTATCGCTTCAGCGCCGCCTCGCCGCACCAGCCGCGTACACCGGAACATCCCGCTCGCCGGCGCTCGCCGCGTTCAATGCCGACTGTCGCCGTTCATTGCCGACCGTCCCCGCGCGACACGCCCTCTGCCAGCCGCCAGCAATGTCGCAACGCTGTGGATACCCTCGTAGACATGAGCATGCCGTCAGATCTGGAACGTATTGAACAGCGCATCGATGACCTGGTCCGCGAACACCTCGCCGTGCCCGACGCCGAAATCGCCGCATCGTGCCGAGATGTCCTCCACGAGGTCGCCACGCAAGCGGTCGTCTCAAGCCAAGGAGGCAAACGGCTCAGAGCCCGCCTGGCGCTTGCCGCGTTCGATGCCGCCGGCCTGCCGGTTACGCCGCAGGCACGGGAGACGATGACCGACCTCGCCTGCGCGATCGAAGTGTTCCAGACCGCCGCGCTCGTCCATGACGACATCATCGACGATTCGGACCTGCGCCGGGGCAAGCCGAGCGCCCATCGCGCGCTCGCGCAGCAGACGCACAGCGAATCCATCGGCCGCGGCCTCGGGCTCATGCTCGGAGACATCCTTGCGACTGTAAGCATCTCGATCGCCAACGCCGCGGCATCGTCGCTGGGCAATCCCGACACGCTGCGTTCGGTGTTCCTTGGCATGCAGCGCGATGTCAGCGTCGGTCAGGTGCTTGACCTCGCGGTCGAACTCACCCCGTTGAGTGACCCGGCACGCCTCGCGGATGCCTCGCTCAACGTTTTCCGCTGGAAAACCGCCAGTTACACGACTATGGCACCGCTGCAACTGGGGTTGACGGCGGCGGGGACCAATCCGCAGATCGCAGGGCTGCTCAGCGAGCGCATCGGCAAGCCGCTCGGCGTCGCATTCCAGCTTGCCGACGATCTGCTCGATGTCATCGGGTACACGAAGAACACCGGCAAACCCGTCGGCGGAGATATCAAGGAAGGCAAACGTTCCGTACTACTCGCCGACGCCCTCTCCCTGTCGTCGCCGTCAGACCGCAGCGAACTGACCGCCATGTACGAGGCTCCCTCGCGCGACGCTCAGCAGGTGCGCCGCGGCATCGAAATCTTTACCGCAAGCGGGGCGGTCGAACTCTCGCGCGAACGGATCCGCAAGCTCTGGGCGCAAGCCGGCCAAGCCATCGCCGAAGCAGAACTGCCGCAAACCTCACGCGACATGCTCCTCGAGGCGTGCCGCACCTTCATCCCCGATTCCTGCCTGTGATCCGGCTGCAACGTTTGCAGGCCCCGACAGCCGGCGAGTAGCCAGAGGCATGTAGACTAGTGTCATCACTATTAAGTAAAGGGCCTGCGAACATGACTGAAACTGCGAACGAGGGGCAGATCATCGACGACCGGTACCGTATCGTGCGCAAAATCGCCGACGGCGGCATGGCTACCGTGTATGAGGCGATCGACATGCGTCTTGACCGGCATGTCGCCGTCAAAGTGATGCATGCGCAGCTGGCGCAGGGACCGCATCGCGAACAGTTCGTGGAACGATTCCACCGCGAGGCCCGGTCCGCGGCGGCCATAGCGAACCCGCATATCGTCCAAGTCTACGACACCGGTGAGGTCGAGGGCCGTAACTATCTGGTCATGGAATACGTCCATGGGGTCAATCTGCGCTATGAGATGAATCAGCAGGGGCCGTTCACCGTGCGTGAGGCCCTGCGCGTCGTGGCGGAGACGCTGGACGGGCTTGCGGCGGCGCATCGAGTGGGGGTCGTGCACCGGGATATCAAGCCGGAGAACATCCTGCTCAACGACCGCGGCCATGTGCAAATCACTGATTTCGGGCTGGCGAAAGCCGCGTCGCAGGCGACGCTGTCCACGACGGGCACGCTGCTTGGCACGGCCGCATATCTTGCCCCCGAGATGATTGAGAACAACCAGGCCACACCCCAGGGAGACCTGTATTCGGTGGGCATCATGGCATGGGAGATGCTTGCCGGCGAACCGCCGTTCCAGTCCGACAATCCCGTGACCATGGTCTTCAAACACGTTCACGAGGACGTTCCTCCCATCTCGTCAAGGTGCCCGGGCATAGACCCGGAAGTCTCGCGGTTCATCGCGCTGCTGACCATGCGATCGGTCGAGGCGCGCCCGAAAGACGCGATGGAGGCGCAACAGGCGCTGCGCGGTATCATCGCCAAGCTGCCGATGAGCGCCTGGCAGTACCGCCGTACATCGCAGCCCGGCCACGGCACCATGGCATCCGCGACCACGGCGTCCACGACCACGGCCCCGTCCGGATTGGTCGCCGAGCCGGCAACGGCATCCGACACACCGCCTCGTGCAACGGTATCGTCCCTGCGGCGCGACGATACCGTTGCCGGCAATCGCCTTGCGAGCGTCGCCCAGGCCTCCCCGCACCCCGCCGATACAGATCAGATGCGGCAGCCCGTCCCCGGCACCCGGACCGGCATGTCGGCCACCAGCATCCTCGAGCCGCGTGAGACGCATCCGCGCAGTATCAGCAGCCAGGACGCGTTCACCCAAGCCATCGGCTCGCCGGACACGGCGGCGCAACAGCCGTCCCCGGCGGTCGGGCATGCGCGTGACGGCAAACGCCCACGCAGGAAAGCGCCGGTCATCATCGCCGCCATCATGGCGGTCGTACTCGTCGGCGGCGCCGGATGCTCGGCATGGTGGTACTATCTCGGTCCCGGCAGCTATTGGACCATGCCCCGTCCGACGGACCTGTCGTGCACGAGCGGCAAGGCCTGCACCATCAAGAACGTCTCCTGGAAGTCGTTCCGCAGCACACTGAACGTGGCGGGCATCCCCTATTCGGTCGCCCAGGAGTACAGCGACACGGTCCCGGAAGGCGAGATCATCTCCACCACCCCGTCCACGGTCGGGGCGCATATCAGCAAGCGCAATGCGGGCAATATCACCGTGACCGTCTCCAAGGGGATCCGGCAGTCGACCATTCCCGCGGATATCACGGACGCTTCCACCGCTGACGGCAAGGATCCGATGGCCGCCTTGGAAAAAGCCGGCTTCACCAATATCGCGCACAATAGCAACGACGATGACTATTCGCTGACCGTTCCCGAGAACGCGCTGCTGAGCATCTCCCCCGACCCGGGAACGACGATGGACCACAACGCCAAGGTCACCGTCGTGCTGTCGCTGGGGCCCATGCCGGTGAATATGCCCGATATCGTAGGCAAAACGAAGGATGAAGCCCAGAGCCTGTTCGACAGTCTCCAGCTCAAGGCGACATACTCCGAGGAGTACAGCGACACGGTCGCCAGCGGCAGGATCATCTCCGCTTCCCAAAGTGTCGGCACCCAGCTGCATTGGGGCGATTCCGTCAGCGTGGTCGTGTCCAAGGGCCCGCAGACGGTGACACTGCCCGACGTGACCGGCAAGAGCACCAGCGAAGCGACCGCCACGCTCCAGGCGCTCGGACTTGAGGTCAAGGTGAGCGCCCCGCTCGGGGATATCACGCACACCGTGCGCCTGCAATCGCCTTCGGCCGGCCAGCAGGTGCGGGTCCGCGACGACAAGGGCAACAAGACGGTGATCACGCTGACCGTGGTCTAAGCCACTCGGGCACATGTCCATCACGTGCGGGCCGAATGCCGGGCATGTGAGACGGCTCACCCGCCTTCATGCGCCCGGCAACCCGTCAGTCGTCCTGTCGGGTCTTGGCCTCCTGCTGTGCCTTCAGCCTGGCCTTGACGGTCTGCGCGTACTCGTCCACGTATTCCTGCCCGCTCATCTCGCCGATGGCCTTCACCACCCGATCGGTGAGCTCGCGAAGCTCCTCATGCGTCACATCCTCGGGACGCTTGCGCGGCACAGGAATCGGCTTGCCGTAGATGACCTTCGACTTGCCCTTGCCAGGAATCACCTGCCCGGGCTGTTGCAGATCGCGAGAGCCGATAATCGCGGTCGGGATGATCGGGCATCCCGTCTCGAAGGCGAGACGGGCAGCACCGGTGTGGCCACGGTACAGGCGGCCATCAGGGCTTCGCGTGCCCTCGACGTGGATGCCGAACAGATGGCCTTCCTCAAGGATCTCCTTGGCATGGTTGAGCGCGCCCAGCGACTTGGAACCGCCCGAACGGTCCACCGGGAACACGCCGACGGACGTGAACCACCATTTCTTGAACCTGCCCTTGATGCCCTTGCCTTCGAAATATTCGGCCTTGCCCATGAAATGAATCATCCGCGGGCAGGTCATCGGCAGCAGGGCGTCATCGATGACCGCCAGATGGTTCGCCGCGATGATCGCCCCGCCGTGACGCGGGATGTTCTCGAGTCCCTCAACGGTTGGATTGAACCGACGTCTGGCAATCGGACCGAGGGTCCGGACGAAAAACCAGTAGAGCACGAGAGGCTCTCCCTTCCCAGCGACTTGACATGACGCTCGTTTACAGTGGTAGCTATGACTGAGCACAACAATACCAATGCGTCAGGAGCGCGTCCAACAGACGGTTCCGACGGCGCTTCATCCGGCGAACCGCTCGACGCCTCATGGGAGGCGTTCGCTCAGGAGCATGCCGACGACCTCGCGGATGTCGCACGATCCCGTAATGCGAAACGGTTCGAGAAACATGCCGAACGCGCACAGAAGAAGGCGATGCTGTCGGTGAATGACCTTGACCAGGGCACGTTCACCGATGACGCCATAGGCCCCGGACGCGGCCCGCGGGACACCACCGCGTCCAGCTGGCTGGATACCGACGTGGTGATGGACCGGTATGGCGGGGGGTTCACTCCCCCGACCTCCTTTGCGCCGACCTCGCGTCGCCTCATCGTGTTCGCCGCGCTGACCGTGATCGGCGTGCTCGGCATCATCGCCTCGGTGCTGGTGCCGCGATTCACCGGCATGCTGGGCACGGTGTTCGGCGCCGTCCTGCTGGTCGGGATTGCCGGGTTGGCTGCGAGCCGTCGCGGCAAGCGCCATGACGACCCGTTCGACGACGGGGCGCGCGTCTGACACCGGTGCGTGTGCCGTATCACGCGGCGTGATTGGCGTGATTGTACGTACGGCCATGACCGGGGCGTGCCAGGCGTCATATGCTCAACCGTTCGATATAATTCGGGGGCTATCGGCGGATTCGCGCTGATAGCCCCCGGATGTCATTGATGCCGGAATGTCACGCCGGAGCGTTTCACTCCCCCTGCGCGGCCCGCTTGGAGCGTGCAAGCTCTACCCAGCGGTCAAGCAGGTCCTTCGCCTTGCCGGAATCGACGGTCTGCTCGGCAAGCGCATACGCCTGCCTGAACTTGTCGGCAAGCGAACCGTCCTGGATGAGATGGCCGTCCGCGACGATCGCGGACGCGGCGTTCAGCAGGGCGGTCGAGCGCGAGGCGACCGACTTGCCGTCAAGGAAATCACGGAAGATCCGGGCATTGAGCTCAGGCTCGCCGCCACGGAGCTGTTCCACGGTCACCGGCTCGATACCCAGTTCCGTCACCGGGTCGAATTGTGCCTGCGTGACCTTCCCGCCGCCGATCAGCCATACGGATACCGGTCCGGTCGGAGCCATCTCGTCCAAACCTTCGCTGGACGTGTAGACCATGCCGCTCTGCCCGCGGTTCGCATACACCTGCGCCATGAGCGGACTGAGTTTACGGTCGGCGCATCCGATGGCGACATGCTGCGGGTTTGCCGGGTTGGTCAGCGGCCCAAGCACGTTGAAGACACAGGGGATGCCCAGAGCGGAACGCACCGGCCCGACAAACCGCATCGCCGGGTGGAACGTCTTCGCGAACGCGAAGGTGATGCCGATCTCATCGCCGATCTGTGCCACATATTCCGGCTTGAGATCGAGCGGGACGCCCAAAGTTTCGATGACATCGCCGGATCCGCATTTCGAGGATGCGGCACGGTTGCCATGCTTGACGATCTTCACGCCGGCAGCCGCTGCGACCACGGCGCCCATCGAAGACAGGTTCACCGTCGAGGCCTTGTCCCCACCGGTGCCGACGATATCGGTGGTTTCCCCGGAGACATTGAGCGGCACGGCATGCGATACCATTGCCTTGGCTGCGCCCTCGATCTCGGGTGCCGTCAGGCCGAGCTGCTGCTGTGTGGCGAGCACGGCTCCAACGCATGCAGGATTGGCATTGCCGTTCATGAGATCGTTGACGAACCACCAGGACTCGTTCGCATCCAGATGATTGCCGTTGACGAGTTGCGCGAGAATCGACTTCCATGTGATCTCAGCCATCATGCCCTCCTGTGCATCTGACGTTGGATTAGGTTCGTGGCTTATTCTAACGTTTCCAGGTTATCGTCCGGGCAAACGTCCACATTATGGGGCATCAGCCACAATACAACGGTGGGGCCGGCACGGTTTCCCGCACCGGCCCCACCGTCATGGAGTGGTCAGATCATCCCCGTGCCTTTGCGGCACGCGGGTTCACTGCTCGTTATGGCCATGGCACATCTTGTACTTACGTCCGGAACCGCAGGGGCACGGCGCGTTCTTCGCAGTGCCGGGGAAGGTACGGCCATCCGCCCACGGCGTCTTGAGCTCTTCGCTCTTGGGGCGCTTGCTGGCGGGGAGCTTGACATCCTCATGGCTGATCGGCTCCGGGCCGACGATGCCTGGCTCGGCGTCCGCGGCAGCGTCCGCCTCATCGGCGGTCTCGTCCACGTCATCAGGATCCTCGGGGGCGGAGCTGACCGCGGTCGGCTCGTCCTCGGCATCGGTAGACGTGATGCCGACGGTTTCCTCGGCCTTGTCCACAGCGGCATCCTCATCATGCTCGCTGGTGATGTCCTCGTTCTGCGCGACTTCCTGGATGTCAATGTGGAAGAGCAGCTGGATGGTCTCTTCCTTGATCGCCTCGATCATCTGGTTGTACATCTGGTAGCCTTCACGCTGGTATTCGACCAGCGGATCGCGCTGGCCCATGCCACGCAGGCCGATGCCGTCCTTGAGGTAGTCCATCTCGTAGAGGTGCTCGCGCCACTTGCGGTCAAGCACGGCGAGCACAACACGCCGTTCGAGCTGATGGAGCGCCTCGTCGCTCAGCTTCTCGCCGAGCTGGGCATAGGCCTCCTTCGCCTGCTCGACGATAAGCCCCCGCAGCTTGTCGGCCGCCTTCTCGCCCTTCAGCCCTTCGACGGCCTTCTTCGCCTCGTCCTCGTCGATGTCCACGGTGATGACTTCGGACAACGCCTTGAACAAGCCGT
Source organism: Bifidobacterium thermophilum (assembly GCF_037482445.1). Classification (GTDB taxonomy): domain Bacteria; phylum Actinomycetota; class Actinomycetes; order Actinomycetales; family Bifidobacteriaceae; genus Bifidobacterium; species Bifidobacterium thermophilum_B. The sequence continues at coordinate 77,458 of NZ_JBBHLY010000009.1, forward strand.
CCCAATCCCAGTCCTCAGGCTTGGCGGAGCCACGGTTGGCGCCGCGGATGTAGCTGCCCACGGTCTCGTCGATGAAGCGCAGGATATCCTCGTGGATATTCTCGCCCTTGAGCACGGCCTGACGCTCGGCGTAGATGACCTTGCGCTGCTTGTTCATCACGTCATCGTACTTCAGGACGTTCTTACGGATTTCGAAGTTCCGTGATTCCACGGCCTTCTGTGCGTTGCGCACGCCCTTGGACACGCTCTTCGACTCGATCGGCAGGCCTTCCGGAAGGCCGCGGGACATGACACGGGCGACCAGCTGCGTGTTGAACAGACGCATGAGGTCGTCCTCGAGGCTCAGGTAGAAGCGGGACTCGCCGGGGTCGCCCTGACGGCCGGAACGGCCGCGCAGCTGGTTGTCGATACGGCGGGACTCGTGGCGTTCGGTGCCCAGCACATACAGACCGCCGAGTTCGGCGACCTCGTCATGCTCGTCCTTGACCTGCGCCTTGACTTCGGCAAGGGTGCCCGGCCAGCGCTTCTCGTACTCCTCGGGCGTATCGTCGGGCGAATAGCCTTCCTTCTTGAGCTTGGCGTCCGCAAGGAACTCGACATTGCCGCCAAGCATGATATCGGTACCACGGCCGGCCATGTTGGTGGCGACGGTCACAGCGCCCTTGCGGCCGGCCACGGCGACCACGGCGGCCTCCTTCGCGTGCTGCTTGGCGTTGAGCACCTGATGCGGGATCTTCGCGACATCGAGCAGCGAGGAGACGACCTCGGAGGATTCGACGGACGCGGTGCCGAGCAGGACCGGCTGCCCCTTGGCATGACGCTTGGCGACATCCTTGACGATCGCCTGGAGCTTCTCCTTCTTCGTACGGAAGATGAGATCGTCCTGGTCCTTGCGGATCATCGGCTTGTTCGTCGGGATCGGGATGACACCGAGCTTGTAGGTGCCCATGAACTCGGCGGCCTCGGTCTCGGCGGTGCCGGTCATGCCGGCGAGCTTGTCATACATGCGGAAGTAGTTCTGCAGGGTGATGGTCGCGAAGGTCTGGTTCTCGGCCTTGACCTCGACGCCTTCCTTCGCCTCGATCGCCTGGTGCAGGCCCTCGTTGTACCGGCGGCCCGGCAGGATACGGCCCGTATGCTCGTCGACGATGAGCACCTCGCCGTTGGTGACCACATAGTCGCGGTCGCGCAGGAAGAGTTCCTTGGCCTTGATCGCGTTGTTCAGATAGCCGATCAACGCGGTATTGCCCGGCTCATACAGGTTGTCGATGCCCAGGTAATCCTCGACCTTGCTGATACCTGGATCGAGGATGCCGACGGTCTTCTTCTTCTCGTCGACCTCATAGTCCTCGTCGCGGGTGAGCTTGGGCACCAGACGGGCGAACTGGCGATACCAGCGCGTGACATCGCCTTCCGCCGGACCGGAGATGATCAACGGGGTACGTGCCTCATCGATGAGGATGGAGTCGACCTCGTCGACGATGGCGTAATGGTGGCCGCGCTGGACGAGTTCGTTCTTGTCCCACGCCATGTTGTCGCGCAGATAGTCGAAACCGAATTCGTTGTTCGTGCCGTAGGTGATATCCGCGTTGTACTGCTTACGACGTTCGGCGGGCTTCTGGTCGGTGATGATGCAGCCCACGCTCATGCCAAGGAAGCGGAAGATACGCCCCATCAGCTCGCTCTGGTAGCTGGCAAGATAGTCGTTGACGGTGACCACATGGACGCCTTTGCCTTCAAGGGCGTTGAGATAGCTCGGCAACGTGGCGACCAGGGTCTTGCCTTCGCCGGTTTTCATCTCTGCGATGTTGCCCCAGTGCAACGCCGCACCGCCCATGAGCTGCACGTCAAAGTGGCGCAGGCCGAGCGTGCGCTTCGATGCCTCGCGCACCGTGGCGAACGCCTCCGGCATGATATCGTCAAGGCTCTTGCCGTTGTCAAGCTCCTGCTTGAACTTGGCGGTCTGTCCTTTGAGTTCCTCGTCGGAGAGGGCCGATATCTCGTCCTCAAGCGCATCCACCGCTTTCGCGACGTTCTCCAGCTTCCTCAGCTGGTGGCCTTCACCCATACGTAGGGCCTTGTCGACGATGTTTACCACGTTTCGCTCCCTAGTTCATTCAGCACAACGGTCGTGCGGGGCTGCACAGCCCTCACTGACCCATTTCATAGTACGCGACGGAGAGGATTTTACACGCAATCCATCAGTTTCATCCGATATGGCGGGGCGGACATGGCGGGGGGGCCCCCGCCGTCAAAGGCACCGGGGCCCCCCGCCGCACTCCCGATACGCTGTCCGCAGACAGCTTATGGATCAGGCCTCCTTCTTGGCCTTAGCCACGTTCTCTGCGGTGTCGATCTCGAAGACGCCATAGCTCCATCCGTGACGGTGATACACCACGGACGGACGGCCGGTCTCCTTGTTGACGAACAGGAAGAAGTCATGGCCGATCAGCTCCATCTCGTACAGGGCCTCATCGATGCTCATCGGCTCGGCGATATGCAGCTTGCGGCGAATGACAATCGGCGTGTCGCCTACCTGGACCTCGACGGATTCGCCAGGACCGAGGTCGGATGCAACGGCGGCCTGTGGGCTGTTGTTGGGCTCTTCCTCCTTCGACGCCTCTTCCTGCTCGACCTCGATCGGGCCAAGATCGACCGGAACCGGGTTGACGTAGCCACGGCGGTGATCCTTGCGACGATCACGGGTACGGCGCAGACGCAGCGTCAGCTTGTCAAGCGCCATATCAAGAGCACTGTACTCGTCGGAGCTCGACGCCTCGGCGCGGACGACGGTACGTCCGGCCACCACGGTGATTTCCACGCGCTTGGCGGTATCCGCCTGACGCGGGTTGCCTTCGTGGGTCACGACAATCTGAGCGCGCTGGGCGTCCGGAGCGATTGCGGTCACACGATTCATCTTGCTTTCAACGACGTCACGGAATTTCTGACTGACCTGCGTGTGGCGTCCGGTGATGACGATTTCCATGTGGACCTCCTAGCCTCAAGCGGTGTTGCCCGCTGTGTGTGGGTTGTTCCGAACCGCGTCTTCGCCGTCCGGGTACGATTCATTGTAGCCGAATAATCGGCAATGTGAAGCCAATTCGCTTACGGGTGTCGGAAATCTTCCCGACATTGCGGTGTACCGGGTCTGTGCATATAATATTGTATTTGAGACCCCACGGTGGCCGCGGCCGATTCGGCTGAGGAACTTCCGGGCTCCGCAGAGCACGATGGCGGATAACGTCCGCCCAGGGTGACCTGAGAGATAGCGCAGCAGAGAACAGACCGCCCGGCTTCGGCCGGGTAAGGGTGAAACGGCGGTGCAAGAGACCACCGGGCCGCTGGTAACAGCGGTCGCATGGCAAGCCTCATCGGGAGCAAGGCCAAGCAGAAGACGTCAAGGGTTGCTCGCCCATGTCTTCGGGTAGGCTGCTAGAGCCTGGCGGCAACGCCAGGTCGAGATGGATGGCCATCCGTGTGGCGACACACGACAGAATGCCTCATTAGGCATCCTTGCCGAACAAGCTGTGCGATATGTCCCGCAGGATGTCAGGACTATGACCTTTGCGTCCGCCGGCAGCCCAGAACCGCCTCAGCCTGACTTGCAGATCGAGCCCCTCTGTACGAGCAGCGACGCTACGCCCGAGTTCCCAAGCCGCATCGACGAATACGCCGGCTTCACGGGCTTCGCCGACCACCTGTTGAGACAGCGCTCGGTCAACACGTTTGCGCGACAACTCAAGTAGCGTACCGCGCTCCCCCAGCATGCGCCCCGCGCAATACCTGACCACTGACCTGGCGTATTCCTCATCGTTGACGAGACCGACTTCACGCAATCTCGTTACGACAGCGTCGGCGACGGTTTCGTCGTACCCCTTGAGAACAAGACGCTCCATCAGCGCCGCACTCGAGCGATCCGCACAGTCCAGCAGACGCAATGCCGCTTCCCGGCAAGCATCCTCATCACATGGATCGCTCGGCCCCTGCTTGGGTGCGGCAGCGCCTTCGGCACTAGCGCCCCTGGCCCACCTTCCGGCTCGTTTGACTCTTCCGCGCCCCCAACCACGTGCATACGCCCGGACATCATGTTGATTACGGTCTTCCGTATGCCCGTCGTTTGCGTCTTCGAGGGCATCCGGCCGAGGCGCGCCCATCGCCGAGCTTGATACGGCATCATGCGCGGCGACGGGAGTACCGTGTTGCGCGATAAACGCTTCGGCGTCAATCATCGGACGTCAGGCTTTTTTCGATGCCGCCGCAGAATCGGCAGCAGCCGCTTTACCAGCCTCGCCATTTGTCGGCTCGGCGGCAGCTGCCGCTTCATCGCCTTCAGCGAATTGGTCAGTTGGCTCAATCAGGCCGAACGCCTCCTTGACCTTGGTCTCAATCTCGTCGGACAGCTCGGGATTGTCCTTGAGGTACTTGCGCACGTTCTCACGACCCTGACCCAGCTGGTCACCACCGTAGGTGAACCATGAACCCGACTTCTTGATGACATTGCTCTGCAATGCCATGTCGATGATCGAGCCTTCCTTCGAGATGCCCTCACCGTACAGCACATCGAATTCAGCGGACTTGAAGGGCGGCGCCATCTTGTTCTTGACGACCTTGACCCGGGTTCGGCTGCCGACAGCCTCGTCCCCGTTCTTCAGGGTCTGGATGCGGCGGATGTCCAGGCGCACCGACGAATAGAACTTCAGCGCCTTTCCGCCGGTGGTGGTTTCCGGATTGCCGAAGAACACGCCGATCTTCTCGCGCAGCTGGTTGATGAAAATAGCCGTGGTATTGGCCTGTGCGAGAGCACCGGTCATCTTGCGCAACGCCTGGCTCATCAGGCGCGCCTGGAGGCCCACGTGGCTGTCGCCCATATCGCCTTCGATTTCGGCCTTCGGCACCAGCGCCGCCACGGAGTCGATGACGATGACGTCCAAGGCGCCGGACCTGATGAGCATGTCCGCGATTTCCAGCGCCTGTTCGCCGTTATCCGGCTGGGAGACAATCAACGAATCGGTATCCACACCGAGATGACGGGCATACACCGGATCGAGGGCATGTTCCGCGTCGATGAACGCGGCGACACCGCCGGCTTTCTGGGCGTTGGCGACGACATGCAACAAATCCCCACGATGCGGCCTCGCGGCAACCCGCCGATGCCAAGGGCCATATCAAGCGCGAGTGAACCGGTGGGAATCACTTCGACATTCTGCTCCGGCCGGTCGCCCAGACGCATAGCCGAACCTTTGCCAAAGCTTTTCTCGACCTGTGCGAGTGCGGTGTCCAACGCGGCTTTGCGTCGGGGATCGATCTCGTGGCTCCCGGATTCCCGTACGGACCCGTCCGCCTTGGCGCCCGCGGCCTTGGCCGATTTTGTCTGCTGTGCCATGTGTTCTCCTTATCTTCACGATTTCAGCGACGAACTCCACGCTACGTGAGCCACACCGATGCTTCCACCCGATGCCGGCAATGTGGTCAAAGGACGCATCACCCGCCGGAAGGAATGGTTCACGGGGTTTCCATCACGGAATCGTGTCGTACGGTGACAACTATACCGCACTATACGAACAAATGTTCGAATACGCCACACTGGTCCGACCGGGACGATTGTACGTCACCGGCCTGCGGGGAGAGGCGGCGCATTGTGGTCTTTCCCCCAGCGTTTGGAATCGGGGATATCCATCTGGTCGCACAGCACATTCCATACGACACGCGGCTCCTCCCCCGCGTCAAGTGCCTCGACCACCGTCATATCGCCAAGCTTGGGCAACCGCTGGTCCCGTGACAGGCTCCGGCCGTACACACGGCCGAACACCTCCTCCAGTAACTGCCAGAATTCACGTTCACGCACGTTGCAAGTCTCGCACACCCACGCTACATCCGCCAGGCCGGCACAAGCCGGTATCAGCGGCATACGGCCCCTGAATACTGCGATGCCTCCCCACCGCAATGGGGAGGCATCGCATAGTCACGCCCGATCAGGCATGAACGGAATCAAGATAGTCGGCGACCATACGCAGCATCTGCGCGGTGCTCAACCCGAGCGAGGCGGCAATGGAGCTGAGCAGCTCGGAACTCGCCTCTTTCTGGCCACGCTCGACTTCCGACAGGTACCCGAGCGATACGCCGGCCTTCTCGCTGACCTCACGCAGGGTCTTGTGGTCGCGCGTCCTCAGATCGCGCAGAACATGCCCGATCGCCTCGCGGAGCGAGACGTCCTTGGTCTGGTCGGATTCCTCATGCCGGCGGACCGTGGCGCGGGCCCTGGCGTGGTCGGCATCCTCTTCCTGCCACATGCGGTTGAGCGCGGACTGGCGCTCATCCTTGGCCTTTTTGGCGGCACGCGCACGCAGCACCTGCTGCTGGGCGAACATGACAGCACGGCGCTGTGCCGGAGTCAGATCACGCATACGTGCCGACTGCGCGGTCCGGGCGGAACCGGCATCCCCTTCGGTCTTGGTTTCCATCATCTCGTTGGTCCGGGTCATCGTTTCCATCTGCGTAACCCCTTTCGGCTTGGTGTCGTTTTCGCTACACCATGAACAACCTACGGCACGGCGAAATTATTCCTGTAGCCCAACTGTGAGCTGCCTCACATTCTTCAGCACGTGCCATACCGTCTGCTCACGCACCTGTTCACGGTCGCCATCCAGTCGCAGTTCCACTGCCGATTCGGTACGCTCCCCGTCCACAAGGCCCGCCGGAAGGGAACAGCCGATGTATACGAGCCCGGCAGGCTTGTCCCCGTCCGGCCCGGGCCCCGCGACACCGGTGGTCGACAGCCCGACCACGCGATCGCCGTACTCGTGCTGGCCATACAGGCGGACGGTCGCGGCCGCCATCTGGCGGGCGACCTCGGGATGCACCGCCCCCTCATGTGCCAGCAGATCGGCATCGACACCCAGGATCTTCGCCTTCGCCCGGATGTCATAGGTGACGGCAGACCCCAGGAACACGTCGGATGCCCCGGGGATGCGCACGAACGCGTCCGCGAGCAGACCGCCGGTCAGTGACTCGGCGGCTGCGACCTTCAGATCATGGCGTCTGCAATAATCCAGCACCTGCGCGGCGAGCTCGTCACGCCTGGCCTGGTCGTACCCGATACCCGGCATTCAGCGCCCCGCGGCCTGGCCGGCGTCCCGGCGCGCCTTGACGACACGGTAGACGTACAACGCCCCGGAATACAGGCACAGGAACAGCGCCACGTAAATCAGGAAGTTCGTGATGAACGCGTACACGTTCAGCGCGGTGGCATTCGTGATGAACGTATACGCCGGGACCAGCAGCATGCCCAGGCCGATGCACTGGCACAGGGTCTTGTACTTGCCGGCCTTGTCCGCGGCGATGACCTTGCCGCCGGTGTCGATAACGAAGAACCGCATGACGGTGATGCCGATCTCACGGACAAGGAACAGGATGGTCACCCACCAGAACACCTCGCCGAACACGGAGGCGACAATCAGCGTCGAGCAGATCAGCAGCTTGTCCGCAATCGGATCCATGAGCTTGCCCAGCTCGGTGACCTGGTTGTACTTGCGGGCCATCCACCCGTCGAGCTTATCGGTCGAGGCGGCGATGATGAACAGGATCGCGGCCGCCCAGCGCATACCGATGCTGTGCGCGCCCTGCGGCCCTGCCGCGATATCCAGCCCCAGGAAGACCAGCACCAGTACGATACGCGTATAGGTGACGATGTTCGGCGGGCTGTTCCACCCGTCCAGAAGCGATGGTTTGTGTTCACGTTCAGTCTGCATACCGTTCACCTTACCTCTTGTACACTACCGGTTCATGAATACGCGCTGGGTATTCGCCGCCAACGAATCCTTAGCCACACGTCACGCCTCGTCGGGCGCGTCACCGGCAGGCGCGGCGTCCGGCGCGCCCAACGATGAGGTCTGCCCCTTGATGAACGCGAGGACCTGGGGCAGATCCTGGGGTTGGACAAGCACCTCCCTGGCCTTGGATCCTTCGGAGGGGCCGACCACCCCGCGCGATTCCAGCAGGTCCATCAAGCGGCCGGCCTTGGCGAAGCCGACACGCAGCTTGCGCTGGAGCATCGAAGTCGAACCGAACTGCGTGGTCACCACCAGTTCCGCGGCCTGGAGCAGCACATCCATGTCGTCGCCGATATCCTCGGTCGGGTCGACCGTATGCTGGTCCGCCTCCTTGGCCATCTGCTCGATGTCCTCACGGTAATGCGGCTTGCGCTGGGTGCGCACGAATTCGACCGCCTTGCGGATCTCGGACTCACCGACCCACGAGCCCTGCACACGGATCGGTCGCGCCTGCCCCATCGGCAGGAACAGCGCGTCACCCTGCCCAATCAGGGTCTCGGCGCCCGTCGTGTCGAGGATCACGCGCGAATCCGTGGCCGACGAGGTCGCAAACGCCAGACGTGACGGGATATTCGCCTTGATCAGGCCGGTCACCACGTCAACTGACGGGCGCTGGGTGGCGAGCACGAGATGCACGCCGGCCGCACGCGCCAACTGGGTGATGCGCTGGATCGAGCTTTCGACATCGTTCTTGGCGACCATCATGAGGTCGGCCATCTCGTCGACGACCACCAACAGGTACGGGTACGGGGCCACCTTGCGCTTCGAGCCGGCCGGGGCATGCACCTTGCCTTCCATGACCGCCTTGTTGAAGTCCTTCATATTGCGGAAACCGAAGAACTGCAGGTCGTCGTAGCGGGCGTCCATCTCCTTGACCACCCATTCGAGCGCCTGCGCGGCATGCTTCGGGTCGGTGATGATCGGCGTGAGCAGATGCGGGATTCCGGCGTATGCCGACAATTCGACGCGCTTGGGGTCGACGAGGATCAGACGCACCTGCTCGGGCGTGGCGCGCATGATGATCGACATGAGCATCGAGTTGATGAAGCTGGACTTGCCCGAACCGGTCGCGCCGGCGACCAGCAGATGCGGCATTTTCGTCAAGTCGGCGGTCACGAAATGCCCCTCGACATCCTTGCCGACGCCGGCGAGCATCGGATTGGGGTCGTTGCGCGCCTTGTCGGAACGCAAGACGTCGCCGAGGTGCACGATCTCACGGTCAACGTTCGGGATCTCGATGCCGATGGCGGACTTGCCCGGGATCGGCGAGAGGATACGCACGTCGGAGCTGGCCACCGCATACGCGATATTGCGTTGCAGATTGGTGACCTTCTCGACCTTGACGCCCGGCCCGAGTTCGACCTCGTACTGGGTGACGGACGGCCCGCGCAGGAAGCCGACGACCTTCGCATCGACCTTGAACTGTTCGAAGGTGCTGGTCAGGGCGCGGATGACGTTGTCGTTGGCGGGCGTGCGCATCGCATGAGGCTTGCCCTTGACCAGCATGTCCAGATCAGGCAACTGGTATGGGGCGTTCTCATCCGGCGTCACAGGGACGGCAGGGGCGTCCGGGGCGTCCGGATTCCCGTCGCCCTGCGGCTCGGGTTCGGCCCCATACGCCCCTTCGGCATGGGTATCGGCCGGGTTGCCCGGCACGGCGGCACCGTTGCCTGATTCACGGGCAGCGACCGTCGCCCACGGGTCAGCGCCCGTCGACGGGACCGGTACGATGGCAGGCGCCGGCACATGAGACACCGGCGTCGTCGCCGGCACATCGGCACCCAGACCACCGGACGAGACGCTACGCGGGGCGGCGATCATGGTCTCCGCCGCTTCACCGTGCCGTTTGGCCGCATGGGAGAACGCCTCGTCACCGGCGTATTCGTCGAGCCGCCCGTCGTTGTCTTGCCTGGATTTCCTGTGGAACAGCCGTGAGAACAGGCCGGGCCGGCGCTCATGGCCACGCGGGTCCTCCTCGTCGGAACCGTCATGGGCGGGAACGCCTTCAGCCATCTGCATAACGTCGTCGCCGACACGGATCTCGTTGGGGAACTGACCATCGTCTTCGCCGCCTTCCGGCCCGTCCTGGACGGTGTCGCCGCGGAACCGTTCAGACAAAGCCTGGAAGCGTTCCGGAAGCTCCTCGACATGCGTGCGCGTGATCATCAACAGCGAGAACAGCGCGACGATGACGAACACGACGATGGCGAAGGCCTTCGACAGCCCCCATGCCAACGGGGAGCCGAGCAGGAAGCCGAACATGCCGCCGGCGTTCTCCAGCACATCAAGGTTGAACCCGCGCATATCCGAAGCTTTCGCGGCATCGATGATGGAGCAGATCGCCCACAGGAGCAGCGCCCATCCGGTCACCACCCGCGGATTGTCGGAGCCCTTGCCGGCGTTGCGCATGAGCCGGAACGCCACAATCGCGAGGAATACCGGAAGCACGACGCTCATCACGCCGAACGCGCCCGCGGCGATGGTATGCAGGACGCGCCCCAGTGCCCCGTCGACCCGGAACCATTCCGAAGCACAGAACAGGACCGAAAGAATCACCATGACAAAACACAAGCCGTCACGCCGGTACGTGGGATCGTATTCACCGACACCGGTCAACGCCCGCACCGCCGCACCGAAGCCACGGGGGATGGCGAGCAGGAGCTTCCTCCACAGCGGCTCCTCGCCGGCGAGACGCTCGTCATCGGACAGAACGCGGGTGCTGGCGGCATCTTCGCCCTTGGTACGTTTCGATGACCCGCTCGCCCTGCGGCGGGCCTGGGGTTTCTGCTCTTGGGAAGAGGATGAGGTTCGTGCCATAACGATTCGATTCTAGCGAGCGGCGGTCACATCACCGGCAAGTCGGGGCTCAGCCTTGGATATCGCCGAGATGATGCTGGGCATATTCATCGGCATGGGCGTCGATTGCGTCATACTCCCCCGCGTCGGCATGGTCGATGATCGCCATCGCGTTGTCCAACAACGCCGGGTTGAGCGCCTCAAGCCAATGGATCCTGGGGTCGCGGCCGAACCATCCCATCTGCTTGCGGGCCAGCCGACGGGTTTTCTGCGCGATGTCGAAAAACGCGTCATCCTCGTCCCAGATGCCGTCCAGATAGTCGATGATCTGCTGGTAGCCCAGCGCACGCCCCGCGGTGAATCCCAGATGCGGCCGCAACCGGCGCACCTCGTCGACGAACCCATGCTCGCGCATCGACTCGGTACGCTGCATGATCCGTTCGTCAAGCTCGCGGCGCGGCAGATCAAGCCCGATCTGCACGCTGGGAATCACATAGCGGTAGCGTGGCAGGCTCGCCGAATACGGGCGCCCGGTCACCTCGATGACCTCGAGCGCGCGGATGGTGCGACGCGGATTATGCGGATCCATGCGCGCGGCCGCTTCGGGATCCTTGGCCTTCAGCTCCTCGAACAGGGCGGCGGCACCCTCATCATGTTCGCGCTGTTCCAAACGCTTGCGCACCTCGGGATCCGTGCCGGGGAAGGAGATGTCGTCGATCGCCGCGCGCGCGTACAGGCCGGATCCACCGACCAGGATCGGTCTGATGCCTTGCGCTTGCAGGTCATGGATGCATTCGCGCGCCAGGGTCTGGAAACGGGCGACGCTCATCGTGTCATCCGGGTCGATGATGTCAAGCAGATGGTGAGGGACTTCCGCCTGCTCCTCGGCGGTCGGTTTCGCCGTACCGATATCCATGCCCCGGTACATCTGGTAGGCGTCCGCGTTGACGATTTCCGCGCGCTCGCCACGATCCGCGAGGGCTTTCGCAATGGCGATACCGAGTCCCGTCTTGCCTGAGGCCGTAGGGCCGACGATCGAGACGACACGCGGGACCGAGGCGCCTGCGGACACGGTTGGTGACTGCCCGGAGCACTCCGGCAGCCCGGAATCCTTCTGTTCTCCCATCGGTTCGCTCTCGCCGTCCGCTTGCCGCATACGCGCCTCCATGTCTGTCGTTTCTCTCCTCCACTGTACTCATGGCACCCACCGCTCGCCCGACGCTACAAGGGCCAGGCACCCCGCTATTCAGCCGCGACGCACCCGGTATGTCTGTCCCGCGGCCGGATCGGGGTCGGCGATGAGATTATGCTCGCCGGCATGGGTGACGGTCGCCGTCACGAAATCGCCGACCTGCGGCTGCGGGCAGCCTTCGGGCACGCCGATATGCACCAGCGCCCCGGTGCGCTCACGGCCAGTCACGCGATGTGTTTCATCGTCCTTCTTGCCGTGGGTGCCCGTGACCATGACCTCCACATCACGCCCTTCGAACTTGTCAAGCTCCTCCTGGGTGATCCGTTGCTGAAGGGCAAGCAGGCGGTCGAAACGCTCCTGGACGACCTGCTTGGGGATCTGCTCCATCGCGGCGGCCGGTGTGCCCGGGCGCGGGGAGTATTCGAAAGTGAACGCCGTGGAAAACCTCGCCTGTTCGACCACGTCGAGCGTACGCTGGAAATCCTCCTCGGTTTCCCCGGGGAACCCGACGATGATATCGGTGGAAATACGGGCGTCAGGCATCGCCTCACGCACCTTGGACAGGATGGTAAGGAACCGTTCGGTGCGGTACGAGCGCCGCATGGCACGCAACACGCGGTCGGAGCCCGATTGCAGCGGCATATGCAGCTGATGCATGACATTCGGCGTCTGGGCCATCGCGTCGATGACATCGTCGGTGAAGGCGGCGGGGTGCGGCGAGGTGAACCGCACGCGTTCCAGCCCCTCGACCTGCCCGCAGGCGCGCAACAGCTTGGAGAACGCGTACCGGTCTCCCATCCCGTAACCGTAGGAGTTGACGTTCTGCCCTAGAAGCGTCACTTCTTTGGCGCCGTTCGCGACACATTCGCGCACCTCGGCGAGCACGTCGCCCGGACGCCGGTCGTGCTCGCGGCCGCGGGTGGTCGGCACGATGCAGAAGGTGCAGGTGTTGTTGCATCCCACCGAGATCGACACCCACGAGGAAATGCGCGACGAGCGGGCCGCCGGCAGCTGGCTGGGGAAATAGGCCAGGTCGTTGGCGACATCGATCTGCGGCTCGCCGGTCGCCCGTGCCTGGTCCAGCAGGCGAGGCAGCGAGGCGATGCTTTTCGTACCGAACACCGCGTCGACCCACGGGGTACGCTTGGCGATACGTTCGCGATCCAGTTGCGCCATGCACCCGCCGATGGCGATCTGCACGCGCGGATTCGCATGCTTGTACCGCGCCCAGCGGCCGATGGTGCCATACATGCGTTCGGCGGCATTCTCCCGCACCGCGCAGGTATTCATGACCACAAGATCAACGTCATGCCGTTCGATCTGCTGTTCGGTCGCCGGCACGTAGCCGTCCTGTTCGAGGACGCCGGCGATACGCTCGGAATCATGCACGTTCATCTGACAGCCGAGCGTACGGATATAGAACACGCCCTTGCCGCGACCATCCGGTCGGTTGTCCCCTGCCTGTCGCCCGGCAGCCGGTCTCGAGGCGCGCTCCGCCTCGGTCATCATCGCTTCATCCATAACCGCCGATTGTAACGTCCGGTCGGCACACCGGCGGCGCCGCCCATCCCCGGCATGTCGCCGTGGAATCCGACGTATCCGGGAACCCCACGCTATCATGGTCAATCGTGATACTTGACCGACATAACCGCATCAATACCGGAGAGATGAAAGCGCGGCTGGGCGATGTACAGCTCGGCGAACGGTTTCCCGCCGAGGAGATCACCGAGTTCATCGACCTCATGCAGGTCTATGAAGGCGCGATGTACGAGATCAGCACGAAGCTGGAGATCCTCGACAGCGAGTTCCAGGTGAGGTTCTCCCATAATCCGATTCATCATATGGAACGGCGACTGAAGTCGGTGGATTCGATCATCGGCAAGCTCGAGCGCAAATCGCTGCCGATCAATACCCGGTCAATCAAGGACAACCTGTTCGATGTCGCCGGTATCCGCGTCATCTGCAATTACCGTGATGACGTGTACTCCGTGTCGAACTACCTGTCGGCGCAATCGGATATCCAAGTACTGCGCGTCAAGGATTACATCAAGAACCCCAAGCAGAACGGCTACCGCAGTCTCCACGTGATCTACGCCGTACCGGTGTTCCTGTCCTCCGGCGCGCATTACACGCCGGTCGAAGTGCAGTTCCGCACCATCGCGATGGACTATTGGGCGAGCCTGGAGCATCAGCTGCGCTACAAGTCGGACCTGCCCGATGCCAAGCTCGCCGAGCATTCGCAGACGCTGCTCGATTGTGCCCGCAGCCTGCAGAACATCGAGGCGCAGATGCAAGGCATCCACCGCGATATCACCGGGGCGCCACGCGTGGAGGAAGCCCCGCAGGCCTGATTCGCGCCGACGCGATGCCTGTTGCGCCCTGCTTGCCCTGCTTTGCCGGCAGAGTACAACAGGCCTGTTGCGGTAGAGTGGGCCGCTACCGCAACAGGCCAGGACCAGAGAGCCCTTGGATTCTAGAATCCGAGCGCGGGACGGGTGAGCCCCTGTTCGAAGAAGCGGAACTCATGCTCCGATGAGACCAGCGCCGCGTGCATCATATGCTCGTATTCGTCGATGGACGCCTCAGCCGCCAGCCGGTCGCAGATCTGGACTTCGCGCAGCGTGCTCTCGGTGAATTCCGGGTCGGAATACATACGGATCCACTCACCGAAAGGATGCGTATCGACATCGATATGCTTGGCGCGAACCTGCTCGCGCATCTCCTTGCCCATCGCGGCATACAGCCAGAAGCAGGGCATGACCACGGCGGCGAGCCGTGCATACGAACCGGAATCCGCGACCCGGTGCTCGTGGCCGATGTAGGCCGCGGTCACTTCGGAGCGGGATGTCGGTGAGGGGTCGAACCCATGCTTGACGAACCAATCATGGTGGAACATGACCTCGGAATCCACGCCGCCGGAGGCCGCCTGCGCGAAGAACACCCGCTCGTCCAGCCGTTCGGCGCGAGAAGAGGCGAGCGCCAGCAGCGAGGTGTAATCGGTCAGGTAGATGTCATCCTGATGCAGGTAGAATGCGAAATCCTCCAATGACAATGTGGCGTCCACCATGCTGGTGATGAAACGCATGCCATGGATCCGTTCGCGGATCGGCCGCACCCGATTCCAGTAATCGGCACTGAACCGCAGGCCGGTGGGCGCATGCTGCCACGTGAAATCGACCGGCCCGTGCCCTTTGCCGACATGCAGACGGTCGGCGGCGGCGATTGCTCCGTTCATCCATGTTTTCGCACGGCGTGCGGCCTGCTCCCACGTGTCGCATTGCGGTCGCAGCGCGGCGAGCGTGCTGGACAGGGTGTCGCCCGTGCCGTGGACGTTGTGGGTGCGCACCGCCCTGCCTTCGATTCGCGTGGTATGGATGCCGCCGGGACCGTCGGACGGTTCCGCGAGGATATCGGTGCTCGACGTGCTGCCGGCGAGCGCGAGCGCGCCGCCTTTGGCGTAGACGGCCACACCATATCGTCTGCACACCTCGCCCGCCATGGTTTCGAGCGTGTCGATATCCGCG
>NZ_JBBHLY010000010.1:0-3827 GCF_037482445.1 Bifidobacterium thermophilum
CACGAATCACACCCTTGCCGACCATAGTCTCGATATCGTCATAGAACGCAGCGTCCACAGGCACATCAGAGAACCGCTGCGACGACGCAGTGCCGGTCACCGACAGCGAATGCACCGCAGACACACCACCAGCGGTCGCGAGGATCGTGGTGGTGCCGGCCTTCACGCCGGTGACCACACCGGTGGAGGACACAGTCGCAATCGACGGGTCGAGGGACGCCCACGTGACCGTCTTGTTGGTCGCGTTCGACGGAGTCACCGTAGCGGTCAGCTGAATCGTCTTGCCCGCGGCGACCGTGCCCGCACCCGAGATCGAGACCGACTGGACATCGATCTCGGTACCCGAATCAGTGACAGTCACCTTCACCGACGCGCTCTTGCTCCCAGCGGTCGCGGTGACCGTGGCCGTGCCGGCCTTCACAGCCGACACGTAACCCGTACCGGTCACCGAGACAACAGATGCGTCAGACGAGTTCCACGCGACCGTCTTGTTCGTCGCGTTCGACGGGCTCACCGTTGCCGACAACTGCACCGACTTGCCCTTGGCCAGCGACACTGCGCCATTCGACACGCCATCACCGGAGATAGCAACAGACGACACCGGAACATCCGCGGACTGGCAGGTCACGGTGGACAGCGCGGTGCTGCCGCTGGTCCAGCTCATGGTGCCGCCGTTGTAGTCCATGCCCGGGGCCATGTCGGCCGGGTAGCGGTTGGAGCTATTGCCGTTGTCAGAGAAGATGACCTTCGCGTTGCCGGCGAGGTTGTCCGGCACTTCGTAATAGTAGCCGGACTGCCCACACGTATCAGTACCCGAAATCGCGGTCATCGCCACACCTGGCCACTTCGCGTTGCTTGTGGCGGAGGAGCCATTACCGGCGTACATGTAGATATACACGCTGGACCAGCCGGAAGGCTTGGTTACGTAGATGCGGTTCTTGGCTACCGGGGCGGTACCGGTCACGGTCACCTTGACGGTGGCGCTCACAGTGCCGGCCTTGGCGGTGATGGTCGCTGTGCCTGCCTTCTTGGCGGTCACGGTGCCGTCGGAAGCCACCGAGGCGACTGAATCGTCGGAGCTGCTCCAAGTGACGGAGGCGCCTGCCGGGTCTGTGGTGGCGGTCAGCTGCTTGGTGGTCGCACCGTTGGACACGTCGAGCGAGAAGTCGGACTGGTTGATGGTCACGGACTTCACGGTCGTAGTGGCGCACGATACGCTCTTCAACGCATCGGACGTGGAGGCTGATGTGTCGCCGTTCCACGCGGATGTACCAGTGACTTGGAGACCAGCTGCATCTTCGCCTGACGTACTGTCGGCAGGGTACTTCGTGGTGTTGGTCGCGTTACCGTCATTGAAGATAACTCGAACCGTGCCTTCGAAGTTGTCTGGAATCTCGTACATGTAGTCGTATCCGGCGTTCTTGCCGCAGGCATCCGCGGCAGTCATGGCGACGCCCGGCCACGCAGCGTTCTGGGTGACGCTTGCCGCATTCGGATCGTCCACATACACGTACGCGTCCAAGCTGTTCCACGAGCTCGGCTTCTTCGCGTACACGACTGTGACTGCCGTGGGGTCCTTCTTCTGGAAGGTAAAGGAGGCGGTGACGGTCTTGCCGTCAGCGTCAGTACCGCTTACGGTGACGGTGACAGCGGAGCCGACAGCGGTGTTCGCGCCGACGGTGATGGTGTCGCCGTCATTGTAGCTGCCGGACTTGCCTTCGGACGTGGTGTACTTGGCACCGGTCACGTTGGAGGCGCGCAACGTCACGGTCGTGGTGTCGGTCTTGAAACTCGCGCTGCCGGTCGCTGACACGGAGGCGATATTGGTCTTCATGTTGTAGAACACGCTGACCTTGCCGGCGGTAGCGGTGCCGGAGGTGATCTTGCCGCCGGACACGGTGAGTGTGCCACCGTTGACCTGATCGGTGTAGGTGCCGTCGTCAAGCTTGGTGGACAGGCCGGCCAGCGACTGCTGGTTGCCCATGTTCACCACGGTCACGCCATCGGTGTCGGCGTTGCCGTCGGACTTGTAGCGCTCGACCATGAGGCAGGAGTTGTCGTTGCAGTTGCGCAGATACTCGGAGGCCTCCTCGTTGTTCATCGCGTTGCGGAAGTGGTTGACCGCAGTGACCTGCGTGTCCTTCCAGGAGGTCGAGCCGGCGTCGCCGAGCTGTGTCTGCTCGGAGAACTGCGCGTTATTGCCGCCGGAACCGACCGGGCGATCGAAGTACAGGGACATGGTGTCGGCGCGTGAACCGATCACGCCCCAGCCCATGGTCATCTGCCATTCGCTCATGCCGGTGGATTCCTTGTCATCGTTGGCATAGGTGTCGTGGGATTCAACCCAAGACGTCAGGTTTGATGCGGCGACGTTGTAGTTGTCCCAGGAACTGAGATTGCCGGCATTGAGATTCTTCGAGTTCAGCGCGCCACGCAGCGTACCGCCGTACGCGGATGCGGTGATGCCACCGCCGCCTTTGGCGGAACTGGCGAACATCTTCGCATAGTCGGAATCGCGGGAGATGCCGTCGTGCAGCACTTCGCCGTACTGGTATTGCGAGCCGTTGGCGAGAATCTTGGTCCAGTATGAGGAGTTGTTGTACTCCCCCGGCAACTCGATATGCTTGGCGGCATCATAGCGGAAGCCATCCACACCGTCATTGACCAGCTGCTTGAGGTATGAGGCCATCATGTCGCCGACAGTGGAGTTGCCATCGGTGTTGAGATCGTACAGGCCGACCAGCTTGCAGTGGGTGACCTGGTAACGGTTGTTCCAGTCGGAAACGTTGCCATCATTGCAGTCGTGATGGTAATAATCGTTGTTCTTCCAGCGGGAGGAGATAGCAGGATAGTCAGCGGTCATGTGATTGGCCACAATGTCGACGATGATGCGTACACCGTACTTGTGCGCGGTCTCGCACAGGCTCTTCAGCTCGGACTCGGATCCGACGACCCAGTTGCCTACCGTGGTATCGGTCGGCTGATAGACGTAATACCAGTTTTCGGTGAATTTCATTCCGTTGCCGGCCGCATGGATTGCGGACACCGGCTCGGTCTGCACCGAAGTAAAACCGGCCTCGGCGATTGCCGGAATATTCTGTTCAATGGTCTTGAACGACCACATCCACGCATGGAGCGTGGCACCTTCGCTCATGTTCTGGGCGAGACCGTACTTCTCTCGAGCCGACTCGAAAGCATAATTCCCGACAGTGTCGGAATAACTGTCTCGCCGAGTATCAGCACTTGCCGTCGTGGCGGACGCCATACTGACGACGCTGCCAGTTACCAGCATGGCCGCCGATGCGACAAGGGCCATGAATTTATGGCTCCACTGCCGCGCTACCTTGATGTGTCCAGGCACATTCGCTCCTTTCGCGAACTATCACCCGAATACAGAAACCGCGCAGCCGCGCACAGGCAATGTGCCGTACAACGCGAGCCCCTGTAGAACTCCTCTTTTCTATATAGTCATGCGCTGCGCATTCGCTGCGCCCACATGGAGTTGGGACAAAGTCCGACAGCCGATGACCGGCGTGGTCACAGGCCGCCCTGCCTGATTTTAGGCAACAGTTCCAGTATATGTTTGGGCAATCATGAAGTGAAATCGGGGGTGTCGTGGGGTGTCCCTATGTAATTTGTCAAGTGTACGTCTGGTGCCGGGGTGTGTCGTGTCTTGCCGTGGTCTGGGGGCGTGTGCGGGGGTTGTCTCGGTTCGTGGTGGTGTCGTCGTGGTGATGTGGGTTCCGCCGGGTTGGTAGAGCGTGCCGTTGCGCAGCATGCTGTAGATGACGTTGCATCGTCTGCGTGCCAGGCACATGACCGCCGCG
>NZ_JBBHLY010000011.1:0-108377 GCF_037482445.1 Bifidobacterium thermophilum
TGGGAGAGTAGCACGCCGCCGCATCACACGTCACACGGCCCCGACAGGCACAAACCCTGCCGGGACCGTTCTTTTTTCCCATACCCCCACACCAACACACACCACCGACCACCCACGAACCCCGCCATGGGACGCGGCACAGACCCCCGGGATCCTTCGAACGCATGCGCGGCATCACACACGCCACACAAGCGCACATGCAATCCGCCATTCCTCAACACATCACATACGACAAGAGGACGTTGCCACAAGGCGGATTTGTCTGTGGCAACGTCCTCTTGATTTCGAAATCAGAAATCAACGGCATCAGGGTCAGCACACGAACCACCGATACCCCGTAGTCCGTCAATCACCCGCATATCATCATCGGACAACTCAAAATCAAACACATCAATATTCGACTTCATACGATCCTCATGCACCGACTTCGGCAATGGCAACACATCATGCTGCAACGCCCAGCGCACACAGACCTGCGCGCTGCTTTCCCCATACTTTGCGCCGATTGATGCCAGCGTCGGATTCTCCAGTACATCTTTGTGACCGAATGGCCCCCACGCCTCGACCTGGATACCGTGATCCTGGCAATATCGAACCGCTGACGTCTGCGGCCAGCCGGGGTGTACCTCCAGTTGATCCACCATCGGCATGATTGCTGCGGTCCTTGCCAACGGTTCGATATGGTGAGGCAGGAAATTCGACAGTCCGATAGCTTTCACGCGTCCACTCTTATACAGTTCTTCGAACGCCCGCCACGTCTCGGCTTTCAGTTCCTGCGCACGGTCACCGAACTGCTTGCGATTGGCGGGCCAATGGATCAGGTACAAGTCAAGGTACTCGATTCCCAGCTCGTTCAGCGTCTTATCACAGGCTTTCAGCGTCTTATCGTATCCGCGTTCCGTGTTCCACAGCTTGCTGGTGACGAACAGCTGCTCGCGGGGCAACCCGCTGTCGCGTATTCCAGCGCCGACGGCTTCCTGATTCCCGTATACGGCAGCCGTGTCGATGTGACGATACCCGGCTTCCAGCGCTTCGCGTACTGCAACCCGGGCCTCGTCGGCAGGGGTTTCGAACGTGCCGTAGCCGATGCATGGGATCGCAGTCCCGTTGGCAAGCGTAAATGTGTCGGTGCATGATGAGAATCGCATGATGCCTCCTGGTTGTTCTGTGTGCATTGGACGCACAGCGTCGGCCGTGCGGGTGTGCCGGTTCCAGTCAAGCACTCTTGGCTGGAGAAAGCCAGACCAGCCAGTTTCCGCTTGCGGCGAATGAGAGGTCCGTCAAGCTCGGTGACAGTCAATCGTCCGCGGGTATGCCCGCGGTGCACCGCTATACTGGTAGATGAGGATTCTTCCCAAGGTCGTCCATGTGACGGCAACGCAGCGTGCATGTCAACGTTAGGTTCAGACGGTTCGTCCGCCCTGCCCATGTTGTGTCACGGCACGATCTGTTGGAACTCGCCTGGCGGCTTTGCTTGCCAGACCAAGAAAGGATAGCTGGAGACAGCCTTACTGTGCATGACTGAACAACATCATGATCATGATGCCATTGAGCAACAATCCCATAATGCAGTCCGTACCACGCAACCTGAGCTGATTCCGCGGACGCTGATTCTTTCGATTCTGGCGACCGGAATCATGGCTTTCATCGGCATTCTCACCGAAACACTGATGAACGTGCTGTTCCCGATTCTGATGGGGGAGTTCCATATCAGCACGTCCACCGTCCAGTGGCTGACCACCGGGTATCTGCTGGTGGTGTCGCTGGTGGTGCCGCTGTCGTCGTATCTCAAGCGCAAGCTGCCGGTGAAGCGGATTTTCCTGATTGCCATCGTGCTGTGCATCGTCGGCTGTATTGTCGGCGCATGCACGCTGAATTTCCCGATGCTCATGCTTGCGCGCATCCTGCAGGGTGGCGGTACGGGTATCGCCCTGCCGTTGATGTTCAATATCATTCTTGACCAAGCGCCAAAGTCGCGTATCGGCCAGTTGATGGGCGTCGGCAGTCTGGTCGTGGCGACGGCTCCAGCCCTCGGCCCGACAGTCGGCGGCCTGGTCGGCACCTATATGCCGTGGCGGTGGATTTTCGTGATTCTGCTGCCGTTCCTGCTGATCGCGCTGGGCCTGGGTCTTGCCAATATCCAGCAAGGGTCGCCCACGGTAGAAGCGCATCTCAATCCGCTTCACGTCTTGCTTATGGCGGTGGGATTCGTCGCGTTTGTCTTCGCTATTGACGAGGGCGGTTCCGCAATCACCGCGTTCAGCCAAGGCACCCCGGGAGCTGGGAAAACCGCCGCTGTGGCAGTGCTGCTGCTGGTAGTCAGCGTAGTGGCGCTGGTGACGTTCGCCCAGCTGTCTCGCCGTTCGTTCTCCCCGCTGGTCAGGCTCGGCGTGCTACGTAGCGTGCCGTTCCGCTGGCATCTGCTCGCGTACGTGCTGTTGCAGATCTCCATGATCGGCTTCAGTTTCGTCATCCCGAATTCGGCGCAGCTCGGCTATGGCATTTCGGCCTTGGCGTCTGGCGTGCTCGTGCTGCCGGGCGCCTTGTTCGGCGCCATGCTCGCCCCGGTTTCCGGTTCGCTGCTCGACCGTCAGGGGCCGGTCAAGCCGATCACCGGCGCGCTTGTCGTCACCCTGGTTGGCGTGCTGCTGTTCTCCGTGTTCGTGAATGGTTCGTCGACCGCTCTTGAACTGGGCATCTTCTACTTCGTGTTCATGGTCGGCTTCTCCATGGCGTTCGCCAACACCATGACCAGCGGGCTTAACCAGGTGGACGCCCAGCTGAAGGCGGATGGCAACGCCCTGTTCAGCACCTTCCAGCAGCTTGCCGGCGCGGTGAGTACGACCATCCTGTCCGTGTTCCTCGCCTCCGCGCAGGCCGGCCATGGTGAGCCGGGAACCGCCGCGTACCGTGCGGCGACCGTTTCCGGGGCCCACAACGGCTACGTGTTCCTCACGGTGGTAGTGCTGTGCGCCTGCCTGTGCATGGCGCACGCGTTCCGGTATATGAAGCGTGAGGGAGCGCTCGGCTGACGTGTCTGGCTTGGTGCCGGGCCTCTCCCTGTACTTCATCAGCACGATGACCTACACTCGGCAGTACTATGCATTACTTCACTCCCAAACGGTGTACTGAATCGAACAAGATCATGTACCACGACAAAGCGCAGGCGTTGCGGGCAGCCGACCAGAGCTGGCGTGAACGCGGTGCGGAACTGTGGGTGTACCGGTGTGAGTATTGCGGGACCTGGCATTTGACGCATCATGACCCGTCGTTGCGGGATATGACGCCGCACATGTCGGCACAGCCGAAACCCCGTTCGCGCAAGCGCGGGTACAAGCCTCGCCGACGGTGACACGGATTGTCGCCGAGAGCGTTCAGAGCACGGCGAAGGCCGTAGATACCGGGAAACCGGCGTCTACGGCCTTCGTCAGTGGCGGGTAAGGATGCCCAGACGGGGATGTTCAGCGTCCCAGGTCGAATCCCTGTGCCTCGGCGTCGCATAGACCGCGGTCAAGTGCGGTCTCGTCTTCGGCGATACTCGCGATCTGGTCGCTGAACGCGTCCACGGGCCGTGCGGCGTTGCGCAGATCGTAGTAGCGGTGGACTTCATCATCGAACGTTGCGAGCTCACGGACCGGGGTGTCGTCCGTGGGATACGTGTTATCGAAGAATTGCATGGAACGTGGCATACGCGGCTTGGAGGCAGGTTCCTGGTCCGGCTTGCCGATTGCCAGCCCGAGCACGGGGAAGGTGTATTTCGGTAGGTGCAGGGCGGCGATGAGTTCGGGGATGTCGTTGAGGAGCGAACCGAGGATCACGCAGCCGAGACCCAGCGATTCGGCCGCCGTCTCCATTGCGTGCAAGGCGAGCACGGCATCGTTCTGCGCCTGCGAGAAGCGGTAGCCGTACCGCAGCGTGTACCGCTGCTCGGACACGTCGACGCCTTTCGTTTCGGCGATTATGGCGTTGCGATGCTCGTCGAGCACGAACACGTACAGCAAGGGGGCGGTGGCGATGTAGTCCTGGCGCCCGATGGCGGCGAGTTTCTCCTTGAGGCTCGGCTCGGTGATGCGGATGGCCGACCAGTCGTTGAGGAACTGGCTGGAGGCTGCGTGCTGTGCGGCGGATTCCAGCGCGTCCACGGTCTGGCTGTCGATGGCGTCCGGCTTGAATCTACGGATGGAACGACGGTCCAGCAGGGTGTCGACCGCTGGTGCGGAGGTGATGGTTGTACTCATACCTTCATTGTCGCAATCCAATGTTGCGGATGCCTATGGGCGTTCGCTATCTGTGAAGAATGTCGTGGGGCTTTGCCGCCGGATCAGCGGGTTCAGCGATGATGCCGGCGGACAATCGCCTGCGCGGCCATACCGGACAGCTGGTTGGTGACCGCTGCGACCGCCGCCGAAATCGCCGTGCGTGACAGGCTGGCCATCAGGCTGGTTGTCGATTTCGTGTTTCCACCGGCGATGCTGCGACGCTCGACTCCGGACCACACGGACTGCATGATGTGCCCGATGGCGACTCCGGCGATTGTGGGCAACGCGAACAGAAGGATCTTGTCGCCGAGTGTCTCCGGATCACGTTCGCGGCGGGCTTTCAGCGCGGCGACTGCCGTGTCCGCCGCCTGAAGCCGCGCGATGATGGCATCGGCGGTGGAGCCCGTGTCCGGGGGAAGGTTGGTGCGAGTACTCATATGCCCATCATAGGCCAGGAAACCCATGGCATGAGGTGCCGGGCCGGCGGATTCGTGTCGTTCTTCGGCGCGTTCTCGCCGTAGCGCGTTGCCGGCGGTACAATGCCACTATGACAGCTATCAATTGTGCAGGCAATGAGGCCCCCCAATCACCGGGTCGACTGGTGCTGCTGCGGCACGGGCAGACCGTGTGGAGCGTGTCGGGGCAGCATACCGGCCGTACCGATATCCCACTGACACAGGACGGCCAGGATCAGGCGAGACAAGCCGGGGAGCGCCTGCGCGGGGCGTTTCCTCAAGGATTCGCCGCGGGGCGCGTGTTCGTCAGCCCGCTGCGGAGGGCCAGGCAGACCGCCGCGCTCGCGGGCTACCCGGAGGCAACGGTGCTTGACGGCCTTGCCGAATGGGATTATGGCAGGGCGGAAGGGCATACGCGCCGCCAGATCAGTGAGGCGAGCGGCTTCGCATGGGATGTGTGGCGTGATGGACCCCGCCAGGTGAGTATGGAACTGGCGGGTGATTGGACGGCCACACTGCCCGGTGGGGAGCAGGTGCCGGTCCATAACGGCGAAGGTGAGACGCTCGAGGCGGCGTCGGCGCGTACGCGTGCCGTGATCGCCGAGGTGTCGCCGTTGCTGGGGCAGGGGCATGATGTGCTGCTGGTCGCGCATGCGCATATCCTGAGGATCCTGACGACGCAGTGGCTGGGTGTCGACCCGCATCAGGGCCGGTTGCTGCGGTTGGATACCGCGCATTACTGTGTGCTCGGCACATATCATGAGGACCATGTGATCGTGCACTGGAACTGCTAGCCCCGTGCTGTATGCGTGGCGCGTCGGCGGCGGCCATCGTGCCGGAACGCCGTATTTGCAAACGCTTTCATGGCGCACATAATTCCAAACCCATTGAAAAACAGCCATTTTTGGTCTGAAACAAGGTCGAGCTGCGCGACACGCCGGCGAGTCTCCACGCCATCGTTTGCAAAAATGCAATCGGCGATGCATAATAGGTGGTGTCGAAAACATGACGGCACGATGCAAGTGCTGGCTTCCGACCAACAATCGGAAACGACAGTGGAAGAGAAAGGTTCGATGATGAATCGTACAGTCAAGTCAGCGATCGCCATTGCAGCGGTGGCAGCTATGTCGGTGGGCGCTTTCGCAGGTTGCGGCAGCTCCAGCAGCAGCGACAACGGCAAGGGCAAGGTCTATTACCTGAACTTCAAGCCGGAAGCGGCGGACCAGTGGAAGGCCCTCGCCAAGGAATACACCAAGGAGACCGGCGTCGAAGTCACCGTGTCCACTGCGGCGTCCGGCACCTATGAGCAGCAGCTCAAGAGCGAAATGGCGAAGAGCAACGCCCCGACCCTGTTCCAGGTCAACGGCCCTGTCGGCTATGCCAACTGGAAGGATTACACCGCCGACATGTCCAACACTGAGCCGTACAAGCAGCTCATCAACCAGAAGGTCGCGCTCAAGGACGGCAACAAGGTCGTCGGCGTGCCGTACGCAATGGAAACCTACGGCATCATCTACAACAAGAGCATCCTGAACAAGTACTTCGCGCTTGACGGCGCCAAGGCCAAGTCCATCGACGACATCAACTCCTTCGACACCCTGAAGGCCGTCGCCGACGACATGCAGGCCCGCAAGAGCGAGCTCGGCATCAAGGGCGCCTTCACCTCCGCAGGCTTCGATTCCAGCTCTGACTGGCGCTTCAAGACCCACCTGGCCAACCTTCCGCTCTACTACGAGTTCGAGAAGGACAAGGTGACCACCGAGCCGGCCACCATCAAGGGCACCTATCTGCCGGAGTACAAGAACGTGTTCGACATGTATCTCAAGGACTCCACCACCGATCCGACGCAGCTGAGCTCCAAGACCTCTGATGATGCCGATTCCGAGTTCGCGCTTGGCGAGGCGGCGTTCTACCAGAACGGTACTTGGGAGTGGGCTAACCTGCAGAAGGCCGGCATGAAGGCCGACGATGTCAGCATGCTGCCGATCTACTTCGGTGTCGACGACAAGAACGAGGGTCTGGTCACCGGTTCCGAAAACTACTGGTGCATCAACTCCAAGGCTTCCGATGCCGACCAGAAGGCCACCGCGGCCTTCCTCAAGTGGGTCATCACCTCGAAGACCGGCATCTCCGCCATCAGCGACAAGATGGGCCTGACCACTCCGTTCAAGTCCTTCGACAGCGTGAAGATCACCAACCCGCTGACCCAGGCCGCTGTTGACGACCAGAAGTCCGGCAAGACCCAGGTCGCTTGGGACTTCGCCTTCATGCCTTCCGAGCAGTGGAAGAACGACTTCGGCAACGCACTCCTCGAGTACGCCCAGGGCACCGGCAAGTGGGATGCTGTCAAGACCGCCTTCGTCGATGGCTGGGCCAAGGAATACTCGGCCGCCCATGAAGGCTGAGCCGCCTATGGAATCTCGCTGATATGAGGGCCGGTTGGTTTCCGGCCGGCCCTCCATGTTTTTCTCCTTTCTTCTTTGTTTGATGGTTGGAATGACCCCCACTGTGGATTCACGGTGGGGGTCATTCTGTTGGTGTACGTAGTCAGCCGCGATAGCCGGGGCATTCCCGGACTGGGGTGATCGGCCGGCATGCGTGGCCGGCGGCGTGGCGTGCGGGAAACGGAATGGCTGGTCCTGGGGTTCCGCGCCCGGTATGCCGTGGCAATGCGCAGCTGGCGAACGCGTGCCGGGAAGTCGGCCGTGCCGGGAGTTTGCGGCGGATGAGCCTGCATGACGATGTTCTCCCGGGAGAACATCGTTGGATTCGTCCAATCGCCGTAATCTCCCGCGCCGACCATGGGGAGAATCCATGCGGATACGGGCTGGTATGGCGGACAGCCAGCGGAACGTCCCCGTCCGGGCTCAGCGGTCTTCCACGCGTGAGGTCGAGGAGCGGACGACCAGGTGGGCGGGGAAGACCTCGTTGCGCTTCGGCGGCGTGTGCCCTTCGATCAGGTCCAGGGTCTTGCGTGCAGCCGAGCGTGCCATGTCGATAGGCAGCTGGCGGATGGTGGTGAGCCCGACGTCATGCGCGTAGGTGCTGTCGTCGTAGCCGATGACCGAGATGTCCGAAGGTACGGAGAACCCGTTGCGTTCCAGCTGGAAGATCAGCGGTATGGCGAGGCCGTCTTCCTGGCAGGCGATCGCCGTGGGCATCTCTGGCAGGCTGAGAATCTGGGTGATGAGGTTGTCGATGCGGTACGTTCCCTCCTCGGCGGTGACGACGGTCGGTTCGATGCCTTGGCCGCGGCAGTAGCCCAGGAATGATTCGATGCGCTCCTGCACGCTGAAATGCAGCGATTGCGCCGGGTTGGTCCGTACATACAGGATGTGCCTGTGGCCGAGCTGGATGAGGTGCCGGGCGGCGAGGATGGATCCCTGGTGGTCGTCGATGTTGACGGTCGCCGAGAAGCTGCTCTGCAGGACCGAATTCACGCCGATGATCGGCACGTCGATGCTGCTCAGGCGCTTGATTTCCTCCTCGTCGATGTCGAACGAGGCGATGACCACGGCGTCGGCGTTGCGGCGTACCGGCAAGGTGTCGAAGAATTCCCTGCGTTGCTGGCGGCTGTCGATCTGGATGATGGACAGGTCATAGCCGGCGGCGGAGAATTCCGCGTTCAGCCCCTCGATGACCGAGGCTGCGAACCAGTTGCTGATATGGTTGCTCACCAGCAGTGCGATGCGCAGGGACTGGCCGGTTTTCAGCGCTGCGGCGGAGCGGGAGATGGAGAAGTTCAGCTCGTCTGCCACGGCGAGCACCTTTGCCCGCGTTTTGGGTGATACGAGATCTGGTCGTGTGAATGAGCGCGAAACCGTGGAAATGGAGACTTTCGCGCGGTTGGCGACATCTTGGATTGTGGCGGTCGTGGTAGGCTCCTTCGTAGTAGCGGGATGCCGGCGCTGCGGCGGTGTCGCCATGCGCCTCGATTGCATGCGGTTGCAATGCTTTCCCTAAAAAATCGTATGTCCCAGTATAACAGCAATGCAATGAGCATGCTGTAAATTTCCCATAAATCAATATATTAATCGGTTAAGTAAAAACCGCCACGCCGAAATGAAAACGTTTGTATTTTTTGGTGAACCCGCGTACCATATGAGCTGTTGGCTCAACCAGCGGGTCGAGGTAGCTTGCCGTTGAGCCGGATAGATTAGTTTTGCAACCGTTGTCACTACGAGGTGACGGCGAACGAGACAGAGAGGAGAGAGCAAGATGATCACCATGGTTGGCAAATCCATACGTCGCTGGTGGGCGCTGTTCGCGCTACCTACTTTCGCGGCGTTCATCATTGGCTTCCTGTTGCCGTTCATCTTGGGCGTCTACCTGAGCTTCTGCAAATTCACGACGGTCACCGATGCCCGGCCCGTGGGTCTGCACAATTACCGCGTAGCGCTCCAGGACAAGGAATTCTGGCATGCGATGGGGTACACCACGGCATTCACCATCGTGACCACGATCATCATCAACGTCGTGGCCTTCGCCATCGCGTACATGCTCACCAAAGCCTTCAAGGGCACCAACGTCTTCAGGTCCGTGTTCTTCATGCCGAACCTGATCGGCGGCATCATCCTGGGCTATGTGTGGCTGCTGCTGCTCAACGGCGTGCTCGCCCACTGGGCCAGGTCCATCACGTACTCGTCGACCTACGGCTTCTGGGGCATGGTCATGCTCCTGTGCTGGCAGCAGATCGGCTACATGATGATCATCTACGTCGCCGGCCTGCAGTCCCTGCCCACGGACGTCATCGAGGCGGCCGAAGTGGATGGCGCCAACGGACGCCAGCGCCTGTTCAACGTCATCATCCCGCTCATGATGCCGAGCATCACCGTGTGCACCTTCCTGACCGTCACCAACGGCTTCAAGATGTACGACCAGAACCTTGCGCTGACCAACGGCGCCCCGTCCAACACCTCCGAGCTCGTCGCCCTCAACATCTACCGTACCTTCTACGGCCGCATCGGCTTTGAAGGCGTCGGCCAGGCGAAGGCCGTGGTGTTCTTCATCATCGTGGCGGTTGTGGCGCTGATCCAGAACCGTCTGACTTCCAGCAAGGAGGTGCAGGCATGAACGACGAAAAGGAAATCGACGCCTCGGAGCGCGTCCGTCACCCGTGGGCTTGGACGGTGTTCTTCACCATCCTGAGCCTGGTGTGGGTCTACCCGATCGTCCTGGTGCTCATCAACTCCTTCAAGAAGAAGGTGTACATCTCCAAGAACGCGTTCTCCCTGCCCAACAAGGAATCCTTCGCAGGGTGGGAGAACTACGCCACCGGTATCGAGCGCACGAACCTCATCGGCAGCTTCGGCTGGACCGTGTTCATCACGGTCGGCGCCGTCGCGCTGATCCTGCTGTGCTGCTCCATGTGCGCATGGTGGATCGTCCGTGTGGACAACTGGGCTGCGCGTTTGCTGTACACGCTGTTCCTGTTCAACATGATCGTGCCCTTCCAGATGGTGATGTTCACCCTCTCCAAGCTGGCCGACATGCTGAGCCTCAACACCCCGTGGGGCCTGTGGATCGTCTACCTGGGCTTCGGCGCAGGCCTGGCGGTGTTCATCTTCACCGGCGTGGTCAAGGGCATCCCGCAGGAGCTTGAAGAGTCCGCGATGCTCGACGGCGCATCCGTGCCGCGCATCTTCTTCAGCATTGTGGTGCCGATTATGCGGCCGTCCATCATCTCCGTGGCCATCCTCGAGACCATGTGGATCTGGAACGACTACCTGCTGCCGTACCTGACCCTCGACCTCAACAAGTACAAGACCATGTCGATCGCCGTGCAGTACCTCAAGGGCGGCTACGGCTCCGTCGATATGGGCGCGATGATGGGCTGCCTGGTGCTGGCCATCGTGCCGATCATCATCTTCTACCTGATCTGCCAGAGGTACATCGTCAAGGGTGTGATCGCTGGCGCAGTCAAGGGCTGAAATTCTTCCTCTGAACTCCTAAAACAACGGGGGCGGACCGGTTTCGACCGGCCCGCCCCCGTTGCGTATATGGGAGGTGAAGGACGATCGGGCGGGCTGGCGGTTGGTATCTGGGCATGGTGTGATCGGGCGGTCGCACGCCGGGCGGGTTGCGGGTTGGTATGGTCGGCTGGTGGAGGTAGTCGGTCGTGGTGCGATCGGGCGATCGCACGGCGGGGAGATGGCCGGTTGGGGCTGGGCGAGCGGGGTGTATCCGTGTTGCGGTGTGACCAGGCGGTCGCACCGCGGGTGGATAGGCCGCGTATCGCGGCCCCGATGGCTGGTATCTGGACGTGGTGCGACAAATGGGGCACACGGCGGACGGATATGGGTTGGAGAGTCAGGCGATTGGGGGTGTATCCGGTCGTGGTGCGATCGGGCGATCGCACGGCGGGCGGATGGTGGGTTGGCATGGCTGCCTTTCGCCGGGCGGCCGTCCGCCCTGCGCCAACCGGCTGTGCCGGGATGACAACGATTGCTAGGATGAATGGGAACCCTGCCAACCCCCAAGGAGCCTCCATGCATTTCCTGTCCCCGGATTCCCCGTTCATGCGCGGGCTGAGCAACCTCATCGATGCCATCTGGATCAACATCCTGATGCTGGTGACCTCCATCCCCGTCATCACGATGGGCGCGGCGCTCGCTGCGGGGCATGACGCCGCCCGTCGGTCCATACTCGGCGAAGGCCATGTGACAGTGAACTACTTCAGGGCGTTCAAAAGCAATTTTCCCAAATCCACGTTGGCGTGGCTGATATTCGGGCCGATCGGGGCCGGCCTCGTGGCATCCTGGATCTTCCTGCAAATCACGCCGTTGCTTATCCCCAAGTTCGCGTTCACCATCCTGTGGGTCATCGGCTTCGAGTGGGTGTGGGCATTGCAGGCGCGCTTCGAGAACGGGTTCGGCCGTACGCTCGCCAACGCGTATATCTTCGGTATCTCGCATATCGGGACCACGCTGGGCATGGTCGCCATCGACGCGGTGTATATCGCGCTGATCGCGGCATGCTGGCGGTACATGCCACAAGGGTTGTTCCTCCTGCTGCTCATGGGGTACGGCACGTGCGTGACGCTGCACATCCCGCTGCTGGAACGCGTATTCGCCCCCTACACCAAGAGCGCGCAGAGCGGCGGCCATGATGACGCGGATTGGCTCAACGGCGGCGCGAAGGCCGCACAGGAGGCGTAACGGCGGCAGCACCGGAGCGGTACACGCCTTGTGTGGATACCATACGACGATGGCCGTCTGCCTCCCGATCGCGGAAGCAGGCGGCCATCGCCGTGGTACGGGGCCGGTACGGCCGGCTCACGCATCACTCACTTGCCGCACATCACACGTGCCAGGGACAGCACGCGCGGGTTCGTGAACACCTCGTCCGTATGGACCAGCTTGCCGTCGGCGTCATGCAACGGCACCCGCCAATTGCAGTATTCGGTGCTCGTACCCGGCTGGTTCTGGGTGTGGTGCTCGCCGGTGCCGTCGACCAACGCGGCTTGCAGCAGCAAGGACGGGGCATTGAGCAGCATGCGGTGCATCGCCTCGATGATCTGCTGCTCGTGGGCGGGTACATCCTGTGCGGCGGCGGCATCAAGCCATCCGCCGTCGACCAGCAGCTTGAGCATCGCGTCGCGTTCCGCGCTTGCGGCCTTCTGGAACTCCTCGACCGGTTCGCTCAGCAAGTGCAACTCTTCGCGCAGCTTGACATGCTCGAACTCGAGATATCCGGCGGTCGGCGGCAGATCGTGCGTGGTGACGGACGCCAGCGCATACTTGCGGTAGGTGGACGGATCGGCATACGGGTCGCCGGCGGTCGGGGAATTGTTGACGCGGGCGAACCATTCCACGACCGTGCCGAGCACGCCATGATCGGCAAGCACCTGGGACACGTATGCGGGAACCGTGCCGAGATCCTCGCCGATGACCATGCCGCCCGCACGGCTCGCCTCGATCGACAATACGGCGAGCATCGCCCGATAGTTGTAGGTGACGTATGCCCCGCCCTTGGCGCCTTCGCCCTTCGGGATCCACCACAGGCGGAACAGGCCGAGCACATGGTCGATGCGCACCGCGCCGGCGTGCGCGAACACGTTGTGCACCATCTCGCGGTAGACACGGTAGCCGGTGTGCTCCAGATAGCGCGGGTTGAACGGCGGCTGGCCCCAATCCTGGCCCTGCTGGTTGTAGAAGTCCGGCGGGCAGCCGACGGTCACGCTGCCGACGGCGAAGCGTTCCGGATTCCACCACACGTCAACGCCGTACGCGTGCACGCCGACAGCCATATCCTGCATGAGGCCGAGCGCCATACCGGCATCCTTCGCGGCGGCCTGCGCCTGGGCGACCTGTTCGTCGGCGATCCACTGCAGCCAACGCTGGAAGTCGAACAGGTCCCGGTGCTCGCGGACGAGCGCGGCCACTTCAGGCGAATCACGGTTCAGTGTCGAGAACCAGGGGTTCCTGTCCTCTTCCCAAGGTGCTCCCCACACTTCGAACGCCACGCACCATGCGGCGAAGGCGTCGAGGTCCGGGCCGGCGGCTTTGGCGAAAGCCTCGAATGCCGCCTGACGTTCCGCGGAGCGGCCATGCCGGTAGATCACCCACAGCGCCTTGCGTTTGGCGGTCCAGGACGCGTTGAGATCCAGCGGATCCGGGTTGTCGTTGGCGGCTTTGACGCTGTCATGCAGGGCGTCGACCTGTGCGCGGTCCTCGGCATCCAGCTCGGCGTACTCTTCGATCTGCTGGGGGCGGATGTACGTGACGTTGAGGAATCGGCGTGATTCCGGCAGATACGGGGACGGTTCGATCGGCGGGATCGGGGTGCCTGCGTGAATCGGGTTGATGAGCATGAAATCGGCACCGTGTTCGCCGGCGTCGTGGAGCAGCTTCTTGAGGTCGCCGTAATCGCCGACGCCCCAGGATTCCTTGGAACGTACGGAGTATATCTGGGTCATCCAGCCCCAACGGTGGTGCTGGGCGACAGGCCCGGGAACGGGGATCCGTGCCGGGGCGCACAGGATTGTGGCGTCGGCGGATCGGTCGCCATCGGCTACATGAAGGGTGTGGTAGCCGGCCGGCAGGTTGTCCGGCATGGTCAGCGTGTAGGCGTGGGGGATTGCCGAATCCGCGTCGGCGTCCACGGCGAGCAGGGCGTCGAGGTCGCCGTCATAGGATTCGCCGTTTTCCAGGGTTAGAGAGACTGCTGGGGCCGGTGTGGTCGCGTGGATCGGCACACGCGTCGGCGTGCCCGCGAATACGACGACCGTCGGCGGGACCAGTTGGTCGCACGAGGCGCGATGAATGGACTCCAAAGACGCTTCGATGGCGGCGTCGCTGGAGGCGTCGACACCGAGTGCGGCGAGCACGCTGACCAGTACGGCGTCCCTGATTTCGACATAGGTGCCGAGCTGGTCGATATATGAGGTGGAGATCCCGCTCGCCTTGGCGAGCCTGATCAATGGCCGTGCAAGACGCTCGGGGCTTTCTTGCTGCTGGATGCCTTGGCCGGATGGCGACGATGCCGTCTGATTGGACATAATGCGCTCCTTCGCTCCTCTCGAGTATGCGATGACAGGTTCTGTGCTGACGACATTGACCATCATTGGGGCAGCCGCCAAGTCTGAACACAGCTATTCTACCGCGCATTGAAATCGTTTGCAATGCGTACGGAGCGTTGAATTTCTTAATGAAAGACAGGATGTTTGCTGTGATTTTCGCATATCCGAAGGCGAAAACCTACTATCGTTTGCATTCCCGAAGGCAAACGGCCCCGTCCCGGCGTGCCGCTCATGTACGACACACGCGGGTACGGGCCCGAAACAACCGTCCTGAAGCGGGCGACACTACCGCGGCATCGCCATCACATCCCGCATACCACGAAGGTACGCGCGGGCACGGAAAGCTCGACGCCGTTGATGACATGCGCGCCGGCATCCGCGCAAGGAGCCGCCACATCCGTTGAATCGGCGATGATGGCCCAATGCCGGCCCGCTGCGGATACGCCCTCGGACAGACGGATCGTCACGCCATCCGCAGTGGGGTTCGCGCACACCACGAGATGCTCGCCGACACGTGCGGCAATCACACCCTCAGGGGAATCCAAGGCGACACGCTGCCCGTCGTAGAAATCCGGATGGGTTTTCCTCACGCCGATCAGCGTACGGTACCATTCAATCAACGACGACAGCCGGGATGCCCTGCCCCAATCCAGCCAGTTCAGCTCCGCACTGCGATCGAAGGAATTGTCACAGCCGTACTTGGTGCGCGTGAACTCCTCGCCGGAGAGCATGAACGGCAGTCCGGCGGACGTGAGCACGAGCCCGGCGGCGATCGCGTTGGCCGCGAGGATATCCTGCACGTCACCGGTCGCATCGTAATCCGCGTGGGCCGGGTCGTCACGCATCGTCAGGCACAGCTTGTCCCACAGCGTCAAGTCATCATGCGCTGACACGTACTGCACAATCTGGCCGACCTGCTTGCCTTGGGCCTTGGTGCCGCGCCAGCCGTTGAGCGCATGGCGCACCTGGGCGGCGAACGCGTCGGGCGAGCCGTTCACATACCCCGGTTCGCGCCCGAGCATGACATCGCCCTTGATGGAGTCGCGGCTCTCATCGCAGAACCAGCCGATACGCGCGTCCAGCAGCTTACGGCCCTGCTTGTCCGCGAGCGTGAACGACGGCTCGGCAGTCGTCTTGTCCGCTGACCACGGTTCGCCATACATGAGAATCGACTTGCCGCCAGGCAGCCGGTCAAGCTCGGCACGCGCATGGTTGAGCGTCTGCGTATCCAACAACCCCATCAGGTCGAAACGGAAGCCGTCCACGTGGTATTCGCTCGCCCAATACACCAGCGAATCGACGATGAACCGGCTGAACATCGGCCGCTCGCTGGCCATATCGTTGCCACAGCCCGAGCCGTTCGCGAAATCCCCCTTGCCATTGCGCCTGCAGAAATACCCCGGCACCATGCGCTCGAATTCGTTGTCGTTCTCATACATGTGGTTGTAGACGACATCCATGATCACCCGGATGCCCGCCCGGTGCAGCGCGGCGATCATCGCCTTGCACTCGCGGATACGTACGGCGCCGTCATACGGGTCCGTGCTGTACGACCCCTCCGGCACATCATACGCGACCGGGTCATACCCCCAGTTGTACGGGGTGCCGGTCGCCTCGTCGACCGACCCGTAGTCGTAGAACGGCATGATCTGCACGTGGGTGACGCCCAGATGCCGCAGATAGGCGATACCGGTGGGGAAACCGCCGGGCTGGTCGTCAAGCGTCGTATGGGCGTCCGTGAATGCGAGGAATTTGCCCCGATGCTCCTGCGGGAAACCACCGTGCGGGTCGTTGCTGAAATCGCCGACATGGGTTTCCCAGATCACCGTCTGTGAAGCCGGGATATCCGGCGCATGGTCCTGGTCCCAGCCTTGCGGATTCGTCTGGGCAAGATCGACGACCATGCTGCGCTCGCCGTTGACGCCGCTCGCCTTCGCCCACGGGTCGGCCGTGCGGATGGTCACCGTGCCGTCGGCGGTGCTGATGATCGCGTCATTCGGCGGCGTGGGCACCTTGCTGATCGGAAAGGCCAGAAGGTAGTCGTAATAGACGCCGGCAAGCCGGTCCGGGCTGGTGTACCGCCACGCGCCATCTTCGACGCGGGCCAGCTCGACGATGTCTCGCGGGGATTCCCGTTCGTTGCTGCTGCCGAACAGGCGAAGTTTGACCGATGCCGCGGAAGGTGCCCAGACGGTGAATGCGGTGCCGTGCTCGAGCAGCCGGGCGCCTAACGGGCCGGAATACGTCGGCCAGGTTGTGATGGGGGACATGGTGCTCCTTTGTATGGCCGCGGCTGAAACCGCATCGCATCGCGGCCAAGGTCGTGTGTGTGAATGGGCAATGATGATATATGGGGATGAATCAGGCCTGATACACGACAAGGGCGGATCCGAAAGCATGGCATGCCTCGGACCCGCCCTTGCCATTGGGATCGGATTCAGCCCTTGACTGCGCCCGACATGGACTCCTGGTAGAAGCGCTGCATGACGATGAACAGGATCGCAATCGGGATGGAGACGCACACTGCGCCGGCGGCGAAGCGGGCGTACCACTGATTGATGTATTCCTTCTGCAGCATCTGCCACAGACCCAGGGCGACGGTGAAGTTGTCCTGGGTGCGGGCGATTGCCTTCGCCATGACGAAGTCGAGCCACGGGGTCAGGAAGCCGATAATCGCCTGGTACACGATCATGGGCTTGCAGATCGGGATGATGATCTTGGTGAACACCTGCCACTTGGTGCAGCCGTCCAGGTAGGCGGCCTCGTCAAGCGACATCGGGATGGTGTCCATGTAGCCCTTCATGACGTAGAAGCCTGCGCCCGAACCCGCCGAGTAGACGAGGATCAGGGCGATGATCACGAATCCGCCTTCCGTCAGGCCGAAGGCCTTGAGGATGAAGTAGACCGCGATGACGGCCATGATGGACGGGAACATGCCCAGGATGAGGGCGATGTTCATGAAGGTCTTACGTCCGCGGAAGCGCAGACGGGACATGCAGAAGGACACGGACAGCACGAAGAACAGCGAGATGATGCACACGAAGATGGCGATGACCAGCGTGTTGAGGAACATACGCGGGAAGTTCATCACGTCGGTCTCCGTGAACAGCTGTACGTAGTTGTGGAACGTGTACTTCGTCGGGAAGAATGTGCTCTGGTACGGCTGTGTGTTCTTGTTGAAGCTTTCGAGGAACACCCACACGATCGGCATGAGCCAGATGATGGCCATGATGGTCAGGAAGATGTAGGCGACGACATCGCCGGCGATACGGCGCTTGTACGAATTGCCCTTGCTCTTGGTGTCCTTGGCGACTGTGGTGTCAGCAGTTGGATTACTCACCGGAAGCCCTCCTCATTCTTGTACGAACCGGAGCTGCGGTAGGTCAGCAGCGAGACCACGGCAAGGACGATGAACGTCATGATGCCGATGACCGCACCCAGGTTGTAGTTGTTCTTGTCGACCGTCAGCTTGTACAGCCAGGTGATGAGCAGATCGGTCTTGCCTGCGGACGCGCCGACAGGCGTCGGTTCGCCGCCTGTGAGCAGGTAGATCACGTTGAAGTTGTTCACGTTGCCCGTGAAGGTGGTGATCAGGTACGGCGTGAGCACGAAGAAGATGTACGGCATGGTCACGTTGCAGAACCGCTGCCACCAGTTTGCGCCGTCGATTTCAGCCGCTTCGTACAGTTCGGTCGGCACGTTCTGGAGAATACCGGTGATCTGCATGATGGTGTACGGAATACCGATCCACAGGTTGATCACGATAACCGTGACGCGGGCCCACGTGGCGTTCGACAGCCACGGCAGCGGGCCGCTGATCCAACCCCAGCTTTCCAGCAAGCGGTTGATCGCGCCGTCACGCTGGAGCATGGTATGCATGACCAACAGTGACACGAACTGCGGCACTGCGATGGACATCGAGAAGCATGCGCGCCAGAAGGCCTTGCCCTTGATGGTCTTGCGCTCGATGATCATGGCCATGAACATGCCGAGGAAGAAGTTCAGGAAGGTGGCGAAGAACGCCCAGATGAGCGTCCATGCAAGCACCGAGAAGAACAGCTTGGCGTTCACGTCGCCGCCGCTGTTGCCGAACACGGTGCCGAAGTTCTTCAGACCTACCCAGGAGAACAGGACCGTATGGTTCTGGTCGTAGCTGGTGAATGCCATGGAGATCATGAACACCAGCGGCAGGATGGTGAAGACCACGATGCCGAGGGTCGGCAGGAACATGAGGCCGACGTGCGCGTTCTGGTCGAACAGGGAACGCAGGTCCTGACCGATGGTGTTCGGACGTTCGCCGTTCTTGATGGCGACCTGCGCCTTGTATGCGCTGCGCAGGGACAGGGTTGCCAGCAGAATGAGCAGGATGACGACGAACACGCTCATGACGCCGTACAGCAGGATGATAACCGAGTTGTCGCCGGCCTGGTAGACCCAGAAGCCGTTGACCTTGACCTTGGTCTGCTTGGCGGTGCCCAGCGTGGTGAGCTTGCTCAGATAGGTGCCGCCTTTGTCGACCAGGTACAGGATGATGAGCACTTCACTGGCAAGGAACGCCAGACCCTTGACGATCTGCTTGCGGGCAAGGTCGCCGAGACCGAAGACGAACAGGGAGAGGCGCGTCAGGACATCCCCGTTCTTCCAAGCTACAGAGAATCTATATGGCGACGGTTGAACGCCATCGGCGTTGCTGCGCTTACGCTTGCGCGCCCGATGTCCCGTCGTGGTTGTCGCAGTTGTCATGCGGACGACCTTTCGATTGTTTGATGATGGTTACGTGCAGGACGCCCCGCCCCGCGAATCCGGGGGCGGGGCGTCCTGAGACACTGTCTACTTGCTTACGCTATGCGCTTGCTCACTTGGAAGAGGAGGAGCTGGTGGAAGCGATGTTCTTGTAGCCGTCGATCCAAGCCTGGACCTTCGCCTGAGCGTTGTCAGAGGTCACATCGCCGTTGACGATGGCGGTGCCGAAGGTCTTGCACGGATCCCAGAAGTTGCCCATCGCGGTGATGGTCGGCTGCAGGATCGAGGTGTTCGCGATGGTGTCGTTCTGAGCCACGGCGGCCGGATCGTTCTTGTAGGTCGAGGCCAGGGACTTGTCGGTCGGGACGATCTGGCGCATGGTGTAGTGGGCCTTCTGAGCCTCGGTGGAGCCGAGGTAGGTGGCGAACTCAGCGGCGGCCTGCGGAGCCTTGGAATTCGGGTTGTAAGCGACAGCCTTGGAGCCGTAGAACGCCTTCATCTGGTAGGTTTCGCCACCGGAGGTGGTGAAGGAAGGCAGCTGGGCTGCGGCGTAGTTGTCGCCGAGGGCCTTCTTCACGTCAGAAGCGGACCAGGTGCCGGAGAAGATGGCGTCCACGGTGCCGTTCTGCAGAGCGGCGAGGCCGGCGCCCTCGTCGTTGTCCACGACGAAGTTCGGGTTCTTGACCAGGTCAACGAGGTACTTGGTGACATCGGTCGCGGCGGCGGAATCCATCTTCACGCCATCCTTGGCGGTGGCGCCGTCCTTGCCGAACAGGGTCATGCCAGCGCCGGTGTAGAAGGCCGGCAGGTACCAGGAGTTACCGAGGTTGAAGGAAACCTTGCCCTTCTGGAGCATGGTGTCGAGGGACTTGATGTCGTCAGACGAGAACTTGGACTTGTTGTAGAACATGAAGTAGGTGTTGCCGGTGAACGGAACGCCGTAGATCTTGCCATCGGTGCCGGTGACGGACTTGATGACAGCCTCGTCGTCCTGCTTCTTGATCTGGGCCTTGGCGTCATCGGAGACCTCGCCGATGGCCTGGGCGTCGATCAGGGTGCCGAGCTGATCGTTCGAGAACATGTAGACATCGGCCGCGGCGGACGGATCCTGCTTGACGGTCGTGCCTGCGTCACCTTCGGAGACCACGGCGTTCTTCCACGTGATCTTGTACTCCGGGTGAGCCTTCTCGAACTGCTTCTCCATGGTCGGCAGCCAGGAATCAGACTTGGCCTGATCCTCGGACGGGCCCCACACGGTCAGCTTGATTGCCTGGGTGCTCTTAGCCGCGGTACCGCCATTGTTGCTGGAACCGCAGGCGCTGACTCCGAGCAGCATCGCCGCAGCGGCGGTGACACTCAGGATCTTCTTCATGTTTGTCATCCTTGACCTCCTAAAATGCCGCTCCGTTGTTCGCGGAGCGAGTGTTTTTTCGGTGCAGCGGTCAGCACCTTTGCCGTTCGCCCTTGCGGGTTCCCGTCCAGGTGCACGCCCGCTCACCGCAGTGGGCGGATCTTATGCGTACCTCCGAACCGCACAACAGTATACATGAATTTGCATACGTTCGCAAAAAACGATGAAAATTTGCCCCCATGCGCGTGTCTTTTTTGCGGTTTTTCGTTGGAAAACCGCGCCATTCTGCGATTCTGCGCGGCGGTATTGTAACGATTGACGCGGGATTGTGGCCCCGCCAGGTTTGTGCGGGTGTCGGTTGAATAAACTGTGCTAGCGTTTGCTGCGGGACCTCAATACGAATAGGCCGAGGAAGGGATGCGACCCGCCTGCGATCCCCTCCTGCGTGTGCGCGCAACGTCGCGTCACATGCGGCGGCCCGGCGGCATATGTACCGCCGAGGGGGAACAGGCGGGCGCACACAGGAAAGGACAACCGTCATGGCTTCTGGATTCACGCGGCCGGCATGGCT
The DNA here is from genome assembly GCF_037482445.1 of Bifidobacterium thermophilum. Classification (GTDB taxonomy): domain Bacteria; phylum Actinomycetota; class Actinomycetes; order Actinomycetales; family Bifidobacteriaceae; genus Bifidobacterium; species Bifidobacterium thermophilum_B. The sequence goes on from NZ_JBBHLY010000011.1 coordinate 20,900, forward strand.
CGACACCGCGGTGTTCTATGAAATCTACCCGCAAAGCTTCTGCGACTCGAACGGCGACGGCATCGGGGACATCCCCGGCATCACCGGCAAGCTCGACTACATCGCCTCACTGGGCTGCAACGCCCTGTGGATCAATCCGTGCTACGACTCGCCGTTCAAGGACGCGGGCTATGACGTGCGCGACTACCGCAAGGTCGCCCCGCGCTACGGCACCAATGACGACCTGGTCGAGCTGTTCCGCCAGGCGCATGCGCGCGGCATCCACGTGCTGCTCGATCTTGTGCCGGGGCATACGAGCGAGGAACACCCATGGTTCAGGGAAAGCCAGCGCGCCGAACGCAACGGGTACTCGGACCGTTACATCTGGACCGACAGTGCATTCGAAGGCTACTCGATGCCGTTCATCGGCGGGGAAAGCGAACGGGATGCGACGTACATCCTGAACTTCTTCAAATGCCAGCCGGCCCTGAATTACGGGTTCGCCAGACGCGACCGGTCCTGGCAGATGTCCCCCGATTCACCGGCGGCGAAGGCCACACGTGACGCCATGGTGGATATCATGCGTTTCTGGCTTGGGCTCGGCTGCGACGGCTTCCGCGTGGATATGGCGAATTCCCTGGTCAAGAACGACGGGGACGACAAGCCCGAGACCATCAAGGCCTGGCAGGAGATGCTCGGCACCATCAAGGCCGAATTCCCGCAGGCGGCGTTCGTGTCCGAATGGGGCGTTCCCGCGCAGGCGCTGGAAGCCGGCTTCGACATGGACTTCTATCTTGACTGGAGGTTCGATGGCAAGCCCAACGGGTACAACCTGCTGGCGCGCAACACGGACAACGCACTCAACACGGCGGGCGACCACAGCTATTTCAGCGCCAACGGCGGCGGCAGCGTCCAGGAGTTCCTGGGCCAGTACATCCCGCAGTACCAGGCGATCCGGGGCAAGGGGTATTTCTGCTTCATCACCTGCAACCACGACACGCCGCGACTCGCCCCGCGCCTGACCACCCGCGAGCAGCAGGTGGCGTTCGGCATGTTCCTGACCATGCCGGGCGTGCCGTTCATCTACTACGGTGACGAGATCGGCATGCGATACCGCGACCTGCCCACCAAGGAAGGCGGATACGCGCGTACCGGGAGCCGTACGCCCATGCAGTGGGACAACACGGAGAACATGGGGTTCTCGAACGCCGACCCGCAGTCGCTGTACCTGCCCGTGGACCCGGACCCCCAGGCGCCGAATGTCGCCGAGCAGGAACGGCGGCCCGATTCGATGCTCGCCTGGGTGCGCAACCTGCTGTCCCTGCGCGCCGACCATCCGGCGTTGCGGGCCAAGGCGCCGATGACCGTGCTCGCCCAACCGGCCCAAGGCCGTTCCTTCGCATATGCACGCATCGCCGAAGACGGCAGCGAACGCCTTGTTGTCGCGATGAATCCGGGTCTGGGCAGTGAAACCATCACCGTGCCGCCGCAGGGCGACGGTGCCATCGACCCGGATGCGCTGCTTTGCCTGGGCCGGGTCAGCGCCCATGGCGATACGGTCGAATTGGGGCCGCAAAGCTTCGCGGTGGTGCGCGTGTGAGGCGCACCCCCGGCTGATGGCCGATATGCGGGTCGACGGGGGTACGTGCGTACAATGTGAAGAAACCGGTTGATAGGCCCGGGTCGGCCCTGTCTGGAATCAGTGCGGGGCGTGGGCCGGGCCGGTGAACCCGTGGTCAGGCGTCATGCAGGCAATGCAGGCGGACAAGAGAGGATATGACGTGGCTATGCGATACGAGGTGGTGCTATTCGACCTGTATGGGACGCTGATCGACATCCACACCGACGAACAGGCGGCGAAGCCGTGGCAGGAGCTGTGGGAGTTCCTTGACGCGACGGGCGCCCATTACGATGATGCCGCGCATCTGAAGGCCAGCTTCGACCAGCTGAACGCCGTCAATGTGCAGGAGGCGCGCAAGAGTGCACAGCATCCCGACTGGGTCGAGCCGGATGTGCTTCCGGTGTTCCAACGGCTGTACGCCGCGGGCGGCACCGTGGCCTCGCCGCGGCTTGCGGCGAATGCGGCATGGGTGTTCCGGCAGGCCTGCACCAGCAAGTTCCGCGTGTATTCCGGTGCAGTGGAGATGCTCGACGCATTGAAGCGGTCAGGCCGTCGCGTCGTGCTCGTCAGCAATGCGCAGGCGTGCTATACGCGCCCAGAACTCGTCAAAAGCGGGTTGTCCAGGGTGCTTGACCGCATCCTCATCTCCAGCGAGGAGGGCATCCGCAAGCCATCGCCGCTGTTCTTCCTCAGGGCGCTCGAGCGTGAGCTGACCACGCCGGACCAGGCACTGATGGTCGGCAATGAAACGGAATGCGACATCAAGGGCGCGGCCGCCGCCGGCATTGACGGCGTGTACCTACACACGGCGATTTCCCGTCCGGATGATCCCGGTGTATGCCCGCAGGCGGTACTCTCGCTTGAAGGGGCTGATTATCAGGCGTTGACCAGGTTTGTGCTCAGCGAGTGAAAACCGCCGTCTTTCGGCCCGCTCCCAGCGTGCCATGGGATAATGGCACGCAGCCGCCGGTGCGACACAGGCTGCAGGCCGCCTGCCGGTTCCGGTGAACAGTGAAGATTAACGCGATATAGGTGGTGCATGCCGGGTATGGAGAACGCCATGTCAAATGGACTTGCCGACGAGCAGGTAGTCAACGGCGCAAAGACGCGCAGGAAAGGTATGACCGAGTTCCGCGTCAAGATCGTGGGCTGGCTGTTCGTGCTGCTGGCGACGCTCGGGACCACGATGCTTCCCGGGATGCTGGGGTACCATGCCGGTTTGGACGATATGGTGGCGATGACCATCCTGGTGGCGTGCGAGGTGGTGTCGTGGACGGCCATCCCGCTGTACTCCTGGCTGCTGGTGCAGGGCTACCGGCATACGCATAACGCCGTGCTGTACGGGGTGCGGCTGCTGGTGCTCGCGCTGGTTTCCGAGGTTCCCTACGATATGGCGACATCCGGCAAGGTGTGGGATATGGGCTCGCAGAACCCGGTCTTCGCCCTGGTGGTGGCGCTGATCGTGATCGCCGCGATTGACTGGGCGCGCGAGCATCTGCAGGGCGCGTCGAAATGGATTGTGTCGGTCCTGGTGGCTATCGCCGGGCTCGCATGGGTGCTGATCCTCCGCGTCGGGCTGCGCCAGGGCATGCTCAACATGGGATTGCTGCTGGTCGGCATGGCGCTGGTGTTCCACTTGATGGACGCGCATGAGAACACGATGATGATGACCGCTGGCGTGCTCGGCGCGGTGTTCTTCATCATGCCGGCGGTCGGCGTGGCGATGCTCCACACGCGCACGGACGAGCTCGGATATACGCGGCCGTGGGTCAAATGGGCGTTCTACGTCTTGTACCCGCTGACCCTCCTGGTGTGCGCGCTGCCGGTGATGTAGGTGAGGTATAAGGCGGCGGGCCGGGCGCCGGGTTATCTTGCGTGGTTGAAGACGGCGTCCGAGCCGCGCAGCACCAGCTGCGGCTGGATGGTCTCATGCGCGTTGCCGGGCGTTTCGCCCGCGATGAGCTTCAGCGCCTTCTGTGCGGCGTTGCGGCCCATGGCGCGGGGATCCTGGCGCATGGTCGTCAGGTTGATGGTGTCGGCGTACGGGCTGTCGTCGAAACCGATGATCGAATAGTCCCGCGGGGTGGTGTGGCCGTAGCGTTCGAGCTTGAGCACCAGGGGGATGGCCATCATATCCATCTGGCAGCAGATCGCATCGGGGAACTCGTCGAGGGCGAGCAGCGCCGTCAGTGCGGAATCGGCGAATTCTCGCCCGCGCGGGACGGACAGTACCTGCCATTGCAGGTCGTGGTTGTGCTCGGCCGCCTTGCAGGCCCTGATGAAGCCGCGCCCTCGGTTGTCGATGCTGGATTCGATGCCTTCGGCCGCCTGTGAGCACGTGTACACGATGTGATGATGGCCGAGGTTGATCAGGTGCTGGGTCGCCATGAACATGCCCTCCTCGTCGTCGATGCTTACCGAGGCGTCGAAGTTCGAGGTCGACGGGATGTTGATGCCGATGATCGGCACGTGGACGCGCTTGAGCTGCGTGACCTCGTAGGAGTCGATGCCGAACGAGTTGACGAATACGGCGTCGACATTGCGGCGCACGGGCAGTGCGGTGAAGAACTCCTTGCGGTTCTCGGCGGTATCGATGTGCTGGAACAGGGAGATGTCATAGCCGGCGTCATGCAGGACATCGTTGAGACCGGCGAACACCTCCATGTTGAACCAGCTGGTTATCTCCTCGTTCATGAGCAGGGCGACGCGGTAGGTCTGGCCGGTCTTCAGCGCGGTGGCTGACCGCGAGATGTTGAAATCGAGCTTGTCGGCGGCGCTGAGCACCTTGTCTCGTGTTTTCTGCGATACCAGATCAGGGCGCGTGAAGGCGCGCGATACCGTCGAGATGGATACGCCCGCCACTTTGGCGACATCCCGAATACTAGCCTTAGCCATTCCAGCCCCTTTGCCCTCTTGTATGGTGCAACGATTCGACGCCGACTTTGCGGTGAATATTGTACAGCTGTTTCATCATTTTTGCAAACGTTGTCACGACGGCGGCGATGTTTGCGCCATCATGCTGGTTTTGGGACGACATCCGGCCAATTCGCTGAGAATTCACCAAGAGTTGGGATGCCCTTCGACTGTGCGAACGTTGTCCGATGCTTTGCCGTCATAGCGTGCAACCGGAACGAAAACCGGATCGACGACCGCATGGTTCGCAGGCGAACGAACAGGAGCCTGCCGGTTTTCGTCGAGGAAAGGAATAGAAGTGAAACGACATGCAATCATGACCGGGGCTGTAGCGGCTTTCGCCGCCATCGCCACGGCCGCCGCCCTCCCGACGCTCGCCTTCGCCCAAAACGGCAAGAGCGCTGAGCAACTTGCGCAGCATGGCGCCGCGCAGCGCATCGCGACCGTAGGGGCCGCGAATGCGAAGAACGTAATCCTGTTCATCGGCGACGGCATGGGTGATTCGGAAATCACCGTCGCCCGAGACTATCTCAAGGGTGCCAACGGATCCTTCGACGGTCTCGATAAGATCGGCCAGCCCAACCTGTCGGGCGCCAAGGAGAACGGCACGGGCCAGTACACCACGTTCTCCCTCGGCGGCAGCAGCAAGGACGCGGGCAAGCCCGTCGTCACGCCGGTGACCGATTCCGCCGCATCAGGCTCCGCCTGGGCGACCGGCACCAAGACCTACAACAATGCGGTGTCCGTGGATTCCTCGCAGAACCCGCAGCTCAACCTCATCGAGCTGGCCAAGGCCAAGGGCCTGGCGACCGGCAACGTGACCACCGCGGAAATCCAGGACGCCACCCCGGCAGTGATCGAATCGCACTCCACCCAGCGCTCCTGCTACGGGCCGCAAGGCAAGACCGACGGCAGCTCCGACAATTCGGCGAAGAACTGCGATGTCGCCCAGCTCAAGCAGAACGGCGGCATCGGCTCCATCTCCGAGCAGCTGCTCGACACCCGCGCCGACGTGACCATCGGCGGCGGTTCCAAGTACTTCAACCAGACCGCCCAGGCCGGCGAATACCAGGGCAAGACCCTGTGGGAGCAGGCCAAGGAACGCGGCTACCAGACCGTCGAGAACGACGTGGACGCGTTCGCTTCCCTCTCCTACAAGGAGAACCAGCCGGTTCTCGCCCTGCTTGGCGACGGCAACCTGCCCACCCAGTTCAACAACACGCCGGCCCTGACCCAGAAGCTTACCGAACAGCGTGGCGCCATCCAGTGCTCCACGAACCCGGGCTGGCTGGGCAACAAGACCGCCGCCGGCAACTCCGCATCGCTTGCTGACATGACCGACAAGGCGATTGATCTGCTTCAGGCCAATCCGAAGAGCTCGAGCAAGGGCTTCTTCCTGCAGGTCGAAGGCGCGTCCATCGACAAGCAGGACCACGCCGCCAACGCCTGCGGCCAGATCGGTGAAACCGACGACCTCGACAAGGCCATCTCCGCGGCGCTGAAGAAGGTCGATCTGTCCGACACGCTGATCATCGTCACCGCCGATCACGCGCACACGAGCCAGATCGTCGGCGAACCGCCGGCTTACGCGCTCAGCACCATCCTCAAGTCCCCGGTTGACGGCGCCCAGATCGTCGTATCCTACGGAACCGCAACCGCCGCTGACCCGGATGCCGAGGACGCCTCCAAGGGCTACAACGACGGCGGCATGGAGCACACCGGCACGCAGCTGCGCATCGCGGCCTCCGGCCCTGGCGCTTCTCGCGTCATCGGCCTGACAGACCAGACGGACAACTTCTACACCATCGCCAAGGCCCTAGGCCTCGCTGCTGATACCGACGCGCAGAACGCGCTCTCCTCGGGCGCCAAGGTGTCTGTCAAGGACGGCGTGGCACAGGTCACCGGCTTCGATGGTGACGCGGTACTCGGCTACCAGCTGCAGGACACGGAGACCGGTACCGTGCTCGCCGCATCGAACGACGACACCGCGGTCTCCGGTGTGCGTGTCGCCACTGGTGCCACCACGACCATCGACCTCAACGGCGTCAAGGGCTTCGACCCGAGCGCCTCGACCTACACGCTGACCGTCACCGGCAAGCAGTCGGGCACGAAGGTCTCCACCGAGTTCGGCCTGACCGGAAACGGTGCCAGCAACGTGGTGGTTGCTCCGAAGACCGCCGCCAAGGCCGGCCAGAACGGTGCTTCCGGGAACGGCGGCGTCGCGGGCGCCCTGTTCGGGGCCCTCGGCAAGACCGGTACCCGTATCCTCGGCACGGTCATGGTCGCCCTCGCGCTCGCTGTCGCGGGCGGTCTGCTCGCCGCATGGCGTCGCGGCCTGTTCGCCCGGAAGTAAGCTCCGAGGCGACGTCAGCGGTGGCGTCGCCGAAGGGTTCCGGCACATGCCGTGATAACTGAAGAGGGGTTCCCGTGAGTCTTCCGGCAGCCTGATGGCTCGCCGGAAGACGATTCGGGTCGGCCGATCGGCCGGGCTGGCCTCCAAGGGGTCGGGTCCGGTGGGTGCGGCAGGCTCGGGTGCGTTTCCGGACACGAACAATCCGGTGGAATCCCTGAAACCTTTGTGTGTGGCGTCCTCCGGGACGCGAACGCCGGCTGATCCGCGGTTTCGCGGGCGGTCGGCGTTTTTATGCCTCGATGGCGGGGTCGTGTGGCATGGCGCAGTCCCCTGTGGTGACGCCGATTCCGTCCGATGGCTTTCGAGGGGGTGAATGCACGGTATGGAAAGGATACCGTGGGCCGATGGCGTGGCGTGAAGGGGTCGGTCCGTGGAAATCCGCGGAATATCAATGATTCCGCATGCGCCAGACCTGCCGTATTGCCGCGGTGTTCGCGGTATCGTTCCCATACCATGCGAATCGACCGCGCATCTTGCCGGTGCGGTGCCGGAAAAAAATTTTTATCGCAACCGGGAATAAAAGTTGACCATGCAAAGTTGAGTGATGTAGGCTCAAGTTTGGAAGCATCCAACGGCACGGCCTGTGTGCGGTGCCGGTGCGGTGCCGATTGAGCGAAGACGTAGACAACAGAACAACAATAAAGGAGAATATATGGGACGCGCAGTTGGTATCGATCTGGGTACGACGAACTCCTGCATCGCAACGCTGGAAGGCGGCGAGCCCACTGTCATCGAGAACGCAGAAGGCGCCCGCACCACCCCGTCGGTGGTCGCCTTCAGCAAGTCCGGTGAGATCCTGGTCGGCGAAGTCGCCAAGCGCCAGGCCGTCACCAACGTCGATCGCACCATCAGCTCCGTCAAGCGCCACATGGGCACTGACTGGACGGTCGAGATCGACGGCAAGAAGTGGACCCCGCAGGAGATTTCCGCGCAGATCCTGATGAAGCTCAAGAGGGACGCCGAGCAGAAGCTCGGTGAGCCTGTCACCGACGCCGTCATCACCTGCCCGGCGTACTTCAACGACGCCCAGCGCCAGGCCACCAAGGACGCCGGCAAGATCGCAGGCCTCAACGTGCTGCGTATCATCAACGAGCCGACCGCCGCGGCACTGGCCTACGGCCTCGAAAAGGGCAAGGAAGACGAGCGCATCCTGGTCTTCGACCTCGGCGGCGGCACCTTCGACGTCTCCCTGCTGGAAATCGGCAAGGACGACGACGGCTTCTCCACCATCCAGGTGCAGGCCACGAACGGCGACAACCACCTCGGCGGCGACGATTGGGACCAGAAGATCATCGATTGGCTCGTCGGCGAAGTCAAGAACAAGTACGGCGTCGACCTGAGCAAGGACAAGATCGCGCTGCAGCGGCTCAAGGAAGCCGCCGAACAGGCCAAGAAGGAGCTGTCCAGCGCCACCAGCACGCAGATCTCCATGCAGTACCTGGCCATGACGCCTGACGGCACCCCGGTCCACCTCGATGAGACGCTCACCCGTGCGCACTTCGAGGAAATGACCTCCGACCTGCTCAACCGCTGCCGCACGCCGTTCAACAACGTGCTGTCCGACGCGGGCATCTCCGTGAGCGATATCAACCATGTCGTGCTCGTCGGCGGTTCCACCCGTATGCCGGCCGTCAAGGAGCTCGTCAAGGAACTCACCGGCGGCAAGGAAGCGAACCAGTCCGTCAACCCGGATGAGGTCGTCGCTGTCGGTGCTGCCGTCCAGTCCGGCGTCATCAAGGGCGACCGCAAGGACGTCCTGCTCATCGACGTGACCCCGCTGAGCCTCGGTATCGAGACCAAGGGCGGCATCATGACCAAGCTCATCGACCGCAACACCGCCATCCCGACCAAGCGTTCCGAGATCTTCTCCACCGCCGAGGACAACCAGCCGAGCGTGCTCATCCAGGTCTACCAGGGCGAGCGTGAATTCGCCCGCGACAACAAGCCGCTGGGCACCTTCGAGCTGACCGGCATCGCCCCGGCCCCGCGTGGCGTCCCGCAGATCGAGGTCACCTTCGACATCGACGCCAACGGCATCGTGCACGTGTCCGCCAAGGACAAGGGCACCGGCAAGGAGCAGTCCATGACCATCACCGGCGGCTCCGCCCTGCCGAAGGACGAGATCGACCGCATGGTCAAGGAGGCCCAGGCCCATGAGGCCGAGGACAAGAAGCGCAAGGAAGAGGCCGAGACCCGCAACCAGGCCGAATCCTTCGCCTACTCCACCGAGAAGCTCGTCAACGACAACAAGGCCAAGCTGTCCGACGACGTGGTCAAGGAAGTCACCGAGAAGGTCAACGCCTTGAAGGAAGCCCTGAAGGGCGACGACATCGAGAAGGTCAAGACCGCCCAGAGCGAGCTGATGACCTCCGCGCAGAAGATCGGCCAGGCGCTGTACGCCCAACAGGGTGCCGAAGGCGCCGCCGGCGCTGCCGGTGCCGCCTCCGGCCAGGCTTCCGGCGCTTCCCCGTCCTCCGACGATGACGTGGTCGACGCCGAGGTCGTGGACGATGACGACGACAAGAAGGACAACAAGTAATGTCCGACTTCAACAAGGACGATTACCTCAAGGACCTGCCGGATGTCGACTCGCTGAACGGCGAGAACGCATCCGGCACGGCCGGGCAGGCATCGCATCAGGACGCTCCGGCCGCTGACACGGCTGCAGCCGGCCAGTCCGGTTCCGCTCCCGCGGAACCTCAGGCGGGCCAGCCCGCCGCGGACGGCCAGCCAGACAAGGCCGCACCCGCGGAAGGCGACGCCGAGCATGACAAGGACGGTTCCCTGACCCCGCTGGGCCAGGCCAAGAAGGAAGCCGCCGAATACCTGGAAGCGCTGCAGCGCGAGCGGGCGGAGTTCATCAACTACCGCAACCGCATGAACAAGGAGCGCGAACAGAGCCGCCAATACGGCATCGTCGACGTGCTCACCTCGCTGCTGCCCGCATTGGACGACATCGACCGGATCCGTGAACACGGGCAGATGGACGATTCGTTCAAGGCGGTCGCCACCAAGATCGACAAGACCTTCGCCAAATTCGGCGTCGAGAAATTCGGCGAGAAAGGCGAGGATTTCGATCCGACCAAGCATGAGGCGGTCCTGCAGAAGCCGGATCCCGAAGCCAAGAAAGAGACAGTCGACACCGTCGTCGAGGCGGGGTACCGGATCGGCGATCGCGTCGTGAGGGCCGCCCGCGTGGTGGTGTCCATGCCTCAGAACTGACCGATACCGGCGGGAACCATACTCCCGCACACTACCGGTCGTCTCGCATCCCACGAGGGACGCCATACGTCCCCCGTGGGATGCGGCGGACGGCCGGAAACACGTTCGCCGGGCCGCGCCAATCCAGCTCAACGGATTGACGCGGCCCGGCGGGTAAGACCCAACGAACACCACGCGTGTGGAAACCCGTGTGGACGCAACAGGAAGCGGAAACGCTGAAATCACGTACCGCAGAATCTATGAGGATTGGAGGCATAGATGGCTGAGAATGAATGGCTGAGCAAGGATTTCTACAAAGTCCTCGGTGTCTCCAAGGACGCCAGCGAAGCCGATATCACGAAGGCGTACCGCAAGCTGGCACGCAAATACCATCCTGATCTGAACAAGACCAAAGAGGCCGAGGAGAAGTTCAAGGACATCTCCGAAGCATACGACGTACTGAGCAACAAGGAGCAGCGACAGAAGTACGACGCCATCCGGCAGTTCGGCATGGGCGGCGCCAGGTTCGCTGGCGGCTCCGGGCAAGGCGGATTCGACGCGTCCGGCTTCTCCGACATCTTCGGGTCGATGTTCGGCGGTGGCTCCGGTCCCGGCAATGGGGGCACGCGCATCCGGTTCTCGACATCCGGCGGCGGCCAGCCGAATATGGATGACATCTTCTCGATGTTCGGCGGCGGTGCCGGTGCCGGCTCGGGGGCCCCGTTCGGCGGCGGCTACCGCAGCGAATACCGGGAAGCGCCCGAACCGCAGCAGGGCGCCGACCGCAAGTCGAATATCTCCCTGACCTTCCGCCAGGCGGTCAAGGGCGCCACAGTGTCGTTACGCGTGGACGGCAAGCAGTTCAAGACCCACGTGCCCGCCGGCGTCGAGGACGGGCAGAAGATCCGCATCCCCGGCAAAGGCAAGCCGGGCCTGCATGGCGGCAAGCCGGGCGACATGTACCTGACCGTCCATGTCAAGGCGGACCCGAAGTTCTCGCTGCGCGGCCACGACATCGTCATGGACCTGCCGGTCAGTGTCGGCCAGGCCGTGTGCGGCGCCAAAATCAAGGCGACGGACATCGACGGCAACGAAGTGACCTTCAAGGTGCCGGCCGGCTCATCCAGCGGGGCGGAAATCCGCATCGGCGGACATGGCGTGCCCGGGCGTGACGGCGATCTTGTCGGCCGCGTGCAGATCCGGGTGCCCGCCAAACCTGGGCTGGGTGTCAAGCATGCGGCGAAGGAGTTCGACTCCACGACCGGCGACTTCGCCGATCAGCTCGCCGCGGAACGCTGACGGTAACGGCCGGCGTCGCCGGGAATCAGTGCAATCGGCAGACATGGCAGAAAGGGGTGATGATGGTCCGGATGACACCGCAGATGCGTGCGCTATATGACATGTGCGCGGCTGCGCTGGTCGAAGGGCGCGCCGACCTTGATGGCGCGGACGACGTGGGCTTCGATATCGACCTGCCGTTGTTCACCGTCGGGCGTACCGCGCAGATTGCGGATATCCACCCGCAGACGCTGCGGCAGTATGACCGTCTGGGCCTGGTCACCCCGTACCGTACCGGCGGCGGCGCCCGGCGGTACTCGTTGCGTGACATCCAACGGTTGGCCAGGGCGCAACGGCTCAGCCAGGATGACGGCGTCAACCTGGCCGGGGTCGCGCGCATCCTCGACCTCGAGGAAGAGAACCGGCAATTGCGCCGACAGGTCAACCGGTTGCGTGAACCCGCCGACGCCAGTATCTTTGCAGCTGACGCCGATGGCGGCATCATGCAGGTGAAGCGTTCACGGCGTGCCCGTATGTGGCGGCGCGATATTCGCGAAGAGGCCCGCGAATTGCCGTCCAGCGGGACGGATGCGCAACGCTCCACGTCGCGCTCCATGGTGCTCTGGGGATACCGGTAACCCCCGCCAGCGTCACATTCTTCCCAACCGCACACCCTCCACGGATGTGCGGTTTTTCCATGCCGGGGCGCCCCGGCGCGCGGCGACACTTAACCGCTACATCTTTTGCCATGCCTCATGAGAAGATGGCCATGGCAGGTTGCGTGGGCGGTGCCCCCGCCGCCGGCCGGCAGGCGCATGACGCGCCTTACCACGTATCGTTGCGCAAGCGAGGCAAATATGTTGAAAGCAGTGTTCTGGGACATGGACGGCACACTCATCGACTCCGAGCCCTACTGGCATGAGTCCGAACTGCGTCTGGCAGCCGCGCACGGAGGCTACTGGGATGAGGAGCTCGCGTGGAAAGGCTCCGGCACGCCGGTGCCCCAGGTCGCCCGGCAGATGATCGAACACGGTACGGCGCTGTCCATCGAGGAGATCTCCCGTGGCATGATCGACTACGTCACGCAGCAGGAAAGCCTGCACATGCCGTGGATTCCCGGCGTGCTGGACGTGCTGCGCTCGCTGAGGGATGCCGGCATCCCGTCCGTCCTGGTCACCACATCGCCACGCAATCTTGCACAAAACCTGGTCGCGCAGGCGCCGGAAGGCATGTTTACCGGATACATCTGCGGGGATGATGACGTGGAGAAAAAGCCCGATCCGGCACCGTACTTGGCCGCAGGCAGGCTGCTTGGCATCGGCCCGGACAAGATGCCGAGCTGCGTGGCCGTCGAGGATTCGATGAGCGGCCTGCGTTCGGCCGCCGCGTCCGGCGCGACCACCATCGCCCAAGTCGGGTATATCCGCACGGATACGTCCCACGGCCCCCGATATGCGTCAATCCGCGGCTACGACGGGGTCACCGCCGAGACATTCGAACGGTTCGTGAAGGAACGCGCGGCGGGGGAGTCAGGGCATTCCGCGTCAGGGCCTTCCGCAGACTGACGGCAGCCCTCCCCGATCGGGAATCGCCGCTGCCATGCTGGCGGTGTAGTCCTGCTGCATCCGCGCTAGGCTTGGAATCATATGGTTCGTAGTCGAGCAGCGCGGAGGCGGTCATATGCGAGTAGTGCCGTTGTCATGGATGGATGTCCTCGCCGTCGTGGCGGCGTTGGTGTTGTGCGGGCTCATCGGCTTCGAGCGTGAGGTGCGTCGCAAGGATGCGGGAATCCGCACGCATATCCTGGTCGGCCTCGGCAGCTGCCTGTTCACCATGGTGTCCATCGAGGGTGTGCCGGCGGTCGTCGGGTCATCCGTTACCTGGGATGCCTCGCGTATCGCCGCTCAGGTGGTGACGGGTATCGGGTTTCTCGGCGCGGGCGTGATTTTCTTCAACCATGACACTGTCCGGGGCTTGACGACCGCGTGCGCGATATGGATCGCCGCCGCCGTGGGCATGGCGTGCGGGGCGGGGATGTTTCCACTGGCGCTGTTGATCACCGGCCTGTATTTCGCGGTGGTGCTGGCGATCGCGCCTGTCGTGGTGTGGGTGCTCAAACGCGACCGCGACTATGTCATCCGCGTCACCTACCAGGACGGCAAGGGGGCGTTGCGTCAGGCGCTCCTGCTTGCCGCGCGGCACGGGTTCGAAACGCAGGTCGTCTCCACGCATGACGTCGACGGGGAATCATGGCAGGGTGCCGCGGTCGAGCTGCGGCTTGCCGGCAACAGGAGCGAGCTGCATGATTGCATCGGCGATATCGCGCAGATCGACGGCGTGCGCGATATCGACGTCCTCGCCCGCGACGACTGACGCCGCGGCTACTGGACACTATCAGGCTGCTTCGTTGTCGGCCCGCTTGTCTGTGGATACTGAACATCTCGAGCGATGTGCCGTTCTTGTCGAATTGTTGAAAGAAAAGTCTGGAAATCTCACGCTCGAGGGGGGGATTCCAAGGGAAATTGAGATCCCGAAGCACGTTGGCTCCGGCTGTAGGATCTCAAAAAGCTTGGAATATCAACGATTCTGGGCCATCGGCACCGCTCGGCGACAGCCGCGAAACCTGAATAACTCGCCGCATCGCTCTCAACGCAGAGATTTTCGGACTTTGTTCTGAACAACGCTCCAGATTGGGGTTGTCGCGGGAGATATTGAGATTCCGGCACCTGGGAATATCGGCATATAGGAAGCAAGCCATCGCCGATAATCCCCGCAGGTGTTACGGCCGTGGATGCGATCGGGCCCGCATTCGGCCGGTGACCCCGGATTCCGCAACGTCCCAAATGGAAAAGAAAAACCCTCCTGCGGTGGAATGCAGAAGGGTTCTTCGTGGAGCTGATGGTAATCGAAACCACGACCTCTTCGATGCGAACGAAGCGCTCTACCAACTGAGCTACAGCCCCGTGCCCGACGATTGCTCATCGAGACAACTCACCAAAGTCTAATACAAGATCTCGTCAAGTGCAATCCAACACGCCGCCGGTCAATCAGCTGCGCGGTGTCGCCTCGCCCAGTTCGCCTGCATCCTTGATGGTCGCCTGGGCGATACTGGTCGGGCTCAGCTGGTCGGCGCCGGACAGGTCATTGGGCAGCATACCCGCCTCGGCAGTCTCGGCCGTTCCGGAGGCGTGCCGTGCCGGGGCGGTGCCGCGTCCGCGCTGCTTGCCGGTCCGTGCCTTGATCAGCCCCACGAAGGTCGGGGCCAGCGAAATCAGCAGGATCGCGACGATCACCAGCTCGAAATTGTTCTGTACGAACGGGATGCCGCCGAAGAAATACCCGAGCAGCGTGAACAGGGTCGACCATGTCAGGCCGCCCAGCACGGAGAACGGGGTGAAGCGCCGCCACTTCATGCCGGAAATACCCGAAATGAACGGCATGAACGTGCGGATGAACGGGAAGAACCGCCCGAGGAACACGGCAAGCGGGCCCCACTTGTTGATCATGCCCTCGGTGCGGGCAAGCCGTTCCGGCGTCATCGCCTTGACCTTGCCGGATTCGACGATTCGCCGGCCGAAGAAATGCCCGATGAAATAGTTGCACTGGTCGCCGATGATTGGCGCCGCCCACACGACCGGCAGCAGCAGGTTCAACGGCAGGGCGGCCTTGCCGGTCGTCGCGTCAGCGGCGGCGAAGCACCCGGCGGCGAACAGCAGCGAATCGCCCGGCAGGAACGGGAAGAACACCACGCCGGTCTCGATGAACACGATCAGGAAAATGAATCCCAGCGTCGGGGCGACGCCCATGGCGATCCAGGATGCGATGGCCGCGCGCGGATCCTTGAGCAGGCGGACCAGAAAATCAATAAACCCCATAATATCCTTGTCGAATGCCAGATGCCGCGTACCCGCAGGCCACGACCGTCCGTCTGGCGGTGATACGGTTGCCGTTCAAGCCTACCGCGTGCATCCCGCGAGGCGGGACGCATGGACGCCAGTTTCACGAGATTATCGTATAGAAACATTCAGCGAACGCATGGTGAACATACGGTGTCACAAATCGAACTCCGGCTTGGACAATGCATTGATGCCGGTTTCGCCTTGGGGCGCGGGTCCCGCCGTGGTGCCTGAAGGCATCGGCTCCGGCGTGCCCGGCGCAAGCCCCAGGGTTTCCAGCCGCATCCGCATATTTCCCGGGCCGTCATCGCACTGGCATACATGTTGCCTTGGGTGTACCGGGCGCCGATGTCGTCGAGCAGCCTGGTCTGCTCAACGGTGTCGATGCCGCTGAACACCAGGCTGATGCCATCGGCCTCGGCAAGCTTGATCGACCGTTTCATCAAAGTGACGGTACGCGCATTGCGGTAATCGTTGATGATGCCCGGATCGAATCTGATGGTCCTGACCGGGATGTTCGCGAGAGCGGAGATCTCGGAGTAGGTGGTGCCCGCCTGCGTGATCGCGATATCCACGTTGGGCATCGCGATGGGTTCCTCCAGCTCATCATCGAACTCGGTTTTGGCGGTGTTCAGTGCCAAGGTGTATCCGGTTACCAGGCAGAGCGCGATGCACCGTTTCCATGCCCGTGAGCGGGTGCCACGCGCTTATGCCCACCGTGCTTGACGGACTGGCGCACCCGGCCGGTGTGGGAGTCGCGTCCGCTGGCGGTGCTGATGATACTGGCGTGGTGGGTATCCGGCAGCTGTGTGACTGATTGTTTGCACGGCGGCCGGGTAGCGTCGGTTATCGACGGATCGGGGGTGGTATCCGGTCGTGGTGTGACTATGCGGTCGCACTGTGGCGGGATACCGCGGGCGCCGGCTTGGCCTGGCACGGGTATCGGCTCGCCGTGTGACTGGTAGTTCACGGTCCGGCATCGTTCAGGGCATGCCGGGCGATTGATGGTGCTGCCCCATGCGGCAAAACAGGCAGTGTACAATCGTGTACAGTCGAAAATACGTCTTGACAGCGTTGCAATTTCAACGTTTCTATTGCCGCAAATGTACACGGCCTGCGGACGCTCAGATCCATGACTGGAACCACATATGGCTCAGCCAGAACTCGTACGGGACCGGCATCGCCGTCCAGATCGGGTAGAAGAACACCGACACCAGGCAGATCGGCAGCAAGGCCGTGCCGAGCACGATCCGCCACGTCCCTCCGGCGACCCGTCGCCGTACGGCATCGCCGACATAGCAGATCGCGAGAATGATCCACGGCAGGATCACAATCGAGTAGAACGTGAACGTCGTGCGGTGCAGATACTGTGCCCACGGCAGCCAGCCGCCAAGGAATCCGGCGAGCACAGCCCAGATACGCCAGTCGCCGTGGCGGGCGATCGCGATGCCGATGCCGACGATCGTGCACAATGATCCGAGCCACCAGATTAGCGGATTGCCCAACGACGTGACCGCCGATACGCACTGCGAGTTCGGGGCCAGCGAGCACAGCCCCGGATGCCCGCCGAGCTTCTCCCAGTAGAAGCTGGTCGGACGCACCTGCAGCGGCCAGGTCAGCGGGTTCGCCTTGTAATCATGCGGCGCGTCGAGCGTGGTGTGGAACTGCCACATCTCCCGGTGATACTCCACAAAGGAACGCAGGCCCTCCGGCAGCCACGTGACACCCTGGCCGGGATGCGTGCGCGCCCAGTCATGCATATACGAATCCGGGTGCATGAACCAGCTCGCCCAGCCGGCCAGATAGGTGCCCGCCCACAGCGGCAGCATGGTTACGGCGGTCAGTGGCGCATCACACAGCAACCCCGTGGACAGCCAGCTGCGATACCCGGCGCGGTAGCGTTCCCACGCATCCCAGATCACGCTGATGACGCAGAACACCGCCATGAAATAGATGCCGGACCATTTGACGTCCGTAGCGAGGCCGACCAGGATCGCGGCGGCGGCACGATACCAGGAGAACGCGATGACCGGGCCGCGCGAATCCAACAGCATCGCCTGGCCGTGCCCGCCATCGGGTTCGTCGCCGGCTTGCGCAGACCGGACACGCCAGACGCGCCGTGCGCGGCGTGAGGTGTCGGGCACCCATCGGGCGTCCCGGCGTCTGGATTCAATCGCGTACCGTGCCCGCAGCTTCGCCCGGGCCCAATCGCGGTGCATGAGCAGCAGGTCGAAGGCGCCGAGCACGAACACCATGATGAAGATATCCAGCAAGCCGGTGCGGCTGAGTGTGATGCCCACGCCGTCGACGGACATGAGCAGGCCTGCGGACAGTGCGATTGACAGGTTGCCGAACAGCCGCAACGCCACACGGATCAGGATGATGATCGCGATCGTTCCCGCAATCGCCGTGCTCGCCCGCCATGCGAAGGTGTTGCCGGCGCCGCCGAACAGTTTCATGCCGAGCGCGATGCACCATTTGCCTACCGGCGGGTGCACCACGTATTCCGCGCTGCTCAGCCACCGGTTCGTGTCGCCTTGCGCGAACAGCGTGTCAACGGGGTAATCCAACCCGTCTCGGGTGAGGAATTCCGGCCAGTTGCGCGGCTCGCCGGTTTGCAGCATCGTCCACGCGTCCTTGACATAGTAGGTTTCGTCGAACACCACGGCACGCGGCTCGCCAAGCCGGATGAACCGTAGTGCGCCGCCGAACGCGGCCACCAGCAAGGTCAGCAGCCAGGATACCAGCCGGGGGGCGGCGGCGATGCGGGCACGCAAGCGGAGCACAGCGGCGGTGGCTACCGCCGACGGGCGTGTTCGCCCAGAATTCACGGAACTCAACACCATCACTCCCAAAGGTAGAGGATACTGGATGTATGACCAGTGACATCGAAGGACGCCAGATGGCGCCGCAGTCCTTACATGATAGCCCCGGAACCGTGGGGCGGGATACGTGGGGAGCGGGCGATCCCGGCTCGGGTATCGCCGTGCCTGCCGGGACGGTCGTACTCGCGGCCACGCCGATCGGCAATGTGGGCGACGCGTCCGCACGACTGGTGGCGCTGCTGGAACGCGCCGATATCGTCGCCGCGGAAGACACCCGCAGACTGTATGACCTGGCGAACCGGCTCGGCGTACACGTCAGCGGCAAGGTGGTCGCCTACCATGACCACAACGAGCGCAACAAGGCGGACGGACTGCTGGACAGCGTCGAAGAGGGCGCCACCGTGCTGGTGGTCTCGGATGCCGGCATGCCCACGATCAACGACCCGGGACTGGCGATCGTGCGCCGGGCGATCGACCGCGGGCTGCCGGTGACCTGCGCCCCCGGGCCCAGCGCGGTACTGGATGCGCTCGCCCTGTCCGGCTTGCCGACCGACCGGTTCTGCTACGAGGGGTTCGTTCCGCGCAAACACGCCGAGCGTCTGCAGCGGCTGCGTGCTTTGCGCGCCGAGCAGCGCACCATCGTGTTCTACGAGACCCCGCATCGTATCGCGGAATCCATGGCCGACCTGTTGGGCGAATTCGGCCCCGACCGCCGCATGGCCTTGTGTCGCGAACTGACCAAGGACTACGAGCAGATTCGACGCGGCACCATCGGTCAGATCAAACAATCGGTGGATGATGACCCGCCGCGCGGCGAGATCGTACTGGTCATCGAGGGGGCAAGCGATGCCGAAGCCCGTGACAGCGCGCCCTCCGCGTTGAGCGTGGAGGATCTTGCCGTGCTGTCCATCGACCGTGCGCGCGAGGACGGGCTGCGCATCAAGGACGCCATCGCCGAAGTCGTGCAGGAGCATCCCCTGCCGGACGGTTCGCTCGCCAACCGCAAGCAGGTGTATTCCGCGGTGCTGGACATGCGCTCATAATGGCGGCTTCCCGTCCGGCTCGTCGGGGCCGTCGTCGAACAGCACGTCGAACGCTTCCCTGACGCCCGGGCCTCCCGCCTGCGCCACATACTCCAGGATGGCGGCATCGGCCCGCGGATTGGCGACCAGCCATCGGCGCAGATCCGGGTGTTCCCTGGCGATGCGCCACAATACCGGCATCTCGGTCGCCGGGTCGCAGGCGATGGCCGGCGTATAGCGTACGGGCGGTGCCGGCGGCGGGCCGGTCGGCCGGCTTCCGGCGGCCCGTCCGCGTGCCGGAGCGGTCTGTGGCGATGACGCCGTGGACAGGCGCGATATCCCGATAGGGCGCTGTGACGCATCGGCTGGGTCTCCCGGTGTGTGGGCGCTGCGGTGCCGGTGTCGTATCGTCTCGAAGAGCCGCCCCAGCCGTCTCATGGTTCACCGCCTTCGTTTCCGGTGTCGCCGATGCATGCCAGGAACGTTCTCGCTTCGCGGATTTTCGGCCAATGCCTGCTGTCGGCGTCGAGCATGTCAAGACATTCGCCCGCGCCGAAATCGTACTGGTCCATCAGGAGCCGTACCGTCTGCCGGGCGGCCGACGGGTCGGCGCTTCTGCGGGCGTCGGCCTGGATCAGGGCGATGTCGCAAGCGGTCCGTACCGGTATGGTTACCGGCATGCCGCCGACCGTGGTGATGTGCCTGCTGTCGATCCTTCGGTTGAACGGCCGGATTCTGCGCCCGTGCAGGGTCGAACGGAAATGCGCGTCGGATACCACGTCGATGGTGGAGGGAA
Organism: Bifidobacterium thermophilum; assembly: GCF_037482445.1. Taxonomy (GTDB): domain Bacteria; phylum Actinomycetota; class Actinomycetes; order Actinomycetales; family Bifidobacteriaceae; genus Bifidobacterium; species Bifidobacterium thermophilum_B. The sequence continues at coordinate 40,844 of NZ_JBBHLY010000011.1, forward strand.
AATCGCCGCCGACCCAGATCCACGCGGCAAGCGAGGCGCAGGCGATTACTTTCGCCGGCGACGTCTGCAGGCAGATGGTGCCGCGCCCGTGCAAGGTGTCCGCGGGCTCCCCCAGATAGGCGCTGGCCGTGTCGAACGTGTGGAGCACACCTGAACCGGACATCCTTGTGACGCCCAGCGGTCCGGGAAGACTGCGCAAGTGCACGATGGGGACGGTATGCCGCCTCGGGATGCGCCTGTCACCCCGGCTCGGGGAGGGGCGGGACGGGGGTTCGTGGCCGCCGGGCCGCCGATGATGCTGCCCGTGCTGCTGATGCGCGTGCCCCGGCGCCGCGCTGCACGGATGTGTTGTCATTGCCATGGCACCACGGTATGGAAACGGTCCCGCCCCGGTCAAGGCTCCGGGCCCGTACCGGTGGATAAGTGGATTTCGGCGGGTATGCGGGGCTCGCTGTCCTCGCTGAGCCTGATAATCGGGCGTATGAGTCATATTTTGGTCAATGTTGCGTGGCCGTACGCGAACGGTCCGCGCCATATCGGGCATGTCGCCGGTTTCGGCGTCCCGTCGGATGTGTACGCGCGCTATCAGCGCATGAAGGGCAATGACGTGCTGATGGTGTCCGGAACCGACGAGCACGGCACCCCGATCCTCGTCGAGGCCGATAAAGAAGGGGTCAGCGCGCAGGAGCTCGCGAACCGCTACAACCGCGTGATCGCCAAGGATCTGTGCGATCTCGGCCTGAGCTATGATCTGTTCACCCGCACCACCACCGCGAACCATGAGCATGTCGTGCAGGAACTGTTCAAGCAGTGCCTGAAGAACGGGTACATCTATAAGGGCACGCAGAAGGTCGCCATCTCCCCGTCCAGCGGACGCACCCTGCCGGACCGCTATATCGAAGGCACCTGCCCGATCTGCGGCGCCGACGGCGCGCGCGGTGACCAGTGCGACAACTGCGGCAACGAACTCGACCCGGACGAGCTGATTAACCCGGTCTCCAAGATCAACGGCGAAACCCCGCGCTTCGAGGAAACCGAGCATTTCTTCCTCGACCTGCCGGCACTCGCCGAAGCGAACCTCGCTTGGCTCAAGACGCGTGAAGGGTGGCGCACGAACGTCATCAACTTCTCGCTCGGCCTGTTCAAGGAAGTCAAGCCCCGCGCCATCACGCGAGACATCGACTGGGGTATCCCCGTGCCGGTCAAGGGCTGGATCGACAACCCGAACAAGAAGCTGTACGTATGGTTCGACGCGGTGATCGGCTACCTGTCGGCGTCCATCGAGTGGGCCCGCCGAAAGGGCGACCCCGAAGCGTGGCGCGCCTGGTGGAACGACCCGGAAACCCCGGGCTACTACTTCATGGGCAAGGACAACATCACCTTCCACTCCCAGATCTGGCCGTCCGAGATGATCGCCTACAACGGCGCCGGATCCAAGGGCGGCGAGACCGGCAAGCTCGGCCCGCTCAACCTGCCGGAGCAGGTCGTGGCCAGCGAGTTCATGACCATGGAAGGCAAGAAGTTCAGCTCTTCGCGCGGCATCGTGATCTACGTGAAGGACATCCTTGCGCGCTACCCGGTGGACGCCGTGCGCTACTACATCTCCGTGGCCGGCCCGGAAACCTCGGACTCCGATTTCACGTGGGCAGAATTCGTGCGGCACAACAACGAGGAGCTCGCCTCCAGCTGGGGCAACCTGGTCAACCGTGTCGCCAACCTCATCTACAAGAACTTCGGCGCGATCCCGGAGCTTGACGAGGATTCGATGACGTCCGAGGACCGCGCGCTGCTCGAGGAGACCTCGGCGGCCTTCGATGTGGTCGGCGGGCTGATCGAGCGCCACCACCAGAAGAACGCGCTCAACGAGGCGATGCGCGTGGTCGGCGATATCAACAAGTACATCTCCGCCACCGAACCGTGGAAGATCAAGGATGACGAGAAGCATCTCGCCACCGTGCTGCACGTGGCCGCGCAGGCCGTGTCGGACGCGAACCACCTGCTGGCCCCGTTCCTGCCGCATTCCGCGCAGAAGGTGTGGGAGGCGCTCGGTGGCAAGGGTACGTTCTCGCCGCTGCCGCATATCGAGGAGGTCGAGGATCTTGACAATCCGGACTTCCGCTATCCGGTGATCACCGGCGACTACAAGCTCGGCGTGAACGTGCACCCGTGGAAGAGCGAGACCATCGAAACCGGCGCTCCGGTCGCCAAGCCGAAGCCGATTTTCGCGAAGATTCCGCAGGAGGCCGTGCAGGAGGAGCTGGACCGCTTCGAGGAGCAGCTCGCCCAGCGCAAGGCCGCGGAAGCCGAGCGTCTGGCCAAGGCGAAGGCACAGCTGGCTGAGGAAGAGGCCGCTGACAAGCCGGCCAAGACGGCTGAATAACCGCCGGCTGAATAACCGCGATTCGCGCGGATTGAGTGAATCACACGAATCACGCGAACATATGCCAGGCGGCGGGACCTGCCCTGTGAGGTGGGTCCCGCCGCCTGGTTGTTGCTATGGCTCGGTTGCTTCTATTGCGGTGCTCTGCCTGCCACTCCGCGAATCGGTTTACCTTACCCTCTCGAAGCGATATCGCGCAGCGTGGCGTCGATGTCGGCATCGATGAGGATGGATCGGTCAGCGATCTGGGGTGCGGTGACCGCCTCACCGAGATTGATGCTCGCGTAGATTGCGTTGCGGTTGACCGAAGTCCACTGCATGAACGGGAATTTGAAGATGATCGGCGTGTTCCCGCCGCTGCCCAAGTCAAGGAACAGCGTCCGGCTGCCGTCGGGCTCACCGACCCGCCGCGTTTCGAGGAAGGCCCGGTAGCGTTCTGCGGCCCGACGCCAGGCCTCGTCCTCGGCGAAGGTGTCGTCGCAGCGCAGGTTCGGCGCCATGGGAGAGCCGTCTTCCGGGCAATACGGGACGAGCTCGTCGGGGATTGTCATGCCGATGCCTGCCCATCCGCCGACCTCGTCTGGTGCGATTAGCTCGCCCCAGTCGTCGGCGGTGTCGGCGGTCATGTGCGCGAAGGTGAAGCCTTGCGCGAGCAGCATGCGCTTGACATCCCGCTCGTTATCGTACGTGCGGGATGTGCCGGTGCGTGAGCTTTGGAACAGCCCGTAGTCGCCCTGCGTGCAGAACAGGCGGTTGTCGGGGAAGCCGGTCCGCTGGAAGCAGTGGTCCACATTCGTGGTGATGACGGTGTAGTCGCTGCCGTCCAGCAAGGAGCGCAGAAGCCCGTAGGTGTCCTTGGGCGGGGCCATATAGCGGTTGATGTAGATGTGACGGCTCCACCACGCCCAGTAGGTGTTGAGGTCCGGGTATTCGGCGAACCCGCCGGAATACATGTCGCCGATGCCGTATGTGTTCGCGAAATCACTGAAATACCGTTCGAAGCGTTCGCCCGAATACGTGTATCCGGCGGATGTGGACATGCCCGAACCTGCGCCGACCACCATGGTGTCCGCATCGTGGATAGCGTTCGTGAGACGGGTGACGGTGTCGCCCGGCGTGTCGTGGGTGTATGGCGTGCGTGCGGCAGCGGAGGAGAACCGTGATGTGAACGGCATGATGTGCTTTCTGTCGGTGTTGGGGCTATTCGGCTGGATTGGCTGGGGTGGTCGGCGTGGTTTGTTCGTCGGGAGCGGGGATGCCGAGCAGCTGGCAGTAAATATGCTCGTCCGCCTCTCCGAAGACGTCGAAGATGACGGTCGGCGTTGCCGGGGTGCTGCCGTTGCCGGGGTTGGCCGGTTCGCCTGATCGGCCGGTTCCGGCGCTTGTGCTCGCATGTCCGGCGAGCCACGCGCGAACCGTGCGCACGGCGATCTCGGCGGCTTCCTGCTGCGGGAAGCCGAAGACCCCGGTGCTGATGCAGCAGAACACGATGCTGCGCAGGCGGTGTGCGGCGGCGAGATCGAGACAGCTGCGATAGCTTGAGGCGAGTAGCTCGCGGTCGCGGTCGCTGGGGTGCCCGGCGGCGATCGGCCCGACGGTATGGATGACATGCGTGGCCGGCAGATTGTACCCCGGCGTGATTTTCGCGCGTCCGGTCGCCTCGGGCGTGCCTTGTTCGCGCATAATCCGCGCGCATTCCAGACGCAGCTCGACGCCCGCAAAGGTGTGGATCGCGTTGTCGATGCACAGGTGGCCGGGCGCCCAGCACCCCAGCATCTCGCTGTTGGCCGCGTTGACGATGGCATCCGCCCGGATCGCGGTGATATCGCCGCGCCACAGCCGCAGCCGCGGGTCGGTCGCGGAGCGGATGGCCGAGGCATCGTCGATGTCGGTGATGCCGCGATTCGCGATGATATCATGCAGCAGCTCGTCCTGGTCCTTGAGCCACTTGCGGTCCGGCTCAATCGGTTCGCGCGTGTTCACGAATACACGGAACAACGTCCACAGGTCCTGCACTGTCATGGTGGCCAAGGCGTCGTCGTCTGTGCGGATATCCGGCATCCAGCCCCCAGTGCGGGCGCGCTCATCGGCAAGATAGCGCACCAACGGTATAAGACGTTCACTGAGATGATTCATGGCTCGCCTTTCCTGGACTTGTGGGCTTATCGGGTTTTGGACTCTTGGGGTTTGGGGTTTGGCTTCTGCCGCTGATTTCGATGGTTGCGTCTTGTGCAACGGCTTGACCCGCCCCCCACGACGGTATCGTACCGGTCGAGAAGGCGGGTCGGGGAAAGCGACGACGGCGGATGCCGGCCGCAGGGTGACAGGGCTCAGGCGCGCACCACGGAGATGCGTTGGCCGATGTGGTTGCCCGTGGCGATTTCATCGACGATGGCAATCGCGTAATCGGCGTAGCTGATGATGGATTCGCCGCGATCGTTGAGCTTCAGCTCTTCGCCGGCGAGAGTATACTTGCCGGTGCGCTCGCTGTCAGCCTGGAAATCGGCGGCCGGGGAAACGAAGGTCCAGCGCACGTCCTTGCGCTCGCGCAGCTCGGCGAGGGCCTTGCCCTGTGCCTTGGCGAGCGGCTTGAACGCGTCCGGGAAGTCCGGGGTGTCAACGAGCTGCGTCTTGTGCTCGGGGTCCACGTACAGCGAGCCTGCGCCGCCGACCACGATGAGGCGCGTGTCGGTGCCGGAGAGGATGTCCGCCAGATGCTTGAGCGAGGTGGAGTGTTGTGACAGGGTGTCGGGGGTCCAGGCGCCGAAGGCGTCCACGACCGCGTCGAAGCCCTTGAGGTCGTCGGCGGTCAGGTCGAACAGGTCCTTGATGATGGCGCGCTGGGCGGCGGTCTTGTTCTCGCCGCGCACGATGGCGGTGACGTCGAAGCCACGATCGACGGCTTCCTTGACGATGAGCTTGCCGGCCTTGCCGTTTGCTGCAACAACTGCGATGGAGGTCATGGGTGTTCTCTTTCCGTTCTGGGCTCGATGCGGGGCGCATCACTGGCTGGCGGCCAGGCCGTGCACCTCATTGGTATCTTTTCGAACCTCTGTTTCTTTTTGACACTATTGACTATATCGCGTATAGTTACAAAAAGAAACCTAGCAAGGGAAAGTGCCTAGGGTACCGTTTGGTAACAATTTGATAGTTTCAAGGAAAACGAGGAGAAAAATCATGACCGAAACGACGGCTCTCGGCGTGTCGCCCCAGGATTTGCCGGCCTGCCCGGTCGAGACCACGCTGAGATTGATCGGCAACAAGTGGGAAGTGCTCGTGCTGCGCGACCTGATGCCGGGCACCAAGCGGTTCGGCGAGCTCAGGCGGTCCATCGGCGGTGTCTCGCAGAAAGTGCTGACCGCCAAGCTGCGCGAGATGCAGGCGGATGGCCTGGTCGAACGCCACGTCTATGCGGAAGTGCCCCCGCGCGTGGAGTATTCGCTGACCCCGCTCGGCCGCAGTCTGAAGCCGGTACTTGATTCGCTGGAACAGTGGGGGACGGCATACAAGAAGAAGGTCGCTGCAGCCGGACGCTGAGCGCCTCGCCGTACGCGCCTGTCCGGTGATGCTGGCCGGCACAATTCCGTTACATGATTGCCAGAGAATTTTCAGAAACGCGCATTGTTATTCCAAGAATCGGGCGGTTATATAAATCATGTCAACGGTTCGACCGGTGGCGAGGCCCGTGAGGACCCCATAATTGAACCCCTTCTTCTCTCTTCTCTCTCGCCCGGCGGCCCAAACCGCCGGGTTTCTTCTTTTCTATCGCACAGTAGGTGCCGTGCCGTGCGGGGCAGCGACGCAAGTCCCTCCGCTTCTGCCGACGCTGGGTGCGCTGTGAGCGTCGGTAGAAGCAGAGATGGGACAGCCTCGGGTGAATACATAACTTGGCAAATACGCGAACCGGTACATGCACAAACCGGCGAATACGCAAACCAGCTACGCCAAGCCACCGCTCGGCGTAGCTGGTTCGGGAAGACAACGGCTGGATTCAGTCGCAGCGGCGGGTCAGCGGCTGCCACGGCTCGATATCCACCGGCTCGGTGCCGAGAATCGCCGTTGTGGCCTCATCCAGATATTCCGTGCGGATGATCAGCTCGGTGACAAACCGGTCGAACCAGTCAGCCGACGCGACATAATAGCCGTCCTCGCCGGCATCCTTGCCCCAGCTGTTTTCGACCTTCCAACGGTCCGGCTTGCCGTCGGCGTCCAGATTCACGCCGGTCAGCGTCATCGCGTGGTTGCTTGCGGAATCCCAGTATTCCAGGCCCTGGCCCTTGTCGAACGTGAATTCCGTACCGAACAGCTGGTCCACGCGCACGGTGCCGCGGTCGAAAATCCCGGCGTCACGCAGCGAGAACTGCATGCAGTCGCATGCGAACCAGATCGGGTGCCCGGCGCTGAGCTGGTCGACCGCCGCCTTACGGAACACGTCGAGTGGCACGTTGACGAACTCCATATCCCCGGCTTCCGCCACATTCGCGGTCCACTTGATCCGGTAGCGCCTGCCGAACGGGGTGCGGGCCATCGGCGCGTTGCACAGGGTGACGGCGTCGTTCACATCCACCGGCACATACTTGTGCATGAACTCGAGTGGCGTAATGCCGTATTCGCGGATCTGCGGGCGGTCATCACGGCCGTCCTCGCCCTTGGAATCCTTGGGATCTTTGGAATCCTTCGTCTTGTCGGCGTTTTTCTTGCCGTCGGCGTCGTCGTCGCCCTTGGTGCGGGCCAGGAAGTCGAAGCGTTCCGGCGGCTCGCCGAGCGCTATGCAGCAGATGCGGTACACCGTCGCCATATCCTCGGTCTTCGCCGCGCGCAACGCCTCCAGGCTTTCGCCCGCTGCATGACGGTCACGCAAGTCCGCGGCGAACTCACGCAGCTTTGTGTTCAGATACTGCTTGAACGCGTCGGAATTGCGGGAATTCGCGGATTCCGGGTACGCGGATTTCGGGACCAGACCATACTTGTTGACCAGCGCGACGAACATCTGCCACCAGCCGCCGTCATCGGCCACGGTATCGTTGATGATCTCGAACACGCGGCTGTCGGTCGGCTCGTCCAGTGTCGCCAGCACGTTCTCCAGATACGTATTCGACTTCTCGATGGCGTCCCAGAAGAACAAATAGGACTCGGAGAACTCGAAATCCTCGAGCTTCCAGCGATGCATGAGCTCATACCGCAAGGTGTTGAGCGAGGCGAACATCCAGCAGCGGCCGGAACGTTCCTGATTCGTGATCGAACCCTGCTTGAGCTCGATCGAGAAGTCACGCGGGAGCGCGCGCACGCCATGGTAATCGGTGGCCGCCTTCAACACGCCCACGCTGGTGGCCGCATTCGCAGCGACCGCGTTCGCCCGGTCGGCGTTGAACCGCTGGGAGAACTCGCGCAGCTGCTCGGGCCGCAATGCCTTCGGATCGGCTGGATCGGTGATGCCGTTATTCGCCATGATGCTCCTTGCTCGTGTGTGTCTGTGTGCATGTGTGTGCATGTGCCAATATCAGAACCAACATCGTACTCCGGGCGGGTTCCGGCCGGTCGCGTGCTGTCGGTCGCGTGCTGTTGGCCGTGCGCTGTCGCCGCATACGTGACTAGGCGGAATCTCAAGCCACGACGTCGATTCCTGCGTGCCGCCCGCGATTAGACTGGAGGGCATGTCCAAGCATCACCATCGCGACCGCAGCTGGGCGCCCGCCCCCGAGCCGCTTCCCGCCGATGCGCAAGTCATCGACAACCATACGCATGTGGCGAGTGTCGTCCCCTTCGCCCGGGAGATGAACCGGCAGGCCATCGAACGCGACCAGCCGCCGGTGCCCGTGTATTCGGTCGACGAGCTGCTCGCCCAAGCGCAGGCCGTCGGCGTCGAGGGGATTATCGACGTCGGATGCGAATATCCGAACCTTGACACCGCCGTGCAGATGGCCATTGACCACCAGGGCGTCGTGCACGCGGCGCTTGCCATCCATCCCAATGAGGCCGTGTTGCACGGGCATCGGGGCGTTCCCGGTCCCGACGGCCTGCCGCTGAGCTACAAGCCCTACCATGACGTCAGTTTTGAGGATGCACTTGCGCGCGTACACCGGCTGGCGGTCGATCATCCGCGCGAGGTGGTGGCGATCGGCGAAACCGGCATGGACCTGTTCCGCACGGGGGAGGGAGCCAAAGAGCTGCAACGGCAAGCGTTCCGCGACCATATCGCGCTCGCCAAGGAATTGGGCCTGCCCATGCAGATCCACGACCGCGACTCGCACCGAGAGGTCATCGACACGCTGCTCGCGGACGGCAGCCCCGAACGCACGGTGTTCCACAGCTATTCCGGCGACGCCGACATGGGGCGCATCGCCGCCGAACACGGCTGGTACCTGAGCTTTTCGGGAACCGTCAGTTACAAGGGCAACGACGGAATCCGCGAATCGGCGCGGCTCGTAGGCCTCGACCACATCATGGTGGAGACGGATGCGCCGTATCTGAGCCCGATGCCATACCGCGGGCGCACCAATGCGCCGTATATGATTCCGTATACGCTGGCCGCGCTCGCCGAGGTCTTCGATTTGCCGATTGCCGAGGTCGCGCGCGCCACCCGGCGTACCACGCGCGAGGTGTACGGCATCTGAGTGTGCTGGTGGTCCGGGGGCGTGCGGGCGGTCCGGTGATGCGCGGCAAGTCGCCGATGGAGGTGTATCTTCGGGTTGCTGCGTGCCGGGTGTCACGGGGATAGCGGGTTGTGCTCGTATCTGCGGCAGGTAATGGTGGTTGAGCTGGCATCTTTGGGTTCCTGCGCATCGGCATCGCCGGGAACCGGCGGCTGCGTGTGTATCTTCGGATCGCCGGTTTCCTGGCGTTTCAGGGATGGTGGGTCGGGTCTCTATCTCCGGGAGGAATCGGCGGTTGCACTCGCGTTGCGGGTTCCTGCATGCCGGTGTCGTCGGCATCGAGCGGTTGGGCGCGTATCTTCCAATCACCGTGAAAACTAGACAGAACCGCGAGATGTCCCCCATAATGCGCCCGGATTTTTGCAATATCTCGCGTCCGTCGTATAAACTTGCGGCTGTCTGTAAAGGAATCGTGATGGCATCGCGGTTCGTTTGCCGGACATGAGAGTTCACGAGCGGGGAGGGTCCCTGCCGATGGAGGAAATGTTATGGCGGAATCACGGCAGCGTGAATCTTCGCATACCGCCAATCAGTCGAAGCAATCGCAAGAGCAGCAGGCTGACGAACGTATGCGCGAGACGTTGCTGAAGGCCGATACCTTCACCAACGCGCCCAAGGTCTCTCGCAAGACGTCGACCAAAGAAGAGCGCGAGGTAATCGCCAAGCAGCAAGAAGAAGAGCATAGGGAAGCGGAAAAGCTCGCGAAGACGGCAACCAGGGGGGCCATCGGCCGCTGGTGGACGAGGCTGCAGTCCGGCCCGAACAAGGTCACCTTCAGCATGGCGGTCGTCGCGCTCGGTGTGGTATACGGCGACATCGGCACGTCGCCGTTGTATACGATGCAGACCTTCCTCAACGGGCAAGGCGGCATCCAGAACGCTGATAGGGAAGCAATCCTCGGCGTGCTGTCCCTCGTATTCTGGTCAATCACACTGATCACCACCGTGAAATACGTGCTGATCGCCATGCGCATCGATAACAAGGGCGAGGGCGGCATCTTCGCCCTGTACTCGCTGATTCGCAAGTATGGCGGCTGGCTGGCGATCCCCGCGATGCTTGGCGGTGCCGCATTCCTCGCGGATTCGGTACTCACCCCGGCCGTGTCGATTTCCTCGGCAGTCGAAGGCTTGAAAACCATTCCGGTGTTTGAACCCATGTTCCGGGAAAACGCGAATCTGACGATGATCATCACCGCGATCATCATCCTGCTGCTGTTCTCAGTCCAGTCGCGCGGTACGGAAAGCATCGGCCGCGTATTCGGCAGTATTGTGATGGTATGGTTCGGGTTCCTCGCCGTCGTCGGTGTGTTCAACCTGAGCAACGATTGGAGTGTGTTCGCCGCCCTCAACCCGGTGTACGGCATCCGTTTCCTGTTCAGCCCGCATAACGCGGCAGGCATCGCCCTCATGGGCACGGTCTTCCTGTCGACCACGGGCGCCGAGGCGCTGTATTCGGATATGGGCCACGTGGGCCGCGGCAACATCTACTTCACCTGGCCGTTCATCAAAATCGCACTCGTGTTCAACTATTTCGGGCAGGGCGCGTGGATGCTGCGCAACCAGCACAATTCGGCACTTGAGGACGTGGAGAGCCTCAACCCGTTCTTCCAGATGATGAGCCCGGGCGTGCGCTATCTTGCGGTCGCGCTGTCGGTCACGGCGGGCATCATCGCCTCGCAGGCGCTGATCACCGGCGCGTTCACCATGGTCGCCGAGGCCACGGGTCTCAACTGGATGCCGCATCTGCAGGTGCGTTACCCTGCGCGTACGCGCGGCCAGCTGTATATCCCGGTGGTCAACGGCGTGCTGTGCGTCTCCACGCTGGCCGTGTTGTTCCTGTTCCGTGATTCGGAGCATATCTCCGCCGCCTATGGTCTGGCGCTGACCATCACCATGATCACCACGACCGTGCTGCTCGCGGTGTACATGTGGTACAACCGGCATAAGGTCGGGGCGATCGTGTTCTCGATCGTGTTCCTGTCCATCCAGATCATGTTCTTCATCGCCTCGATGGCGAAATTCATGCACGGCGGCTGGTTCACGATGCTGCTGACCTTGCTGATCCTGATGATCATGGTCACGTGGAATGACGGCACGAAGATCGAACGCTCGCAGCGCCGCCATATGAAGCGCAAGGATTTCCTGCCCGCGCTCGAGAAGCTGCACGGCGACTTCCGTATCCCGTATTTCGCGGACAATATCGTGTATCTGACGTCCGATAGCGAGATGAAGCGGCTGGACACGGATATCTTCTTCTCGATCTTCGCGGACCATCCCAAGCGTGCGCGCGCCTGGTGGGCGGTGTCCGTGCAGACGACCGACGAACCGTTTACCCGCGAGTATTCGGTTGAGAATTTCGGTACGGATTATCTGTTCCGTGTGAAGATCAAGCTTGGATTCAAGGTCTCCCAATCGATTCCTGCGTATATCCACCAGATCATGCATGATCTGGAGCACACGGGCGAACTGCCGCAACAGAAGTCGCAGTACCCGAAGCTTGACGCCGATCCGGGCGTGGGCACGATCAAGTACGTGCTGATCCACAAGGCGCTGATGCCGGAATCCACGATTTCGCAGCGTGGGGCGCTGTCTTTGCAGATGAAGTATGCGATCCGCCATGCGGCGGGTTCCCCGGTCAAGTGGTTCGGTCTGGCGCCGTATAACCCGCTGATCGAGGTGCAGCCGCTGTTCCTGTCGACGCGTAGGCCGCCGCGGCTCAAGCGTGAGGCGAACAATCTGCGGCAGATCGAGTCGAACGAGGATATCCTCGCGCTGGCCAGATCTTCAGCGAAATCCGCGGAGAAGCCGGCAAAATCACCGGCGAAGCCCGCCGCGGGCTCATCGTCGAAACCCGCCAAGACGGCGAAACAAGCGGAATCACAGGCCGCGAGCGCCAAGCCGGGCCGTGCCCCGCAGCGCAACGGCAATGCGAAGTCCGCCGGTTCGCCTCATCCGCCGGCAAACCAACGCAAGCAGCAGTAGCCGCTGAAGCACGCATCCGAGCCGTCCATGATGGGCGGCTCTTTGCTATAACCAACCCCTATAGCCACACGGTCCGGCGGTGTCCCGTCGCCCGTTAGAGTGGATGGTTATGTGCAGGTTACTGGGTTACGCGACTGCGGGGTTCAACCGCAGCCTTCAAGATGTGCTGGGCGGCGAACAGGCGGTCAGGGACTTTCGCGCGATGAGCGCGGTCCACAATGACGGCTGGGGCACCGCTTCGTTGCGCACGCCCGAGGAACCGCCGTACCGCAGGGATGGTGGCGCGCTGTCGCCTGAAACCGGCACGCGCCTGTACAAAACCACCACGTCGGCCTTGCATGACCCGGTGTTCGAAGACCTCGCCCAGCAGCCGGCTCGCGGCGCGCTGTGGCATTTCCGCCTGGCCAGCTCGCATCTGCCGCTGATTTTGGAGAATCAGCAGCCGTTCTTCGCCAACGGGCTGAGCTTCATTCATAACGGCGATATTTCGGATGAGCAGGGGCGCAACATCATTGAGAACCATGATTTCCCCGTGGATCACAGCGTATTCCTGTCCACGGGCGGTCGCAGCGATTCTGCGGTGTTCTTCGCGGTGATCCTGGAATACATCGGTTTCGGTTTCCCTCTGGACGAGGCGGTCGCCCAGGCGGTGCGCGAACTGCGGCAGAGCTACCCGAAATCCAGCTACAACTGCATGGTCCAGAGCGGCGACCAGCTGGTGGCATTGCGTGCTTCGGGGCGTACCGAGGTGCCGCCGCGCATCATGGAAGTGTATGCGGGGTACGGCTGGCAGCAGCATGCCATCGACTATCGCGTGATCCGGTATCGGCGGATCCTGGGCGTTGACGGCACGGCGGAGGGCGTGGTCGTCGCCAGTTCCGGTTTCCCGCAGAGCGAGGCCGACGGCTGGACGGAGCTTGACAACGACCAGATGATCGTCGCCTCGAACCGTACCGGCGAGTTCCGCCTCGAAACCATCTGAGAGCCCGCCCTCACCCACAAACTGTCTACGCTGGGAGGCTTGTGGGCGTAGCTGGTTTGTGGGAGGTTCCAAACTGGTGACGCTAGGAGGGCACGTTGCGTAGACAGTTTGTAGAAGGGGCGCTTCAGTCACAATGGGCGGAGGGGATTCGGCGTGCTCCTTACAATGGACGGTATGAGTGGATATGTTCCGACACTGGCCCAAGTCGATGAGCTGCACAGGAAAATCGCGCCATCGCAGGCGGCATATGATCTGATACACACGCATTGCGTCATCGTGGCGACCATCGCCCGCGAAATCGTGCGGCACCAGAACGCGCTGTTCGTGCGGCGCTGCACGCTGCCAACAGATTCATCCGGGCGACCCGACCCCTCGCAGGCTGCGGCCTCCGACGGCATCACCGGCGGCGAGATCCCGCCGAGGCTCCTGGACGAGAACCTCGTGGTGATCGGCGGATTGCTGCACGACATCGGCACGTACCGTGTGCTCAAGCACGATGGGTCCGACGGCGAGCCCCTGAAATTCGACGGGCCGCACTACATCGAGCACGGCCTGCTCGGCTACCGATACCTGCTGGATGAAGGCGTGGACGAGTCCATCGCCCAGTTCGCGCGCAACCATACCGGTGTGGGGCTCACGAAGGACGAGGTGATCCGGCAGGGCCTGCCCTTGCCGCCGGCGGATTACGTGCCCGTCAACCTCGAACAGGAGGTGGTCATGGTCGCCGACAAGTACAACAGCAAGTCCGTGCCCCCGAAGTTCCTCACCGCGCAATCGTATGCGAACAAGGCGGCCCGCTTCGGCGAGGATAACCGCCGCGCCTGGCTTGATCTGGTCGACAAGTACGGTGAACCGGATATTCCAGCGCTTGCCGAGCGGTTCCACCAGCGTGTGGTGTGATTGACGTGCTGAATACGAGTGGAGGCCTGCATCCCATCGTGGGGTGCAGGCCTCCACTCATCAGACCGGCCGGCCGGGTGGTGCCGGGCATACAGTGCCGGTCATGAGGTATCAGTCATACAGCGCGAACGCCTCGTCGCACGCGTCGGCCACATCATCGTTGTCGGTGACGATGATCACGCACCGGCCGGTGTCCGCCGTCTTGCGGTCCGGATGGGCCAGACGGTTGAGCAGCTTGAGAATCGTCGAAGCATCCTCGGCGTCAAGCCCCGCCGTCGGCTCGTCAAGCAGCAGGACCTGCGCCTCGCAGCAGATGGCGCGCGCGATGGCCAGCCGACGCCGGTCGATTTCCCGCAGCTTGCCGGCGGGTGTGTGTACGAGCGCCTCATAATTCTCGACGGCGAGCTCGCTGCCGTCGCCGAACTCGGTCCGGTCAAGCAGGTCGCGCGCGATATCGGGCTTGGGCTGCAGGAAGTTGCGGCCCGAAGCGTCCATCGTGTACACGAGGTTGCCGATGGCATCCAGGTCGTCGCGGATCGCATAGCGTTGCGGCACGACCCCGAGGCGATGCGCGCGCGCCTCCGACGGGTCGAAGGAGGCCAGGTCGTTGCTTTTGAGCATGACCCTGCCGCTGGTGGGGTACAGCATGCCGGAGGCGACGGCCATGAATCCGACGCGCTGCTCGGCATCCTCCGGGTCCACCAGTATCGCGACCGTGCGGCCGTTATAGCAGTCGAGACTGATGTTGTCGAGCACGTTGCGCCCGGTCTTGCGGTTTTGCAGGATGACGTTGTTGAATGCGAACGCCGGATAGGACTTCAACGCGATATGGCGGCGGTTGCGCAGTTCCCTGTCGATGCGCGAAGAGGCGCGGGTCGCGGTATCGGCGTTCTTCGCCGCAGTCGTCGCCGTGGCCGTGTCTTCTGCTTCGGCCGGGCGGTTGGCGGCATCCGCATCGGTATCGTCGATGACGACGCTGAACTCCACGCTTTCCATGGATTCGTCCTGCTGCTCGATCTGGTCGGGCTGGTTGTTCTCGCTCACTTGGATTCCTCCTTGGTCTCAGTCGTGTCCCGCGGCTCGAACAGCGTGATCTTGCGTACGGCGATCACGCGGAACATGGCGATGAATGACAACACCAGGCAGGCGAGCAACCCGTAGCCGATGGTCTGCCACACCAGGCTGGAAGGCATGGGAACACCATAGCCGCCGGCAAGCTGGTGGGCGAGCGGCTTGGTGCCGAAGCCGCCGGTCAGGGCGCCGATGGCGAAACCGCAGACGGTGGGGATCAGTACTTCCAGCATGAACTGCCAGGCGATACGCGCCTTGGTGACGCCGACCAGCATGGCCGTGGCGATTTCGCCGCGACGACCGGCCAGGCCAAGCGCCACCATCACGACAAGCAGCAGCCCTCCGACGACGAGCAGCGCGATTCGGGCGATACGCAGGCGTTCAGCAAGCTGGCCCAGTGGCTTGATGCTCGCGACATAGGCGTCGAGCGAGGTCGAGACGATCTCATAACCGGACGGCAGCTTCGCCTTGTTGATGAGCTTCACGAACTTCTTGTACGCGCTCACGCTGTCCATGGTGAAGGTGACCTGGAGGTCCGGGATCGCCCAGCCCTTGCCGGTGGTGCTGTCGAAGCCGTTGATGGCGAACGCATAATAGCCGACGAAAATCGCGTTGTCGCGGTTGTCTTTCGCGAGTTTCGTGGAGGCGGCGGATTTGCCGTCCTTGTACCGGTAGATGCCGGCGACCTTGAGCTTGACGGTCGTCTTCGCGTCGGTGGGGTTGACGATGGTGAAGGTGTCGCTGACCTTGAGGTTGTTCTTCTTGGCCACGGTTTCGGAAATCAGCGCCGAGGTCGAATCCGTGCTGGACGTGGAGTAGGAGATGTTCTTGCCCTTGACGATGGTGAAGGCGCCCTGGGCGTTGGCGGCGGCCGCCTCCTTGCTGTAGAAGGTGCGCAGTGTGAACTCGCCGCCGGTCTTGTTGGCGTCCTGGTCGGCGGTGCCGGCGACGGCTTTGAACGTCGAGGTCTGACGGACCGGCACGGCCTCGGTGAAGGTGTACGTGAAGGTGAGGTTCGCGCTTTGGGCGGCGCTGGCGTACGTGGAGTATTTCGTCCACGTCAGGTAATGCTTGCTCCAGCTGGAGTCGGCCCCGTTGTATTTCGACTGCACGGACTGCTTGAGTTTCAGGTCGAGTGTCGGCTTCTGGGCGTCGTAGCCGGAACCGTACGCGGTGTCGCTTGCTTGGATGACCGCTGTGGAAAACATCGTTCCGAAAGTGACGAGCAGGGCGGTGATGATGGTGAGCAGTGAGCGCCACTTATGGCGTTTGAGCGCTGCCCATGCGTTCTTGAGAACGAACATGCGGTAACTTCTCCAGTCTCTGGCGGCATCGCCGCCGACGCGTACATATATGGCCAGTCTACGTTCATGGTGCTGATGAAATGCTGGGAACTCCGGTAGTATTTCGGTGGCGCATGGCGGATTTTGCGTGGTTTCGGGGTCTATCCCGCCTATGTGTGGCAGGTTCATGCCACACATGAGGATAAGATGGGCGGGTGAGATGTGCTCGGTGGATGGTGCCTTTGTGCTCGGTGATTGGGGTTGCTGTCGCGTTTGGCGTGGTGATGGGGTGGTTCCCGCACACGTCGATGATCTGGCGATACCCGTTGCAGCAGATTGACGCGCCTGCCCATTATTATTTCGTCCGCAGGATTCTGGGGGAGGGGCTCGGGGCTGCGACGCATCTGTGGCCGAATGATGCGTATTACCCGCCGCTGTTCCATCTGCTTGCCGCGGGGCTGATACGCGGGGCGGCTGTGTTCGGCGTGCATATGCCGATTTATGCGGCGGTGAACATCGTGTGGCTGGCGACGTCGGGCATCGTATGGCCGGCAGGTGTGCTCTTGCTGTCCACATACTGGACACGTTTGGTGGATGGACGGGGCTGGCGGCCGTTCTCCTGCGCCATGGCGATCATCGTGCCGGTGCTGTCCGTCTCCTCGGCGAGCCACCCGTTCCTGATGCTCGCCCGCGGGCCATTGTTCGCCTACGGATTGGCGACCTCGCTCCTGCCGTACTGGCTGTATGTCACGCTGCGTTTGTGTGACGCCCTGACCGATCGTTGGCGGCAGCGCAAGGTGGGGCATACCGCAGACGATGACGGGGGTGACGGGACGGAACGGCCCGCGGGGGCATGGGCGCAGGCGCAGACGGGGACGCGGACGCGCGTATGGCCGTGGATTCTCGGTTTCATCGCCGTGGGCGGGCTGTGCATGTTCGCCCACCCGCGCATCGTCTTCTCCTGGCTGCTGCTCATGGCGCCGTTCATCGTGCTGCGCATGCCGTGGAAAGTCGTCGCAGGGCTCGCCGGCGCGGTCGTGTGCGGGGCGGCCGCGCTGTTCGTCTATATGCGCGGCTCCTACCAATCCAACAGATACGGCAATCCGGCGGCATGGTTCCACACCTTCGTGCCGTCGCGCACGGTGCCTCAAGCGTTGCGCACCTTCATCACGGACAACATCTCGGGCCCGGGCGGATGGTTGATGGCGGGCGTGACCGTGCTTGCGCTGGTCGTCATCGGCTACGTGATTGCACGGCCGCAGCAGGTGTTCAAGCGTGCTGATTCCGACGCTGCTCATCCCGGTGAAAGCGGATACCGCAACACCCGTAGGGATGCGATCGCTTTGGTTATCGCATGGCTGCTGCTCATGTTGCTGTTCGTCTGCTCGACCTCGTTGACTGGGTGGTTTCCGAATATCGTCGCCGCGGCTTGGTACCGGGCGGAGACCCGGCCACTGAGCATGATTCCGTTCGGCGTGATTCCGCTGCTGGTCTTCGCCGCGTGTGCGGTGGCGAGCGGAGACGGATCGGTGTCGGTCCCGATGCCGTGGAAGGGCGGTGACCGTGTGCGAAGCGGTGGGCGTGTGTGCAGCGACATCCGACTAACGCGTACCGCCCGGCAGAGCATCGTTGTGGTCGTGCTGGCGGCGCTCGCCGTCACCTGCCAGTTCGGCAATACGGAACGGGCGGCGTTGTCGCAATCGGTGTATCACAATGTGCAACTGACTGATGAGCGGCCGGAAGAGCAGCTGACATCCAGCAAGTATCGGGCGCTCGGCGAGGTCGTGAAGGTGACCGGTACGCGCGCGGTCGTCATATCCGATCCGCTGAACGGCTCGATGTACGCGGTAAGCCTGTACGGGGCCAACATGTTGTACCCGATTTACAACCCGATGAAAGAGAAGAACGGAGCGATTTTCGAGCAGACCGAGCTGTCCTTCGCCTCGGGGGATGACACGCGGCTGCTCAATACCGTGTGCCCGCTGGGCGGTGACGACACGCCCACATATTTCCTGACGATGGGTCCTCAGGCACCGAGCCTGCAACTGTTCACGTTCCGCCAGCAGTTCGACCCGTTCCACGACGAAGGGCTGATTGCACAATATGAGCGTCACGGCACGCTCGTCAAAGTGCGTGATCTTGGCCAATACGGGCATGGCTGGGCGCTCTACCGCTTCGGATGCGGCGTCGTGCGCGGCTGATGTTGGCGGAGAAATCGTGCGCCGATGTGACTTTCAGCGGCAGGTGGCCATGCTGTAAGCGCGCGGATGCCATCGTTATCATGCGTCGTGCGCAAGATTGCGAGCGAAGCCTGAAATCTCCTCTTACAGCGGCGTGCCTACTCTTGCAAACATTTGCATGATGATAGACTGATGCTACGTCATGCAGCCTGATGCATGATACAGCTCGGTTTCGTGGACATTCGAAATCGTGAAATCCGAACGAATCGATGGAAAGAGGCGATGATGGCAAAGAACAAGAACACGAAAAAGGCGTTTGATGACATCAATTTTGCGCTTGTCAACATTATTTTCCTGCTGATCCTCCTTGTATCGATGATTCCAAGAGGCGAGTGGGTCCTCATGGCGTTCATTTGTGTGCTGATGCTGCTCAACATCACCATGATGATAACTGGCAACGCCAAAAAGAACACCAAGCAAGATGACAATGCGGGCAAGGCCGAACAGATTCAAACTGAGTGACGGCTCACACCGCAGCAGAGGGAGTGCTGGGAAGGCAGAACGTCATTGTGGTCGATCAACGCTGACGACAACGGTGCTGACGATTTTGTCGGCGAAGGTTTGCCGTTGACTGTCCCACAGCGGCCAGAGGAAGCCGATGCACAACGACGCGAAATCAGCGAGATGCGCCAGTTCTCGCAATCCCATTCTCAAGGCTGATATCGGGGCGCCGGATTCCTGATCGAGCACTTGCAGACGCAGAAGCTGGTGCGCCCATGATTGCCCGTTGCGTGTGGATAAGGCGGAGATGACGCCGGCGACAAGCAGACTGGCGCAGCTAATCCAGGTTTCAGCGGCTCCGCCCGGTGAGGATTTGCCGAACAGCAGGGTGCCGATGAGCTGCGAGAGCAACGATGCTGGCAGCACGATGCGAAGGATATACGCTGCGGCTCGGCGCAGCCAGAGAGTGAACATCGTCGTTCCTTTCCGTCGACGGCCGAGCAAGAGGTATTGCAAGGGCTTACCGGCCGTGCTGTGAGGTCGTATTGCCAAGTCTAGCGGTCGAAACAGGCGGCGCGCGGACTGAAACGCCGGGTTTGTGGGGCGAGCGGATTGTGCCGGTGCTGGGTGTCGGTGGAGGCAGTCGCTCTCTGTTTTGCCGGCGGTGTGCTGGTGACGGGTGTCGACAGACGGTCTGTTTTCTGCTTCTGTCGACGCTGAGGTGCCTGTCAGTGTCGGCAGAAGGTTTGGGATTATGCTCGTGCCGAGAGACTTGCTGTGGGTGTACGAATTGGCCGATAGCCCCATATCTAGCGCCCATTTCGCATGTTATGCAAAACCCCGGATGCCTTGCAATGCTTGGCTTCCGGGGTACCTGTGCGGAGGATACGAGATTCGAACTCGTGAGGCTGTTACACCAACACGCTTTCCAAGCGTGCGCCATAGACCACTAGGCGAATCCTCCATTGCTTGTGGAAACGCGCCTGCGCGCGTAACCGGGCAACTCGAATAGAGTACCACGAACTATCGGACATGCAAACCCGCGTGGGTGTGTCGCGCACGATGCGCCGCCCCTCACGCGGATGTCCTACACTTGGAGGTATGTCCATCGCATCACAGGAAGCACTTAAGCAGCTCGACCGTATTGTCGCGCTCGGCTACCCTGATGTGGCCGATATGAGCGCGGAGGCATTCCGCGCGCTTGCCCGCCCGCTCATCAGCGCGCTCGAAGACAGCGACCTCGGTTCGAATATCCTGCTCGTGCCTACGCGCGAGCTGGTATCGCCGGAATCCCTGATTGCACGAACCAGCATCAACCGCATGGCCGGTTTCACAACGATGCCGCCGCGCGATATCGCCAGTTTCCTGCCGCAAGACGGTTTCGAGCCGCCGGAAGGCCCGTTCTACCTGGTCATCGACCCACACACGGGCACCGCGTATATCAACCGCGAACCGGATGTCGCGCGCAAACTTATCGACTCCGACGAGCGCCTGCCGCTCACACTTGAGGAGGGGCTCGCCATCGCCACCCAGCATCCGGACTGGCTGGTGGAGAAAAACGGGTTCAACCTGCTCGGTTCGCGCAGTGCCGACGGCCGCGCGCCCAGCATCTGGATGAGCCAGAACGCTCCAAGGCTGGGAGCCGTGTGGCCGAATTCGCGGCACACATGGTTGGGAAACGCCTACTGCCGTTCGCGCTGCGGGGTTTCGCTCTTCCACTGGGCGTGATTAATAGGCGTGACTGGGTACGGCTACTGGGCGTAGTCATTGGACATGATTACCGGGCATTGCGCGCCCGTGATTAGCCCGTGATTAGCCCGTGACCGACCCATGATCAGCCCGCTCTACTGTCGCATCCACTCCTGATCATCGAGCTTGTCGAGCGCCCGCAACAACACATCGACGTGTCCTTTCGCCCGCACATTGTATTTCGCGACGCGGATGATGCCATCGCCGTCAATCACGAAGGTCGAACGGATTACGCCCAGACGCACTTTGCCGTACAGATTCTTCTCGCCGTACGCGCCGTAGAGACGATGCACAGTCAAATCGGGGTCCGACAGCAGCGGGAACGTCAGATGGTCGCGTTCGCGGAATCGCGCAAGCTTGTCGAGCGGATCCTTCGACACGCCGAGCACGGTGAAACCTAGTGCCGACAGGCGCGCAAGATTGTCGCGAAAATCGCAGGCTTCCGTCGTGCATCCTGGGGTCATCGCCGCTGGATAGAAATATAGGACGATGTTCTGGCATCGTAGTGCGGACAAGGTGACGGTTTCGCCGGTGTCGCTGGGAAGCGTGAAATCCGGGGCCGTCTGCCCGGCTTCGAGCCGTACTGGCGTCGGGTGCGCGTTGTCTGTCATTGTGTCTCCTTGTCATTATTGGCGGCGATCGGCCATCCAAGCGAGCGGAGCGCATCGGCCGCGTCAATGAGCGGGATTCGCTCCTGTTCGACGCGCAGATGGGTTGGGCCGTCGGACAAACCGGATTCGTCGGATTGCCCGACGGCCTCGCCACATGTGAGCAGATAGAGCTCACGCTCGCCAAAGTCAAGCGTGGGCGTCGCCTTGGGCTCGCGCGCAGTGATCGGCGTACTGGTTGAGGTGAGATTGGTACCGAACCATGAGTAGCGCTGGTAGGCTTCCAAATCCATGAATAGCGATTGGCATCGTACCCCGGTGTGCCGCACGGCGTCGAGGATTTCCAAGCCGTCGGCGTCCATATCGCCCCAATAGACGACCTGCGGACTGGAATCATCCCCGTCGTCCGGTCTTGCGGTGGTAAGCCACGGCAGTAGCAGCGCGATTGATGTCAAAATCGCCTTGCCGGCTCCCCAAACGCACAATCCGTGCGCGATGTCGGGCATGGATTGGTAGGTATCCTTATTTTCCACGATGATGACATAGCGGATATCGCGCTCGCCACCGGGCCGCCACGGCCTGGTGATCATCATTTCTGGTTCGTCCGAGTAGGCCGGGTCAAGCCAGCGCATACGTAGCTCCGGCGGGCGGTCAGACAATCCCAGCGAATCCTTGCCGCACAAGGTGCAGATGACATTGCGGCGATGCGTCTGATCAAGCCATTTCGCGCTGAACCCCGCGAGCGGGACTTGCCGTGGAGTCAACCCGGTTGCATCGTGCGTACCGAAGAACTGCGCGGCGCGAATCACCAGTGTGACATCCACATCCGATTCACTGTCCAGTATTTTCGCCACGGATGCCGCGGTGTCGCGGGAGATTGAGCACTCATCGGCCAACAGGTCGATGCGCTGGCGCGCCTTGCGGTAGTGCCGGGCGCTCGCCCGGTCTGCGATGTGCAACGCGGTCTGCTCATCCGCAACCGTGACCGTGTCGATCAACTCCACCGGCGTGACCATCAGCCGGTGCTTGTTCGTAACCGGGCAACCTTGACGTTGCGCCCATTCGCGCAACGCGTTGTTGGCCTTATGCCAGTCGGGCGCTTGGGCGGTCAGTGTGCGCTGGTCCGGCCACCTCACAGAGAAAACCAACGGCCATCGCGGTTCGGCATCATATCGACGCCGCTGTAGATATCTCGTGACGGCATCGCCGATTTCCATGGGCGCTGTTCGGGCGTTCACGCCGCGTGCGCGTATGCCGGTCATGACTGTGGCCTTCCGCTGCTTGAGGCCGTGGAATCGCCGCTGTTTGTAACATCGCTGGTTTCCGCGGTATCGTCGGCGCTCCCGGTGTCAGCCGGAATTCTGGAAGCCGCCGCGCCTGTCGGCGATTTGCCGGCTGACGGATTGCGCTGCTCGAATGGTCCGCCGTCCGCGTGCGCGCCGACCAGATCGAGTTCCTGCAGATGCGAATGGAGCCGCTCGTCTTTCAGCACCACATAGCCGCGTGTCGCCATCTCAAGGATTTCGCCGGTTTTGCTTTCCGGCGCGGATACGATGACTTGGAATCCCAGCCGTGGCAGCACCGCAAGTGCGCGCTGTGTGTACCGGCCGTCCGCCTTGATGAGCGCTTCGTCGAGGAACAGCGTGGTGTAGGTGGGGTGTCCGCTGATATCGCCGCCCAACAGGTAGATGAGCGCAGCCCCGTACACGAAGGACGTGAGCTCCTGCAAGGCGCCGCCGGATTTGCCGCCAGTCGAGGAAATGCGTTCGTCGGGGCCATCATCATGGTGCACGACCGCGTAGAAGGAGCTGCGGGCACGGGAATCGAGATCGCGGGCGCCATATTGGCGGATTCCCGCGGTATCGCGCACTTTGCCCAGCTCGCTACGCAACAGTTCAACTATCGGTTTGCAGCTGTCGAACGCCCGTTTCGCGGTGCGGCTGTCGGAAGCGCCGCCGGATGGCTGCTCTGCCTGCCAGCTGTTGAGCCGTTCGATGGTCCGGCGTAACGTGCCGTTGAAGGCCGTGCTGCGTTGTCTGATAGTGACGTCGAGGGTGAGACTGCCGTGGCGAGGCCCGAACTGCTGGTCGCGCAGCATGGAGTTGATACGGTCGAGCTGTTCACGCACTTCGCGCTGGTCATTCTCGAGGCTCATACTCAGCTCATTGAAGTCGCGTTGCATCTTGTCCACGCTGTTGGTGATTTCCTCAGGGGTTGCCGCCTTCGCCACGATTTTGGACAGGTCTCTCAACTCGTCCTCGTAATACCGGTAGTCGTCCACCGTGGGGGTGACAGTCGTGTCGTCTGCGGCCCAGCGGGCAAGATAGTCGGACATGCGCCGTTCGACGGATGCCCGTGCCTTGTTGGCTTGAGTGGCCGCCTCGCTGATGCGCTTGGTGATCGCGTTGCCTACCATGCCGAGCACCCGCTCGTCGAATCGGCGGATTCCGGGTTGCCCTGGCAGAACAGTCATATGGGCCAGTTCGCCGGCCACGGAACCGGTCGCCGCGCTGTACGCGGTGGACAGCAGTTCGGTGACGGTATCCGGTAGCGTCGGCTGTTCCGCGGTGTCGGCAATCTGCCCAGCGCGTTCAGTCAGCCACGCTTCGGCGGCGTCGACGGCCTGCTGCGTGTTGGCGGCGGCGAATCGGGCGTTCGCCTGCGAGTCCAACGCGTCCCGCAGCGCGTGCTGGAGTTGGTCGCGTCGCTCGGCGAGCTGGGCGAGTTTCGGGTCGTTGCGCAGCGTGTCGATGTCGCGCTCAAGGCGTTCCACCTTCGCTTCGGTGCCGGCTTCGTCGACTTCTGTCCAAGAAAGATCGGCGATTTGCGACGACAAGGTACGCAGTTCGTCCAGATGGCTTTGCTGGCGCTTGATGTCCTCCCCATCCAACTCGCACTGCCTGAGCTGTTCGGACAGGCGGTCGATTTGCTGTTTGAGCCCGCGCAGGTACGCTTCGTCGGCGAAACCGATGACCTGGTTGATGCCTTTGGTGCCATACGAACCACGCTGACCGGCTTTGATCTGCCCGTCCGGTTGGATTTGCCGGGTGGCGTCGGCGTCGTCGATATGTTCGACGCACAGCGCGTCAAGTCGCCGGGATGTGGTTTGCTCGCGCAGCCATCCCAAGAATGGGGAATCCTCACGGAACCGCAGTTTTCCGGACAGCCGGTCGTCGTGCTCGCCGTCCTCCCCGTGTTCCTGGGTGCCGCTTTGATAGTCGATATTGTCGATATCAATGAACTGCCAAGTGCGGCGGAACATGGTTGACGGGTCGATGGTGCTGACTTTTCGGGCGAATCCCCGCTCGTAACGGCGGTCGACCAAAATAATCTGCGCAATGGGGCCATAAGCCACGTTCATCGCGGTACGCCACCGCTCTTCGTCTTTGCGCACGTCCATCAGCTCGGCGACATAGGGAAGATCGCGCTCGCTCAGCCCGGTCGCCTGCGCAATCGCCGCGCGGTCGTCTTCCATGTCTTGCGTGATACGGGTGCGCTTGCGGCTTTGCCGTTCGAAATCGCGCTTGATCGGGTCAAGACGGTCGGTGATGCCTTTGCGGCGGACCACGCAAGCGTCCCGCTGGCGTTGGAGCTCATCGCGTTGCACGTTCGCGTCCTCAATGAAATCCTGGGCTTCCTGCCGGCGCTGTTCCCACGATGCCTCGGATTGGGGCATCGGCTCGTCCGCCCGAGCGAACGCCTGCCGGATGCGCCCGACGGTATGACGCATCCGTTCCAGCTCCTGCAGCGCCTGCTCATGCTCGTTTTCCAGATGGGTCAGGGTGTCGCCGCCGGCGCCGTGCATCATCTCGGTGACTTCGCCGAGTTCGCGTTGCACGTTTTCGACTGTCGTATCGGCTTTGCGACATTGCTCCTGCTGCCTCTCCAGCTCGCGGCGATCTTGCGGCAGCTGGTCGCGTACCGCGGACGCCAACCGGGAGAACACCCACGAGCGCAAGGTGGCCAATCCGGTGTCATCTTGCGGATCGGTGACCCGCAGATCACGCGCCTGCCTGGCCGCTTTATCGTATTCGGCGTGTTCGTCGCGGATTTCACGCAAGGCGTCCATCTGTCGGGTATTTTCTTCCATACTGCGGAAGTTCTCGGCATACCGGTCGTAATCCTCAACCGCCTCGCGCGCCTTGGTCAGGGCGTTCGGGACATCGAGCACACCTTGCTTGAAAATATCGTCAAGCCGCGAAGGCGCATCCGCCGACTGGATTTTGTACAGCAACCGGCATGCGGCGGCTTTCAAGCCCATGCGTGTCCACACGGATTCATGGAAGTTTTCCGCGTTCGAATACACCGCGCACCCCGGATACACCTTGCGCAATTGGTCTGCGGTGAATGGTGAGGACCGGTAGCCGTCCATCTTTCGCGGGTCGATTTCATGGTTCCAGGACACGTATTGGCGCCGTACGCTGCCGCGCTCGTCGCCGGGGGACAGGTACAGGAACTTCGCGCATGAGAGCATCTCGCCGCCCATACGGTTGACATAGGTGTCCACAATCGCGCCCCACACCGCACTCGGCGTGCCGTCCTCGGCCGAACCGCGCAGATAGACGGCCGTCCCGCCTTCCGCGTCATCCGCCACGGCGGTCATGCCACGCAAATATGTGTAGTCGCTGCGTTCGGAACGCCCGGAATTCGAGGCCTTGTTGAACGCCGTGCCAGCAGGGTAGAGCAGGGAATTCTGCGCGTCCACCAGCGTGGATTTGCCGGATTCGCTGGCACCCGCGAGCAAGGTAATCGGCATGTCCGGGTCCATGGACGGGCGGAACACGTGGTAGCCCTCGTAGGACCCCCAATTGACCAGTTGGCGGCTGGCAAGCATCCAGTGGTCGGCCATCAGCGCTTCGTCGGTCATCACAACCTCGTTTCTTCGCCGGTTTGGGCGGCAGTAGCGCCGGCATTCAAACCGTCAGCGGTATTCGTGTATGTCGTGTCGGCAATATCAGACGTATCGGTATTTGCGGTTACCTGGACGCCTTCTTCAGGGGTGTTCGCACTGTCAGCGGCGCTGTTCTCGCTTTCGCCAAGCCACTGTTCGGCAAGCTCGGTGGTGAGTACGGCAGGGACCAGCGGCGTGATGCGGTACATGTCATCGGTGTCTTCAACGGGGGCGAGATATCCGTAGGTCACGCACCGTGAAATCGCGATGCCGATGCGTTTCATCACGCCTTCTTCGTCGTTGCGTGCGGCCAGCCAGCCGGCGCCTGTGGTCAGCGCGGCGCGGATGTCGTCCGTGCTGATGATCCAGTCTTTGGACGATTCGCGCGAGCTCTCATAGCCGAGCACGCGAATGCGCAGCAGAGCCAGCATCGCCGCCTCCTCGCGCGTCAGCGACGCCCGGGTTTTCAAGGATCGCATCCCCAATCCGTCCGCTGTGACCGGTCTGGCGTACATCACTTGGTATCGCGGAACATCAACCAGTTCAAGCAGATCGTCGTTGAGTGAGCGGCGTACCTCGTCAACATGGTCCAACGCCGTCTCATACGCGTCACTGGTGATGAACCGGTCACGTTTCAGCGCGATGGCGACCGCGCGTGCGTCGGCGTCCATCGTGCTCGTGTCCCCGGGAAACAGCGCATGTGGATTGTCCGCAGGGTCGATATCCCCCATGGTGTCAGTGTCCCCCATGGTGTCAGTGTCCCCGCCGGCATTCGGCACACCGTCGGTCTCGCCGGAGCCGTCTTCATGGGCATCCACCATGGCATCGGCGTCGCCGTCCATGCGAGCAGTGCCCATGGCGGCCATCATGTCATCAAGTTCGTCGGTCATCGTCCCGCCCTTTCCACAAGTTCCGTGTCGCCGGATTCGCGTACATGCCGTTCGCGCTGATTCGGCCTATGCTCCTCGCCCGTCTCGCGGTCACCGCCCGTCACCAGCCGGCATCCGTCATGCGTCCTCTTCGATAATCTCATGCAACACGCCAACGTCTGCAAGTACCGGCCGTGTACGCCACGCGCGTGTCGTACCGTCCGCGGACACGCATCGCCATGTCGAGAACTGCCCGTCATCGTCCACGCGCAAGGCCCCCAGGAAACCGATCAGTTCGCTTTCGCGGCGTTCCGTATCGCTCAACTGGTTGAAGCTCGCCGCGACGTCAACCCGCCCGTCGCGCATGATCGGGTCTTGTACAATCAGCGACAGCATATGCCGCAACCGCGGTCCGCCCGCCTCGACCATCGCGCGCAAATCCACATCGGCGAACCCGGGATTGTCATCATCCTGAACCGACGACATGGCCTCCAGACTCGGCGGCGCTGCGAAAGCCATCGGGCGTGCCGGCCGTGTAGGCAGCGCAAGCAGCGTGGCGTCGCCCACATCAAACGAATACGGGCTGGGAGAAGGCATGCCGGCCTTGATTTCTTGGCTGATTGTCGCGAACAGCCGGTTGAACGTGTCCAACGCCGTGCGATACCGGGTGTCGCTGCGCTGCCGGACCAGACGGCTCACCGCTTCGTCCGAGACGCGCACCTGATGGCGGACATCCTCGATGCCTTCGTAAATCCGCTTCAATTCCGCCCGCACCTGATTGAGCAGCTGATTCGGCTCACCGTGCAGGTACGGGCTTTTTGCGATATCCTGCACCGCGTCATCGATCTGCCGCCGACCCTCGTCGGTCACAATCACCTGGAACGCGTCCTCGAAGCGCCGCCCGCTGTCAGACTCGCGCATCGAGCGGCGGTAGCGCTCATGGTACGCGGTAAGAATCTCGTCAACGCTCATTGAGTTTTCCTGCATGCGTCGGCGCAGCGCGTCGCCGTTGTCGCGTTCCTCAAGCGCGAGCTCATGCAGGTCGACCGGTACGCCGCGCAAGGTGTTGTGCACCACGGCGATGATATCCTCGACATCCTTGTCGCTCAGGGACTCCACGGATTCACCGTTGCGGAGCCGGCTGATTTCCTGCTCGCGTTCCTTGACTTCGGCCTCAAGCAGGGCGATGCGCTCGCTTGGATCGACGGTCAGACGTTTGCGGGCGTTCTCGACCTCCATGATGATGGAATTCGCCTGGGCGCCGGACAGCGCGCGGGTTGTGTCCTCAAGCTGGGACAGCGCGTCGATCGCGCGGTGGGCGCGGGCCGTCAAACGGTACAGATAATGGTGGGAAGCGGAATCATACGAGTTCGCGAGCCACGCGTAATCGTCTTCGCCTTCGCGGGTGAGTTCGACAAGCGTCTGATGGGCGCTGTCCTGCGCGGTTTCGCCGTCTTTGAACTGCCATTCGCCATCGTGTGCAAGCTCCTCGAGCGCGCCGGCGAGCCGCACCTCAAGCGTCTCTTTGGGCAGTTCGGCGGTCAACGGTTTGAAACAGGTGCGCAGTAGGGCGACATACGTCATCGCATGGTTGCGTAGCAGCAGCCGAAGCACGCCCGTTTCATAGACTGGCCGCAGCCGTTCCAGTTGCGCCCTCACGTCGCTCACGAAACTGCCTCCTTTTGCCTTTTGCGCCGTCGCTGTCGGTATTTCGCCCGGAATGTCGCGGGACGGCATACCAACACCATCTTATCGGACACGCATGAAGACTGCGGGCGTCCACAGCCGTTCCCGGGCTATGCTGGAACAGGAACCGGTTTCGGAGTGTTGCGATACCGGGCCAAGGAGAACGAAGATGACCACACAAGACCACCAGGACGATACACGACGGGCTTTGGCTGCCGGCATCGCGCATGATGTGCCGCGCAACCGGCCGCAGCCCAACGGCAACGCCGCAATGAACCACGATCTGGCCCCGGACGGCACCGAAAAACACAGTGCGAAAATCGGCATCGCCGTCATCGCGGCACTGTTGGCGAATGTGATGGTCGCGGTCGTGAAATTCGTGGTGTTCATGGTCACGCATTCGGCTTCGATGCTCTCCGAAAGCGTCCACAGCCTTGCCGATTCCGGCAACGAGCTCACGCTGATCATCGGCAATAAGCTGTCGCACCGGCCGCCGAGCCGCAAGCATCCGCTGGGCTGGTCGCGGGCACGGTATCTCGCCTCGTTCATCGTTGCAGTTTCCCTGTTCGCCATCGGTGGCGTGTATTCGGCGAGCGAATCCATCGCAAAAATCCGCGAAGTCGTGTCCGGCGGACCGCAAGCCCATGCCGTGGATGCGCACAATATGGCCATTGTGCTGGTCGTGACTTTGATTTGCATGGCGATTGAAGCGTGGAGCTTGCACAACGGCATCAAGGAAGCGAAGGAGCGCTTCGAGGAGACACACGACCCGGGTCCGTTCAGTCTCATCAAATTCTGGAAAGGCACGAAATCCAGTGATTTGGCGGTTGTGCTTGCCGAAGACACGCTGGCCGTGATTGGTCTGGCTTTCGCGTTTTTGGGGTCGCTGCTGGCGATTCTGACCGGTGATGAAATCTGGGATGCCATCGGCGGCACCAGCATCGGCATCCTACTGATTGTGGGCGCTCTGCTGCTGGGCGTGCAGGTCTCATCGCTGCTGATCGGCGAAGGCGCAAGCGACCACACGTATCGCGTGATTACGCAAGTGCTGGCGGAGAATCCCGATGTCGAACGGGTGCTCGCCGATCCCGCGGCCATGCACTTGTCCGAGAAGCGCATCCTCGTGCTGCTCAAGGTGCAGTTCCGCAACGAGACCGAGCTGGATGACGCCGCCGCAATCAACCGACTGGAGAAACAGCTGCGCGCCGCCATTCCGTATTACACGCTGGATATTGTTGTGGAGCCGGACACGTATGACCCGGTCAAGGCTGCGAAAATCGAGGATTGGGTGGACTGAGCCGGGCGGGAGTTTATGTCGTCGGTGGCTATGATTGACGAAAGTCCCGGTGCCGCGTGGGAGTTTATCGCCTTGCTGCAGATTTACCGATAAACTCCCATCGGGCTGATTTCATGGGTCGCGGAATATCAACGATGTCGTTGGGAGATCATTCCGAAATCGTCGTTTCCACCGAATTCTCCCGGGAGTTTCTTGCGATAGAGACGAATCGGTCGCAATCTCCCACAGTCGCCCCCGCCCCGCAGTCGCTCCAGCTCTCCCGCAGTCGCAAGCGGCTGAATATGGCGCCATATCAAGCTCCTGAATCCTCCCGCACCCGCATGTTTCCCCACGGTGAAAATCCGGAATGAACTTCGCCGCGGGAAGTTGGGTGAAGTGAAAGGTCAAGGTCAGGAGCCCGGGAGGGTTCCGGACGCGGGTATACGAAACCGGCCGGCGGCATCTGGGTGTCGATACGGTCGGCTGCCAAGCCGCGTTGGCTCCAAATATGAAGGAGTACCGATTATGGCTATGTTTCCGGCTTTGATGAATGACACGATGTTCTCTGATCTGTTCGACGATCCGTTCTTCGCGGGTTGGCGTGACGCGGCTGATGAAGGCCGTCAGCTTGCCGCCGCACAGTCGGGCAGCCTGATGAACACGGATGTGCGTGAGACCGATCACGGCTATGAGGTCGCGATGGATATGCCGGGCTTCAACAAGGACGACATCAACGTCGAGCTCAAGGACGGGTATCTGACCGTCTCCGCGCATCGCAATGATTCCAAGGAAGACAAGGACAAGGAAGGCAAGTGGCTGCGTCGCGAACGCTACGCCGGTACGTGCAGCCGCACCTTCTATGTCGGCGACGATATGAAGGAATCCGATATCCACGCCTCGTACAAGGACGGCACGCTGCATCTGCAGATGCCGAAGCAGGAGGCCAAGTCGCAGGTCGAGCAGGCTCATCGCATCGCGATTGAGGGCTGACGGCCGGTGCACGTTGGTTGACGCTATGTGCGGTACGCGTTCGCCGGTCGCGTGAATCAATGGCGATTGTGCACGATGGCGAGTGTTCACGTCGCCCGCTGCTACGTTGCCTACGCTGACTGATGGCGGGTGGCGACACATAGCCTAGACCTGATGATGGGGACGGAGGTTTCGAGCCTCCGCCCCCATCATTGTTATTGCGGGTTTTCTGGGTTAATACTGATTTGATATTGCGGTACGTGGGATGCCGCTAGGAGCGGCGACCGGCTTCAAGTGGCGTCGCCGCTTCCACCGATTTGTTAGGCATGCTCCAGATATGTCCCAGATATGTCCCAGACACGCCGTCTATCGAACGCGTCTACTCACCAGTCGAAACTCGCGCGCCCATGCTGGTCGAGCCAATGCAGAATCACGCCCTCGCGCAAAGCCCACGGGCAGATTTCCACCTCGTCGACGTCAAGCGCTTTCATCGCTTCGTCCGCAGCGACCGCGCCGCCGACAATCTGCAAGGTGCGTTCCGGTGTAATTCCAGGAAGCGCGACACGCTGGTCGGGGTCGATCGCCGCCAGTCGCGGAATCCAATCCTCCAGTTGCGAACGCTTCAGATGCCACGATTCCGCGTTACCGACGGTTTTCACTTTTGTGCCGGCAAGGCGGGCGAGGGAGCGGAACGTCTTGGATGTGGCGACCACATGGTTCGGCCGCGTGGTATCGGTAAACGCTTTGGCCAGCGGGTCGACAATCTGGGCGACTTTGCGGTGCACGCGTTCAAGATTCTTCGCGTCGCTCGTGCCGTCAGGCAGGAACTCGTGGGTGATGCGCCCGGCGCCCGCCGGCACGCTGATGGCGATATCTGGGTCTTCGTTCCCGCCGCCCGCCGCCTCGAGCGAGCCGCCGCCGATATCGAGCACGAGCAGTCGCCCCGCATCCCAGCCGTACCAGCGTCGTGCCGCAAGGAATGTGAGCCTGGCCTCGTCGGCGCCGGACAGCACGGTGACGTCCATGCCGATATGGTGTTTGATTTCGGTGAGGATCTTGGGGCCGTTAGGTGCCTCGCGTATCGCGGATGTCGCGATTGGCACGATGGTGGTGACATCCGATTTCCGCGCGAGTTTCATGCATTCATCTACTGCGTCGAGAATCGCCGTGACGCCGGATTTGCGGATGGAACCGTCGTCTTTGAGGTATTGCATAAGCCTGACGACTACGCGGGTCTGTGCTTCCGGCTCCGGGCGCGCGCCTGGAGCGGCTTTGACGATAAGCATGTGGATGGTGTTCGACCCGATATCGAGAACGCCGAGCCGGACATGCCGTTTCCGTTCGGTGGACGCTGATTCCTTGGCGGCTTTGGAGCTTTCGCTGGACTTGTTGGACGCTGATTTCTTCGCAGTCTTGTTTGACATGATTACCTTGTCTGATGTGTATCGCGCATCGCACGGTTCCTGTAGGCGATTCCCGCAAACGGTTTGTGCCGACGGTTTCCGTGAGCTGTGCATCGTTCGCGCCTGCGGCTGACAGACACGAGCGGCCGTGTTGCCGGCCGCCATCACATCCCCTTTATTTGACAGTGTACATGCGGGTGCTGTCGTTTGGACGGTGTAAGGCCGTTTGATGACCGGGTATTGGTCGCGGCTCTAACCGGGGTCTTGCGTGTTCGCTTTTCTGATGCTTACGATGGCTGTACTGCAGCGGTTCATCGTTTGGAAAGCGGCGGATGCCTCGAGTCCCGGCGGTGTTTGCTTGCTGCGGGCGGCGGTCGATTGGTGATCGAATCGAATGAACAACAGAAAGGAGCCTGCTGAAATGTCTCGACCGATGATGCGTTCCATTGAAGGAATCAGCCAAATGTGTCGCATGGCGGGTTCCTGTTTACTGACGATGGCCGGGAATAAGGCCGTCCGCTGACATTGCGGCGGTGGGCGAAATCGTGGAATAGCGGCGATTGGCTGCTGTTGATATTCAGGTTGTTGCCTGCTGTGGCGGCTTGGCGCTCTCGGCTTGACGTTCGTCGGAGCGCGTGAAAATCCGGGGAGTCTGAGCGATGGCTGGGGCAATCCGAAGGAAAGCGACGAATTCATTGATGGCGAATCTGCCGATGGCGGTGTTCGCGACGAAGAGGTGATGATAGTGGAATATCAGGAATATGAAGGACATGGTGTGGCAAGCGGACAGTCGGCGGCAGACACGATGGTGACATGGGAACGCCGGATTTGGGAGCGGCGGCTGCAAGCGAATGCGGATTGGCAGCGGCGTCAGCGCGGTCGGCGCGTGCGTGCGAGCCGTCAGCCTAGTGTTGCGAGCGGATATCTGCCTGCGGTGTGATCGACGTGTCGCATGGCGGATAGATAGGCCGGTGTGATTGCCTGGTTGGCTGGCTATCTGCCTGCGGTGTGACTGGGAGGTCGCACCGCGGCGAGGTTGGGTGGCGGGACGGAGGAATCTGCCAGGTATCTGCCTGCGGTGTGACTGGGAGGTCGCACCGCGGCGAGGTTGGGTGGCGGGACGGAGGAATCTGCCAGGTATCTGCCTGCGGTGCGACTGAGTGGTTGCACCGCGGTCGGGTTGAGTGACATGGCCGGGGGATTTGCGGTGTATTTGTCTGCGGTGTGACCGCTGGATTGCATGGCGGGCAGATAGACCGGCGGGACAGGAGGATTCGTCGGGTATCTGCCTGTCATGTCATCTGGCCATCGCATGGCGGCCGGGTTACACGTTGTGGTGGCTGGGCGAGTCGGGGTATCCGTTAGCGGTGTGATTGCTGAGTCGCACGGCAGACAAATAGACCGGCAGAGCAGGGGAATCTGTCGGTCTATCTGTCCGCGGTGCGACTGCTCACGTACAT
This sequence comes from Bifidobacterium thermophilum, assembly GCF_037482445.1. Classification (GTDB taxonomy): domain Bacteria; phylum Actinomycetota; class Actinomycetes; order Actinomycetales; family Bifidobacteriaceae; genus Bifidobacterium; species Bifidobacterium thermophilum_B. Next base: position 74,686 of record NZ_JBBHLY010000011.1, read on the forward strand.
GGCAGACAGATACCGAGGCAGCAAGTACCCGTCGCCCTGGCCGTCGTCCCAGCTGCCGCCCGGCCGCCTGCCGACCCTACTGCCTCCGCCGGTGTGCGGCGATGGCACCCAACAGGCCCGCTGCCGCAACCCCAATCGCCCCCGCGACTTTCGGCCGGCGCAGCTGATTGCGCACGGTCGCGGCATCGGCGGCGCCATAATCGCCAAGGAACACCCGCAGCTTGTCGTGCACGGCACCGCCACCAAGCTCACCCCATGTAATCATGCGCGTGTGGTAGGCGGCGGGATCATCTTCACGGAAAGTCAGCAGCCGCACCCCGCGCAAATCAGCATCGGGACCATAGCTGGCGAATCCGCAGGTCGGTGCGTAACCCAAATCAAGCCCGCCTGCGTGCCCGACGTACGCGTTCTTGTGGTCGTGCCCGGCGAACAGCGCGAAATACCCGCCCGCGCGTCTCATCGCGGCGACTTCGCCGACATTGATATCCGCGCAGTTCACCGATTCACCAAGCATGGAACCCGGTCGGCACACCGTCTCATCGAGCAGGAAGCACCGCCCGGAGAATGCCCGCGTCCCCTCGACGGCGTTCATGGTCCACCACGGCACTTCGCGTAGGCAATCGTAGAACTCCTGTGTCGGAATGTGCTGGAGGGCAATGGCGGGAACAGGCATGCCATCACCGTTTCGCGCGCTCAACTCGTATTCGGCATCGGCCAGCCAGTCAATCGCAGCGGCGGACGGTACGCCATACCCGTCGGAATCCACAAGATCGAGCCCGCGTCCTTGCACAACCGGATGCGCCCCGGAACTGACCGGGCCGGTGGACGGCACTGCCCGCGAGGCGTCCCCATCAAGCGCGTAATCGCCGGAATTGACCATCATCACACCCATCGCGATGCGCTCGCCGCCACTCGAGAGCACCGGAAGCGCGAACGTGCCGGGCTCTAACGCGAGCGGGCCGCTGCCGGCGACCGGGTTGAGACATCCGTCGATTTCGCGGTACAGGTCGTCCTGCTCGTCCACGTCGATGCCGCACTGGAAATCATGGTTGCCGTAGGTGGCGGCGAATGGCACGCCATGGGCCACAATCGGCCCGAGGAACTGCGAGAATGTTGACCTCACGTTCTGCCGTGTGTGCTCCATAAGCGTGTCCTCATCCGGCGCCGGTAAGGCATTGCTACGGCACAGCTCCCGCTGCGATGGCACGTGTTCGATAGCGGCTTCCAGACGGCTGACGACGCGCACATGGTCGCCCGGCCTGTCGCCGCGGCGCGAGATGAACGTGTCGATGTATGCGGGGTCGTACCCGCGGATCTGATCACCGGTGAGCACGACCAGATCAGGGTCAGCCTCCCGCACGGCGTCGCCGATTAGCTGCAAGGTGTCCTCGCTGACGTGCGGGCCGTCCTGGATGTCGGAGACTTGAAGGATGCGGAACGTGCCGTCATCACGGAATCGAAGCGTCATGCATCCCACTCTACGGCGGTATCTCGGGGCGAAAACGCGTCGCGCGCGGAATATCCCGATTGTTCATCTGCGGTACACGCGGCGTTCCCATGAACGTGACACCGCCCGGATACCCTGCAATGGCCGACACGCAGGAGGTGGGTGTGCAATGCAGGATTGTCCCCGACGTTTCATGGTCATATCCCGAAACCTGCCGATGGAATATGGATACCTCCCGGTAGGATGAAACCGTCCGTGTTACGCGGAGGTAAACGCGCAGCACGGCGCCCATCGACGCGGTACACCGCGCACGAAACGATGCCGTGGTTTGCGGCACAACCAAGATAAGGAGGAGTGATGGGTCAGGATCAATCATCAGTATTTGATCTCGCGGCAGTCGCCGCAGCGTCCAACGGAGGGAATAACGACCCGCTGCTGCCTCCGGCGCGATTCATCGGCGGCCCGCAGAAGCCGAGCAATATGCCCTACAACAAGTACGTCGCCTACGACAAGCAGGTGCCGTTCGAGTTCCCTGAACGCACGTGGCCGAACAAGAAGCTGCGCCGCGCCCCGCGCTGGTGCTCCGTCGATTTGCGCGACGGCAACCAGGCGCTGGTAAACCCGATGGATTCCGAGCGTAAGCTGCGTTTCTGGAACCTGCTGGTGTCCATGGGCTTCAAGGAGATTGAGGTCGGCTTCCCGAGTGCTTCGGAAACCGACTACGATTTCATCCGCATGCTGATCGAGCGCGAGCTCATTCCTGACGACGTGACCATCATCGTGCTCACCCAGGCGCGCGAGCACCTGATTCGCAAGACGTACGAATGCCTGCGCGGCGCCAAGCGCGCGGTCGTGCACTTCTACAATTCCGTCTCCGTGCTGCAGCGCGAGGTCGTCTTCCGCAAGGACAAGGAAGGCATCAAGAAGCTCGCCACGGACGCCGCCACGCTGTGCAAGCAGCTCGAGGGCGAAGCCAAGGGCACGGACCTTTACTACGAATATTCCCCGGAATCCTTCACCGGCACCGAGCCGGATTACGCGGTTGAGGTGTGCAACGCGGTGATTGACGTCATCAAGCCGACACCGGACCATCGCATGATCATCAACCTGCCGGCGACGGTCGAAATGACCACGCCGAACGTGTTCGCGGACGAGGTTGAGTACGTGTCGAATCACCTCAAGGATCGCGAATCCGTCGTGCTGTCCCTGCATCCGCACAACGACGAGGGCATGGGTGTGGCCGCCACCGAGCTGGCCGTGCTCGCCGGCGCCGACCGCGTGGAAGGCTGCCTGCTAGGCAATGGCGAGCGTACCGGCAATGTGGATCTGGTCACGCTCGGGCTCAACATGCTCACCCAGGGTATCGATCCGCAGATTGATTACTCCAACGTGCCGGAAATCCGCAAGACCGTTGAATACTGCAACCAGCTGAAGATTTCCGAGCGTCACCCGTACGCGGGCAACTTCGTGTTCACCGCATTCTCCGGATCTCATCAGGACGCCATCAAGAAGGGCCTGGAAGCTCGTCAGGTGGCGGCTGAGCGTGCCGGTGCCGACCTTGACAAGTTCGTGTGGCTGGTGCCGTACCTGCCGATTGACCCGAAGGACATTGGCCGCAGCTACGAGGCGATCATCCGCGTCAACTCCCAGTCCGGCAAGGGCGGCATGGCTTACCTGCTCAAGACGAACCACAATCTTGATCTGCCCAAGCGTTTGCAGATCGAGTTCGAGAAGGTCGTGCAGGCCTACGCGGACGAAACCAAGCGCGAAGTCAAGGACGAGGACATCTGGCGTCTGTTCAAGGACGAGTACCTGCCGGTTGAGGATTCCGGCGCTACCGCCGCGGGTGCGGTTGTTGGCGACCACGGCGACGATACCCTGAAGCAGTGGGGTCGTCTCAAGCTGCTCAACGTGTCCGTTTCTTCTGGCGAGGACGGTTCCGACACGGTGATCAAGGTGAAGATGCTCGACCGTGGCACCGATCTCGCGAACAGCGGCGATGACCAGATTCGCGAGCTGACCGGTACCGGCAATGGCCCGATTGACGCGTTCATCAACGTCATCGGCACGCTTGGTATCAAGGTGTCCGTCAAGGATTATGTCGAGCATACGATGACCGCAAGCGCCGATGCTATGGCTGCTTCCTATGTGGAGTGCCAGATCAGCGATGAGGGCGACAACAGCCAGGTCATCTGGGGTGTCGGCATCGATTCCTCGATTATCACGAGCTCGCTCAAGGCGATTATCTCCGCGATCAATCGCTCCGAGCGCTGAGCTTGAGTTCAGCAGCCTGAGCTGATTCGCCGGGACGCGTATCGGCTCGGAAGCTTCGGGCCCGGTCACTGTGTTTTATGGTGGCCGGGCCCGTTGTTATCTGGATTGCGCTTGCGCTGTGCCGAACGGGTTGTGCCGTGCCGTGCCGGACGGCTGACGGCTGACGGCGGACGGCTCCACCTTCCCCTCTTAAACAAACTGGCTACGCTGAGAAGCCGCTCAGCGTAGCCAGTTTGTATAAAAGAGAGACGGTTCTTGTCTCAGCAACGATGGGAGAAGTCACTGCCCGGTTGCTGTGCCGTTGCCGCCGGTAGTGCTGTCTCCACCAGTACCATCCGTTCCCGTTCCCGTGCCGCCAGTGCCGGTATTCGAACCGTCGCCGCCTGTCCCAGCGCCGGAACCGCCAGAGGTCGTATCGCCGGTGTTCCCCTCATCGGTGGAACCGGTCGAAGGCGCGGTGCCCGTGGTCGCCGATGCAGAGGGGGACGGGCTGCTCGAACTGGATGAGCCCGAATAGGGGCGGCGTGTGGCGGTGCCGCCCGTTCCCCATGTCCCGTCCGGCCCGCCGACCTTGCCGTCGTCGGTGGCGGTCGGGAACGCAGTGTCCTCGGTGCCCTTAAGCGCCTGCTTCATGAATTCGGTGAACAGATGCACCGGATACTCCGAATGCGTGTACCCGTTGAAATCGGGGATTTCTTGCGGATTTCCGTTCTCATTCGGGTACCACATGGCCCAGGTGCTGATCAATTGCGGCGTATACCCGACGAAGGAGGCCGCGTACGCATCGTTTGCGGTACCGGTCTTGCCGGCGATGGTGTGTCCGATGGATCGTGCTTCCTTGCCCGTGCCGTATTGCACGGTGCCTTCCATCGCTTTGATGACCAAAGCGCAGTCGTTCTCCTCGAACACGCGCTCATCGCCGGTTTTCGCGGAGTACAGCTCCTTGTTGTCGGAGCTGAGGACTTTGGACACGCAATGCAATGTGTGCTTGACCCCGCCGGTGGCGATGGTCGCGTGGGCTTGCGTGAGTTCCTTGACGGTCACCGAGTTGATGCCGAGCACGTTGTACGGCGAGGTTTCGTCGATATCGCTCGTGATACCCGCGGAATGCGCGATTTCCGCGGTTTTCTGCGGTGTGAGCTTCTCATTGAGATTCATGAACGCCGTGTTGATGGAGTAGGCGGTCGCCTTGTACAGGTTCACATATCCGTAGCTGACGTTGCCGGAGTTGGCCACCGAACTGACCAGACCTTTGAAGGTTTGCGGCGAGTTGCCGTTGAACATGGTGTTGAAACTGACGCCGGCCTGTGCGGCTCCGAGCAGAGCGAAGGGTTTCATCGTCGAACCCGGCTCATAGGTGGCCTGCGTGGCGTTATTGAGTTGGTGGGTCAGATAATCGGTGCCGCCGTAAATCGATTTGATGCTGCCGTCGCGCGGGTCCGCCGCCAGTGCGCCGATCTGCATCCCGTCGGGCATGCCGGACGCCCGGTTGTCTCCTACGGATTGCATTTCGTTCTGCAAGGTTTGATCGAAAGTCGTCACAATCTTGTATCCGCCGGTTTCCAGCTCATCCTTGGTGAATGCCTTGGAATTGACCAGCTCCTGTTCGACCATGGTCAGCAGGTAGCCTTTGAACCCTTGATAGGTGTTTTCCGTGGTTTGGGCGACGGTTTGCGGCATGGCGGCCTCCGCGGCCTGCGCCGAAGTGATGTATCCGTCCGCCTTCATGATGCGGATCACGCGGTTGAATCGCGAGGTCGCCTGTTTGGGGCTGATCGCCGGGTCCCAAGTGCTCGGCGCGGGGATGATGCCGGCGAGCATCGCGGCTTCGGACACGGTCAGATCTTTCGCGTCCTTGTTGAAGTATGCTTTCGCTGCGGCCTGGATGCCGTACGCGCCGCGTCCGAGGTAAATCGTGTTCATATAGTTGCACAGCACGGTGTCCTTGGACTGGGTCTGTGCGATTTTGATAGCGAGGATTGCCTCGCGCAACTTGCCTTTGTATGTGGTCGTTTCGCCCAAATAATACCGTTCCGCATATTGCTGGGTGATGGTCGACCCACCCTGCCGCGACCCGGTGCGCAGATTGGTGATCAGGGCTCGGGTGATACCGCGCAAATCAATGCCTTTGTCTTGATAGAAGGTGCGGTTCTCCGAGGCGACGATGGCTTGCCCAACGTATTTCGGCAGCGTCGAGCAGTCGATGATTTCGCGGTTCTGAGCGGCGTAGCTGCCGATTGGCGTGGTGCCGTCGGAATAGTAGACGGTGGTTTTCGCGGCCATGGCGACTTTTTCGGGCTGCGGGATTTCTGTGGTCACATACAAGTACGCGAATGCGCCCACAGCGACCGCGATGAATGTGAGGATTAAGCCGAGCGACCATTTGAGAATCAGATGGCGGCCTTTGACGCGTGTTTTCGGGCCTTTGCCCTCGGCGCGGTGGGTTCCCGGCCCGCTGTGGCGTGTTGCCGCGACTCGGCGCGATGATGCAGCGGATGAGGAACGGCTGTTGCGCTGGCTGTGCGAGCCGTGTGCGCGATGGGAACCGTGTTGGGAGGCGCGTGTGCCGCTCGAGCTGTGTGATGCCGAGTTTGAAGCCCGTTGTGAGCTGTTGGAATCGTATGCGTCGCTCCCGGCGCTGCGCGTGGATGATGCGCTGCGCGCGCTGCGTGGGCGTGATGAAGCACTACGTTTCTGTGAAGCCATGGTTGCAACCGTAGCCGGAGCACCTGAAAAACCGCTCCTTGTGACCGGAACTCTTACAAACTTGAGACTCGCCGGCGATGTTTGCCGGTTGGGGAAGAGCGCGTATCGCTTGCGTTGGTGTCTTGCCGATGATTATTGGTTCAGGCCGGGGCGCGGACGGATGAACCGGGACGAGACCAAAGCTGTGTGCAAGCCGCCGCTACCCGCGCCCGCATCCATGCCGTCCAGGCCCTCCAAAAACCATCAACAAGCGCAGATTTGTCTGTACAAGGCAGGCAGGTGGAGCATGTCCACCCCGATTGGCGATGTTTCTTCCTGATTTCGTGTGTGATTCTCCAAACGAAACGGTATGCTTGAAGTTTGGAATAACGCAACGCTTAGTTAAGAGGAGTCCAAATGAGCATTCGCGTGGCAATCGCTGGCGTGGGCAACTGCGCCTCGTCTCTCGTTCAAGGCGTCGAATATTACAAGGATGCCAAGGACGATGAGAAGATCCCCGGCATCATGCACAACGTGTTCGGTGGTTATCGCATCAAGGACATCGAGTTTGTCGCGGCATTCGACGTTGATGCTGCCAAGGTCGGCAAGGACCTCAACGAGGCAATCTTCGCCAGCATGAACAACACGTACCAGTTCTGCAAGGACATGCCGGTCTCCGGTGTCACCGTGCAGCGCGGCCCGACCGGTGACGGCCTCGGCGAGTACTACCGTCAGGTCATCACCGAATCTGACGCCGAGCCGGTGGACGTTGCCCAGGTGCTGCGCGACACCAAGGCCGACATCCTCATCAGCTACCTGCCGGTCGGTTCCGAGCAGGCTGACAAGGCTTACGCCCAGGCCGCCATCGATGCCGGCTGCGCGTTCGTGAACTGCCTGCCGGTGTTCATCGCCTCCGACCCGGAGTGGGCTGACAAGTTCCGCAAGGCCGGTCTGCCGATCGTCGGCGACGATATCAAGAGCCAGGTCGGCGCGACCATTACGCACCGTGTGCTCGCCCGCCTGTTCGAGGACCGTGGCGTGCGCCTCGACCGCACGTACCAGCTCAATGTCGGCGGCGACATGGACTTCATGAACATGCTTGAGCGCAAGCGTCTGGAATCCAAGAAGATTTCCAAGACCCGCGCCGTCACCTCCATTGTTCCTCACGAGATGGATCCGCACAACGTGCACATCGGCCCGTCCGACTATGTCGCGTGGCTTGAGGACCGCAAGTTCGCGTTCGTGCGCCTTGAGGGCACCACCTTCGGCGATGTTCCGCTGAATCTTGAGTACAAGCTCGAGGTGTGGGATTCCCCGAACTCCGCTGGTGTGGTCATCGACGCGCTGCGTGCTGCCAAGATTGCGCTCGACCGCCATCTGGCCGGCCCGGTGCTGTCCGCTTCCGCGTACTTCATGAAGTCCCCGGCCGTTCAGCACGAGGATGGCGAGGCGAAGGCCCTCGTCGAGAAGTTCATCACTGGCGAATCCGAGGCCAATGAGGCCCAGCTTGACGCCGATGTCGCGGCTGCGAAGGCCGCTGGCAAGGACGTGTGGCACGCCTGATTGGGTGCGTTGCGTGTCTGGCGACAGATGATTGTCGATATGTGCCGCCAGATGCCGTGATTACCCGTTATTGATAACCGTCTGCCGACGCTGAGAGATTTCTCGGTGCAGGCAGACGGTTTTTCGTTGCTGCGGTAGTGTGGCTGGGGTGCGATATCTGGCTGCGGTGTGATTGTCTGGTTGCATGGCGGGTGGGTATCGACGTTGCGGGTGCTGTCCGACTGCTCATCTGCCTGTGCGGTGTGACTGCTGTGTCGCACGGTGGGCGGATACGGGGGCGAGGAAGCCTCCCAGTGGCAGTATTCGCGTGCGGTGCGACTGGCCTGTCGCATGGTTGGGAGATTGCCGGCGCGAAGGGGGCAGCCGCCAGGGTATCTGTCTGCGGTGCGACTGGCCTGTCGCATGGCGGCGAGGTGTCGGGATGATTGGGGCGGTTGGCAGGGGTATCTGTCTGCGGTGTGATTGTCTGGTTGCACGGCGGCAGAGTTGTCTTGGATTGCCGGTTGGGGTTCGGTGGTATCTGCCCGCGGTGCGACTGCTGTGTTGCACGGCGACGCGATTGGGTCGGTTTTCCGGCGTGTGCGGCCGATAGCTGTCAGTGATGTGACTGGCCAGTCGCACGGCGGGTGGATACCGGTGCTTCTGGTGCTGTCCGTCCGGGTATCTGCTCGCAGTGCGACTGCTGTGTCGCATGGCGTGCGGGTTTTGGTGTAGGAGTGGCGTATATCGGTGGTATCTGTCTGTTGTGTGACTGGTCTGTCGCACGGTGGGTGAGTATCGGGGGCGAGGAAGCCTCCCAGTGGCAGTATTCGTGTGCGGTGCGACTGGCCTGTCGCATGGCGGCGAGGTGTCGGGATGATTTGGGTGGTTGGCCGGGGTATCTGCCCGCGGTGCGACTGTCTGGTTGCACGGCGGCAGAGTTGTCTTGGATTGCCGGTTGGGGTTCGGTGGTATCTGCGTGTGGTGTGATTGTCTGGTCGCACGGCGGGTGGATACCGGTGCTTCTGGTGCTGTCCGTCCGGGTATCTGCTCGCAGTGCGACTGCTGTGTCGCATGGCGTGCGGGTATTGGTGTAGGAGTGGCGTATATCGGTGGTATCTGTCTGTTGTGTGACTGGTCTGTCGCACGGTGGGTGAGTATCGGGGGCGAGGAGGCCTCCCAGTGGCAGTATTCGCGTGCGGTGCGCTCTGCCGGTCGCATGGCGGCGAGGTGTCGGGATGATTTGGGTGGTTGGCAGGGGTATCTGCCCGCGGTGCGACTGCTGTGTTGCACGGCGACGCGATTGGGTCGGTTTTCCGGTGCGAGCGGGCCGTAGTTGTCAGTGATGTGACTGGCCAGTCGCACTGGGATGAGATACGTCCTACGCCCAGTATCCACCGTGGCACAATACGCGAACGCCGGCATGGAATCAGCAACCCCATGTCGGCGTTCAGATGTTGCAGTCGGGCGGCTCGGAACAGCCAGTCCTTCGCCGGTTCCAAATAGGCGCTCAGCCAGACTTCGGTCAGCCCGGGGCAGTCTGAGTTGGTCCGAGTAAATTCTCAGGCACTCAGCCAGACTTCGATCAGCCCGGGCCAGCCCAAGTCGATCCTCAGACAGTCCAGGTCAGACTTCGGTCAGCCCAAAGTCAGCCCTCAGTCCGCTCCCAGGTTGGCCACCCGTCCTGTCTCAGCCGAGCAGCGGCGCCACCTGCTCCTCGTAGGCGGTGAGCGCGGTGTCGATCACATTGTGCATGTCGTAGTACTTGTACGTACCCAGACGGCCGCCGAACACGACCTTCGGCTCCTGCGCGGCCTTGGCGGCATACTGCTCGTACAGCGCCTTGTCTTCCGCGGTGTTGACCGGGTAGTACGGCTCATCCTCACGGGTGGCGAAGCGGCTGTACTCCTCCCAGACCACCGTCTTGTCGGGGTTCTGGGAATCCTTGCGTTCGGGGTTGAAGTTCTTGAACTCGATGGCGCGGGTGTACGGCACGTCGGAATCCGCGAAGTTCATGACCGGGCAGCCGAAATGGTCGCCCTCATCGTAGCGGACTTCCTTGAAATCGACGGTACGCCACTTGAGATCGCCAAGCTCGTAATCGAAGTACCGGTCGACCGGGCCGGTGTAGACGACCGGCACCTTGCCGACGAGCGCCTTCTTGTTCAGCGGCTGGGATTCGTCGAAGAAATCGGTGTTCAGGGTCACGTGGATACGCGGATCGTCGATCATGCGCTCCATCCACGCCGTGTAACCGTCCTTGGGCAGGCCCTCCCAAGTGTCGCGGAAGTAGCGGTTGTCATAGTTGAAACGCACGGGCAGACGCTTGATGATGCCTGCCGGCAGTTCGCTCGGATCGGTCTGCCACTGCTTGGCCGTGTAGTTCTTGATGAACGCCTCGTACAGCGGCCGACCGATGAGCGAGATGCCCTTGTCGTTGAGGTTGGCCGGGTCGGTGCCGGCGAGTTCGCCCGCCTGCTCGGCGATCAGCGCCTTGGCTTCGGCCGGCGTGTAGTGTGCGTGGAAGAACTGGTTGATGGTGCCGAGGTTGATCGGCAGCGGGAACACTTCGCCGTTATGCGTGGTGTACACGCGGTGAACGTAGTCGGTGAACTCGGTGAAGCGGTTCACGTATTCCCAGACGCGCGGGTTGGAGGTGTGGAACAGGTGGGCGCCGTACTTGTGGATTTCCGCGCCCGTTTCCTTGTCCATGTATGAGTATGCGTTGCCGCCGATGTGATCGCGCACGTCGATGATTTCCACCTTCGCGCCGTGCTTCTCGACCGCCTGCTGCGCCACGGTCAGACCAAACAAGCCTGCGCCGACGATTACCAGATCCGCGTCCATATTTGCCTTTCTGCTCTTCGGAACCGCTGCCGGCGCCCAGATGACGCCATGTGCAGTTTCCCGTCCCCGCGCGGGAACCATTGGGGTTCAGTCTAGTCCCACGTATCCCTATCGCCGGATTCTCGCGGAACGGTTTGCGAGGTTTTCACCGAATCCGGATTCAAACGCCGGATACAGGAAAGCCCGGCGGCGGCACGGACTGGGATGCCGTGCCACCGCCGGGCTGTGTGCTAGGCAGTCGTTCAGGCGAAAATCGTCTTGAACAGGAACGCGCCCAGAATTGCGCCCAGAATCGGCGCGACCACCGGAATCCAGGCCTCACCCCAACGGGAACCGCCCTTGTGCGGAATCGGCAGCAGCTGATGCAGCAGACGCGGCATCAGATCGCGGGCCGGGTTGAGGCCAGGTCCGGTCGGGCCGCCCATCGAAGTGACCAAGCCCCACACAATGAAACCGACCACGATGGATGCGGCCGCCGGATCCTTCTGACCCCACGGCATGGACAGGCAGCACAGCGCGCCGATCACCAGCATGAAGGTGCCGAAGAACTCGTTGAGGAAGTAGTTCACGCGGTCGTTTTCGGCGTCGGTGGTGCAGAAGGTGCCGAGGATCGCTTCGGCGTCTTCGGTGTCGCGGTAATGCGGGTAGTAGGTGACGTAGACGATGAGCTGGCCGACGACCGCACCCAGCAGCTGGGCGATGATGTACGGCAGCACCTCGTTCCATGGGAACAAGCCGTTGACGGCCTGGGCGAGGGTCATGGCCGGGTTGATGTGGGCGCCGGAGACCGCGCCGAACATGAGCACCGGGAACATCACGCCGAAGCCGTAGCCCATGGCGATGTTCAGCCAGCCGGCATGATGGCCTTTGGTGTTCTTGAGTTCGACGTTGGCGACGGAGCCGTTGCCGAACACCATAAGGATGGCGGTGCCGACGAATTCGGCAGCCAGTTTGACGAAAAGTGAGTAAGTCACTGCTCTGCTTCTCTCTCGTATTTGTGTCTTGTGTTCTCTGGTTTTCTTGCGCTTGCGCGACGAAACGAATGGATTCGCGTGCCAGGGCGTCTGTGCCTCCATTGGCCGCGCGGCTCTCAACGCGTGGAGCCGGTGGTCATCGCGCTGCCAGCTTCGGGCATGATTGGCCCGTGGCAGGGTTCGCGGATGGATGCGCCGGACGTCGGCGCGAGTGCCAGTGTAGCGGGAACCATGGTCTTGGCTGTCTGATGCGAGGTTTTCCACAGACCGGTCAGAAAACGACACGCCGGAACAGCGCATAAGTTGCGTTCGAATCAGAGACGAGTATAGTAATCACTCGGTTCGAGAAATCGACTAGCCAACTTGCCCCTTTAGCTCAGTTGGTTAGAGCAGCTGACTCTTAATCAGCGTGTCCGGGGTTCGAATCCCCGAGGGGGCACTTTCAACCGCAGCTTTGGCTGCGGTTTTTTGTTTCTCGCTCCAGATTCCATGTGATGCTGGCGTGCATGGTAGGCTGATGCCATGATGCTTGCAGATTGTGGCCAGGATTTTGTCACAAATCCCAACCTTCTTGCACTGGCTTGCGAAGACGCGGAAGTCTTCGAGGATTGGGCCATGCTTGACTATCGGCGGATTGCCGCCGAACTGGGCCGCACGCCCGAGTCCACGGTGTTCTCTATCGAGGATAGTGATTATGGCAGTGGCTGGGCGAGTTTTGTCGAAATTCGTCTGGCTCGTAGAGGCGTGGAGCCTGAGATTCGTGACGGATACCAGGTGACCCGGTACGCATCTGTGGTGGTATGCAGAATCGCCCCGTTGGCCGCGCTGATGAAGGTGGTAGAGGCGAGGGTGGCGTTGGACGGCAAAGGTAGCTTTAGCAACCTTCCGGTAGCCGATGATTTGGTCTCTGCCGTGCCATGGGATACGCGACAGCGCATCCCCGAGATCCTGGCGAACTATGGGTATCAGATACTCGCCCCCGAAATCGGCCGCTTGCGTCTACCTGATGGCTTGGGAGTGGATACCCTGCTGACCAGCAAGGACGAAAAAGACTGCTACATCGGGCATCATGTTTTCGACGCCTGGTTCCACTGGGTGGATTGAACGGACCGGCCGTTCCGTGCGTTCCGTGCGTTCCGTGCGTTCCATGCGTTCTGTGCGGACCCGGCGACAGATCGGGCGGCAAAGGCTGCACGGCCGGATACACGGGCGGATAGACTGCAAGCGTGGAACATTCAGCGGTTATCGGGCGTCTGGCGCCATCGCCGACCGGGCGCATGCATATCGGCAATGCGTATGCGGCGCTCGCCGCTTGGCTGGGCGTGCGGTCCCGCGACGGAAAACTGATTTTGCGGATCGAGGATATCGACGCCCCGCGCGTGGTGCGGGATGCCGACCGGTGGATCATGGATGACCTCCACTGGCTCGGGCTGGATTGGGACGGCGACCCGGTCTATCAGTCATCAAGACTTGACAGATATCGACAGATACTTGATGCCCTGCGTGGTATGACGCTGGACGATAGCCTGACGCAGGATATCTTGCTGCCAAGCTTTCCTGCGGACGGGTGCCCAGACTCGAACGGAGAGCCGCACGAGGAATCGCCGCTCATCTACCCGTGTTTCTGCTCGCGTGCAGACATTCGCGCCGCATCCGCCCCAAACGAGGGCGATGGTTTCATCATCTACCCGGGAACGTGTCGTCATATGTCTGCTGCTGAGCGCAACACCCGTATCGACCGCGGCGACCGCCATTCCTGGCGTATTGCGGTGCCTGGGCGAGCCAATCCCGCGGGCACGATCGTTTTCGACGATGAGGTGTTCGGGCCGCAACGCATCGATTTGGGGCGGCAGGTCGGCGATGTCGTCATTCGACGTTCTGACGGGCTGTTCGCGTATCAGTTCGTTGTCAGTGTCGATGATTTCGATATGGGCGTCACCCAGATTGTGCGCGGGCGCGATTTGCTGCGGTCCACAGCGATTCAGTTGTGGATTCGCCGCGCGTTGGAAAGCGTCTCGCCGGCGCAGACATCTCCCGCCGCATCGCCTGTAACCGCATCAATACCGCAGTTCGCGCATCTGCCGCTGGTCGACGACCTTTCCGGCAAGCGTCTGGCCAAGCGCGATCGTGCCCTCGATCTGGGCGTGCTGCGCGAGGAAGGCGTAAGCCCCGAACGCATCATCGGCTATTGCGCATGGATGCTGGGGCTGCTGCCGCAGCCTGTGCCTTGTCGTCCCTCCGACCTGCTCGATGGTTTCACGTGGAACATCATCGCCGAGCATCGGAACGATCATCGCTGCGATACACAAGACCTACTACGATGAGGACCAGGAAAACAGGACAACCTGCGGGGGCGAGCCGTGTCCGCGGGCGGATGTGAGGCATGCATGACAGCGTATATGGATCACAAGGATCTGGCGAACGAGACCATTGACGAGGGCCGGGCGCAACAGATTGCGGACGGCGTGCATCGCGTGCTGGACCGCATCGCCCAGGCGGAGATGGAGGCCGGCAGAGAGCCGGGTTCGGTCAGGCTGCTCGCCGCCACGAAGACGCGTGATGTTGGCGAGATCATGGCCGCCATCGATGCCGGTGTCCGTATGATTGGCGAGAACCGCCCACAGGAGGTTGTCGCCAAAGCCGAAGGACTTGCCCGGCAGTGTGCCGCGCGCGGTTTTTCGCTGGGGGCGGCCGCCGGTGAAGGGAATATGCACGATGACGATCCCGAGCATCACATCCCCTTCCATCTCATCGGCCAGTTGCAAAGCAACAAGATCGGTAAGGTGCTGCCGGTGGTTGAAACTATCGAATCCGTAGATTCCCTTGATTTGGCGCAGAAAATTTCCCGTCGCGCCGTCGCGCGTGGCATCACCGCCGGCGTGCTGCTGGAAATCAACGAGTCCGGTGAAGAATCGAAGTCGGGGTGTGACCCGGCACAGGCCGTCGATCTCGCCCAGCAGATCGGAACGCTCGAAGGCCTTGATTTGCAAGGCCTCATGACTATCGGCGCCCACGTGGACGACGAAGCGGTGATCCGCCGTGGCTTTGCTCACTTGCGCGAGACGCGCGATCGGATTCTTCAGGCCGGCACGCCCGGTACAGCGCACTGTCACGAGCTGTCGATGGGCATGACGAACGATATGGCGCTCGCCATCGCCGAAGGGTCGACCATCGTGCGCGTGGGAACCGCGATTTTCGGCCCGCGCGCGTTCATCTGATTCCAGGTCGGCTCGGTATGGCATCGCAGACGGACAGACCCTCATCGCATTCACGTGTGCACATGCTGGTGACCGGCATGGTACAAGGCGTGGGATTCCGCTATTTTACGGTGATGGCGGCGCGTCGGTACGGGTTGACCGGCTGGGTGCGCAATCGTATGGACGGCTCGGTCGAGCTTGAGGCTCAAGGCGAGGGGGTCGACCTGGAGCGTTTCGAGAATGCGGTGGAAGCGGGGCCACGCTGGAGCCGTGTCGAGCATGTCGATATTGATGTCGTGCCGCTGGCGTCGGGAGAGAGGGATTTTTCCGTCCGTTCTGATCGATGATTTTCGGTGTTGCGTTGCGGCCGTGGGTGCCGTCTTCGGTTGCCGACCATGATCAAGATTGATGGGGAATGTGGCGTTGTGCGGCCTTGGGCGTTGTGAGCGCAGACGCCGGCGACGCCGTTGGCCCGGCGTGTTCTGTTTGTCATCGCGCACCCGCCTTCGATGGGATCCTGACTGCCGTGAGGTCTTCCACGTCGCCAAGTGTCCAAGATTCGGACAAATACGTGAGATAGGGGAAAAATCCGCGAAATCAAGGGGTGAACGGGGGAGTATCGCAAGTCGCCAGAACCATGCCGGTGGGCAAGTTTGACGGGGGAGAGGTCTCCCCGTCCCCGTGATTCGGGGTGAATATGGGGGTTCCGCGCAGCGTGGCGCGAATTTTACACTGCCGCTATCGACCACTGAACAGGCGGTCTCCGGCATGGAAGCCGCGTCTGAGGAGGGAAAGCGAGGAGCCATGACACGACGACGGGATGGCGGTGCGACGGGAGCCGCGAAGCATAGCCGGCGTGCCGATAATCGGTATCGCGCCATCTGCGCATTCGCGGTATGCGTATTGACATTGTTTGCAATGGCGGTTTGGGCGCTGCCGGGTGAAGCGTCCGTGAATGCCGCTGAACAGGTCGGGCTGGCACAGTCTGGATTGACGCAGGCCGGCTCGGCACAGGCCGAATCGGCGATGGTCAGTTCGGCGCAAACAAGCTCGGCGCAGGACGATTCCCAACAGGCTGGTCCGCAACCGACGGCACACCCCGCGGCAGACCGCGCGACTGCGCAACTTCCTGAACCGGAGCATACAAAAACCATCGAACGCCTCGACGATGAGCGGTATCGGCTCACATTGAGCGTTACCGGTGCGGAAAGCACCAGCGGCAGCGTCGACCATAAAAGCGCCGACGTGGTTCTTGTGCTGGATTCCTCGGGCAGTATGGCGGAACATGAGGATCCTGACTGCCATTGGCCAAGCACGTGCCTGACCCGATGGCAGGTGGTTACGCAGGCGGCGCAACGGCTCGCCACGACGCTACTCGACCCGTCAACCGGCGGCAATGTGCGCATCGCGTTGGTTGATTTTGATACCAACGCAAGCATCGTTCCCATGAATGGCAGCCAATGGACCGGCGACGCGGCCGCGCTGTCCACGGCGCTTGAAGGGCTGGATGCGTCATCGTCCACCGGCGGTGGCACGAACTGGGAGGCCGGCATGCATGCCGCGAACGCCCTGCTGAACGGCAGTACTGCCGATCGCCGATATATCGTCATGCTTTCAGACGGCTCGCCGACCTTCCGCACGTCTGCCATGGGCGGCGATGACTGGAACAACCGGTACGGCGTCTACGGCAACGGCAGCTCCGATCCCGACGGCCGCTGCTTCGATGCGGCCGTCGCGGAGGCCAACAAGCGTGCGGACGGGACGGCGCTGTTCACGGTGAGTGCCGGCAAAGCCGCGGAGACGAATATGGCGGCGTTGGCGACTGCGGCCAACGGTGTCCATTATTCGGGCACGGATCCGGACAGTCTCGCGGATGCCTTCGACGATATCGCGATGATCATCACATCCACCATCCGGTACCGTGATGTGAGTATCAGCGACACCCTGTCCTCATGGGTGGTCGCGTTGGACGATGACGGGTCGCCTGCCACCGGTGCCGACGCGGTGGTCACCCCGCAGATCAGCGCCAGCAAGGCGGACGGCTCGGCGGTATCCACCGACGGCATGGTTGCCGCCTTCGACCAGGCGACGGGGACCCTGACCTTGCGCATGCCCGATGGTAAGACCTTGGACCCGGAAACCACCTACCGTGTATCCATTGACATCACACCGACCGCGGCGGCATACCGGAGCTTCATCGAAACAGGCAAGTACCCGGACACCGGAGACGAACTGACCGATGTTCCCGGCAACGCTACAAGCTCCGGGCAGCCCGGATTCTTCTCGAATGCGGAAGGCTCGGCACTGTTGCGCTACAAGACCGTCACGCTCACCGTCAGCGGGGATAGCAGCGAGGAAAGCGTGTCCGACGAACTGACCGCGGCATACGCGAGGCCGGTCGTACAGGTCGCCGCGCCGAGTTTGACGCTCGTAAAAACCGTGGACAACACCAACGCGACCGCCTACACTCCCGCGCAGCCGGCCGCCTGGAATCTGTCGGCATCGTTGGTCTCCGCCTCCGCCCCACAACCGGGAGCGTCATCTGGGGACGCGGCAAGCGGGAGCGGAATCGGCCCGGCCGCGCCATCCGAACGCGAGGACGAGCATACCGCTGCGTTGCCCGCGAAGACGGTCGAACCGGGAACCTACCGTCTGGCGGAAACGCACAACGACGACTACGCCGTAGACGGCAAACCATACCAGAATTACGCGCGATACGAGTCCGGCGGCTGGGCATGCGCGGATGCCGCTGGCAACCCGCTCAGCGTCTCGTCCGAAGGCGATGTGGCAATCGCGCCCGGCATGCATGCCACCTGCACGATAGTCAACACCGCGTCCCTCGCTCTCGCTGACCAGATTCCGCTTACCGGCGCCTCCGGTATCCATCTGGACCGTCCTTGGCTGACATTTGCCGTCGGATTGCCGCTCGCCGGAACAGGCGTGTGGATTCTGAAGCGTTCCCGCAGGCGCGTCGCCGAAAGGAGCGTCCGATGAACCAGATTCGTCCGATTCACCCGGCGAGTGCGCTCAGTGCGCTAAACCGGATGTCCACAAGGAGCCGAATGCATGAGAACCATGCGTTTCACGCCGGTCGGGAACGCCAATCCGGCGCCCCGCGCTCGCCGCCGCAGCACGGATTCGCACCGCTGTAACCCAGACCATATTCAAGTTCACGCCCACCGTGACCAGCAACACACCGCAGGAGGAGGAATCATGACATCCCTGATACATATCGTTTCGCAGGCCTGGAACAGGGCCTCGTCCAGAACAAGCCATCCATCATCGTCGTGGGGAGACAAGCCATCGCCGATCCGCTCGATTGCGGCGGCGGGCGTGGCGTTGCTCGGCGTCATCGGGCTCGGCACGGCGGCGCTCGCCCCGAGTCCGGCCATTGCGGCGGAAAACGACAAATCAATCATCATCCAAGCCGGTACGCGAGGCGAAATCATCGGTCATACTTTCGCCGTCGCGCCTATCGCCACATTCAACGGTGACGATTCCGCCGAACTGACCACCGTAAGCCAAGCCGACTCCGCGGTCCGCCAGGCCATCAAAGCGGCGCTGCAACAGGAAGCGCCCGAGGGCGTCGACCCGCTCATGTGGGCGCAGGCCGTCAGCGGTACACCGATTGACCAGAGCACCACCTTCCCGTGGGCCGCAGATGCGAGTTCGCGCTTGTTCGCCAATGCGCTCGTCGGCTATGTCAAGACAAATGGCACACAATACACTGCAACGCAAGACCCCTTGACTATCACCGGTCTGCAAGGTGGACTGTACGCGATTGTCGATGTCACCGCGAAACTCCCTGACGGCGTTACGGACATGCCCGCATCCGTGCGCTCGCTGACCATGCTGGTCGGCACGAAGCACGATATCTTCAAGACCGACGGCAGCGTCATCGTGAAAAACGAGGCGTATCGCACCCCACCGACGAAAACCGTGACCGGCGACCAACAGGGCACCGTTCGGGTGGGTGACGAGCTGACCTACCGCATCACCGGAACCGTCCCGTCGACGACCGGCAAGGGCGATGATTTCACCTACGTGTTCGAGGATTACGCGAGCCGCGGGTTGAGCATCGACACATCGAAAAGCAATATCACCGTGACATACGGCAAGAACGGCACTGCTCTGCCGGCCGCCGACTACACCGTCGATCCGGCGGAGCAATCCGTCGATGGCAAGGGTGTGGGGGACGGGGCCGCCCCGACCTTCACCGTCACCATCGCCCGCAGTGTGCTGGACACCATGCAAAGCGCCGCGGGAGAAGCGTTCACCGTCACCTACAAGGCCACCGTGAACGACCATGCCGCTGACGACCAAGTGGCCGGAAACTGCGCCCAAGTGACCGTAGGCGGCGTGGCGTCCGGGAAATCCACCCCGGTGAACGTGTACACCAACACCTTCCAATTCGAGAAGTATTTCGCGGACGGCTCCACCGTGACCGGTGCGCGTTTCACGCTGTATGACGCGGACAACAGTAAGCCGGTGCAGATGCACAACAAAGATTACGCGGCAGATGTCGATGAGCATGGCCGGGTCACCTTCTCCGGGCTGGAGGACGGCACGTACACCGTGCGTGAGACCCGTGTCGCCGACGGGGCCGCGCAGGTGACCGGTTCGTTCAAAGTGACACTCACCTACGATGCCACAGGCCAGCGTACGGTCGTCACCTTCAGCGACACCGGACTCGACCCGTATGATCTGGTCACTGCGGACGAGGACGGTGCCATCCGGGTGCGCAACGTCAAATCGTTGACCGAACTGCCGTTGACCGGTGCGGCAGGCGGCATGGTGATCGCGGGTTCGGCGGCGGTGCTTCTGGCGCTGGCCGGCGTCTCGCTTGCCATCGTCCGCAGGATGGAACGACGCATGTGATGGCGTGCGGGCGGCCCAAGCCGATGAAACTGCCGAGGCCATGCAATCGAACACAATCGCACACGGTGTGCTGTTCGGATGTACGCCCGGGGCTTATATTCAGGCTTCATCAGGTACTATGCTGCCCCAATGCCGTTCCGGGACGGTTGCCGGCTGGCGGGGGAAGCCGGCCGGCACCGAACCGGAAATGAACACCGTTACCAACGTGAACAAAAGGAGACGACGATGACGCGAACAGCGCCACATCGCCTGCTGGTTTTGCGACAACTCAGCCGTGCTCGACAACGGCTGGACCTGCCGGACGGCACATTCACCGCGGAAGAGCTGCGATATCTGCGATCCCTTCCGGCAGTAGTCGCGGTCAGTGCAGGCAGAATACGGTATACGGAAGCATTCAAGCGCGTCTGCATGCGCCAATATCGGCAAGGCAAATCGCCGGCGCGGATTTTCCGCGAAGCCGGCTTGGATTCCGCCCTGATCGGATACAAGCGGATTGAGCGGTGCATCGCCCGGTGGCGCAACATCGGCATGGAGGAGACGCCTGAACAGCTTGCTGAAGATGAGGCGTACGAGCGGGATCTCGACCGTTGGCGCCAAGCGCAGACACATATGCGGACGGGTGCCGGCGTCGGTGGGAGAAGGGCTGCAGCATCGGCTTCTCCGGTGGCGCCTAGTGCGTATGCCACGTCCGGTGTGCCTGCCTCGCCAGCCGCATCCGCCATACCTGCTTCGTCCTCGACGCGGATGGTTTCAGCGGCGGCGACATCAGCCATGGGCGTTGCCCGCAATTCGAATTCGGCCATGAACCCCCGTGCGGCCGCCGACCAGCAATCACAGCCGGACAGGCGGCAATCGGAGGACCTGCGTGACGTGCTCATTTCCCAGCAAATCCGGCGAATCGTGGAGCTTGAGCGGACCATCGAAGCCATGCGGGCTGCCTGCACATGCGGGGCATGCCGGTGAAACGGCGAATCATCGCCATGCGGATTGTGGCTGCTATGCTCCTTGCCGCGGCAATAGTTCTGATTCTGCTCCCGCCGATTGTGCGCGCATGGTCAACGGGACGCCTCGCCGCAATCGCGGACGATCATGAACGCGCCGTGGCGGCGTGGCCGAGCGCAAAACGCGACCGGGCGCTCGCCCAAGCACAGGCATACAACCGTTGGCTGGCCGCAAGCGGGCAGCCGACACTCGGTGTCGCCCAAGACAGCCAAGCCGCCGAAGCGTATCGATTGGCGCTTGAAACCCCGGATGGGGTGATGGGCACCATTTCGATTCCGTCGATAGGGATCCATTTACCGATCAGACACGGCACATCGTCGGATGTGTTGTCCTCGGGGGCCGGGCATTTGATGGGAACGAGCCTGCCGGTGGGCGGCTCATCGACCCATGCGGTGATTACCGCACATCGCGGGCTTGCCGGGGCGTCCATGTTCACTCGGCTCGATGAGATGGCTGTCGGCGACCGCTTTTTCCTGACGGTGCTTGGCACGACGATGACATACCGCGTTGACCTGGTGACGGTGATCAAGCCGGAGGACACCGCGATATTGCGGATTTCCAGCACCGAGGATCGGGTGACCCTGATGACCTGCACGCCCTATGGCGTCAATACGCACCGGCTGTTGGTCTCCGGGGTGCGTGTGCCGAACGCTACGGCGGAGGCTGGTCGGGGGCGCACATCGCATGCGGGACCGACGACGCGGGTGTGGTGCTGGATTGCGCTCGCTGCCGGCGGACTTGTTATCGGCGGGGGAATCGGATATCTGGTGTGGCGAGGCCGTCGGAAGTCGGGCTCATAGCCCGTGATGCATGGCATGGGCGCGGATGGTTGGTTCCTCGTCAAGAGTGACGGGCGGATACTCGTCCGGATGGTGGACAAAATCTTGGATAATCAGCCACTGCCGGCGTGAGATGCCGATGCGCTCGTCCGGGCGAATCATCAGCAGGGGCGCCGCAGGCTTCCACGTTTCGATGTACTTGGCTCGCGCAGGGTAGCATTCCTCGTCATCAAGCCAAATGATTGGCGACGGGTCTTCCTGGTAGGTCTCGAAGCGCAGGCGGGAGAATATCGTGTCGAGTTTGCCGGAGAATCGTCCCTGATTGGTGACGGGATCGTACCAGCGTACGGTATGTACAATGTCCGGATTCCAGCCGAGCGCAGGGTCGAGAGTGTTGAGGCAATACGGCTGCCAAGTGGTCAGCCAGGCCAGTTCGATCATGCCGGCGACGGCGAGCTTGTAAAAACCGTCAGCCAGCTCGCGTGACCAGCGGAGACGATATCTGCCGGGCGGCACCTCGACCACAAGATTGCCGGTCAGCGGAAACGCGCGATTACAGCTGTACAAGGACGCGCGTGGGTCGTCGGGCTTGAGCCACCCGGTGTGCCCCACTCCGCCGCGACGCTGGATTTTGCTGTCGGGGAAGGCATTGAGGACGCCATCGAAATCGGTGTAGATGACCGGGCGGTTCATGGCGTCCTCCTTCCCTGCACCTGGACGATTCCCGTTCGCGTTGCCGACACGGGCGTGGATGGCCTGCACGTCAAGCGGTGACGTGCAAGACACTGTACTCCCGCGTCGGGAAGTTCGCGGTGGCATGATTGCAGCGACTTTTGCTGTGGTTCGAGTCCGGACAAGACCTGGGCACACTGGCTCAAACCGCCCGTTCCTTGACCCCGCCCGGCGGTACAGTCGAGGTATCCGCAACCGAGGTATCCGCACTGGGATATCCGCAGCCGGAAAATGCCGGCGGTCCCTGAAATCCGAGGGTACGGAACGGGGCGCACCGCTCCGGTAATGGGCCGTTGCGGTGAAACGCGTAGTGAAGGAGGCCCACGATGGACACTATTGCCCAGACGGCGGCGACCATCGCCCTGGCGACATTCGTTCTGATTGCAATCAACGTCATTGTGTTCATCATCGAAACCGTCGCCGGCGGCAGCACGAATATCGACGTTGCCCGTCGGTTTGGTGCGATGACGGTCTGGGACCTCGAACATGGCCAATGGTGGCGCATGATCACATCGATGTTCGTGCATTTCGGCATCACCCACTTGGCGTGCAATATGTTGTCCCTGTTCAATCTGGGTGTGCTGGTTGAGCGAATATTCGGCTCTGGCCTGCTGGGTGGGTCCCTGTTCATGCTGGTGGTGTATTTCGTTTCCGGATTGTGCGGCAACCTGCTGACATGGCGGGTCCAGAAATCCCGCGGCGAATACTATGTGGTGTCCGCAGGGGCCTCCGGTGCGATATGCGGTCTGTTGGGCGTCTATGTGGCGATGCTATTCGTTCCCGGGCTCAACCAGTTCCTTGACTTCAAAGCGGTGTTGCTCAACGTGGCGTTGTGCATCGCACCAGGCCTGACGAATAAGGAAATCAACATGTGGGCCCATCTGGGCGGTCTGATCGGCGGCATCGTGGTCACGCTGGCGTATTTCGCCGTGCTGTTTGTACGGTGATGCGGCGCGGGCGGCCTGTCGCCTTACGCCCGGGTGGTCGCCCGGCGGATTACCCGGGTCGCGCGCACGATATCCTTCGGCTTGATCAGCTTGTCGCTGCCGATCCGCTCGAGGATCCGCTCGACGGATGTGGGCGCAATCCAGTCAATCATCGAATCCATGGTGGTCAGCGGCGGCTGGAAATACGCGGCTTCGTCGATATTGTCGAACCCGATGACCTGTACGCCGTCGGGGACGGCGATACCGTTGGAAGCGAGCGTGAACAGTGCGCCCATCGCCAGCTGGTCGTTGAATGCGACGATTCCGTCAAACGGGATGCCGGTGTCGATGAGGTGTTGCGCCATCCGTGCCCCCGACCCGATCGACCAGTCGTTGCCGGTGTCGCCGATCAGATGCGGGTCGAGCGATAGCCCGCGCTCTGCACATTCCTCAAGTACGCCGCGCAACCGCAACTGGGCGTTGCCTTCTGTCGCTTCCAATGCGAGCGCCGGATTCTTGGACCCGTTGCGGGCGCCGATTACGGCGAGTTGGCTTGAGCCATGGTCAATCAGGAATCCGGCGGCTTGCCTGGCGGCTTGCACGTCGTCGGTGGTGACATGGTCGGCTTTGCCATGGGTGGAGCGGGCGCCGAGGCAGACGAGGGGATATTCCACGTCAAGATCGTCTTCGGTCAAATCATCGGCTTCCGAAATAGACAGGATCATCCCGTCGGAGACGGTGGTGTTGAAATTGGCGAGAAGTGAGCGCACGCCGGCTGCAGGGTCTTCGGCGTAGGTGATCACGTACACGGAGTATCCGCGGGCCCGAGCTGCGTCGATGACCTTATTGGCGAGTTCTGACAGATACGTCGGAGTTAGGCTGGGAACGGCGAGCGTGATGACCCCGGTGTGGCCGCGGTTGAGATTGCGCGCGGCGACATTCACGCGGTATCCGAGCTTGTCGATGACGTTCTGGACTTTCTCTCGCGTGGCGTCGGACATGCGTCCCGAATGGTTGATGACGTTGGAGGCGGTTTTCAGCGAGACTCCGGCTTCTTCGGCCACTTCGCGCAAGGTCGCGCGTTTCTTGCCCTGTGCTGATTCGCTCATATCGCCTCCGTTTTCGTCTGATTCTAACGTATGTGTCGGGATATCGCGCGGATTGGTTACTCCTTTGAGCCAGATACCGGATGGTTGGTTCTGGTGATGAGCACGCCGTTGCGTTGCAATGTGTATGAGCCGGTGTCGGAGCCGGGTGAGCCACGGAATATGACGAGCGGTTCGCCCGATACCTGGCTGATTTTCGCGCCCTGCTTGCCGCGGGCGAAGTAGAAGTCAAAGGCAGCGGTGTCGCCGATACGCACGGTGTGAAGCACGTCCGGATTGGCGTGTGTGTTCGTCGTGTCGAGGTTGAGACGAATGAACGTCGTGAGGTCGTTGACGTCAAGATCGCATCCCAGAAAATACGCGATACCCTTGCCGGCCCGGTTGCGGGTGATCGCCGGTACGCCGTCCAGGTTCCAATCATCGGCGGCGTCGCCGTGATAGAAGGCAAGCGTTTGCGCATGCGGGTCGGTGACGCTGATGACGTTCTGCCACAGTCGGCTCGTCGCGGTGGTGTGGCTGTTGGTGGGGTCAGAAACCGCCTCGGCCGTCGTCAATGCGATCGCGTCGGCATCCCCATCGGCTTGGGGGCCGATGATGTTGAACTCCTCGCCGCGAATCCCCAGCATGGAGCGCAACAATCCCTGACCGGCCCCTGGGTATCCGCCCAGTCCGACGTGGAAGTGCTCGTCCACCAGCCCGGTGGCGTACCCGACGACCACTGTGCCGCCGGCTTGCGCGAAATCAAGGATTCTGCGGGTGTTGGCATCGCTGAGCATCAAGACGGTGGGTAGCACGATGGTGTGGTATCCGCTCCAGTCGTATGCCAATGGCACCACGTCTGTGCGTATGCCGGTGTTCAGGAACGCCTGATACCAGTCGCGAACGTCATGCCAATGGTCGAGTTTGCGGCTCGGCAGGGTTTGCGAGCGCGTCGCCCACTGCGATTGCGCGTCGAAGAGGATGGCGGTGTCGCTGCGTTGCAGTCTGCTGCCCGCTAGACCTGCGTCCGCGAGCTGCTCCAGGGTGTGTCCGAGTGTGCAGACCTCCCGGAAGAGCGCGGTGTCTTCGCCCGCGTGGGGGAGCATGGCCGAATGGAAAGCTTCGGCGCCAAAGGCCGAGGCACGCCATTGAAAGAAGTTGATGGCATCGGCGCCCATGGCGATGTGCGCGAGCGCGTCGCGGGTGAGCTCGCCCTTGCGTTTGCGCGCGTTGAGCGGTTTCCATTGGACTGCCGAGGTGGAATGTTCCATCACATACCATGGGCGGTTGAGGGCCAGCGAGTCGACGAGCGCGTCTGAACAACTCAACTCGTCCAGGTGCAGGGCTCCTTCATGGAAGTAATGGTCGTTGGCCACGAAATCCACTTCGTCCGCCCATTGCGCGTAATCCATGGGGCATTGGTCGGTGGAGATCATGAAATTCGTGGTGAACGGCTTGTCCGGGCATATTTGCGCGATGGCGTCGCGCTCGGCCTTGTAGAAGTCGAGGAGCGCATCATTGCCGAAACGTTCGAAATCGAGTTGCTGACCGGGATTGACCATCGCGTCCGCGCCCATGTAGCGCGGGATGAGCACCTGGTCGAAATCGTGGATTTCCTGTCCCCAGAACGTGGTGCCCCAGGCGGCGTTCAGTGCGTCGATTGAGCCGTATGTGCGCCGGCACCAGTCGCGGAAGGCGCGCTGGGCGTCATCGGAGTAGTCCTCGCGGTTGTTCCAGCCGTACTCGTTGCCCATATGCCAGGAGACGACGTAGGGGTTGCGGCCGTAGCGTTCGGCGAGTTTGCGGCACATGGTGAGCGCGTATTCGCGGAACACCGGGCTGTTGGGGCTCCAGGACTGCCGGGCGCCGGGGCCGACCACATGCCCGTATTTGTCTCGCGGCAGGACCTCCGGATGGGCTTCGTACAGCCATAGAGGGGCGGTTGCGGTTGCGGATGCGAGGTCGACGGCGATGCCGGCGTGCCCGAGTTTGTCGATAATCAGGTCGAGCCAATCGAAATCCCAACGGTGTTCTTCTGGCTGGATGCGGTCCCAGCTGAAAATTGCCAGAGCGACGGTGTTGACGCCCGCTTCGCGCATCAGCCTGATGTCGTCGTCCCACACGGATTGCGGCCATTGGTCGGGGTTGTAGTCGCCGCCGAAGATGATGCGGTTGCGCCGGTTCTCTGTTGCCATATCTGTGGAGGGGCGCCTGCCTCGCTTGGTTTCGCCATCATGCGAGGCTGGGCTGAGTACTGCTGGCCATTGGAAGGTGCGTCGCATATGATCACGCTCCGATGCTGTGCTGTGCGATGGGTCGGCTGGGGTGCGGTGGTCTGGGCTGCGCCCCAGCCTTGGTGATTGTGCTGATTGTGCGGGTTTTTGCTGGTATCGCTTGATTTGCTGGTATTGCTGGTTGGGTCGGTCATCTATTCCTTGACTGCGCCCGCTGCAAGTCCGGACTGCCAGTACTTCTGCAAGCACAGGAACGCGATGACCAGCGGGATGATGGTGATCAGCGACCCGGTGATCACGAGGTTCTGGATCGCCTGCCCGCCTGCGGTGGATGCCTGGTCCTTCCACTGGTTGAGACCGATGGTCAGCGGGTACCAGTTGGAATCCTTGAGCATGATGAGCGGCAGGAAGTAGTTGTTCCACGTGGCGACGATGGTGAACAGCGAGGTGGTCACGATGCCGGGCGACAGCAGCGGCAAGGACACCTGGAAGAAGGTGCGCAGCTCGGAGGCGCCGTCGACGCGTGCGGCTTCAAGCAGTTCGGTCGGTACGGCCTGCTCGCTGAAAATCCACATGAGGTACAGGCCGAATGGGCTGATGAGCGAAGGGATGATCATCGCCCAGGGCGTGTTGGTGAGGTTGAGCTGGGCGAACAGCAGGAATTGGGGGACCGCCAGGGCGATGCCGGGCACGGAGATCGCGCCGATAATCACGGCGAATACGGCTTTGCGGCCGGGGAACCGGAATTTCGCGAGCGCATAGCCGCCCATGATGGCCAGCAGGGTCGCGCCGCCCGCGCCTGCAATGACATACAGCAGGGTGTTGAGCAGCCAGCGTCCGAAGATTCCGCCGTCGTAAGTGAAGACGGTTCTGATGTTGTCCCACAGGGCGAAGGTGTGGCCGAATCCGAGGCCGAATGTCGAGGTGAAGTCGGATTGCGTCTTGGTCGCGTTGATGGCGAGGTAGACGAAGGGGAAGAGACAGTAGACGGCGAAGATCCCGCAGACGAGGGTCAGTAGGGTGCTTCGGCGCGGGTTGGCCACGTTGGCGAAGCCGGCTTTTGCGGCGCGCTTGCGTTCCGCGGCTTCGTCTTTGGCTACTCTGCGCTGGCGGGCCTTTTCCGCTTGCCTTGCTGCGCGTTCGGCTTGTCGTGCGGTCAGGGCTGGTTGCGGTTGATGCTGGATTGGTGTGCTGACGGTGCTGACTGAAGCTGTGTTGCTCATGATGGGTCCTTCTTGTTGTTTGGATGAGTGGAGGCCGGCGCGGGTCCGTGCTGAGGCTGCGTTGCCGGGCGCGGACAGGCGGGCGTCACTTCATCTGTTCCTTCATGCTCTTGAGCTGGACGACGTAGGCGATGACCATGGTGATGACGGCCATCGTGATCGCGAGCGCCGCCGCATAGTTGCTTTGCCCGCCGGCGAAGCTGAGGTTGTAGGCGTACATGTTGGGCGTGTAGTACGTGTTGATGGCGTTGCCGGGCACCATGTTCTGCATGATGGACGGCTCGTTGAACAGCTGGAAGGAGCCGATGATCGAGAAGATCACGGTGATGGCGAGGCTGCTCTTCAGTTCCGGCAGTTTGATGGATTTGATGGTCTGCCATTCGCTTGCACCGTCAATCGATGCCGCTTCATACAAGGCGTGGGGGATGGTGGACAGCGAGCTGTAGAAAATCAGCATGTTGTAGCCGGTGAACTCCCAGGTCACGACGTTGCCGATGGAGGCGAGCAGTACGTTCGGGGCGAGCAGGTCGAGATGGGTGCCGAAGGTGCTGTTGAAGGAGCCGACGAGACCGTATTTCGCCCCGTACATGAAGCCCCAGATCAGGGTGGAGACGACTGCGGGGACCGCGTAGGGCAGGAAGGTGGAGATACGGAAGAATTTCGTGCCGTGCAGTTTCATCGAGTCGAGGGCCAAGGCCATGGCTGCCGCGAGGAACAGCATGATTGGCACCTGGATGACGGTGAACAGCGCCACGCGGCTGACTGCGCTCCAGAACTGCTGGTCATGGAACAGGCGGATGTAGTTGGCGAATCCGACGAATTTTGTGCCGCCGATCATGCGCTTCTGGAAGAAGCTGATGTAGATGGCGTACAGGATGGGGATGATGAACACGAAGATGAATACCGCGGCGAATGGCCACATGAATTTCCATCCGCGCCAATCGGCCTTGTGCTTGTTGACCGGTGCATCGTTCGCGGATTGCTGTGCCGGGGCGGTTGCGGCTGCGGTTGCTGCTGCTTGGGTCATGATTTCCTTCTTTTGTATTGATGCGGCTCTCGAGTCACGCGTCGTTGCGTTTGGTTTGGGATGCCGTGTGATTCCGTGTGTTGCGAACGGTTTGGAAGACGGTGTCGCGTGCGGAAGACGAGAGGCGGGACGGCTGTGGGCTGTTCCCGCCTCTCGTGTGCGGCTGTGCGGCTGCCGCCGGGGCAGGTCTGGTGTCAGTCGGGTGTCAGCCCTTGTCGGTCACGGTGTAGCCCTGCTGGTTGCCGTGGTCGGTGAGTGCCTTGCCGTAGTTGGCGAAGGCCTGTTCGAGGGTGATTTCCTTGCTGTATGCCTTGGAGATCTGGTCGCCGAAGCTGGACTGTGCGAACGGGTTGTACGGCAGGTAGGAGAACTTGGATACCTTGCGCTGGGCGGATTCAGCAAGGACTTCGTTGACGTTCTGGCCGCCGAAGTACGCGTTGACCTTCTTGTTCGCTTCGGTGTTCGGATCGGTGAAGTCCTTCGAATTCAGGATGCTCTTGAGGGCGGGGAAGGTGCCGGTGTCGGCCATGGTTTGCGCACCCTTGCCGTGGGTGAGGTACTCAGCGAACTTGTAGGCAGCGGCCTGTTGCTTGGACTGGCTGACGACTGCCAGGGCGGAACCGCCGTCTTCGGCCGCGGCCTTCTCGCCGTCAGTCCATTGCGGCATCGGGGCGACCCGCCAGTTGCCGGCCTGGTCGGGGGCGCCGTTCATGAGGTTGATGGGCATCCAGCCGCCGATGGTCAGCGATGCGATGGTGCCGTCGTTGAGCTCGCGGTTCCAGCTGTCGGACCAGTTGGCGGTCTTCGTGTCGATAAGGTCCTCGTCGATGAGCTTTTGCTGGAAGGCGATGTACTTCTTCATGCCGGCGTCTTTGGTCATGCTGATGGTGATGTTCTCCCCGCTGACTTTCCACGGCTGGGCGCCCGCCTGCCAGGCTTGCGCGGTGAACGGCTGGTATTCCATGGAGGAGCCCGAGTTGTTGGTCATGTACGAGCCGATGGCCTTGACTTTCTTGGCGGCTTCGTAATAGTCGTCCCACGTCTTGATCTTGGTGCCGTCGACGCCCGCCTTCTTGAAGACCGCGTCATTGTAGAAGAACATTTCCGGGCCGGAATCGATGGGCAGGGCGTACGGCTTGTTGTTGTACTGGAGTTTGTTCCAAGGTCCTGCGGTGAAGTCGTCGGCTAGCTTGGTGGCGCCGAACTGGCTGAGGTCCGCCAAGTCTCCGGTGACGGCGAACTGGGTGACGGTCGGGTCTTCGAGCATGACCACGTCGGGGGCGCCCTTGCCTGCGGCGATGGCGTTGCTCAGTGCGGTCTGGGTGTCGGAGGCGGTGCCGGTGTTGTTGAATTTGACGGTGATTCCGGGGTTTTCCTTCTGGAAGTCCTTGATGAGGCTGGTCATGGTGTGGCCGGTATCCCAGCCCCAGAAGACGAGGCTCGCCTTGCTGGCGTCTCCGGTGCCGCCTTTGTTTGCGGTGCTGTCACCGCCTCCGCAGGCTGCGAGGCCGATGATGGTTGCTGCCGCGGTGAGTGCCGCCAGGGCTTTCTGTGTGTTGTTCATGATGTTTCCCTCTGACTGCTCTGTCTGTTTCTTCTGATGTGGTTGTTGCTGGAACGCTGCCTGGCGGGACGTACGATGTCTCGTTTGGCAGCCGGGCCGCCGGCGTGTTGGGCTGGCGGTCAGTGATTCGGGGATGGGCGTGTGACGATCTGCCGTGTGCCGGGAGGATGACAGCCCGGCGATGGTTGATGGACGGTGTATGCCGCAGTGTCATTGGCAATCTCTTTGGTGATTTGATTGGCAAAGAGATTGCCAATGCCTGTGTGATACATCGTTGTATCAGCCTAGCGGATCCTCATAACGCTGCTCCTTGGAATCGTGTAGGTAACTACCTGGTGCAACTGTGTACCATTACTTGACATGATACACAGTTGTACCACGGTGTCAAATTTACAGACACGCCTCAAATTCTGCGGTTTTATTATGGCGCAGCCGGGCTTCAATGTTGGGTGATCGCCGGTTGTTTCCGGTTGTATGCACCGCGGAATATCAACGATGCTGCTGCTGTCACCTGGCACGTCGAACCATCGAACCCTGAGCGCGAGATGCGCTGCGGCAGGTGCTGCAGGCAGACAGGTACTACAGATATCGCAGGTGGCCGCGAGGCACACTCCATGCGCTGGTCCGAGGGACGGAATCAGAATCCGAGATGTCCCGGATACTCGCGGATGGTCGGCTCCTCGTCGAGTGTCAGTTCGGGGAATGTCTCAGGCTTCCTGATGAATTTCTGGATGATGCGCCACTGCCGGCGGCTGATTCCGATTCGGGCGTCCGGCCGCACCATGAGGACGGGCGCTTTGGGAGAGAGTGCGCGGATTCTGTCCGCCGCGGTTTCGTAGCATTCCTCGTCATCCAGCCAGATGACCGGTGATGGGTTGGCTTGGGTGGTTTCGAAACGTACTCGGGAGAATACCGTGCTCAGTTTGCCGGTGTACCGGCGTTCGTATGAGATGGGGTCGTACCAGATGGCGGTGTGTTCGATGTGCGGGTCCCAGCCGAGCAGCGGGTCGAGAATCCGCGAGCAGTATGGTTGCCAGGTCGTCAGCCAGTTGAGTTCGATATCGCCTTCGGATGCGAGTCGGTGCAGGGTCTGCGCGATGTTGCGCGACCAGCGGATGCGATAGTAGCCGCATGGGGTGCGCACGATGTCGTCGCCGGTGAGCACGAATGCGCGTTCTGTGCTATAGAGCTGTGCACGGGGATCGTCGTCGTCAAGCCATTGTGTGTGCCCGACCCCGCCGTTGTCTTGGATTTCCTTGTCGGGGAACGCGTTGAGCACCCCGTCGAAGTCGGTGTACAGCACCGGCCGGTTCATTGGCTCTCCCTTCGTCATGCTCTGCGACCGCCGGACCGGTCTGACGGCCCGCGTATTCCTATGCGATGGTACGTACGTTCGCTAGCATACCGCGGAATGTCGCGGAATTTGGGGAATTGTCCGTAGTGTCGTCCTGTTTGCGTCGTGCTGTTCGTGTCGTGCTGTTCGCGTCGCGATGTGTGTCGGGGCTACACGTGTGCCGTGCCCCGTTTTCTAGTTTGAAGTGCAACATCGCCTTGGGGTGTGGGTTGGGGTTGATTGTACGGAGTACCCGGGGACGGGTGTGCCCTGGGCGGCGAGTCGTTCCATCTGCTCGTCCCACGCTTCCGCCGGCGTGAGCCATCCGAGGACCTTCAGGGGCGTGTTGTTGATCCGCCGGGTGATCTCGTCGAGCTCGTCCTGGGCCAGGTCGTCCAGGCTCGTGCCCTTGGGCAGGTAACGGCGGATCATGCCGTTGCGGTTCTCGTTGCTGCCCCGCTGGTACGAGCTGTACGGGTCCGCGTAATAGGCCGGCATGCCCGCCGACTCGTCGACCAGCAGGTGAAGCGCGGACTCGCTGCCGTTGTCCCATGTACGGCTGATCCTGGCCGCGGGCGGCAGCGCGCCGAACACACGCGCCTCGACGGCCGCGGTCGCGGCCGCCTCCTTCGAATCGACCAGCGTGGCGATCAGGAAACGGGTCTTGCGTTCGACCTGCGTGTTGATGCACCGGCGCGTGACCCCGCCGCCGATCACCGTGTCTGACTCCCAGTGCCCGAACTCGCGACGCGATTGCACCGCGGCGGGCCGTTCGTGGATCGACACGCGCGCCGGGATGGGGATGCGCCGCCCGCGCCGCCCCTTGCGCGTCCGCCGCCTGCGATGGCCGCGCGGCAGGTAGGCGCGCAGGTCGCGCGTCCCGTCGGCCGCCTGCCGGTACACCCACGCGTACAACGTCTCATGGCTGACCCGCATCAACGGGTCGTCGGGGAACTCCAGGCGCAGCCTGCCGGCCATCGTGGCGGGCGACCAGCCGCGCCGCAGCGCGTCCATGACCCACGCGACCAGCCGGTCGCATGACATGCGCCGCCGGCGTACGCACCGTTCGCGCCGCTTGCCGGCCAGGCGTTGCGCGGTCAGCGCGCAATAGTACGGCCCGCCGGTCCACGCTCCGGTCTTCAGACGCGCGGGACGGTACGGGCGGTACGACTCGTTCTCGTTGGACGGGTTCCACAGGTTGCGCCTCAACTCGCGGCTGACGGTGGACGGGCTGCGCCCGATCACCTCCGCGATCTGGCGGATCGTCCGGTGCTCGCGGAAACGGAGCCTGTCGATCATGACCCGCTCGCTTGCCGTCAGGTGGCTGTAGGATGACATCGGTGCAACACCTTTCTAGGGCTTGCTTTTTTCTTTCAACCTACAACCCTAGCCGAGGTGTTGCACTTGCACTTTGAAAACGGGTGCGTGTGGTAGCTGTCGTGCGTGTGGTAACGTCAGACGTGTTCGCGCACCTGCTCTTTACAAGTGCGTGGTAACCGTCGTGCGTGCGGTAACGCCGGTATCTGCGTGTGGTGCGATCGGCTGGTCGCACCACGGCTCGGTACAATCGCTCGGTGCAATCGATGTTGATGCCGATGCCACTGCTATCTGCCTGCAATCTGCTCGCGGTGTGACTGGCTGGTTGCACCGCGGCGGGGTACGGTTCGTTGATCGCCTGCCGGGGACGCTATCTGTCCGCTGTGTGACTGGTGGGTTACACGGCAACGGGATATGGTTCGTTGATCGCCTGCTGGGAACGCTATCTGCCTGTTGTGTGACTGACCTGTCGCACGACTGTTGAATACCGTTGCCATGTGCCCTGCTCGGCTCGGCTGTCTGCCTGTTGTGTGACTGGTCCGTTGCATGGTGGCTGAGTGTCGTTCGCCGTGATCCCGTTCGGCCTGGCTATCTGTCCGCTGTGCGACCGGTCCGTCGCACCGCGG
>NZ_JBBHLY010000012.1:0-267989 GCF_037482445.1 Bifidobacterium thermophilum
AAGGACAACCCACGAACACCGAAAGGCGCCACGCCCGCCGGAACCGTTCCCATACGCACCCTGGGAACCCGGGGACGGACACGCCCGACACACCCGTCCACGCGCACGCACACCGCGAAAAACCCACGGACACCGACACCACAACCGCACATCGGACGCAACCCACGCGCACCGCCATGGCACACGGCACAGACCCCCGGGATCCTTCGAACGCATGCCCGGATATACGCAAACCGACACATCGGCCCACAGACGGGACAGGATGCCTCCCATCCCGAGCGCAGCGCATACCCGGGCATACACGGCGCAGCCCATTCGAACCGCCCAAACGCTATATGAGACGCAACTCGTCCGCGCTGTTTTTCCGGACACCAATCCGTGCAAAGTCTGAGCGTGGCGGCATAAGGATCCGAAACCGTGACGCGCCTGAGGCCACAACTCTCTGCACCCGATTCGGGACGCGCATTCCGGCCCACAACCTGTCATCGTCGGTCCGTGCAGGGACACGTCGAGGCCCTGTCTGAAT
This sequence comes from Bifidobacterium thermophilum, assembly GCF_037482445.1. Classification (GTDB taxonomy): domain Bacteria; phylum Actinomycetota; class Actinomycetes; order Actinomycetales; family Bifidobacteriaceae; genus Bifidobacterium; species Bifidobacterium thermophilum_B. The sequence continues at coordinate 527 of NZ_JBBHLY010000012.1, forward strand.
ATTGACACCTTCGATTACAATAATCCTGTACTGTACATTGTCCATACTTCATGTCCTCGTGCAACGGGCGTGCATGGTAGTCGGCAACGATTGTTGTCAGGGAGAATTCATGACAAGTCACATGGTCAAGGAATATGCCGAGCCTCTTACTACCCCGATTGACTCTGATCGTGGTATCTTCACCATTCTTGAGGATCGTGCTGAGCGGACGCCGGAAGGAACCCTGATCGAATATCGGGACGATTCTGGTATGTGGCGGCACTTCACGGCCCTTGAATTCAAAGATACCGTTGTCGCGCTGGCCAAGGGGCTGATCGCGCGAGGGGTGATGCCCGGGGATTCCGTGGGCATCATCGCGCATACGTCTTGGCAGTGGACCGCCCTTGACTTGGCGATCATGTCAATCGGCGCGGTGACCGTCCCGGTGTACGAGACGAATTCACCGGCACAGGTGCGCATGATTTTCAACGATTCCAACGTTCGCATGGCGTTTGCCGAAGATGACATGCAGCGTGACAAGATTGAATCCGTCCGGGAGGAATGCCCTGACCTGGGTGACGTGTATGTCATCGGTATTGATGCGCTCGATGCTATCGAGGCATTCGGCAAGGGCGTTTCCGATCGAGAGTTCTATGAGCGTGCGCGAGCGGTGCGGGGCGACGACCTGGCAACCATCGTGTACACCTCAGGCTCGACGGGAACCCCGAAAGGTATCGAGCTCACCCACGGGAATTTCGTGTTCATCGTGATGTCGGGGACCATCACCATGCCCGATGTCGTCACTAAGCCCGGACGCCGGCTCTGGCTGTTCCTGCCGTTGGCCCACGTGTTCGCGCGGTACATGCAGTACGTGTGCTTCGCGGGGAATGTGACTCTCGGTTTGTCCAGCAATTTCAAGACCATGCTCGCCGACTTCCAGGCGTTCAAGCCGACTTTCGTGCTCGCTGTCCCGCGTGTCTTCGAAAAGATCTACAACGCCGCCTCACAGAAGGCCGGGAAAGGAACGAAGGGTCGTATCTTCGCCCGTGCAGCACAAGTGGCTCGGGCATGGTCTCGAGCCCAGCAGTCCGACGAGGGCATTCCGCTGGGGCTCCGCATCCAGCATGCGGTGTACGACCGACTGGTCTACCAGCAGATCATGGACGTGTTCGGCGGCAGCTGCGAGTATGCCGTGTGCGGCGGTGCCCCATTGGATGCGTCAATCGCCCATTTCTTCAACGGCGTCGGCCTGCCGCTGCTCGAAGGGTACGGTATGACGGAAACCTGCGCTCCCGCTTGTGTGAACCCTACGGTCGGCTATCGCATCGGTACGCTTGGCAAACCGTTCCAGGGCGTCAGCTTCGCGGTCGCTGATGACGGCGAGCTGTGCATCAAGAGCCCGGCGGTGTGCAAGGGGTACCATAACCACCCTGAGATTACCGAAAGCCAGATAGTCGACGGATGGCTGCATACCGGCGATCTGGGCGATATCAGTGACGACGGTTTCATCAAGGTCACCGGGCGCAAGAAAGACATCATCATCACTGCAGGAGGCAAGAATATGTCTCCGGGGGAGGTCGAAGCGAGCGTCATGACCTCCCCGGTCGTGGACCAGTGTGTGGTGATCGGTGACCGCAAGCCGTTCATCGCCGCGCTCATCACCATTGACCTCGCTGATGCGAATGCCTGGCTTGAATCACAGGGTGCCGAACCGTGCAAGGATCTTGCCGAGGCGAGCCGCAACCCGATTATCTACACTGAGGTCGAGCGTGCTGTCAACAAGGCGAACGAGCTGGTATCCAGGGCCGAATCAATCAGGAAATTCGAGATTCTGCCGGACACCTTCACCGAGCAGAACGGCATGCTCACCGCAAGCCTGAAAGCGCGCAGGCAGGCGATCGTCGAGCATTACCAGGATCTCATCGATCATCAAATCTACGTGCCGCGTAAGAAATAGCGATACCGGCCGCAAACCGACATCGCATTGACCGTGAAGCCGCCTGGCGGTATTGTTCCGCCTGGCGGCTTCTGACATGTCCTGTGAAGTATGGCGCAGCGCAATCATCGGCTGCCATGCCGGGAAGGGAAGGGCTTTTGAAGGAGCATACGGGCGTGGATCATCCTGCCGTACCCGAGAATGATGATCGCATGGCGCCGGCGGCGTTATCGGAATCCGGACGCAACACAATATTCACTGCCTTGCGTTGGGCTTTGCCGAACACATTACCGGTGTTGACCGGATACCTGTTCCTTGGGCTGACATACGGGGTGCTGATGACGACACACGGATTCCCGTTCTGGCTTCCGATGGTCACGGCGTTGGTGATCTATACCGGATCGATGGAATTCCTTCTTGTCGGGATCCTGTCATCATCGTTCAACCCGCTATCGGCATTCCTCACGGCGGTGGTCGTCGGGGCGCGCCATCTGTTCTATGGGATCGCCATGCTTGGCAGATACCGCAATATGGGATGGAAGAAAGCGTATCTCATCTTCGCGACGAGCGATGAGACCTTTTCGGTGAACTATTCCGCGCGTATCCCACCGGACCGGCATGTCGACCGCGGATGGTTCTACTTCTGGGTTTCCTTGCTCGACCAGATGTACTGGGTGATCGGCAGCGCCGCCGGCGGGCTGTTCGGCAGCATGATCACCGTGGATGTCCGAGGCCTTGATTTCGTGATGACCGCCATGTTCATGGTGATCTTCCTGCAGCAGTGGTTCCAGGACGGTACCTCGTTACGGCACATGATGACCGACCATATCTGCGAGCTGATCGGCGTGTTGGGCTCGCTCGCCGCACTGCTGGTGCTCGGCCCGGACCGGTTCATGATACCGGCCATGATCATCATCCTCGTGTCGTTGCTGGCCATACGCCGCCCATTGGAACGTAGGAACAATCAAGAGGGGGAACGATGACCTGGCAGCAGCAACTGATCACGATCCTTGTCGTGATTCTCGGCACGGTGGCGACACGATTCATCCCATACCTGGTGTTCTCCGAAACCCGCCCGATACCGCCGGTCGTCAGATATCTCGGCAAGGTGCTGGCCCCTGCGGTATTCGGGCTTCTGGTGGTCTACTGTCTGAGGAACGTGAGCGTCACCGGCGGTTCGCATGGCGTGCCGGAACTGGTGTCCTTGTCGGTCGTCACCGGATTGTACGTGTGGAAACGAGACATGCTTATCCCCATGGTCGGGGGCACGCTGTGCTATATGGTGCTTGTCCATCTGATGTAGCAGGTGCCGCGTGAGACGTAGCCATCCCGCCGGTATAATGGCGGTAGCCCGGCGTAGCGTGCCGGGCGCGGCGGAAGACCTGAATTGCTTGAAAGGCGGAACGATGATTCTCACCACGACACCGACAGTGGAAGGCCACCGGATTGTCGAATACAAACCGATTGTCTTCGGCGAAGTGGTTTCCGGCGTGAACTTCGTCAAGGACATGTTCGCCGGTGCCAGGAATTTCTTCGGCGGCAGGTCGCAGTCCTATGAGGATGAGCTCACCCGCGCCCGTGAGGAGGCGTTGAACGAAATGGCGCAGCGGGCGCAACAATACGGCGCCAATGCGGTTGTCGGAGTGGATATCGATTACGAGACCCTCGGCGAGGGCGGCGGTATGCTCATGGTCACTGCAAGCGGCACCGCGGTCGTCGTCGCCTGACCATCGAATCATCCGGCGAACGTCGCGCGGCGTTGTCGACCGTGGGCTGCAACCGGTACGGACAATCGCGGCTGCCGGAAGACGGCGGATCCGGGAAACACAAGGACATACACAGTGATAGGAGATATACGCATGCCGGGGCATGAGAACATCCAGGAGGACAGCCAGACGGAAGCGGAGCCGGCTATCAGACTGTCAGGAGTGGAATTCCGCCGGCGAGGGCGCGTCATCCTCACCGATGTCAATCTTACCATCAAACGTGGCGAGAAATGGGTGTTGTTCGGTCCCAACGGCATCGGCAAATCCACCCTGGTGAACATGATGAGCACCCGTGGGTTCCCCTCCGAGGGAACCGTCGACATCCTCGGCAACCGGCTCGGCAAGGTCGATGTGTTCTCCTATCGTCCGCTCATCGGCCTGAGCTCGGCATCGCTTGCGCGCGAACTGCCGCCGGGGGAGGACCCGCTCGACGCGGTGGTCACCGCACTCACCGCGACCCTCGGCCGATGGCGGGACTCATACACCGCACAGGAGTATGAGAAAGCGCGTCGGCTGATGGCGGAATTCAACATCTCCTATCTCGAAGGCAAACAGATGTACCGCCTGTCCGAAGGCGAACGTACGCGTGTGCTCATTTGCCGCGCCCTCATGGCCGATCCTCAACTGCTGATTCTTGACGAGCCGACCACAGGCCTCGATCTGGGCGGGCGTGAGATCGCGTTGCGGGCGCTCGCCAGGATCGGCAGGGAGGATCGTGACCGGACCGTCATCCTGGTGACGCATCGTCTGGAGGAGATCCCGCAGGGCTTCGACCATGTCGCGATCATGGGCAGGCTCGAGGGTTCGGAAGCAGATGCCTACGAAACCAATGTCGCCGGTGGGGATCCCCAGCCGGGCACTATCGTCTACGCCGGTGACCTTCCACAAGGATTCACGTCGGAGCGGCTGAGCAGGATATTCGGTCTGCCGCTCAACGTCACGCATGAGCACGGCAGATGGGGCGCCTACGCTTACTGACCGTATGGCGAGGCGGCATGGCCGGGGTGTCCCGCCATGTACGCTGATGCCGGCGATAGCATAGAGACGAGGAAAACGACAGCGTATGATGCGAGGGAAAGGACAGGGAAAGGACAGCATGCCGAACCGAGGACCGTTGCAGGCGGGCGAGAAAATACAGTTCACCGACCGGAAAGGCAAGCGGATCACCGACCAGCTGGTCGTGGGCGGGACGACCCAGACCGAACACGGCCTGATCATGCACGACCAGGTCATCGGACAGACCGAGGGCATCGTGGTCACGACGGTCAGGGCGAAGCGGGAAGCGCAGGTCAACCAGCAACACCCCGAGCGTGATGCGGGCAAACCGTGGAAATCAGCGCGTGCGATAGGCGGCTGGGAGTACGCCGTGATGCGTCCGCGTCTCGCCGATTATGTCCTGTCCATGCCCCGAGGCGCGCAGATCATGTATCCGAAAGACATCGCGCAGGTCATCCAGTTAGGGGATATCCGCAGCGGCATGCGCGTGCTGGAATCCGGTGCCGGGTCAGGTGCTATGAGCCTCAACCTGCTGGACGCGATCGGATCCGAGGGGTCGCTGACCACCATCGAGATGCGTCCGGAATTCGCGAAAGTCGCCTTGGGCAATGCGACCGTGTATTTCGGCGAGCGGCCGGCATGGTGGGACCTTCTGGTCGGGGATTTCGACAGTGTCGCGTCGACGCTGCCGGATCACAGTTACGACCGCATCATGCTGGACATGCTCGACCCGTGGAACCGCCTGGACCAGGCGCATCGGGTCATCGCCCCCGGCGGTGTCCTGATCGCCTATATCACGACCACGACCCAGATGAGCCGTATGGTCGAGGCGTTGCGCGCCTCGGGCTGCTGGACCGAGCCGGACATCCAGGAGACACTTGAACGCAGCTGGAAGGCGCAAGGGCTTGCCGTCCGGCCAAGCCACCAGATGATCGGGCATACCGGTTTCCTCGTCGTCTCCCGTGCGATGGCCGACGGATACGAGGCGCTGCACAAACGTGACCGGGCGACCAAGGACACGACCACCGACATCGATGATCTCGACGCTTCCCAGCGTGCGGAGCAGCTCGAGGATCTCGAGCTCAGGGACATCTCGGATCGCAAGCTGCGCAAGGTGCTGCGGGATCTTGACGCGCAGGTGGCGAACCTACGGCATGACGGGCATGATGGCGCAGACGCCGATGACGGCGGGACGGCCCTGCCGGAAACGGCTGCGTCGCGGGACGGAAACGCCTGAACAAGTAGCGGAAACGAGGCATGAATGGGACAGTCATTGAAGAAAATCGCCAAGACAGCAGACCAGTATGGATATGTGCTGCTCGTGATGCGCCATGCGAAGACAGAGCCTGCGAATCTGGCAGGCGATCGGGCCCGGGAACTGACCGACAAAGGGCGCCGTCAGGCGAAAAACGTGGCACGCGGAATCGAATCGCTCGGCATGGTCCCGGATCGGATCGCATGCTCCGGGGCGGTGCGCGCCGAGCAGACGCTGGAGCGGATGCTCAAGGTGTTCGGTGATGGGCCCAAGGTCGATTATCGGCAGAGCCTGTATGAGGGTGGGGTCCAGGCCGTGTTCGATGAGATCGCCCGCACGGCGGACAAATACCATACACTCATGGTCGTGGGGCATGAGCCGACGGTATCGATCGCCAGTGAGTGGATCGCATCAGAGCGTTCGGAACAGTCTTTGCTCAATCTGCTTCAATTGGGTTTGTCCCCCGCATCGGTGGTGATGTTCGGATCCGATAAGCCGTTCTCGAGCTGGCAGGTGCATGCCGCCGATCTGTTCGCCGTGCTCAGCCCCAAGGATTTTGGCGACTGAAACGGGTGGAGAGGCGCGACACCGGAACATGATGCGACCGACAGGAGTGATCCCATGGGAAAGAAGCACGGATACACGCTGCTGCACCTCCTGGTATTTCTCGGTGTTGCCGTAGTGGCGACATCGGCGATCCTGTTGTGGTATGCGTTGGATGGGCATACGGATACCCCCTGTCGCCTACGTAGCCTGTCTCTATTCGGTGTACGGGCTGGTGGCCTTCATCGAGCTGCTCAACCGGCTGCGCAAGATGGCGGTCCCGAAAGCCCGGCGTCGCATCACCGATTCGGCGTTGGTGGCAACACTGCGTCGCAGCCGTATGATTGCGAAATATCTTGACGATGAGCGATTCCGGACCGCCCTCTCATTGGTTATCGGCCTGTTCATCAACTTGTCTATACAGCCATCAATCTGTTCTCGGGACTGTATCTGCGTTCCGCGTGGCTTATCACGCTCGGCTGCTACAACCTGTTTCTTGCATGCCTGCGCGCCTCACTGGCGGATTATATGAGTTCAAGCGCAGGGATTGCAATCTGCAAGAGGAGTATCGCAGGTATCGCAGCTGCGGCACCCTATTGCTGTTCATGGACATCGTGCTTGCCGGCTTCTGTGTGCTCATCGCGCTTGATTCCAAGGGATACGACTATCCTAGGTATCTGATCTACGCGATGGTCGCCATGCTTTCCCTGGAAACCGCGATAATCGGGCGGTTCGGCACGGGGCAGACCGGCTTCCGGTTCACCATGACCGAGCTTTCAGGAGTCGCCGTCTGCCTGATCGTATTCATCATGGCAGTGGTCATGATGGTGAGATCCGGCAGCTACATCAACGGCATGCGGGCAGATACGCGGAATCGGTAACGGGCTTGTCACGGGAAGGCATGCCGGCCGTTCGCCTGGCTGTATCTGTCCATTCTCGCGGCGATAACCTGGACTTTGATATCAGACAAAGTTTTTCCTCTGACGGGTGTCCGTGGTCGCTTCGTCGCCGGATCGGAGGTTACGCCGGCAATGTCGGGTCTTGGCGATGTCGTCACCGCGAGACGCCGAGGTATGCGAGAATCCGCAGAACGCCGGGCTGGAAGCCTAGGCGTCGCTCCTTGGCACAGGTAGTGGCGAGGTCCGCAATCGCATGAAGGTATAAAACTGGTTTATAACGACACCCACAATCGGCTGATGACCTTCTTACGCGGATTTTTGGTATGGTGAGCGCGTTGCAATAGATATCCGTTTCGATTGTGGAGGACAGCCATATGACAGCATTGACTTCGGTTTCCGGATTCCCGCGCATCGGCAGCAACCGAGAGCTCAAGAAGGTCATCGAGGGGTACTGGAAAGGCGCCAGCACGCTCGACGACGTGCGTGCCACCGCGAAGCAGCTGCGCGCCAACCATTGGAAGCTGCAGCAGGACGCGGGCATCGACCTCATCCCGAGCAATGATTTCAGCTATTACGACCAGATGCTCGACACGGCCATCCTCTTGGGTGCGGTCCCGGCGCGCTACCAGCGCCTGGGCTTCGACCAGCCCGAGGACACGCTGTTCGCCATCGGCCGCGGCTATCAGGGCGACAAGGGCGACGTGACCGCGCTGCCGATGAAGAAGTGGTTCACCACGAACTACCACTACATCGTGCCGGAAATCGAAAGCTCCACCCAGATCCACCTCGCCAGCACCAAGCCGTTCGATGAGTTCAACGAGGCGAAGGCGCTGGGCATCGTCACCAAGCCGGTGCTCATCGGCCCGTACACCTTCCTCAAGCTCGCCCGCGACCCGCAGGCCGAGGAACTCGAATTCGACCGCGGCCTGATCAACGACATCGCCTCCGTCTATGCGCAGGTGCTCGGCAAGTTCGCTGAGCTCGGCGCCCAGTGGGTGCAGTTCGACGAGCCGTACCTTGTGCTCGACAAGGAAGACGGCGATGTCGAACTGTTCAAGAGCCTGTATTCCAAGATCCTGCCCGCACGCGAAGGCAAGGTCAAGCTGCTGCTCAACACGTACTTCGGCCACATCGCCGACATCTACGAAACCGTGAACCTGCTGGGCTTCGACGGCATCGGGCTCGACCTGATCGAAGGCAAGGACGAGAACCTCGCCGCCGTGGACAAGTACGGTGTCGCCGAGGGTACGACCATCTTCGCAGGCGTCGTCAACGGACGCAATATCTGGCGCAACAATTATGCCGTCAGCCTCGGCGTGATCGACGCGCTGCACACCAAGACCGACAACATCGCCGTGTCCACCGCATGCTCCCTGCTGCACGTGCCGTTCAGCACCGAAGGGGAAACCGGGCTCGAGCCGCAGGTGCTCAAGCATTTCGCATTCGCTGTGGAAAAGCTCGGCGAACTGCACGACATCGCGGTGCTCGCCGACCAGGACGATACCGCACGCCGCAACGCCAAGGCGCTCGCCGACAACCAGGCGCTGTTCGACGGCACCCGCGTCACCGCGGACCAGGCGGTCGCCAAGCGTCTCGCCGCGCTGACCGCCGACGATTTCGTTCGTCAGCCTGCCCGCGCGGAACGCCAGAGGCTGCAGCGTGAGGCGCTCGGCCTGCCGCTGCTGCCGACCACAACCATCGGCTCCTTCCCGCAAACCAAGGAAGTACGCGCCGAACGTGCACGCCTGCGCAAGGGTGAAATCACCCGTGAACAGTACGACGAGTTCATCAAGCAGCAGATCGACGAATGCATCAAGCATCAGGAGCAGATCGGCCTCGACGTGCTCGTCCACGGCGAATTCGAACGCAACGACATGGTCGAATACTTCGGCCAGCATCTCAATGGCTTCCTGTTCACCAAGAACGCATGGGTGCAGTCTTACGGCACCCGTTGCGTGAAGCCTCCGATCGTGTGGGGCGACGTCTCACGCGCCGAACCGATCACCGTCGCCTGGAGCGCCTATGCGCAGTCACGCACCAAGCACATCATGAAGGGCATGCTCACCGGCCCGGTGACCATCCTCAACTGGTCCTGGCCGCGTGAGGACGTCAGCCATGAACTGCAGACCCAGCAGCTGGCGCTCGCCATCCGCGACGAAGTGCTCGACTTGGAGAAGGCCGGCATCAAGGTCATCCAGATCGATGAGGCCGCCCTGCGCGAGAAGCTGCCGCTGCGCAAGAGTGACTGGCATAAGAAGTACCTGGATTGGGCGATTCCCGCGTTCCGTCTCGTGCACTCCGCCGTCAAGCCCACCACGCAGATCCACACGCACATGTGCTATTCGGAGTTCAACGACATCATCCGCGATATCGACGCGATGGACGCGGACGTCATCTCCTTCGAAGCCTCCCGTGGCGATCTGGTCGTGCTCGACGCGATTCATGACGCGAACTTCGAGACTGAAGCCGGTCCGGGCGTGTACGACATCCACTCGCCGCGTATCCCGAGCGAAGCCGAAATCGAGCATCGCATCGACGAGATCCTCGCCAAGATGGACGTCAACAAGGTGTGGATCAACCCCGACTGCGGCCTGAAGACCCGTGGCAACGCGGAAACCTGGCCGAGCCTGGAGCATCTGGTCGCCGCCGCCAAGGCGGTGCGCGCACGACTGGGGAAGTGACATGCACCAGCCGATGTTCTCCATCGAGGTATTCCCACCCAAACGCAACGCGCCGGTGGGAACCATCTACGACACGCTCGACGGGCTGCAAGGCCTCAACCCCGACTTCATCTCGGTGACCTACGGAACCGGCAAGTCGTCAGACCGGACAGCGACCGCGCGCATCGCGAACACCATCCGCAAGGAGTATGACATACCCGCCGTCGCCCACCTTACCGCGCAATACACTACGCGGGAACAGGTCGACGAGGCGCTTGACATGTTCAGGCAGGCGGGGGTGTCCGCGGTGCTCGCCCTGCGAGGCGACCCCGTGCCCGATCGCGAACCCGCTGGGGCGTTCGAACATGCCAGCGATCTGGTCGCGTACATCCGAGAGCATGACCCGGATATGACGATTTTCGGGGCATGCTACCCGGAGTGTCACCCGCAGGCGAGCGACCTTGATGAGGACATACGAAATCTCAAAATCAAGGTTGACGCGGGCGCAAGCCACCTGATTTCGCAGTTGTTCTACGACAACGCGGACTTTTACCACTTCCTCGACAAGGCGCGTGCAGCGGGCATCGATGTGCCGATCGAGGCGGGTATCATGCCGGTGACCAATGCCAAGCAGATCAGGCGCATGGTGCGCATGTGCTCGTCACGTGTGCCGCTGCCCTTGGAATCCCTGCTTGACAAGTGGGGCGACGACCCGAAGACACTCAAGCAGGCGGGTGTCATCTATGCGTCGAACCAGATCGCCGACCTCGTTGCCCACGGTGTTGACGGGGTGCATCTGTACTCGATGAACAAGCCGGCTGTCACACGGCAGATCTGGCACAATGTCGAGGACCTGTTCTCGCCCGGGCAAACGGGCACAGACTTCGCCTGAGTAATCTATTGCAACAAGCCGGCGGACGGACGCACCATCACGGTGTGGCTGTCCGCCGGCTTTTTTTATGTGGTGGGCGGGATTGATTCCGACGAAGGGCTCTGTGGTGGTGGCTGAGTGTGGTATTCGCCCGCGGTGCGACTGCCTGGTTGCATGCGGCGGCGGTTATGCGTGAGTGCAGAGGACTGCGGTGTTGAATTGGCCTGTGGCGTGACTGCTCAGTCACACGGCGTGGAGGATATCGCGCGGGCGGAGGCTGTCATGATACGGTATCGGCTTGTGGTGCGATTGCGCAGTTACATGGTGTGGAGATAGACGTGGATTGAGGATGTTGCAACACGGTACCAGCCAGTGGTGTAACAGCCAGGTCGCACGCGGCGGCGATAGGCGGGGATTGGATTCCGCAACACTTGGTATCTGCCTGCGGTGCAATCAGCGGGTCACACGGCGGCCCGTAATCAAGTTACTGTCATATCAAGGCCCACATGCCCAGCATCGGCGGCATCCGGCGGTATATTGGAACTATGGATTCATCACCGGCATTTCCCTTCAGCACCCGTGATCTCATCCATATCGGATTCCAACGGTTGGACGAGGCGCGATCGGCTTTTTCGGCACTTAACGAGTACGGCATCGGCGCCGACCATATCCGCCCAATCGCCGATGCGTTGGCGAGCGCCCTCGACCCGGACACCGCAATCGACAATCTCCTCGGCATACTTGAGGGCTTACCGCAGGACGATGACAGCGTGCGTCACATACTCGAAGACGCCACCGCCGCGCGCAGGCTCATCGCCGTGCTCGGGGCGAGCGACAAGCTGGGCAAACTCATGCGCACCCGAACCGACCTTGTCCGCGCCGCGGCCCTAGACCCATGCCATAGTTGCGACTACAACCGTCCGCAACGGTTCGCCAAGCTCCTCGACACAGTACAAGCCAAGACATTGGAACTCGCCGACGCGCAGGAGGATGGTCAGACGCATCTGGCCTACGAATCATCCCTGCCGTTGCCGGAGGCCACCGACCGCCTGCGTGCCGCCTACCGCCGCCAGCTTGCCGCGATCGTCGCCGTTGACGCCACCGCCGAACATCCATGTGACATTCAGCCGCGAATCAGCAAAGCGCTGTCGGATCTCGCGGACGCAGCGCTCGAAGCGGCGCTCGCCATCGCCCGGCATGAGACCCCGGACAGCGCGCGGTGCCGGTTCAGCATCATCGGTATGGGCAAACTCGGCGCCCAGGAATTGAACTACGTTTCCGATGTCGATCTGATTTACGTGGTTGAACCCACCGACGCCGACGCCGGCACGACCACGCTCACCCGCATCGGCACCAGGATGGGCACCATGCTGCAACGCGTTTGCCAATCCGTCATCATGGGTTCCACCGAACCTCCATTATGGCAGATTGACGGCGGGCTTCGGCCTGAAGGCAAGGACGGCCCGCTGGTCCGCCGGCTCGAATCGCATCGCAGCTACTACGAGCAGTGGGCGCAGAACTGGGAATTCCAGGCGTTGCTCAAAGCCCGGCCGGCCGCGGGCGACAGCGAACTGTCGCAAGCCTACCTGGACATGACCCGCCCGTTCGTGTGGTCCGCCTCGAAACGCGACAATTTCGTCCAGGACTGCCAGCAGATGCGCCAACGTGTCGAACGGCTCATCCCGGACAATCTCAAAGACCGTGAGATCAAACTCGGCCGAGGCGGCTTGCGGGACGTCGAGTTCACCGTGCAGATGCTCCAGCTCGTCCACGGGCGTTCCGACACCACGCTACGCAAACGCGGTACGCTGGACGCACTGAAGGCGCTCGCCGACGGCGGATATGTCTCGCGCAAGCAGGCGACCCTGCTGGCGCAGGATTACCGGTTCGAACGCGTGCTCGAACACCGTCAGCAGATGTGGGAACTCAAACGCACGCACCTGTTCCCGGATCTCGGAACCGGCAATATCGGCGGCCTAGAACGCAAACGGGACATCGACATCGATGCGCTTAGCCACAATGAGGAACTCCGCCGGCTTGCGCGTACCTTCGGCCTGCACCCCGAGGAGCTCGTCGAACGTTATGACGAGACGCGGCGCGAAGTCAGGCGTCTGCACCTAGACATCTACTACCGACCGATGCTGCCGATCAGCGCGCGCATGGACGACGACCAGATCACCCTGTCCGACCAGGCGACCCGCGAGCGGTTCGAATCCATCGGTTTCGCCGACCCCGACGCCGCCATGCGCCACGTCAAGGCGTTGACTGACGGCCTGTCGCGTGCCGCGCGCATCAACCGCATCCTCCTGCCTGCCGTCCTCCAGTGGCTTGGGCAAGGACAGAACCCGGATATGGGCCTGCTCAACTGGAGGCGATTAGAAGAGCATTTCGGCGAAGACAGTGACTATCTCGGCTTCCTGCGCGACTCCCAATCCGCAGCGCAACGGCTGTGCCACATCCTGTCCAACTCGCGTTTTCTGGGCGACGCGCTCAACCGTTCGGTCGAATCCGTCACCTGGCTGGGCGATGACGACGAACTCAGGCCGCGCACCCGAGCCAGCCTCGACGTGCAATGCAACGGCATCATCGTCCGCAACCGGTCGAGTCTCAAAGACGCAGCCACGCTGTTGCGCGCCATGAGACGGCACGAGATCGAACGCATCGGACTGGGCTGGATGAGCGGCGTCATCGACGAGGACACCACCCTCACCGGCATGACCGACGTGTATGACGCGATCATCGATGCCGCCTTGCGCTGGGCGTTGGAACACCGTCGCACCATGATGGGCCTGGACGCCTGCCCGGCGGATATCGCCGTCATCGGCATGGGACGCTACGGCGGCAGGGAAATCAACTTCAGCTCCGACGCCGACGCGATCCTGATCTACCGGGCCAACGGCACGGGGAACGCCGGACAGGGAACGCCGGACGAGGCGCTCGCCGCCTCCTACGCGAGACAGGTCACCGACGACGTGCGTTCCCTGCTACAAGGCCCGTCCACGTTGGAGCCGCGCATCGACCTTGACCTCGACTTGCGGCCGGAAGGCAAGAACGGCCCGCTCATCCGCTCGTACGCCTCCTGTGAGGAATACTACGGGTCCTGGGCGAGCACCTGGGAGAGCCAGGCGCTGATCCGTGCGCGGTATGCGGCGGGCGACGGCATGCTCGCCCATGATTTCCTTGACAATATCGCCAATCCGCTGCGCTATCCGACGGCACCGCTCAACGGGCAGCAGATCGGCGAAATCCGCAAGCTCAAGGCCCGTATGGAGGCCGAACGTCTGCCTAGGGGCGTGCGTCGCGACCGGCATCTCAAACTTGGCAAGGGCGGCCTGTCCGACGTGGAATGGACCGTGCAGCTGCTGCAGCTGGAACATGCCGGCACCTGTCCCGGGCTTCGCACCGGTTCCACGATGGAGGCGCTTGACACGCTCGAAACCCAGGGCATCATCGCGCACAAGGACGCTGCCACGCTGCGTCGCACATGGCGGATCTGCACGGCGGCCCGCAACGGCAATTACCTGTGGTCCGGCCGTGCCACGCGTGCGGACATTCTGCCCGACGACCTCGATTCGCTCGGCGGTATGGCCGTGTACCTCGGGTACGGGGCCAATCGCGGGCAGCAATTCGAAAACGACATCCTCGCCCTGATGCGCCAATGCCGTGAAGTAGTCGAACGCCTGTTCTACGGGCAGCAGTGAGTTTGGAGCGGACTCGTTGCGAGCCTGCACGAGAAGTCGGCATCACGCCGGCGGGTGGCACTGTGATGCCCGTCGTGACCACCACAGACGGGTGTACCGCCGGCGAGCACACTGCGAGCGCACCGAAGCCGCCGGCATGTCCCTGAACTGTCCTACAGTTGGCTAGGTCACATAAGGTGGCCACCTCTCAACAGGAAGGTGAGCCTTGTCCGAACACAGCACCCAGTTGCCGGCAACCGGCGTTCCCCAAGAAGCCGAATCGTCCATGGTTGGCAAAAGCGTGGTCACGCTTGACGATTTGACGACATCCCAGATTGTCGATTTGCTTCATAAAGCGCAGTACATCGAAACGCATCGTCATGAGGTGGCGCATACCTGCGACGGCAGGGTGCTGGCCACCCTTTTTTATGAGCCCAGCACGCGCACGCGTCTGAGCTTCGAGACAGCGATGCTCCGGCTCGGCGGCCATGTGATCGGTTTCGCCGGCGCCCAATTATCCTCCGTGACCAAGGGCGAATCCATCGCCGACACCGTCAAAACCGTGTCCAACCTCGTCGACGTCATCGCGATGCGCCACCCCAAGGAAGGTGCCGCGCTCGTGGCGGCCCGTGCGGCCAAGGACTTCGGCATTCCCGTGATCAACGCGGGCGACGGCGGCCACATGCACCCCACCCAGACGCTCGCCGACCTTGCGACCATCACCTCGCGTTACGGCAGGATTACCGGGCTGACCATCGGCCTGTGCGGCGACCTGACCTTCGGGCGTACCGTGCACTCGCTGGTCGAGACCCTGTGCCGTTTCGGCAATGTGAACTTCGTGCTCATCAGCCCTGACGAACTGAAAATGCCGCGGTACGTGATTGACCGCATCAAGCGCGCGCCCTCCTGCACTTACACCGAAGTGCGCGACCTTGCCGGCGTAATCGGCGATCTGGACGTGCTGTACATGACCCGCGTGCAGAAGGAACGCTTCTTCAACGAGGACGATTACCTGCGCCTGCGCGACACCTACATCCTCGATGAGGCGAAGCTTCAGCTCGCCAAGCCGGATATGGCGGTACTCCACCCGTTGCCGCGAGTCAACGAGATTTCCGTGGACGTCGACCACGACCCGCGCGCCGCCTACTTCGAGCAGGTGCACAACGGCATGCTCATGCGCATGGCTTTGGAAAGCTCGGTGGTCGGCGACACGCTGCCCGGGTATGAGGAATGGAAGAACGAGGAGGTCCAAGCCTGATGGAAGTCACCAGCATCCGCAACGGCATCATCATTGACCACGTGCCCGCGGGCACCGCGCTCAAGGTATTGCAGTACCTGAAGATCGACCCGACCAGCACGAAGCTCGCGCTCATCATGAACACCGACAGCCGGCAGTACGGTTCGAAGGACATCATCAAGATCGAGGACGCGGGGGATTTGAACCTTGACGTGCTCGGCTTCATCGCACGCCAGGCGACCATCGACATCGTGCGTGGCGGCAAGATCGTGCGCAAGGAGAAGCCGAACCTGCCTGAGCACATGGTCAACGTCATCAAATGCAAGAACCCGCGGTGCGTGACCACAACGGAACGCGGCATCGACCAGATGTTCCATCTGGTGCATTCCGAACGCCAGGAATACCGCTGCGACTACTGCGATGAGGAAGCCAAGCTGTAAAGCCGTGCGCCGCGCGCGCCGAGGAAAGGAACGATAAGTATGCTCACGCTGCACGACATCCGCGTCTGGGATACGGGGGAGAGGATTGACCTCGTGATCCCCGGCACGGACGCCCAGCGCTACTTCGACGAGCCGGGAGCCGTGTCAGACGGCGAGTTCGACGCCTCAGGGCTGACCGTGGCACCGGGGTTCGCCGACCCGCACGTCCACTTCCGCGATCCGGGGCAGACTTACAAGGAATCCATGCGTTCCGGGTGCGCCGCAGCGGCTTCCGGCGGCTACACGCGGGTGCTCATCATGCCGAACACGCTGCCCGCGATGGACGGCAAACCCGCCCGGCCGGGAACGCCCGGCGCGGATGACGTGCTCGCCGCAGGGGCGCGCGACACCATCGACTACCTGCAGCATTACGACGCGACCCATGACGGCATGCTGCCCGCGCGCTACGACCTGTGCGTATGCGCTTCCGTGGACCGGGCCGGAGAGGAGGCCACCGACCCCGAGGATTGGCGTGCGCACCTGCCCGGCGTCGGCGACGATGCCAAGGACCCGTACCAGCAGGCGCATCCGGTCACCGCGATCAGCGACGACGGCGCGGCCGTGCCCGACAAGATCCTCGACCAGGTGCTCGCCAACGCGAAAGCTAACGGGCTGTATCTCATCGAGCATTGCGAACACCACGACAGCGGCATCATCAACGAGGGACCGGTCAGCCGCAAGCTTGGCGTCCCCGGCATCCCCGAGGACACCGAGCTGCGCATCGTCACCCGCGATATCGAGGCTTCGCGGCGCACCGGCGTGCATGTGCATTTCCAGCATGTGAGCACCGCCGGATCCTTCGAGGCGATTCGCGAGGCCAAGGCGGAAGGCCTGCCCATCACCTGCGAGACCGCGCCGCATTATCTCGCATTGAGCGACGAGGCGATCCTCACCTACGGCGTCATGGCGAAAATGAACCCGCCGCTGCGCTCAGAGGCTGACCGCCGTGCGACCGTCGCCGCGGTCACGGACGGAACGGTTGACCTGATCGCCACCGACCACGCCCCGCACGCGCAGGATGAGAAGGCCGCGGGCCTTGAACAGGCTCCGAACGGCATCATCGGCCTTGAATGCGCGTACGGCGTATGCCATCGGGTGCTGGTGGACGGCGGTTACATCTCAGAGCAGCGGCTCATCGAACTCATGTCCGTGGCTCCGGAGCACCTCATGGGGCATACGCCGACCGACGTGGCCGGACTGCTGAATACCTCCTCACGATGCGCGACCAAACGTACCCTGGACCTTGCCGCCGTGGAACACCCTGAAACCGTGGATTTGGCGATTCTCGACACGTCACGCAGCTGGACCGTGGACAAGGACCGCTTCCACTCCAAGGCGCGCAACACGCCGTTCGACGGCTGGCAGGTTACCGGCCGGCCGCTCGCCACGGTGATCGGCTCGCGGCTGGTATTCTCCCGCATCGGAGCCTGAGCGGACCCGCAGTCACATTCTTCAAGTATCCCTGAAAGAAGGCAAGATGGACAAGCTTATCGAAGCGATCCAAGCGACGCACAACCCGAGCGTGGTCGGGCTCGACCCGACCGACCAGGTCGTGCCCGCGCAGCTCATCGACTCCTTCCATGAGGAGGTCGCCGACCAGGTCGATGACCCTGCCGAAATCCCCGCCATGCAGCGCGCGGTCGCGTATTTCGAGTTCAACCGCGCAATCATCGACGCGATTGCGGGCATCGTGCCCGCCGTCAAACCGCAGATCGCGATGTATGAGGCCTTGGGGCCGGCCGGCATCGACACCTATGAGATGACCTGCGAATACGCGCAATCCCAAGGCTTGTACGTACTCGGGGATATCAAGCGCGGCGATATCGGCTCGACGGCCGCCGCCTACGCGCGGCATCTGGGCGGGCTCAACGCGCAGGATGGCGACGCGCTCGACCTGTGGCATGAGGACGCCGTCACCGTCAACCCGTATCTGGGCACGGACGGCATCACCCCGTTCGTGGACGCGGCCAGGGCAGCCGACAAGGATCTGTTCGTGCTGGTACGCACCTCCAACCCGTCCAGCAAGGAAATCCAAGAGCTAGAGCTCGCCGACGGGACACGCCTGTACGAGCGGGTCGCCGACCTCGTCGAGCAGTGGGGCGCCGAAACGCTCGGCGCATCCGGATACACGCGTGTCGGCGCGGTCGTCGGGGCAACCCACCCCGAGCAAGGCAAACAGTTGCGTGAACGCATGCCGCACACCTTCTTCCTGGTCCCCGGCTACGGGGCGCAAGGCGGCACCGCGCAGGATGTCGCCGGCATGTTCGACGCCAACGGCTCCGGGGCGATCGTCAACTCGTCGCGCGGCATCATCGGCGCATGGCGCAAGAACGGCGGATACGACGAGAGCATGTCCGCCGACGATGCGCTCGCCCTGGTCGCCACCAGCGCCCGGGACGCGGCAATCGCCATGCGGGATGATCTGGAGTCCGCGCTCGCCTGACACACCGCGTAACACGGCGAAATACCGAAGCAATAGAATGCACGCGTCGGCGGACGCCTCGCACGTTCAGCCGCACAGGTTCAGCCACCCACAGCTACCAAGCCCAACAGCCCAAAGGAGAGGCAATGCCCAACGCAACGTTTATCCCAACCTTCGACGTGACCGCCGAAGCATCCCGTGCGGGACGCTTCCCCGGCAGGCGCACCGTACCGGTGGTGGATAACCGCAGATTGTCCGACGGCATCTATCGACTTACCTTCCGCGACAGCTACATCGCGGGACACGCCAAGCCGGCGCAGTTCGTGGACCTGTATTCCGCGGATCCCACGCGCCTGATGCCGCGGCCGTTCGGCGTCAGCGAAGTCGAGGGCGATGACGTGAGCCTGATCTTCGCGGTCGTCGGCAAGGGCACCGATGAGTTCTCCCGACTGGCCCCAGGCGATACGGTCGATGTGATGGGCCCTTTGGGCAAGGGATTCGATATGAAAGCGCCCGCGAACTATGTGCTCGTGGCAGGTGGCCTCGGCGTCCCGCCGCTCCTGTATGCCGCGCAGAAGCTCGCGCTGCGCGACGACGCGACCGCGACCGCCGCGTTCGGATACCGTGACGAACGCTTCGCCGACGATCTGGTGTCCAAATACGCGGAACGCACGGAAAGCATCACCAACGCGCAAGGCAACGTCGTCGATCTGCTTGATTCGATCGAGGATTCGCTGGTCCATGGCGATCTGCCCCCGGTCATCCTGTCCTGCGGCCCGATGCCGATGATGCGCGCCGTCGCCTCCTGGGCGGTCGCGCGTGATATCCCATGCCAGTTGAGCCTCGAGGCGCGTATGGGCTGCGGGTACGGCACCTGCTACGTATGCGTCGTCGACACGGCGGCAGGACGGCAGAAAGTGTGCGTCGCCGGCCCGGTATTCACCCCGGAACAGCTCGGATGGGACAAGTAGAGGTCACGAGAGGATGCAGGAGCAGCAGATGGACAAGCAGATCAACGTATACGAGCCGCATGAATGGAAGCACAGCACCGTCGTCGCCGGCGTCGAGTGGAAGAACCCCGTGGGCACCGCCTCGGGTACGTTCCAGTATGACGCATGCCATTGGTTCTATGATGTCAGCCAGATGGGCGCGGTCACCACCAAGGGCGTTTCCCCGGTCCCATGGGAAGGCAATCCCGGGCCGCGCACGGCCGAAACCCCGGCGGGTACGGTCAATTCGGTAGGCTTGCAGAACCCGGGCGTCGACCATTATCTCGTCGACGAGCTGCCCAAGCTCAAGAAGGAAGGCGCGACGGTTGTCACCAATGTGGCCGGCCATTGCGATGATGACTACGCCGAAGTGGTCGCCAAACTTGCCGATTGTCCTGCGGACATGCTGGAAATCAACGTGAGCTGCCCGAACGTCACCCACGGCGGCATGAGCGTAGGCACCGACCCGGCCGCGCTCAACCGGCTGATCACCCGCTTGCGTCATATCACCTCGAAGCCTTTGATCGTGAAGCTCACCCCGAACGTGACCGATATCGTCCCGATCGCGAAAGCCGCGGTGGACGGCGGCGCAGACGCGTTGAGCATGATCAACACACTGGTCGGCATGCGTATCGATATCCGTACGGGCGAGCCGATTCTCGCGAATCGCACGGGTGGCGTGTCCGGGCCGGCGATTCTTCCGATCGGCCTGAGCTTCGTATGGCGTGTGCGCCAGGCGTTGCCGGATATCCCGATCATCGGCATCGGCGGCATCGATTCCGGCGAGAAGGCCTTGGAATACCTGTATGCGGGGGCGAACGCCGTGGAGGTCGGCGCGGCCGCGCTGTATGAGCCCACGGCCCCGATGCGCGTGGCGCGCGAGCTTGACGACCTGCTTGACTCGCGTCCGGAACTCGCCGCGAAACTCGCGGCGGGGCAGACCTGGCGCTGACGGCAGGCAAACGCCGTCACCCCCTGCGCGGTACGCTTGGGTGCGGTAGACCATGCGCCTGCACCGGCGCGGACGGGCGCATGGCTGGATACAGAAAGGACAGTCTTGCTGATGAATGAGCAGAAAGTATCGCTCGACCGGAGATTCACCTCGTTCCTCCTGCAATCGCAGGCATTGAAGTTCGGGGATTTCACCTTGAAATCCGGTCGCCGCTCGCCGTACTTCATCAACGCCGGCGCCTTCGACACCGGCAGGAAAATCGCCCTGCTCGGCTCGTTCTATGCCGAGAAGATCAGTGCCGCAATAGCCGAGGGAATCCTGCCCGGGAATATTGACACCGTGTTCGGACCGGCATACAAGGGCATCCCGCTGGCGGTTTCCACGGCGATCGCATTGACCGCGCAATACGATATGGGGGTCGGTTACACCTTCGACCGCAAGGAACGCAAGGATCACGGTGACGGCGGCATGTTCGTCGGAACCCAGCTGCGCGACGGCATGAAAGTGCTGCTTGTCGACGACGTGATGACCGCCGGCACCGCCGTGCGCGAAGTCGTCCCCAAGCTGCGCGAGGCGGCCGACGTGCAGATCGTCGGGCTCGTCCTGTCGGTCGATCGCATGGAGAAAACGCGCGACAGCGATATGTCCGCCGTCGCCGCGGTACAGCAGGAGTTCGGATTCCCGGTCATTTCCATCGCGAACGTGCGTGAGATCTTCGACGCGGCATCGCACATGACCGGTGACGACGGTCTGCCGTTGCTTGACGAGGACATCAAGACGCGCGCCAAGGAGTACCTCGACACGTATGGTGCGTGACATCCGCATGATGTGATTCGTGTGTCACTGCTACGACGGCCGGCCGGGAACACCCGCATGGGGTTCCCGGCCGGCCGTTTATCTTGTCATGTATTGTGTGTGGGCACAAGCCGATGATGCCTTGTGCCCACAGTGGCGCTCTAGTCGATGAGCTTGTACCCGTGCGAGGCGATGACCGTACGCAGCTTGTCAAGATATGTCTGTGCGGCGGTCGACAGTTTCGCACGTTCGTTGGTGATCCAGCCGAGCAGCATCGTCTCGTCCGTGTCCAGCGGCACGGTGACGATTTTCTCGTTGTTGAGGTCGCCGTTGTCAATGCCCGTGCACACGGTGTACCCGTTGAGACCGATGATGAAGTTGAGGATCGTCGCACGGTCGGTCACGTTGATTTGCTTGGGGGAGTACTCCGGCCACACGGCTTCCTCGGCGAAGTAGAAGCTGCCTTCGGCGCCCTGCTCGTACTGGATGAACGGGAAGGGCTTGAGATCGTCCATGGTGACTTTCTTCTTGCCGGCCAGCGGGTTGTCGCGCGAGATGAACACGTGCAGGTTCGCGCGGAACAGCGGGTGGAACACGAGATGCTTCTCGCGCAACAGCTTGTTGATCACGTTCTTGTTGAAATCGGACAGGTACAGGATGCCGATCTCGGACTGCATGTTGGCCACCTGGTTGATGATGTCCTTGGTGCGCGTCTCACGGATGGTGAACTCATATTCGTCGGATTTGATCGAGTTGATCATCTCGACGAACGCCTCGACGGCGAACATGTAATGCTGGGTGGAGACGCTGCACAGCTGCTTGCGCGGCTTCGCGTTCTTGTAGCGTTCCTCGAGCAGTGAGGCCTGGTCGAGGACCTGACGGGCGTAGGTGAGGAATTCCGCGCCATCCACGGTCAGCGCGATGCCCTGGGAGGATCGGGTGAAGATCTCGATGCCCAGTTCGTGTTCCAGTTCCTTGACTGACGAGCTCAATGCCGGCTGCGAGACATACAGCTCGTGGGAGGCCTCGTTCATCGAACCGCATTCGACGATTTTGACGATATATTTCAGTTGCAGGAGAGTCATAAGAGGATTTTATATCACGGCAATGTCAAGAATCAGGCGGTTATATCCGCATGGTGGCGGGCGCCCGTCGTCAGATACGTACGCCCAGCGATTGCAGCTCGCGTCTGGTGTGCGTCGCGTCATCGAACAGGAACGCGTGCATGCCGATGGATTTCGCCCCCTCGACATTGCGCGGCGTGTCGTCAAAGAACACGCTGGACGCGGGATCGGCGATGCCGAACCGGCCCAATGCCAGACGGTAGAAGCCGGCGTTGGGCTTGAACTGCTTCTCGACGCCGGACACCACGGTCCCGTCCAGCAGCTCTGCAAGCTGCGGGAACTTGTCGAACGCGAAATGGAAGGTCTCATACGACCAGTTCGTCAGTCCCCACACGCCGTATCCGGCGGCCTTCAAATCCGCGAGCAACCCTTCCATCCCCGGGATGACCCGTGTCAGGGAATCGTCGTAGCGGGCGATGTAGTCGGCGAAGATATCAGCGATAGCATCCCCGTGATCGCGCTTCACGTCCGGAAGAATGTCGGCGAGCGCCTCGCCGTGGTCCATCCGGTCCTCATAATCGAAGAAGCCATACGGGTCGTCCGGCGCGCAAATACGATCCACCAAGGAATCGGGGTAGCGGCCGCGCAACGCGGCCGCACACTGCCAGTCGATGAGCACGCCGCAGAAATCGAACACGATATCGCTGATCACCGTCGGCGTGTGCTCCGTATCGGTGCGTGCAGTGTGCTCCGCGGCCTGTTGTCCCGCTGTCTGCGTTGCCAGTGTCGTCATACTGTCCCTTCCTGACGAGCCCCGGCCATGGTCGCCGACGGCGCGCGTCAAATCAATCGGTCGGCTTCGCCCATGACAAAGCCCGCACCACAGTCTAGCGGCTGTGGCCCCCTTACGCGCGAAGACAGACGTATCGAGGGTATGAACGGATCGGAAACGTATCGGAAACGGGATGCACCGTCACTGCTCGCCCTGTTGGAAAACCTGGACGTACAGGATCTGGGTGTCCGCGTTCGCGCACCCGGTGATGCCGGTGGCGCCGATGCTCATGGCATCCGTCTGATCCGGAGGATAGACGAGCATCGAATCCGCGTCGGTCGGCGTACAATCCGCGGAGTCGAAATTGCCGGCATTGACGATTCTCAGGGCGCTATGCGCGGATTCGCCAGGCTTGAGGGTGATTGTCGACGCGGGAACCGTACGGTCCCGCTGTGCCGCCGCGCCGATCTGGGCGTCGCCGTGACGCAGCGAAACACCGGGATAGCCCCGTAACGTGCAAGTCCGGGAACCGGAATTCGTCAGCACCAGATACGGGTAGGAGCTTCCCGCTCCACCGCCCGCGCCCTGCGTCAGTTCTGCGGTCAGCTCCTTGGTGACGCATGCCCCGGAAGCCGTGGCGGAACCTGATGACGATGACGCGGATGGCGTCGAAGATGACGATGCCGTGGAGGACGGGGATGGCGAGACGGATGCCGACGAGGTCGACGATGCCGATGACGTCGGCGATGCCGATGAACTGGCATCGGCACCTGACGACGACCCGCAGGCGCTCAACGATCCTGTCAGCAGCAGTGCCGTCGTCCAAGCGATTGCGGTGCGTATTGCGACGTGGCCGGACGTTCCGGGCCGTGGCGATGGATTGATGCCGGACGGCGAACCCTTGCCATACTGGGAAACGATCATCATATTCCTTCCTCTGCGAAGCACACTGACTCTCCTGTCGCTGACGCGTAACCGCGTCGTGGCTTCATTGTACTTGCAACATCGTTGGAACCGGGGAGGCTGCCGCAAACGGGAGTTAGCCGATGAGTTGCGCGACCGCCTGCGGAATAGCGCGCACCACATCGCTCGCGATAATCGGCTTCCCGGCATCATGACCGGTATCGCGCTCGCTGACGCCGTAGACTTCGGGCGCACTCCACCCGCATTGTGACGAATGCGAGGCGATGGCGGCGGCAAGGCCATGCAGGTAGACCGCGGCGGCAACCGTGTCGGCCACAGCCGGGGCGTCATCGGGCGATCCGGACACGTCGGACTGGGACAGCAGCGCCCCGATCATGCCTGCAAGGATGTCTCCCGCCCCGGCCGTGCCCAGCCAAGCGGGGGCGCGTCCGCACAGGATCACTCGGGTCCGCCCGCCGTCATAGGGGTCCGTTCCGGCGATAACGCTGACCGCGCCTTTGAGCACGACCGTAGCACCAGTCGACTCGTGTGCAAGTGTCGCATATTGTGTGGGCGCCGATACGACTTGGCTGGCGGTCACCGGCCCGTCCGCGGCGCCAAGCCTGGTCAACAGGCTTGCCAGCTCACCGGCGTGGGGCGTAATCACCACGTTTCCAGGTACCAGGGCAGGAAGCAGGTCAAGCGCACCGGCATCCACGACGATGGGTGGCATCGCTTCCGGGTGAGTGTCCTGCGCCGAGGTGTCCTCATCGTGCGTCCCGGAGTCCGGGGAGAGCGCATAATGCGACAGAAGCTTCGCAATCGTCTCGCGCTGGATGTCCTCATCGTCTGGGGCATCCCCGGACGCGGGAACCCCCGAACCGACAACCCAGGCGTTCACATGCCCCTTGCCGATGACCGCCTCCGGCAGCGCGCGCAATACCAGATCCTGCGCGCGCTGCGGCCCGAGGTACCGCACCATGCCGATGCCTGATCTCGCGGCTGCACTGGCACCGAGCACCGCCGCACCGGGGTATCGTGCCGAACCGGTGACCAGCCCTACGACCCCACGCGTGTATTTCATATCATGCACCGACGGCACTGCGATCGAGGAAGATGCGAGGTCGGCGTCCATCATCTCCGCTGCAGGTTCGGCCTCGTCGATATCGAACCCGAAATCGACGAGCGTGACCTTCCCGCAGGCATAGGACGCGGGAGGCAGCATGGCGCAAGGTTTGAGGGCGCCGAACATCACCGTTCGGTCCGCGTTCAGGCATGGTCCTGGGATTGTCCCGTCGTCCACGCCGATTCCCGAGGGCGTGTCCACGGCCAATACCATGGGCTGGTCATCGGTATGCGCTTGGGCTGCGCCGGAACCGGGCCGCCCGCCGGGCCCCCACAAATCCAGCAGCGCCGTAGCGAGCGTCGCCGCGATGCCGTGCAATGCTCCGGACACGCCGATTCCCGTCATCGCATCGATGACCAGATCGGCCTGGTTCGCGAGCTCAACGGCGACACGGAGACGTTCACCGGCCTCGCCCGCGGAGAAACCGCTCACGCAACCGGAGATATCAGCCTCCGGATCCAATACCAGCACGCGGCCGCCGCTATGCGCGAACGCGGAAAAACCACCATCATGCAGGCCCCTTCCCACGGCGACAACCGTGACTTGGGCGTCATCGCCCGCGAGTTGCGCCGCGGTGAACAGCCCGTCACCGCCATTGTCGCCGGCCCCCGCGAGAACGACCACATTGGCGTCCTCGACGGTGATGCCTTGGCTGTCAAGCATGCGTTCCGCCTCATGGGCTGCCGCTGCCGCCGCCATGCGCATCAGCGGCACGCCATCATCCAGCAGCGGCCGTTCCAGCTCGCGTACCGTGTCTGCGGCGTATGCGTTGAACCTGAGCATCTGCAGGCGTTCCTGATCAATGCTTCCACCCATGGCATGGACCCCTTTCCTATCAATGGCGTTCAGGCCCGTTGCACCCTGCACCAGGACTGCTTACTTCCACTGTAGTCCCTTTCGGGGCGGATTCGCGGCGACGCGTGCATGTCCTGTGCGGGCGCATGACGCTGTCGGCAAGTACGCCCGAAGCATTCGTCGTCCCTCGGGCGGTACAGTAGTGGGATACGGGAATCGGTGGATTGCCGTGAGAGGACAGAAGGAGCATGGGCATGAACGTGGTGGCGGCTGCTGAGGCGTTATGGGCGCAGCACACTATACATCTCGATCCCGAGCCGCGAGGGGAGCGGCAAGGTGTCGTACATGCCGACCAGACCGGGGACGCGTTGTCGTTCGTGGCCGTCGGTGATTCGATGATCGCCGGTTGCGGGGTAGAGGACCAGTCCGAAGGATTCACGCCGGCTATGGCATCAGTGTTCTCTGATGTGCTCGACCGGCCGGTTGACTGGCGTGCCGTCGGCAAGCTCGGTGCCACCATGCGTCGCGTGCGGTATCGTCTGCTCCCGCAGGTCGAGCATCATGCCGATTTGATGGTGCTATGCGCCGGGTCGAATGATCTGATGGCGCGTAGGACCATCGCCCAGTGGCGCGACGACCTGTCCGCTTCGCTTGATCTGGCGAAGGGACGCGCCGACCATGTGGTCGTGTTCAGCGCCGCCCAGCTGTATCGCAGCCCGTCCTTGGGCAAATCCCTGCGTCATGTCATCGAAGGCATGACCGACGAGCAGACGCAGGCCAGCCGTGAGATTTGCGAACAGTACGGAGTCAGGTTCCTCGACATGACCCACGAGGACGTCGGCGCGGACCGCGAGGGCTTCTACGCGCACGACAGATTCCACCCCAGCGCGTACGGATACCACTGCATGGCGCAGCGTGTCGGCGAGCTGCTGGAAGGCTGGATGGCCGACACGCTGCGGTAAAGGGCAAGAGAGTCGCCGGAATCTCCAGCGCAGAAAGCTGGATGACGGGCGTGCCGCCATCCAGGCAACCGCTCCTTACTCTTCAGCCACCAGTTCCAGATAGCCGTCGTTCCACAGATCCTCGTCGCCGTCAGGCATGAGCAGCACGCGCTCGGGGTTCAGGGCCTCGACCGCGCCCTCATCGTGGGTGACCAACACGATCGCGCCCTCGTATTTCGCGATCGCCTTGAGAATCTCATCTCGCGAGACAGGATCGAGATTGTTGGTCGGCTCGTCCAGAAGCAACACATTCGCACGGGATGTCACCAGCGTGGCGAGCGCCAGCCTGGTCTTCTCGCCACCGGAAAGCACCTTCGCCGGTTTCATCACGTCATCGCCGGAGAATAGGAAACTGCCCAGAATCGACCGCGTATGCGTGTCATCGAGCTCCGGGGCGACGTGCTGAAGGTTCTCCAGTACCGTCGCATCCATATCGAGCGTGTCGTGCTCCTGAGCGAAATACCCGATCTTGCACCCGTGCCCGTACACCACCTCACCGGTATCCGGCTGCTCCTGCCCGGCCAGGATCCGCAACGTCGTCGTTTTGCCGGCGCCGTTGTACCCGAGGATCACGACGCGTGAACCCTTGTCGATCGCAAGATTGATGCCCGCAAACACGATATTGGACCCGAACGCCTTCGAGATATCCTTCGCCATGATCGGGGTGCGGCCGCAAGGCGCCGGCTCCGGGAAACGGATATCGGCGACCTTCTCCTTCTTCTCTGCCTCGCTGGTCTCGGCGAGCAACCGTTCGGCGCGGCGCATCATGTTCTGGGCGGCGACCGCCTTCGTGGCCTTCGCATGCAACCGGATACCCTGCTTCATCAGGCGCTCCGCCTTCTTTTCGGCGACCTCGCGTTCGCGCCGACGACGTTCCTCATCGACCACACGCTGATGAAGATACGCCTTCCATCCCAACGAATACATATCGATCTGGCCGAGTTGGGCGTCAAGATGCCATACTTTGTTCACCACCTCGTCAAGCAGTTCAGTGGAGTGGGAAATCACCAGGAAACCGCCTTCGAAGCGTTTGAGATAGCCGCGCAGCCACTCGATCGAATCCGCATCAAGATGGTTCGTCGGCTCGTCGAGGATCAACGTGTCCGCATCCGAGAACAGGATGCGCGCCAGCTCGATACGCCGCCGCTGGCCGCCGGAGAGCGTGCCGAGCTGCTGCTGCATGACTTCCTGGGGCAGTCCGAGGCTGTCGGCCATCGAAATCGCCTCGGACTGGGCCGCATAGCCGCCCGCCTTGTCGAAATCCTGCATGGCCTTGTCATACCGGTTCATCGCCTTGCTCATCACATCAGGGTCCGGATCGGTCATATCCTTCTCGGCCTTACGCATACGGCTGATGATCGTCGCGATATCGCGGGCGCTCATCATCCTGTCCAACGCGGTCTGCGTCGGATCGGCCACATGCGTATCCTGGGGAAGATATCCCAGCTTGCCGGAAATGCGTACGGAACCCGCGGCAGGGAGCATATCGCCGGTAATCACACGCGTCAGCGTCGTCTTGCCTGCGCCATTGCGGCCGACCAGGCCGATCTTGTCGCCCTTCGCGACATGAAAATCGGTCGGATGCAACAACGTACGCGCCCCGATCTGGATTTCCAGTCCCTTTGCCTCGATAGCCATGCCCACCTGCCGTTTCTTCCAAACATCGCGGTCAAAGTCCAACAGGCTATCTTACCCATAGGGAGCCGACGTGCCCGACAGCACCGCAGCGCGGTCTTCAGACGCCCCACGCACGCCACACGGAATCGAACACATGTTCGACATACGTCATACAAGGCTGTATTCTAGAACCCAGTACCACCCACACCGGAGGCAAGACGTGAGCACAGCACAACAGGCGCCGCACCAGCATCACACCACCGCGGCCGAGCATATCCTCAACAGCGATTCGTTCCTGCAGCGGGAGCTCGCCAAAGCGCCGCTCAACGAGCATGACGGTTCACTCGTCGCCGACATCAGCCACATCCCCAACGACCTCAAGATCACCATCCAGGGCGCTCGCGAACACAATCTCAAGAACGTCGATCTGTCGGTCCCGCGTAACCGCATGGTGGTGTTCACCGGGTTGTCCGGTTCCGGCAAGTCGTCGCTCGCGTTCGACACGCTCTTCGCCGAGGGGCAACGGCGGTATGTCGAATCCCTGAGCGCCTATGCCCGTCAGTTCCTTGGGAGGATGGACAAGCCGGACGTCGATTTCATCGAAGGCTTGAGCCCTGCCGTGTCCATCGACCAGAAGACCACGAACCGCAACCCGAGGTCGACGGTCGGCACCATCACCGAAATCTACGATTATCTCAGGCTGCTGTTCGCGCGCACCGGACAGCCCCATTGCCCGCAGTGCGGCGAACCGGTGAGCGCGCAGACCCCGCAGCAGATGGTCGATGCACTGCTTGCCATGCCTGAACGCACCCGCTTCCAGATCCTTGCACCGGTGGCCAGGGGGCGCAAAGGCGAATTCGTCGATCTGCTCGAGCTCCTGCGTTCCGATGGGTATGCGCGCGCGCTGATCGACGGCGAGATGCGGCAGCTTTCCGATGACATCAAGCTTGCCAAGCAGAAGAAGCACACCATAGAGGTGGTGGTCGACCGTCTGGTCATCAAAGACGGCATCCGCCAAAGGCTTACTGACTCCATCGAAACGGCCCTCAAGCTGTCGAAAGGGCTGGTCATAGCGGATTTTGTGGATCTTGACGAACAGGACCCCAACCGTAGGCGTCCGTTCTCCGAAAAGCGGGCATGTCCGAACGGGCACCAGCTTGAGCTCGACGAGATCGAGCCACGCACGTTCTCCTTCAACGCTCCGTACGGCGCCTGCCCTGAATGCACGGGCATCGGCTACAGTCTGGAGATCGACCCGGACCTGGTGATCCCCGATCCGTCGAAAACCCTCAACGAGGGGGCGATCGAGCCGTGGGGTCTGACCAAAGGCACCGGCGACTATTACCGGCATGTGCTGGAAGGGCTTGGCGAGGAGATGGGATTCAATCTGGATACCCCTTGGCAGGATCTTCCCGAAGACGTCCGGCACGCCATCATGTACGGCCATGATTTCAAAGTGAAGGTCTCATACCGGAACCGCTGGGGGCGGCTGCGCGAGTATTCGACGGGATTCGAAGGCGTTGTACGCACGCTGATGCGTCGCCACGACGAGACGGATTCCGACCAGATGAAGCAGTACTACGAGTCCTATATGCGCGAGGTACCCTGCCAGGCATGTGGCGGCAAACGTCTGCGCCCGGAAGTGCTTGCCGTCACGGTGGACGGGAAGTCCATCGCCGATGTCTGCGACATGCCGGTGGAACGGAGTCTCGCGTGGATCAGGAATCTGCGTCTGGAAGGGTCCGCCGCCGAAATCGCCGGTGAGGTAGTCAAGGAGATCAGGGCGCGTCTCGCTTTCCTCAACGATGTCGGGTTGAGCTACCTGAGCCTGTCCCGTGCCGCTAAGACCCTGTCCGGCGGCGAAGCCCAGCGCATCCGACTCGCCACACAGATCGGCTCGGGGCTTGTCGGGGTCATGTACGTGCTTGACGAGCCTTCCATCGGACTGCATCAGCGCGACAACAAGCGCCTGATCGACACCCTGCACCACTTGCGCGATCTGGGCAATACGCTGATCGTCGTGGAACACGACCAAGAGACCATAGAAACCGCGGATTGGCTGGTCGATATCGGCCCTGGGGCAGGTGAGCATGGCGGTGAAGTGGTATATTCCGGCCCCGCCTCGCATATCGTCGACGCGCCCCGCTCCGTCACCGGGGATTACATCGCCGGCAGGCGTGCCATCGAAGTGCCGAAGCGTCGCCGCCGTACCAGTGCGAGCCGGCGGCTCACCGTCATCGGGGCAAGGGAGAACAATCTCAAGAACATCAACGTGAACTTCCCGCTCGGCGTCATGACCTGTGTGACCGGTGTGTCCGGTTCGGGCAAATCCACGCTGGTGAACACGATCCTCTATCCGGTGCTCGCCGATAAGCTCAACGGCGCGCGCATGGTTCCGGGCAAGCATACCCGCGTCGAGGGCGTCGAGCAGTGCGACAAAGTCATCCATGTCGACCAGAACCCCATCGGCAGGACCCCGCGTTCCAATCCGGCGACCTATACCGGGGTGTGGGACAAGATCCGTGCGCTCTTCGCCAAGACCCCCGAGGCACAGGTGAGGGGATACGGGCCTGGACGGTTCTCCTTCAACGTCAAAGGCGGGCGTTGCGAGGCCTGCCATGGTGACGGCACGCTCAAGATCGAAATGAACTTCCTGCCCGACGTGTACGTCCAGTGCGAGGAATGCCATGGCAAGCGGTATAACCGCGAGACCCTGGAAGTCAAGTACAACGGCAAATCCGTTGCCGACGTGCTCGACATGCCGATCGAGGAGGCCGCCCGGTTCTTCAAGGCATACCCGTCCATCTCCCGGTATCTTGACACGCTCACCCAGGTCGGTCTGGGGTACATCCGTCTGGGGCAACCGGCCACAACCCTTTCCGGCGGCGAATCCCAGCGCGTCAAGCTCGCCACCGAGCTGCAGCGCCGCTCCACAGGCAAGACCGTCTACATTCTCGACGAACCGACCACCGGACTGCATTTCGAAGATGTGCGCAAACTGCTCCTCGTCCTGCAAGGCCTGGTTGACAAAGGCAACACGGTCATCGTGATCGAGCACAACCTCGACGTCATCAAGTCCGCGGACTGGATCATCGACCTGGGGCCGGAAGGCGGCGATGGCGGCGGCACCGTCGTCGCGCAGGGCACTCCCGAGCAGGTCGCCAAGAACGAGAAGAGCTGGACGGGCAAATTCCTCAAGGACATGCTCTGAACCGCTTTGAACACGGTGAGACGCCGGAATCATTGCAGACGACTCCAGAACGCGGTAGCGGCGGCAACCCGGGGAAAGGAACCTACAGAACCCATGGGCATCATCGAACGTCACAGCCCCGAACGCTGGCGGGCGACCGCCAAGGGGATCCTCGCGGATCAGACCATGCAAGGACACACATCCGCCACGCAAGACGACGCTTCGGAAACCCCGCGAGGAGTCAACGCCAACGGGGCGCCGCTGCTCGGCGACTCGCGTGACCTGTTCCGCCCGAAAACCGGAGATATCCCGGCGGAACCCGGTGTGTACAAGTGGCGGGACGGGGAAGGACGGGTCATCTATGTCGGCAAGGCGAAGAACCTGCGCAACCGTCTGACCAACTACTTCCAACCGCTTGACCAGCTGCACCCGCGCACCCAGACCATGGTGCTCACCGCGAGAAGCCTGGAATGGACCGTCGTCGGCACCGAACTCGAGGCGCTCACCCTCGAATACACGTGGATCAAGGAGTTCGATCCCAGATTCAATGTGGTATTCCGGGACGACAAGACCTACCCGTATCTCGCCGTCTCAGTGGGCGAAAGCATCCCGCGGGTATGGGTGACACGCAGTAGAAAGCGGCGCGACACCAGATATTTCGGGCCATACGCGAAGGTGTGGGACCTGCGCCATAGTCTCGATCGGCTGTTGAAGACCTTTCCGGTGCGCACCTGTTCTGATGGGGTGTTCAACAAGGCGCGTCTTACCGGCAGACCCTGCCTGCTCGCCTCCATCGGCAAATGCTCCGCGCCCTGCGTCGGGCGGATCAGCGAAGCCGACCATCGCCGCCAATGCGAGCGATTGGTCGGCGTACTGACCGGCAGGGTGGGAAAATCCTATATCGCCCAGCTTGGCCGTGACATGAAGACGGCAAGCGATGACCTCGATTTCGAACGCGCAGCCAGGCTTCGGGACGAAATCGCGATGCTGCGGACCGTCATGCAGCAGAATTCCGTTGTCCTCGACCAAGACGTGGATGCCGATATCTTCGGACTGTCCTCGGATGAGCTCGAGGCATCGGTCCACGTGTTCTTCGTCAGGGACGGGTCCATCCGAGGCGAACGCAACTGGACCGTCGAACGAGTCGAGGATATCGGCGATGACGAATTGATGGCCGACCTCATCGTGCAGGTGTATTCGGATCTGCTTCATGAACGCGGCGACGGACAGCATCCGCAGGACAGTGACAGTATGCAGCATATCAACGTCCTCGAACGCAGGGATGCCATCGGTGCGACACAGCGCGTGACCGCTTCGGACAGCCTCGCCAGGGCACAGGCGACAAGGACCCGACACGAGCGGCTGGAACAGACCGGCCGCGCGGATCTCCTGGCGCCGATCGCCCCGGTACCGCGCGAGATCCTCATGCCGGTCGAACCGGCCAGACGCGAGGATCTCGAATCCTGGCTCAGCGGCGAACGCGGGTCACAGGTCTCGATACGAGTCCCCGGGCGCGGGGAGAAACGCACCCTGATGGAACGCGCCAACGACAACGCCGCGCAGGCGCTGCAACGAAGCAAAATGAGCCGTATCAGCGATATCGGCGCCCGCACCGAGGCGATGAACGACGTCGCCAAGGCACTTGGACTGCCCCAAGCGCCGTTGCGTATCGAATGCTACGACATTTCCAATACCATCGCAGGCGCCTATCAGGTGGCATCCATGGTGGTCTTCGAGGACGCGATCGCGAAGAAATCCGAATACCGTCGCTTCGCCATCAGAGGGCATGACGGCAACGGCGCGCTCGATGATCTCAGCGCGCTGTATGAGACCCTGACCCGTCGGTTCCGTCACGGCAACATCGCCGGCGATTCCGGCGACAGCATCGACAACGAACGGCGGATAGAACGCGTGCTACAAAGCCAGACCGGCCAAGACGGTGCGCCGACGGCAGACGGCGATACCAGCGAGGTCGTCCAGCAGAATACGGAACGCAGGCATTTCGCCTACAAACCCAACCTCGTCGTCGTCGATGGCGGCAAGCCGCAAGTCATGGCGGCCGCCAAAGCGCTTCATGACTGCGGGGTGGACGATGTCGCCGTATGCGGTCTGGCGAAACGGCTTGAAGAAGTCTGGGTCCCTGACGACGACTATCCAATCATCCTGAAACGGCAGTCCGAGGGCATGTATCTGCTCCAACGCGTGCGCGACGAGTCGCACCGCTTCGCGATCACCTATCACCGGCAAACACGGCGTAAAGGTATGCTGCGGTCCGCATTGGACGATATTCCCGGCATCGGGCCGGCATACCAGAAACGGCTGCTCAACGCATTCGGGTCCGTGCGCGCCATGCGGGATGCCAGCGTCGACCAGCTCGAGCAGGTCAAAGGCGTCGGGCACGCCAAGGCCGAGACGATATACCGGGCATTGCACGCAGAAGACAAACCCACCGATTAGCATGGGCGATACCGGTACTACCGGCGTTGTCCAGCATCGCATCCATGACGGGTGCGCGGGAAAGCGAGTGAGAACCTTGATTGACATCCCTGATTCCTTCGGTGCGCCCACCGCGGCCAACCAGTGCGCGGTGCTCGGCAAACCCACCGCGCACTCCCTGTCGCCTGTCCTGCACCAGGCCGCCTACCGGGCGCTCGGCATCCAGGACTCATGGTCATACCACCGCTACGAGGTGGGCGAAGATGCGCTCGGAGGCTTCCTCGAAGAGCTCGACGACAGCTGGCGCGGCCTGAGCCTGACCATGCCTTTGAAACGTACCATCCAGCCTTACGGAATACCGTCGAATACCTGGGCGAAACATCTCGGTGTCGCCAATACCGTAGTGTTCGACTGGCAGACCCCGGCGGTCCCGGGGCCGGCGACCGACGCGGGACTGCCGTTCATGCGTCTGTACAACACCGATGTTGATGGCATCGATCTCGCCATCCGCCACGCCTGGGATACCCGGGGAGGATACCCGTCCAACGCGGGCCGTCTCAAGGCGCTGGTCATCGGCAACGGCAATACCGCCATGTCCGCCATCGCGGCGCTCAGCCAACTGCGCACGCCTCAGGGTGCGACCGTCGGCGGTATCGGTATCACCGTCGCGGCGCGGCATCCGGAGCATAACCGCGACATCCTCGCTTTGCGCGAGCGGCCGGCCTCGTCAGGCGTGCTCCGGGTCGATGCCATCATCGGTCTCGATGCCGTGGCGGCGACGATGAACGACTATCAGGTCATCATCAGCACCCTGCCGGCGCATGCCGCGGACGATCTTGCGGCACAACTCGTCGCAAGCGGCCTGCACGTGGACGGCACACTGCTCGACGTCGCCTATGCCCCCCATCCAAGCCGGCTCAATCGTGCCTGGGAACAGGCAGGCGGCATATCGATCGGGGGCGAGGAGATGCTGCTGTACCAGGCCATCGGCCAGGTATGCCTGATGACAGGCCGTGGAGCACAAGCCTGGAGCGATGGCGGACCTGTCGACGTCCGACAAGTCGACAGCGCACTGGAAGATGCAATGAGAGCAGCGTTACGGGAGGCAATACAATGACCGAAGCCAGCACACAGCATGCGGGGAACGTACCTGGAAACGAGGGGGATCGGCCGGACCCCGCCGATTCGTTCGAGGTCCTCCTGATCACCGGTATGAGCGGCGCAGGACGCACCCATGCCGCGGATGCCCTCGAGGACATGGGCTGGTATGTCGTCGATAATCTTCCTCCGAAGCTGTTGATCCCCCTGGTCGATATGATGACTTCGTCCGGGTCGAAAGTCCATAAACTCGCCGCGGTCATCGACGTACGGTCGCGAAGCTACTTCGACGATCTGTCAGAAGTGCTCAGCCACCTCGACGATCTTGGCGTAAAGACGCGCATCCTCTTCCTCGACGCGAACAACGAGGTGCTGATCAAACGCTACGAGTCGGTCAGGCGTCCGCACCCGTTGCAGCACGGCAACCGCCTCATCGACGGCATTCTCGAGGAGCGCTCCCTGCTGGCCAATCTCAAGGAACGCGCCGATCTGGTTATCGACACATCATCGCTCAGCATTCATCAGCTGTCCACGAAACTGTATGAATCGATGCTGGGATCGGGACCTGCCACGGTATCGGTGCATATCTTCAGCTTCGGGTTCAAATACGGCATCCCCATCGACGCGGATTTCGTCGCCGATGTACGGTTCCTGCCTAATCCCTATTGGATCCCCTCGTTGCGCGAGCTGACCGGGCTTGACAAGCCGGTAAGCGACTACGTGCTTTCGAGCAAGGGCGCACAGGAATTCCTCGACGCATATCAGCGCGCGATCAGCATCGCCATCGACGGTTATGCCAGGGAAGACAAGCATTACGTGACCATAGCCATCGGATGCACCGGCGGGCAACACCGTTCGGTCGCCATGAGCAACGCGCTGGCCCAACGGCTGCGTTCACAAGGATTGTCCGTGACGGTTTCGGCACGGGAACTCCACCGTCACGTACACCAGTCCTGACCGAATGACGAAAGCCAACGGCTGAATTTACACGGCTTGACGTAATCTTGTCCAAGATATTGGATATGACAGATAGCCGTTGCCGACCTGCCGGCGAGCCACCGTCGCAGGCGCAGACACTATGAAGAGAAACAGGAAGTAGGAGGTTGGCTCTTGGCTCTTCTCGATGATGTCAATAGCGAACTCGCCACGATCGACGATGACTTGCCAGCCGCGATGGTGGCACAGGCTGCCGCCATGTTCCAATTCGGCGGCGGTCTGCGTCAGACCAGCAACAAGCAGATTGTATTGTTCGCACAATTTGACTCGCTTGAAGCGGCGAAATGGTTGCATAACGCCATTGTCAACCAATTCCAGCATCAGGCGCAGGAAGTCGCGAAGAAGCAGCCGCTGCATGAACAGAACGCGGCGAAACAGCCGAAGTTCGACGCAAAGATCAAATCGGTCCGCCGTCAGACCCCGCAAGGGCAGATTCTCCAACGGTACAACGTGGTCGTCGAGCGCGGCGCGATGGGACTGGCGGTATGGCTTGGACTGTACAATCCGCGCACCCATCGTGTCGTCCGTGGTCTTCCGCCTGAGATCGTCAATGGCAAGATTCCGCAGATCAAGGCTGCCTGGCGTGGCGCATTCATGGCCCATGGGCTCATTTCCGACATCGGCACTGCAAGCTATCTCGAAGTCGTATGTCCGACCCATGAGTCGTCTCTCGCCTTGCAAGGAGCGGCGCATCGTCTCGGCATCAGCGCCAAGACACGTCAGGTGCGCAGTTCGGAACGCGTGACCCTGCGTGACCCGGACGCCATCGAGCGCCTCCTGGTTCTCATCGGCGCGCCCCGCTCAGCACGCGAGTGGACCGGCAAACGTACCGATGGCGAACCCCGCGGCAAGACGAATCGTCTGGCGAATTTCGACGATGCGAATATGCGCCGCAGCGCGAAGGCGGCTGAGGAGGCCACCAAGAAGGTGCGCGAGGCGTTCGAGATCCTTGGCGACGACATTCCACCCAAACTCCGTGCCGCCGGTCAGCTCCGACTGGACCATAGCGATGCGAGTCTGGAGGAGCTGGGACGTCTCGCCGACCCGCCCATCAGCAAGGATGCCATCGCCGGCCGTATCCGCCGACTGCTGCAGAAGGCGGAGAAAGCGCAGAAAATGCAGCGGCAGGCCGAATAGCCGGGAAGGACGGCCATACACCGCAATGTCGGGACGGCGCCGCCATTCGCACAGCGCGGATGGCGGCGCCGTTGTTCGTTGTTACCTGTATCATCGCAAGTGGCGTACCAACGTCACCATCTTCCCGCATGGCCTGTGAGGTATGCGGTTAGGAAAGGATACTCATGAAGACACTGAAGGATCTTGGAGATCTCAAGGGCAAGCGCGTTCTCGTGCGCGCCGATTTCAACGTCCCGCTGGACGGCACCACCATCACCGATGACGGTCGTATCCGCGCCGCTTTGCCGACCATTGAAGCTCTGCGCGCTGACGGTGCGAAGGTCATCCTGATGGCCCATCTCGGCCGTCCCAAGGGCAAGGTCGTTCCTGAGCTGTCTCTCGCCCCGGTCGCCAAGCGCCTGGGCGAGCTGCTCGGTGTGAATGTTCCGCTTGCCGAGGACACGTATGGCGCGGATGCCCATGCCAAGGTCGAGGCCATGAGCGACGGGGATGTCGTCCTGCTGCAGAACGTACGGTTCAACCCGGAGGAGACCAGCAAGGACGAAGCCGAGCGTGACGCCTATGCCAAGAAGATCGCCGAGCTCGGCGATGTCTTCGTTTCCGACGGTTTCGGTGTTGTGCATCGTGCGCAGGGCTCCAACTACTCCATTGCGAAATACCTGCCTTCCGCAGCCGGCCTGCTCGTCGAGAAGGAAGTCAAGGCGCTGTCCCGTGCCACCGAGAACCCGGAGCGTCCGCTGACCGTGGTGTTGGGCGGCTCCAAGGTGTCCGACAAGCTCGGTGTCATCGAGAACCTGCTCGGCAGCGCGAACCGTCTGGTCATCGGTGGCGGCATGGTGTACACCTTCCTCAAGGCCAAGGGCTATGAGGTAGGCACCTCGCTGTTGGAAGAGGATCAGCTCGAGACGGTCAAGGGCTATATCGAGACTGCCGAGAAGACCGGTGTCGAGCTCGTGCTGCCGACCGATATCGTCGTGAATGCAGGCTTCCCCGCCGGCGACACCCCGATCGCTCCGGAAGTCGTGAAGGCTGATGCCATTCCTGCCGACAAGATGGGCCTTGACATCGGTCCGGAATCCCAGAAGCTGTTCCACGACAAGATCGTCGATTCCAAGACGGTCGTGTGGAACGGGCCGATGGGCGTGTTCGAGGTCGCGCAGTTCGCCGAGGGCACCCGTGCCGTGGCACAGGGCCTTGTCGATGCGACGAAGGCCGGCGCCTTCACCATCGTCGGTGGCGGCGATTCCGCTTCCGCAGTGCGTAACCTCGGCTTCCCGGAGGACGGCTTCTCGCACATCTCCACCGGCGGCGGCGCTTCCCTTGAATTCCTCGAAGGCAAGGAGCTGCCCGGCCTGAAGGTGCTCGAGTAGGTTATCCCCCCAAGCGGTTGCGAATCCGCTGCGATGTGCGGGCGTGCATGGCTGTGCATGCCCGCACATGTATTATGCGGGCGTCCCGGTAGGCGGGATATAGTTGGAACAAAGACCGAGCGTGATAGGAGCTGTGCATGGCGGCAAGACGCATTCCTCTGGTGGCGGGCAACTGGAAGATGAACTTCAATCATCTCGAAGCCACATACTTTGTGCAGAAGTTCGCATGGCTGCTCCGTGACGCCCACACCGATTACCGTCGTTGCGAAGTCGCGCTCATGCCGTCGTTCACCTCCATCCGCAGCGTCCAGGTGCTGGTCGAGGCTGATGATCTGCCCATCAGGTACGGGGCCCAGTCCGTTTCCGTGACATCGCAGGGTGCTTTTACCGGTGACGTGTCAGCCGATATGCTGGCCGCGCTCGGATGCTCCTACGTGATTGTCGGGCATTCCGAACGACGTAAATACCATCCCGAGGATGACGCCAATATCGTCGACCAGGTCCGTGCCGTGCTCGCTGCCGGGATGAGCCCGATTCTATGCGTCGGGGAAAGCTACGAGGAGCGCAAGCAGGGCATTGAGCTTGATTTCGCTGTCGGCCAGGTCCGTGATGTCACCCGGGATCTGTCGGTCGATGAGGCGTCGCGACTGCTCGTGGCGTATGAGCCGGTATGGGCGATCGGTACCGGGATGGTGGCCACCCCGCAGTCAGCCCAGGACGCGGCGAAGGCGATCCGTGATGATATCCGCGGTACGTTCGGCAAGGAGACCGCCGACAAGCTTCGCATCCTGTACGGCGGTTCCGTGACTTCGAAGAATGCGGACCAGCTGATCCGCCAGCCCGATGTCGACGGCTTCCTGGTCGGTGGCGCTTCGCTGCACGCCGAGGAACTCGCCAATATCGTGAGGATCGTGGCCAAGTCGGGCACGGCTGTCGCATGACGATCATCACGGTTCGGATGCGATAATCCGCCCGTTGCGCTATGATATTTGCAGTTACACACAATGGAGGTTCAACTCGTGTCAGGTATGGCTGTTCTTAAGCTGGTTATCCAGATTCTCGTCGTCGTACTCAGCTTCCTGCTGACCCTGCTCATTCTTATGCACAAGGGCAAGGGCGGTGGCCTTTCCGACATGTTCGGCGGCGGCCTGACGCAGAACGCCGGTTCCTCCGGCGTCGCCGAGAAGAACCTGAACCGTTGGACGGTCATCATCGCCGTGCTGTGGGTGGCGTTGATCATCACGCTTGATCTGTTCACGAAGTTCAACATCGGCGCCTGAGATCAAACTTCCGGCCACGCACATATAGGTGGTGATGTGTCCGCCCTGCCTTTGTATATCACGAAGGCAGGGCGGATTCGTATCTGGATTCGCATCCAGGCATTATGTTGTGTGCGCATCGGGAAAGCCACAGAGCCGACCACAAATCGCATCACGGCAACGAGACGAAACAGGAAAGACACCATAATGATTAATGGTTCCAGTACGGTGACACAGAACACGCTCCAGGGCATACGGCAGGATATACGGCTTGTCGTCGCCGATCTTGACGGGACACTCATGCATGATGCGCCGACGTTCGAGGAACGATTCGTAACCCGGCATTCCATCGACACCATGTGGCGCATGCACGACCGGGGTGTGCGCTTCGCGG
This sequence comes from Bifidobacterium thermophilum, assembly GCF_037482445.1. Lineage (GTDB taxonomy): Bacteria > Actinomycetota > Actinomycetes > Actinomycetales > Bifidobacteriaceae > Bifidobacterium > Bifidobacterium thermophilum_B. The sequence continues at coordinate 41,144 of NZ_JBBHLY010000012.1, forward strand.
TCGCGACGGCACGGCCCGTCAGCACCGGATACGATGTCGTCTCACGGCTGCCTGTGGATGCCTGCATTTATCTCAATGGCGCCCTGATCGATATGGATCCCTCGTCATCGGATGTCGAGATGCTGACCAGCGGCGTGCTACCGGATGACGGGCATCTTGTGAAAACCGGTTTCTCCTCACGCCGTGCATGCGAGGTCTGCCGTTTTCTCGTGCATGAGCTCCCCGGATTGAGAATCGGCATCGTCATGGATGATGTCCGGTATACGAATTTCGATGTCAGCGTCTATTGGAAGACCCAGACCTTCGTGATCACGGACTTCACGGATGTGCCTGACGGCGTGGCTGACAAGATCATCATCTTCCCGGACCCACAGCAGTGGGGCAGACTCGGCGCATTGGTCCCTGATGATTTCTCCGTCAATATCTCAGAGGGATCGATGTGGATGCTCATGAACCCACAGGCGAACAAGGAGCAATCGCTGAAGACCATTTGCGCGGCGATGGATATTCCTCTCGCACAGACCGTTGCATTCGGCGATGATCTCATCGATATCGCCATGATGCGAAGGTCCGGCACCGGTGTGGCGGTCTCAAATGCGAATCCCGAAGTGCTGGCCATCGCGGACGATATCTGCCCGTCCAACAATGACGACGGCGTGGCCCAGTGGATTGAACACCGCTGGCGGCTCTGAGAAACCGCTGTGGTGTCGCACCTTGTGGCATCGGGAGAGGTCATGGTATTGAACTTCGTACTGGGTTGGCAAACAATGCTGGTTCAGAATAATGACACGCGGTTCAATCCGTTCACGCTGGTGGTATAGTAACTCCTAGCGTTGAACTCAATTTGAACTTTGGAGTGTCATGGCAGAAGGAATCTTCGCGCAACGTCTCGCTGAGGCGATGCAGCAGCGTCACCTCAAGCAGATCGACATCGTCAGACGGGCACCCGAGTACGGTATCCATCTCGGGAAGAGCCATGTCAGCCAGTACGTCAGCGGTAAGACCGTTCCACGCCCGGATACCGTCCGCGCCCTCGCTGAGATGCTGGGGGTCAGCGATGCCTGGTTGTCGGGGGAGAGCGATGCCATGACGGCATCGAAGCCGCGGCTCGCGGAAGGTCCCCAACATGCGGATCCCGCTGCAAACCACTCTGATCCATCGTTCACCGTCGCGCCTGCATCTACGAAAGGAACCACCATGCGGCATTTCGGCAAATCATCCAAGCTTGACAATGTCCTGTACGATGTCAGGGGACCGGTTGTCGATGAAGCGGCCCGGATGGAGGCTTCAGGCACCCATGTACTCAAACTCAACATCGGCAACCCCGCGCCGTTCGGCTTCCGAACCCCCGACGAAGTGGTGTATGACATGGCCCAGCAGCTTACCGATTGCGAAGGCTATTCGGACTCCAAGGGCCTGTTCTCGGCGCGCAAGGCGATTATGCAGTACGCGCAAATCAAGAATATCCCGAACGTCAGCATCGACGGCATTTACACCGGTAATGGCGTCAGCGAGCTGATCAATCTCAGCATGTCCGCGCTGCTCGACAACGGTGACGAAGTGCTGGTGCCTTCCCCGGATTATCCGCTGTGGACCGCGTGCGTCACCCTCGCAGGGGGCACCGCGGTCCATTACATCTGTGATGAGCAATCGGAATGGTATCCGGATATCGAGGATATGCGACGTAAGATCACCGATCACACCAAGGCGATCGTGATCATCAACCCGAACAATCCCACCGGCGCCTTGTACCCGCCTGAGGTACTCCAGCAAATCGTCGATCTCGCTAGGGAACACCAGCTCATGATTTTCTCCGACGAAATCTACGACCGCCTGGTCATGGACGGCCTCAAGCACGTGTCCATCGCGTCCATGGCCCCGGACCTGTTCTGCGTCACCTTCTCCGGACTGTCCAAATCCCATATGATCGCCGGCTACCGTGTCGGTTGGATGGTGCTCAGCGGCAACAAGAGCATCGCAAAGGACTATATCGAGGGGCTGAACATGCTTACGAACATGCGCATCTGCTCGAATGTCCCCGCCCAATCCATCATCCAGACCGCGCTCGGCGGCCATCAGAGCGTCAACGACTATATCGTGCCCGGCGGCAGGATCTACGAGCAGCGTGAATACATCTATGAGGCATTGAACTCGATTCCAGGGGTATCCGCCGTCAAACCGAAGGCTGCGTTCTACATTTTCCCGAAGCTGGATATCAAGCGATTCGGTATCAAGAACGATGAGAAGTTCGCACTGGATCTGCTACGAGAGCAGAAGCTGCTCATTGTGCAGGGCAGCGGTTTCAATTGGCAGCATCCCGACCATTTCCGCGTGGTATACCTGCCTCGCATCGAGGTGTTGAAGGATGCGGCGACCAAGTTGGGCAACTTCCTGTCCACGTACCACCAATGATGGCTTGGTGACCGGGTCTTTCCTTACACGACGGGGCGCATGCGGGTGATCCCTTGCATGCGCCCCGTCGTGTATATGCAAGATAGTTCAACATCACCGATGTATGGCATTGAATATGAATCAGGACATATGAAATCAGGCCCTGATTCCCGACAATGAAGCGGGTATCAGGGCCTGAATACAATCAGCCTATTGTGGATAGGTCTCAGCCGTTGACGCGGTCGATGCCGGACTGGACGTCGGCGATCACGGAATCCCAGGAGGCGATGAACTTGGCGACACCGTCGGCCTCGAGCTGATCGGTGACATCCTTGATGTTGATGCCCAGGGCGGCGAGCTTGTCCATGATGGCCTGGCTCTCCTCGTAGGTGCCCTTGATGGACGGAGCGCCGTTGCCGTGGTCGGCGAGAGCGTTCAGCGTCTTCTCCGGCATGGTGTTCACCACGTTCGGGGCCACGAGCTCGTCGACGTACTTGCAATCGGAGTACGCGGCGTTCTTGGTGCCGGTGGAAGCCCACAGCGGACGCTGCTTCTTGGCGCCCTTGGCCTCGAGAGCGGCCCAGCGAGGATCGTTCGCGAACTTCTCCTCGAAGAGCTTGTAGGCGAGGCGAGCGTTGGCCACAGCGGCCTTGCCCTCGAGAGCCTTGGCCTCATCGGAGCCGTTGGCCTCGAGCAGCTTGTCGACGGCGGTGTCCACGCGGGACACGAAGAAGGAGGCGACGGAGCCGATGTGCTTGAGGTCGTGGCCGTTGGCGTCAGCCTGAGCGATGCCCTCGATGAAGGCGTCGATGACCTGCTCGTAGCGCTCGATGGAGAAGATCAGCGTCACGTTGACGGAGATGCCCTTGGCGAGCGTGGCGGTGATGGCCGGCAGGCCCTCGAGGGTCGCCGGGATCTTGATCATGGCGTTCGGGCGGTTGACCTTCTCCCACAGCTCAACGGCCTGCTTCTCGGTGGCCTCGGTCTCGTGAGCGAGACGCGGGTCGACCTCGATGGAGACGCGGCCGTCGACGAAGTCGGTGGCCTCAGCAATGTCGCGGAAGATATCCGTCGCGTTGCGCACGTCGGTGGTGGTCAGCTCGCGGATGGCGGTCTCAACGTCGACCTTGCCGAGCTCCTTGAGCTGCGCATCGTACGGGCCGACCTGGGAGAGGGCCTTCTGGAAGATGGACGGGTTGGTGGTCACGCCAACGACGTTCTTGTTCTTGATGAGGTCCTGCAGGGAGCCGGACTCGATGCGGGTGCGGGACAGATCGTCCAGCCAGATGGAAACACCGTTGTCGCTGGTGCGCTGAGTTGCTTCAGTCATGTTTGTGTTACTCCTTGATATTCCTAGATGGGAACACATTAATTCTACATGAAAGGGTACCTTGAGGTTTTCTTCACGCGAACGTCAAAGTACCCTTTCATAGTGGTATGGACGCGATCAGGCGTTCACTTCGGCGATGGAAGCCTTGGCAGCTTCCACGACGTGCTCGGCGGTGATACCCAGATCGATCATGTTCTGAGCGCCGTCGCCCTGCAGGCCGAACTGCTCGATGGAGATGGCCTTGCCATAGGCGCCGAGGTACTTGTACCACGGCATGGCAACGCCGGCCTCGATGGAGACGCGGGCCTTGACGCCGGCCGGGAGGATCTCCTCCTTGTACTCGTCGTCCTGCTCCTCGAACCATTCCATGGACGGGAAGGACACGACGCGGGCCTTGATGCCTTCAGCGGCGAGGGTCTTGGCGGCGGCCACGGCCCACTGGACCTCGGAACCGGAAGCCATGACGATCACGTCCGGGGTGCCCTCGGTGTCGACGAGCACGTAAGCGCCCTTGCGGACACCGTCCTTCGCCTTGTCCTTGGTCTCGGCGAGCGTCGGCACACCCTGACGGGTGAGGATCATCGCGGTCGGCAGGGTATTCTTCTTCTCGAAGAAGTAACGGTAGGCCTCAGCGGTCTCATACGCGTCGGCAGGACGCACAACCTCGAGCTGCGGCATGGCGCGGAAAGCGGCCAGATGCTCGATCGGCTGGTGGGTCGGACCGTCCTCGCCGAGGGCGACGGAATCATGGGTCCACACGTACAGGTTCGGAATCTCCATGAGTGCGGCCAGACGCACGGCCGGGCGCTCGTAGTCGGAGAACTGGAAGAACGTGCCGTTGAACGGACGGGTGTCGGAACCGAGCAGGATGCCGTTGGTGATGGCGCCCATGGCGAACTCGCGCACGCCGAAGTGCAGCTGGCGGCCGTACTCGGACTGTTCAGGCCAGGTGCGGGTCTCGTCGGAGGACGGGCCGAAGGACTTGGCACCGTTGATATTGGTGTTGTTGGAGCCACCGAGATCGGCGGAGCCGCCCCACAGCTCAGGCATAACCTCAGCGATGGCGTTGAGGACCTGGCCGGAGGACTTACGGGTCGCGACACCCTTGCCGACTTCCTGGGCGGCCTCGAAGGCGTCGATAGCCTCGTCGAAGCCTTCAGGCAGCTTATGCGCCTTGATGCGCTCGTACAGGGCTGCCTTGTCCGGGTTGGCCTTCTGCCAGGCGGCGAACTTCTCGTCCCATTCCTTGTGGGCCTCGAGGCCGCGCTCGGCGACCTTGCGGGCATGCGCGAGGGCTTCCTCGTCGATCGGGAAGTCGACATCCGGATCGAAGCCGAGTTCCTTCTTCAGGCCGGCAACGGCCTCGGCGCCGAGCTTGGAGCCGTGGGAAGCCTCGTTGTTGGTCTTGCCCGGGGTCGGCCATGCAATGAGCGTGTCGACCTTGATGAAGTGCGGACGGTCGGTGACGGCCTCGGCCTTGTCGAGGGCCGCGGCGAGGGCCGCGGTGTCTTCCTTGTAGGAGCCGTCAGGCTGGATGAAGGACACTTCGTCGGTGTACCAGCCGTAGGCCTCGTAACGCTTGAGGATGTCCTCGGAGAAGGTGAGCTTGGTGTCGCCCTCGATCTGGATGTGGTTCGCATCGAAGATCACGAAGAGGTTGCCGAGCTTCTGGTTGCCCGCGAGCGAGCCGGCCTCGGAGGACACGCCTTCCTCGACATCGCCTTCACCGCAGATGACCCACACCTTGTGGTCGAACGGCGAGGTGCCTTCGGCGGCATCCGGGTCGAGCAGACCGCGCTCGAAGCGCTGGCCATAGGCGAAGCCGACAGCGGAGGCAAGACCCTGGCCGAGCGGGCCGGTGGTCATTTCGATGCCCGGGGTCAGGCCGTACTCCGGATGGCCCGGGGTGCGGGTGTCGGCGCCGCCTCGGAAGTACTTGAGGTCGTCCAGCGTCAGGCCGTAGCCGGAGAAGAACAGCTGCACGTATTGCGTGAGCGAAGCATGGCCACCGGAGAGGATGAAGCGATCACGTCCGGCCCACTTGGGATCGTTCGGATCGTGCTTGATGTAGTGCTGATACAGCGTGTAGGCAATCGCAGCCAGGGACACAGGGGAGCCGGGATGGCCGTGCCCCGCACGCTCGACGGCGTCGGCGGAGAGGACCTTCGCCATCTTGACGGCGCGCTCGTCCAATTCAGACCAGGTGAAATCGGTCATAGGTGATCTACTTTCCTTCCAATACTTCGGGTGGCCGCGCATTCGGCTTATGCCGCGCCACGGACGCCCTCACATTGCACTACCATGCTAACTTTTGCATCAGACTTCGTGGTGCGCTTTTGGCGTGTTCTGAACATTCATGTGCCATTGGTGATGCAAATGAACATGCAATATGTTCGGTTTTCCCTATTGATGAACCTATTAGCACTCGCCCGGCAAGAGTGCTAAGACATTAGATATTGCATCTGGGCATATTCCCCGCGGCTGGACGCCGTGGACGTATGCCCGTGGTAAGTATTGTAAGACCTGCCCCTGTGCCAGGGGCGATACACCAAGGAGGCGCGCATATGACGCAATCCCGTCGCATGCTGGTTCTGCGCGCCGTGATCGAGGATTACATCCGTTCGCAGGAGCCTGTTGGTTCCACATCGCTGACACGCAACCATCATCTCGGCGTGAGCTCCGCCACCATTCGCAATGACATGGCCGCTTTGGAGGACGAGGGGTATCTGGTCCAGCCCCACACCTCAGCGGGAAGGATCCCGACCGAGAAGGGGTATCGTTATTTCGTGGACCGGTTGGCGACCGTTGTGCCGTTGTCTCCCGCCCAACGCAGGGGGATCAGCAATTTCCTTGCAGGCTCGGTCAGCCTCGAGGATACGCTGCAGCGGGCGGCCCGCCTGTTGGCTCGCATCACCGGGCAGGTCGCCGTTGTCGCTTCGCCGGCACTGTCCAAGTCGACGTTGAGGCATATCGAAATCGTGCCCGTCTCCGTCAACAAGCTTCTGGCGGTTATCATCACCGATACAGGCAGAGTCGCACAACATACGTTGGAGGCGCGGCAACTGCCTGATAGCAAGCAGCTCACAACGTTCTGCGAAACGGTCAACGCCCGTTGCGCCGGCAAGTCATTGGCCTCGGCGGCGGCGACAATCCTCACGCTTGCCAACAGCCCGGAACATGGCGTCATGGCGACGCTGGCCGCCGCGTTGTCACGCGCGCTGACCAGCATGGCCGATGACGAGCAGGCCACGGACCTGTATATGGCCGGCACCTCGAAGCTCGCCCATCAGCATTCCGGCACGGAGATGGCGCCATTGCTCGATGCGCTCGAGGAACAGGTGGTCATCATGAGACTCATGAACTCGCTGAGTGAGGAGGTCACGGAAAACGGTGTCGGCGTCGCCATCGGTTCGGAAACGCATACGCCGGAACTCATGCATGCCTCCGTGGTCACCAGCGGGTATGGGCATATCCATGCCAAGGCGTCGGATGGTCCTGACGGTGCGCAGACAGGCAAGCCTGTTGCGTTCGTCGGTTCTATCGGCCCCACGCACATGGATTATGTCACGACTATGGCTGCTGTCCGGGCGGTGGCAAGATACCTCACCAATATCATCGGCGAGGACGAAGCCAACGCCGTCGGCTGACATAGGCGTGTGACACAATACTTCCAGAACACAACCAAAGGAACAACCAGTGGCAGACTACTACGAGGTCCTGGGCGTGGAACGCACGGCCAGCGAAGAGGAAATCAAAAAGGCCTATCGCAAGATGAGCCGTAAGTACCATCCCGACATCGCCGGACCTGAATTCGAGGACAAGTTCAAGGAAGTCAATAGCGCCTATGAGGTGCTGTCGAATCCTGACAAGCGCAGGATGTACGACCAGGGTGTCGACCCCAATGATCCCTCCAGCGGGTTCGGTGCCGGTGCGGGCGGCTTCGATATGGGTGATGTCGGTGACATCTTCGGCCAGTTCTTCAGCAGCGCGTTCGGTGCCGGCTCGTCCCAAGGGCCGACCCCCCGCACACAACCTGGCCGCGATGCGCTGGCGAGAACGACGATCGACCTGAAGACCGCTGTATTCGGAGGCGTCGCCCACGTAAAGATCAACACCTTCGGCCTATGCCAGGAATGCAGCGGGTCCGGGGCGTCGAAAGGTTCCGAACCGGTGACCTGCCCTGAATGCCACGGCCAGGGATATCGGCAGAAAGTCATCCGTACCATGCTCGGCCAGATGATGACTTCCGCACCGTGCGAGCGTTGCGAAGGCCATGGCACGATTATCGAGAATCCATGCCCGCAGTGCATGGGGCATGGCCGGGTACGTACGACGCGTGATGTCGGGGTCACCGTGCCGGCTGGCGTGCATGATGAGACCAGGCTCCGTCTGCCGCATCAGGGCGAGGTCGGCGAAGGCGGAGGCGCTGCCGGCGACTTGTATGTCGACATCCGCATCAAACCGGACAAACAGTTCACGCGCGACGGCGATGACCTGCATTGCTGGGTGCAGATCCCCATGAGCTGGGCTGTGCTCGGCCACGGCCTTGACATCGACACGTTCGATGGTTCCCAGCATCTTGACATTCCGCAAGGATGCCAACCCGAGCAGACAGTCACGCTCAAGGGACTCGGCTCGACCAAGCTCGGCGATTCGACGAGAGGCGATCTCATCATCCATGTGAATGTCGTCATTCCTACCAAGCTCAAGGATGACGAACGTAGGCTCATCGAGCAATTCGCCGAGAAGCATGACGGTGAAGACCAACAGGTTTCCCAGAGCTGCAAGCCGTTAAGCGGCAAGAAGGGGTTCTTCAGCAAACTCAAGGACGCACTGAGCTGATTCAGACGATTGCAGGCACAACGCCGTCTCGTCGTTCCTGCTCCTTTCGGGGGAGCGGACGACGGGGCGGCGTCTGTAGTTATTATGGGTCCGGTGCCGTTATTTCAGCAGCGACCGGCACATCGACCGGTATTCGCTGACGTACCCGCCGCCGAAGAACACACAGTGTCCGGCGATGGGGTAGAGCTGCCAGATGGTGACGCGATCCTCCCACCCTGACTTGAGCGGATGCACCCGCTGATAGCCGTCGATGATCTCGCGCAGATACGACATGCCGAACAGATTGAGCATGGCGAGATCCTCCTCGCGGTGCCCGCCGTGTGCCGCTGGGTCGATGAGCACCGCCTCCACGTCACCGCTGTCGCGCGTCCACATGACATTGCCGCTCCACAGATCGCCATGGACGCGTGCGGGCTTGTCCTCGCCCGCACGGCCAAGCAGATCTGGCAGCCGGTCGATGACCCGATCGGTCAAGGCAAGGTCGTCTTCGCTGAGTTCCCCACGTTGGATACCCAATTCGACCATCGGACGCAATCTGCCTTCGGCGAGGTAGGTGACCGGGTCGGTCCATTCGCCGGTGTCCATCTTCACAGGGTCCTGGAGCGGCCCGAAGTAACACGTTCCCGTATATCCTTCTGGCGCCGAACCGAAATACGGTGCTCCGGCATCATGCATGTGGGCGAGCGCCGCGCCGAAATCGTATGCGGCTTTCGGCGTGGGGGAGCAGCCTTCGACACGTTCGATATCCAGATAGCCGTCACCCCAGTCGTAGACGTCGACGACGCGCGGGCCGCCCTGGGCGTGTGCCGCTCCAAGCCATTGCAGCCCGCGGCCTTCGCACTCGAAGAACCCTGCGGGCGCGAACATCCTGCTTTTACGATATTTCGCCATATGGCACCTCCTGTTGTATACCTCTAGTGTATGCTCCGTGTCGCGTGGCGCCTTGGCATCGTCTTGGCGTAGTGTGCCATCCTTGCGATGAAAAGCGAAACAGGAGTGTGCAATATTCCTGTCTATGGATAAAGTGGTCACGTCATCTGCTGAATGCCTACACGGATGAACAACCAGATCAACGATTAGTAGTGATAAGAGGGATCATGAATTTCTTCCAAGCGATTATCCTCGGCTTGGTGCAGGCGCTTACCGAGTATCTGCCGGTATCATCAAGCGCCCATATCCGCATCATTGGCGAATTGATGCTCCATACGGATCCGGGTGCGGCGTTCACCGCAATCATCCAGCTGGGCACCGAGCTCGCGGTGCTGTTGTATTTCCGTCGTGATATCGCGCGCATTCTGTCCCACTGGTTCCGTTGCCTGTTCACCCGTCCGGTGACGGGGGACTGGAAGGAGCGGTTCGGCACGCGGGATAGGGACGCCGCTGAAGGCTGGTACATCATCATCGGCACCATTCCGATTGTCGTAGCCGGCCTGCTGTTCCAGGATGCCATCGAGACCACGTTGCGCAACCTGTGGATCACCGTGACGGTGTTGATCGTCTTCGGCATCCTGTTGTGGGTCATCGATGCCAGGGCGCCGCAGAAGAAGACGATTCGCGAGATGAACTGGAAAGAGGCGCTGATCTTCGGTCTCGGACAGATGCTTGCGCTCATCCCGGGCGTGTCGCGTTCCGGCGGCACCATCACCTTCGGCCGGGCTATGGGGTACACCCGCGAAGCCGCGGTGCGTGTGAGCTTCCTTATGGCCATCCCGGCGGTATTCGGCGCGGGAATCCTCGAAACCGTGAAATCTGTCGGTTCCGCGGCGGCCGATCCGACGTTCCCGGGTTGGGGCGCGACCATCGCAGCGACCATCGTGAGCTTCGTGGTCGGCTATATCGTCATCATCGGCTTCCTGAAGTTCGTGTCGACGTTCTCGTACCGCGCGTTCGCCATCTACCGCATCGTCATCGCCGTCGTCGTGGCGATTCTGCTGATTGCCGGTGCGTTGCAGCCGATGGAACAGGCCACCAAGACGGCCGCTGTCGAGATGGTCAACACCGTGGCCGCGATGTTCTGACCGGTTACCTGCGATATTGCCGCCGTCGCTGGCGGCGATGGGGCGCCATGCGTGTGGATTCGTGGCAATTCACGCGCTGGCGCCTTTGTGTATTCGGCAGGTGCATCTGGCCGCTGTCTGTTATGTACTGGAGTATCATGCCCTTACATGACGGAACATGTGGTTCATGGCTTCGGTCCGGTCTGGGACGATGCTTCGCGGGTATTGGTCCTTGGCAGTATGCCGAGCCCGAAATCGCGCGAGCAGGGGTTTTACTATATGCATCCGCGGAACAGGTTCTGGCCTATGATGGCGGCTGTGTTCCATGACGACCCCGGGGTGAGCCCGAGGCAGCGGGCGGCCTTCGTGCTGAGACATCATGTCGCGCTGTGGGATGTGCTTGCATCGTGCGACATATCTGGCGCGAGCGACGGCAGCATCCACAATCCCGAACTCAACGATATCGAGATGATGCTGCGCGGGGCGCCGATACGGCTGGTGCTCGCCACGGGGAGCAAAGCCGGGCAGCTGTACGCCAGGCTCATCGAACCGGGGCTCAGGCGCCGTGGCATCGATGTGGAGATGATGACGCTGGCATCCACGAGTCCTGCAAACGCGGCCAAGTCATTGGATGATCCGGTGTCGATCTACCGCGCCGCATTCGCCCGTGCCGGGGTGCTCGGGGAGGGGGACTGATTGGGGTTTCATACGTGGCAACGGATGCTCTCGTTGGTTGTGGTGAGACGATCCGGCAGTCGATAACAAAAATCCCGGGCACTGTGCCCGGGATAGCGGAGCGGACAACGGGACTCGAACCCGCGCTCTCGACCTTGGCAAGGTCGCGCTTTACCAACTAAGCTATGTCCGCATGTATTGCAAGCCGATGAGCTCGCTTGGAACACAGGACACTATAGCGGTATGCTGTAGAAGGTGCAACTCTCACGGCGAGTTGCTTGGAATCGCAAGGGATTGCCGGCGTGTCGCCTATGATTCCATCCGCTTGAGGAAGGCTTCGGCCTCCCTGACCAGCTGTTCGGCCTGGGGGGCCCCAAGCGATGCGACGGTCCTCGCACGCTGGGCCAGATCGTATTCGTGCTCGAGATGCGCGATATACGACGACAGGCTGTCATCGCAGGCGGCGAGGGTGGTCGCCTTGGTCTTCCAGGCATCGGCCTTGTTCTGCAGGTCTTTCGTATCGAGCTGTACGCCGAGGGTGGTGGACAATCCATGGACCAGTTGGAGGGTCCCCTGGGCGCACGTGTCTGAATTCATGTATTTGGGAATGGAAACCCATATCGAGGTTGTGGCCATGCCGGCCTTGCATGCCATATGGTCGAGAACCGTGGTGATGCCGATAGGCCCGTTATACTCCCGGTCGAGTTCGCACGTACAGGTCGCGCTGGAGATGTCGACCGGCAATGGCCGGGTATGCGGGCATGATGCGTACATGGATCCCAGGGTGACAAAATGGGAGACGCCGAATTCCCGGGCGATCTGAAGGGTCTCCTTGCAATAGTCCTTCCAGTGGTAATTGGGCTCGGGGGCGATTTGCGCCAGGACGCACAGTTCCGGGGACACTTGGATCTCGTAGAACGAAGTATGCGGCCAGACGATGCGCGCATGCCCCGTGACGTGGCACAGCATCGGGCGCGCGCTCTGGTAGTCGTAATAGCCATCGGAGTTGATCTCCCGCACCAGCCTGGATTCATAATGGCTGATGAGGTAATGGATGACCTCACTGGCGGCCTGGCTGGCGTCGTTCCAGCCTTCGTAGGCTGAAACCATGAACTTCTCGTGCATCAGTTCTGCAGTCATAGCCTCTAATGTAACCGGTTGTCGCGCTCCGCGTCGGGGCTTAAGCCGGCGGTGGAATCCACTCAGCCCTTGGAAATACTATGTTTTCAAGCTGTTCTCTATCTGATGGGCGAAAAGCGACACGCCGAAGAGGATGCTCGATTTTGCAAATCACAAGGATGTCGTTATAGTAATTACTCGTTGCTTCAAGCACGGCAACGTGGTTGAAACGCGGACATAGCTTAGTTGGTAAAGCGCGACCTTGCCAAGGTCGAGAGCGCGGGTTCGAGTCCCGTTGTCCGCTCTAAGGTCCGATGAGTTGACGACCTTACGGTGGGTTAGCCAAGCGGTTAGGCAGCGGCCTGCAAAGCCGTATAGACGAGTTCGACTCTCGTACCCACCTCTGGCGAGGAAGGCGCAAGTCTTCCGAACCAAGACACAACCTGGGCGGTTGGCGCAGAGGTAGCGCACTTCCCTGACACGGAAGGGGTCACAAGTTCGAATCTTGTATCGCCCACGAGTCCGGAGGAATCCGGCTTTCTTCACCAATCGGGTGATTGGCGCAGCGGCTAGCGCACTTCCTTCACACGGAAGGGGTCGCAGGTTCGATTCCTGCATCACCCACGTCAACATCAACGTCACGCTCAGCGTGGCGTTTTTTGTTTTTCAAGCAGTTCCGCTGCGATTGTGGTGATTCCTAGGGCTAACGACTACTGCAGCACGCGTCCGATGCCGGCGGTCTTCAGTGTGCGCAAGCCTTCTACCGACGCTGAAGGGTGTCTCAGTATCGGCAGAAGCGGAATACGGATGTCTGGACACGCTCAGGCGGAGACCGGAGCGCAATGTCGCGTCCCGCATTTACCGTAAACGTGGTAACACACAGTCCAGGCCTGCACCTTAGTACCGCGGGCCCCGATAGCAAAGGACACCTCATGGCAGAACAAACCATCTCCATCACACTCAACGGCGAATCGAAGGAGGTGGAAGCAAGCCAGACCGGCGTCGAACTGTTCGGCGATAACAAGGACATCATCGCCGTGCGTCTCAACGGCGAACCTCGCGATCTGTACACCCAGCTGCACGACGGTGACACGGTGGAGCCGATCGCCCTCGATTCCGAGGACGGTCTTGCGATCATGCGTCACTCCGCTACCCATGTCATGGCCCAGGCTGTCCAGGAAATCCGTCCGGATGCCAAGCTTGGCATCGGCCCGGTCATCAAGGACGGCTTCTACTACGATTTCGACGTGAAGGAACCGTTCACGCCTGAGGACCTCAAGGAAATCGAAAAGCGCATGCAGCGCATCATCAAGTCGTCCCAGTCCTTCCGCCGCCGCGTGGTCAGCGAGGACGAAGCCCGCGCCGAAGAGGCGGAACAGCCATACAAGCTCGAGCTGATCGGCGCGAAGGAGGCCGAGATCGACGAGGCGGCCTCCACGGAGGTTTCCGGCAAGGGCGAGCTGACGATGTACGACAACATCGACCGTGACGGCACCGTGGTCTGGAAGGACCTGTGCCGCGGGCCGCATCTGCCGAACACCCGCTATATCAAGGCGTTCAAGCTGGAACGCACCGCCGCCGCATATTGGCGTGGCGATGAGAAGAACCCGATGCTCCAGCGCATCTACGGCACCGCATGGGCGAGCAAGGACGACCTCAAGGCCTATATGTCCCGTATGGAGGAGGCCGCCAAACGCGACCACCGCAAACTCGGCCAGGAAATGGACCTGTTCTCTTTCCCGGAGGAAATCGGCCCCGGTCTTGCGGTGTTCCACCCCAAGGGGGCGGCGGTCATCAACGCGATGGAGGACTATTCCCGCGAAATGCACCGCAAGGCCCATTACAGCTTCGTGCAGACCCCGCATATCACCAAGGGCGGTCTGTACGAGACGTCCGGGCACCTGCACTGGTACAAGGACAACATGTACCCGCCGATGCGTGTCGACGAGGAGCGCGATGCGGACGGCAACATCACCAAGCAGGGCTTCGACTACTATCTCAAGCCGATGAACTGCCCGATGCACAACCTGATCTTCAAGTCGCGCCAGCGTTCCTACCGCGAGCTGCCGTTACGGCTGTTCGAGTTCGGCACGGTGTACCGCTATGAGAAGTCCGGCGTGGTGCACGGCCTGACCCGTGTGCGCGGCCTGACCCAGGACGATTCGCATATCTACTGCACACGCGAGCAGATGAAGCCCGAACTTCGCCGTCTGCTCACCTTCGTGCTCAAGGTGCTCAAGGACTTCGGCCTGAACGACTTCTATCTGGAGCTGTCCACCAAGGATCCCCACAAGTTCGTCGGCTCCGACGAGATCTGGGAGGAGGCGACCAATACGCTCGCCGAGGTCGCCAAGGAGTCCGGTCTTGAACTCGTCGACGATCCCGCCGGCGCCGCGTTCTACGGCCCGAAGATCTCCGTCCAGGCGCGCGACGCCATCGGCCGCACCTGGCAGGTGTCCACCATCCAGCTCGACTTCAACCTGCCTGAGCGTTTCGGCCTTGAGTACATCGCGGCAGATGGCACCCACCAGCGCCCGGTGATGATTCACCGTGCCCTGTTCGGCTCCATCGAGCGGTTCTTCGCCATCCTGCTCGAGCATTACGCGGGCGCGTTCCCGGTCTGGCTCGCTCCGGTCCAGGTGACCGGCATCCCGGTGGCCGACGAGTTCGCCCCGCATCTGCAGGCGTTCATCGACGATCTCGAGGAGAACCTCGTGCGTTGCGAAATAGACAACTCTGACGACCGGTTCGGCAAGAAGATCCGCAACGCGTCCAAGTCGAAGGTCCCGTTCACCCTGATCGCCGGCGAGGAGGACGTCAAGAAGAACGCCGTCAGCTTCAGGTTCCGCGACGGCAGCCAGCTCAACGGTGTTCCAGTCGAACAGGCCAAGGCATGGATTCTCGAAGTCATCAGGAAGCGTGTCCAGGTGAACAACGCCGAGGATTTCGCCACTGCCACGAAGTGACC
Organism: Bifidobacterium thermophilum; assembly: GCF_037482445.1. GTDB lineage: Bacteria > Actinomycetota > Actinomycetes > Actinomycetales > Bifidobacteriaceae > Bifidobacterium > Bifidobacterium thermophilum_B. The sequence goes on from NZ_JBBHLY010000012.1 coordinate 56,466, forward strand.
AGATTGGCATCCCATTGAATGCGTTCGGGCGGTGCCGGTCATCCGGTGCCGCCCGAACTGCCTGCCGGGCTATTCGACAAGAAAGGTACTGAAGACAATGCTTGAACATTGCCGGGGACTGTGGAAGAAACTGACTGAGCCCATCGCGCGTGTATGTGTGAACCTGCACATGAGTGCCAACGGCATCACCATTACCGGGTCGGTCCTGTCCATAGCGTTGTCCATTGCGATCGGCATCACAGGCTGGATTATTCCGCTTGTGTTTTTCCTGGCCATCGTTGTGCTGTTCGATTCCCTTGACGGTTCCGTTGCCATGCTGACCACGGGAGGAACCAAATTCGGCGCGTTCCTCGACTCTACACTCGACAGGATCGCCGATTGGGCGGTGCTCATCGGATGCATCCTGATTTTCTATCTGCACAACGACTGGTGGTTCCAGGGCGGTACTTCGGGCGAGGATGTCATCTCGCATGTCGGTATCAGCTGTGCGCTGGTTTCCATCATGACCTCGTTCGTCACCTCATATGCCCGCGCCCGCGCGGAATCCGTGGGATATGAGGCGAAGAACGGCATTGCGACACGGGCTGACCGGCTCTTCATCATCCTGGTCGGCATGTTCGTGACCGGACTGACCCGGAACGGGCTGTGGCTCGCCATCGCGATGGTGCTGCTTGCGGTACTCGGTCTTATTACCGTGTTCCAAAGGATTTTCGAGGTTCGACGCCAAATGAAAGCCGATGAGCACGATTTGGGCACAGCCTCGGCAGGGAAGTAATCCCGGTTATGCTTGACAGGATCCTCGTCTTCATCGCCAGGCATGCCGGTATTCTGCCTGAACGACTGGTCAGAGGTGTATTCCTGTTTGCGGCTGATATCGCATGGTTGCTGCATGCCGGCGGAGTCAAGCAGCTGGAACGCAATCTGGCGCACGTATTGGGCATCAGCAGCTATCGTGGCCATAGGAGTCCGAAGCTCGCTCTTGAGGAGAGGCGACGCCTGCGGCATGTTTCGCATCAGGCGATGCGATCGTACTTCACGTATTTCTCCGAAGCCATGACGGTCGGCGGCAGAAGCGACGAGTGCCTGACTGCACGCGTACGCGGGGAAGGCCCCGGTTGTGAGCGGATCATTGAAACCACGCGTGTGCAGGATGGTTCTGCGCCGATCGCCATGGGGCATCAGGGCAACTGGGATTACGCCGGGTATTGGGCGCATCATGATGTCGCCCCGGTGACCACGGTCGCGGAGCGTCTGGGCAACAAGGAGCTGCTGGACACTTTCGTCGATATCAGAAGGTCTCTTGGCATCTCGATTCTGCTCACCGGACAGCATGGCCTGGTCGCGCGTCTGGAGGATGCACTGGGCGAGCCCCACGTACTGGTGCCGTTGCTCGCCGATCGCGATCTGAGCCGTCACGGCGAATTCGTCCACGCCTTCGGTTCGATGATCCGTGTCGCGCGGGGGCCGGCGACACTTGCCTATGACACGGGCCTGCCGCTGTATGTCGTGAACATGTACAGGGAACGGCTTCACGGTGAACGGCGGAAAAAGGCCGGGACTGCGTATGGGTATGTCTGCCGGGTCAGCGCACCGATTGATATCTCTCGATTCGCCGGTCTTCCCCGCGAGCAGGCGATTCATGATATCAGCCAGGCATGGGTTGATGTGTGGGCGAGCGGTATAGCCGAGCATCCGCAGGACTGGCACATGCTCCAACCGATTTTCATCGAGGATCTCGACCTGTCACGGCTCAAGGACGTCCCCGACGAGGTCCTCAAGATGATCAAGCAGCGCAAACGAGGCATGTAAGCCTTCGCCGGAAAGCCCGAGACGGTGTAGGCTATGACTATTGTCTTGTTGACGGAAGAAAGGACATGATGTCGAACGCAGATCGTCGCGATGAGGCAGACTGTGGAGCGCAGTGCCAGCCGGATCCGTTGCACGGCCGGAAGTTGCGTGTCGGTATCATCTCGCCGTATTCGTTCGAGACTCCGGGCGGTGTGCAGTTCCATATCCGTGACTTCGCGAAGGAACTGATCGCCCGGGGCCATGAGGTCGAGGTCCTCGCGCCCGGACGACGGACCAACGATATGCCGTTGTGGGTGCAGACGGTCGGTACCTCCTTTGCGATTCCCTACAACGGTTCGGTGTCGCGGCTGAGCTATTTCGGGTTTGTCGGGGCCCAGGTACGTCGCTGGGTCCGGCAGGGGCATTTTGATATTGTGCATCTTCATGAGCCTGAGACGCCTTCCCTGAGTCATAAACCGCTGACCATGGTGCATCATCCTCCGCTCATCGGGACTTTCCATGCCGCGTTCGACGTATACCCGTTCGCGTTGCGCTTCTTCCATGGTTATCTCAACCGTTATCTGCGACCACTGTCCCACGCCATATGCGTCAGCGATGCCGCACGCGAAATTGCACAACGGTATTTGCCCGGGAATGTGCCGGTGTCGGTCATACCCAACGGTATCGAGGCGGATCAGTTCGCTCATGCGACACCCGTTCCCGCTTGGCAGGGGGATGATGACAGCCCCACAATCGGGTTCCTTGGAAGGATGGGGGAGGAGCGGAAAGGATTTGCGGTATTCTGCCGTGCAGCGGCGAGGATTCTTGACCGGTATCCGCAAGCTCGGTTCCTGTGTGCCGGCGACGGTGAGCGCGAAGGCAGGTCGATCGTCAATGCGGTCGATCCATCGGGGCGTCTTATGGATCATATGGAATTCCTTGGCAGAATCAGCGATGAAGACAAGGCTCGATTCTACAGGTCGCTCAGCGTCTATATCGCTCCCCAGACCGGTGGCGAAAGCTTCGGTATCGTGCTCGCCGAAGCCATGGCGGCGGGGTGCGCGGTCGTGGCTTCGGATTTGCCGGCATTCGCAGCTGTTGCGGATGCCGGTCGTGCGGCTGCGTTGTTCGGTAACGGTGACGACCGTGATTGTGCTTCCGTGGTGTGTTCGTTGATAGCAGATGGTGGGGCGCGCGCGTCGTTGGGCGAGGCGGGACGAAACCGCGCACAGCAATATGACTGGAGCAGCGTGGTGGACCGGGTTCTCGGCGTGTACGCGGCGGTCTTGTCTTGAAAGCGCTTTACAATCGGTTTGTTTATCGTACCCGTATCTGCTAGGAGCATTATGTCAGGGCATTCCAAGTGGGCGACCACCAAGCATAAGAAGGCCGCCATTGACGCCAAGCGCGGCAAGCTGTTCGCGAAGCTGATCAAGAACATCGAGATCGCAGCCCGTCTGGGCGGCGGCGACCCCGACGGTAACCCGACGCTGTATGATGCGATCGTCAAGGCCAAGAAGGCGTCCATGCCTGCCGACAACATCAAGCGCGCTGTAAAGCGCGGTTCCGGTGAGGAAGACGGCGCAGCCAACTATGAGGACATCGTGTATGAGGGCTATGCGCCGGCCGGCGTTGGCCTCATCATCGAGTGCTTGACCGATAACCGCAACCGTGCGGCGGCGGAAGTGCGTTCCACACTTACCAAGGGCAATGGCTCCCTCGCCACCTCGGGTGCCGTGAGCTTCAACTTCGAGCGCAAGGGCCAGATCGAGGTGCCGTCCGAAGGCCTGGATTACGACAAGCTCTTCGAGATCGCGGCCGAAGCCGGCGCCGAGGACGTGTCCGATGACGGTGACGTGTTCAGCGTCATCACCGCGCCAGGCGATCTGGTCACTGTCCGTAAGGGTCTTCAGGATGCCGGTATCGATTACGATTCCGCCGATCTGGTCATGATCCCCAAGAACGAGGTCGAGCTCAGCCTCGATGATGCGCGCAAGGTGTCCAAGCTGATCGACAACCTGGATGACCTTGACGATGTGCAGAACATCTACAGCAATTGGACCGCATCTGATGAGGTCATGGCCCAGTTGGAGGAAGAGGAGTGATCTGTTGATCATTCTTGGCGTCGACCCTGGTCTGACTCGATGCGGGGTCGGCGTGGTGGAAGCCGGCGCGTCACGCCGGCTTTCTTTTATCCACGTCGATGTCATCCGCACCAGCCCGGATACCTCGCAGGATCTGCGACTCCTGGCGATATATAACGGTCTTGTCGACAAACTCGAACGGTTCATCCCCGATACGGTGTCCATCGAGCGGGTGTTCGCCCAGGCGAATCGCAATACCGTACTGGGGACCGCCCAGGCCGCGGGCATGGCGATGCTGGCGGCGGCACAGCATGGCATACCCGTTGCGTTGCATACGCCGACCGAGGTCAAGCTCGCGATCACCGGAAACGGCAAGGCCGACAAACTCCAGGTGGAGCGAATGGTCATGCGGATACTGAACCTGTCTGAGATGCCGAAACCGCCGGATGCGGCGGATGCTTTGGCACAGGCGATGTGCCACGCGCTCCGCCCTGCCGGGGCGTTGCAGGGAGGCGAGCGCGAGCAGCACTTGACCGCCGCGCAGCGGCAATGGGCGATGGCCGCGCAGCAGGCCAAGCGTCGGCGCAGCGTCGACCGTGGCATGTAAACTTATCGAACAGATGTTCGATTCTACTTGCGTCTTGACGAAGGAGGCATCATGATTGCCATGCTGAACGGGCAGGTCGAGTCCGTCGACCAATCAGGAGCCATTCTTGATGTCAATGGTGTCGGTTTCGACGTGCGTATGCCCCAGACCGATCTGTCATCGCTGCATGCCGGGCAGCATGCCACGGTGCATACGTCGATGGCTGTCACCCAGGACGCGATCACCCTGTATGGATTCCTTTCCTCCACAGAGAAGAAGATGTTTCTGCAGTTGCAGAAAGTCAGCGGTATCGGGCCGAAGGTCGCCTTGTCCCTCTTGTCCACCCTTCCTCCTGACCGTCTTGCGCGGGCGGTTGCGGACGGGGATGCCGCGGCATTGTCCAAGGCTCCCGGACTGGGCAGGAAAGGCGCCCAGAAAATCATTCTCGAATTGAAGGGGTCGCTCGATCTTGCGCAAGTCGAAGGTCCGTCAACGGCCGCCATCACGGCAGTTGTTGATATGGGCTCGCAGCAGGTGATCGAAGGCCTGATGTCACTGGGCTGGCGGCAGCAGGATGCGCGTGATGCCGTGGAGCGCGCCTGCCGTGATCACGGTATCGATACACCGCTTGTACAGCAGGACGTGCCGAGGGTGCTCAAGCTTGCGTTGACCGAGTTGGATAGGGGAAGGTGACATGAAGACGGGGAACGACAACGTACACGACGGCGGGAATGACGGCGTCGCTATGGTCAGCAATGACGGTGCCACAGAGGCGTCGCTGCGGATGGTCTCCTCGCAGCCGTTGGACAATGAGCCGGTGAGCGACGAGGAGCTTCGCCCGCATGTCCTTGACGGGTTCATCGGCCAGCCGCGGCTCAAAGCCCAGCTGCAGCTGTTCCTTGACGCCGCGCGCAAGCGTGAAGTGCCCCCTGACCATATCCTGCTCGCCGGTCCTCCCGGCTTGGGGAAGACGACGCTTGCCATGATTGTGGCCAATGAGCTGGGTGTCCCCATCCGTGTGACTTCCGGCCCGGCAATCCAGCACGCGGGAGATCTGGCTTCGATCCTCAGTTCGTTGGATGCCGGCGAAGTGCTGTTCATCGATGAAATCCACCGGCTGCCCCGGCCCGCGGAAGAACTCCTGTATATCGCGATGGAGGACTTCCGCGTCGATGTCATGGTCGGCAAAGGGCCTGGTGCCTCCTCGATCCCGCTCACATTGCCCAGGTTCACGGTGATCGGCGCCACGACCAGGGAAGGCATGCTTCCTTCGCCGTTGAGGGCTCGGTTCGGTTTTACCGCGCATCTCGACTTCTACCCCCATGAGGAACTCGAGAAGCTGATCGAACGCTCAGCGTCCGTGCTGGGCGTGTCCCTCGGACAGGGGGCGGCGCATCAGCTGTCGTTGCGTTCACGCGGCACGCCTCGCATCGCGAATCGTCTGCTGCGTCGTGTACGCGATTGGGCGATCGTCCACGATCTGGATGTCGTCGACGTCGATGCCGTTCGTGAAGCCCTGGCGCTGTACCAGATAGATTCAGAGGGACTTGACAGACTGGATATCGCCGTGCTCAAGGCGATCTGCCTGAACTTCGCGGGCGGCCCGGTGGGTCTGAACAACCTGTCCGCCATGGTCGGGGAGGAATCCGAGACCGTGGAAACGGTGTGCGAGCCGTACCTTGTTCGTGAGGGGTTTCTGGTTCGAACACCGAAGGGCCGTGTGGCGACAGCGAAGGCGTGGACGCATCTGGGTCTCGAACCACAGGAGCATGATGTCAACAAGCTATTCTAAAATACATACTTTGGATAGCCCGCAGCACATGTCAGGAGCCTCATGAATCAGAATCTCGATCCGAATCTCATTATGATCCTTGTCCTTGTCCTGTTCATCGTCATGATGTGGATGAGCTCGCGGCGTATGAAGAAACAGCAGAAGCAGCAGCAAGAGGAGCTTCGCGAATCCCTCGTGCCCGGCACTTTGGTCGTGCTTGCCGGCGGCATCATCGGGACCATCGTCTCGGTGGACAAGAAATACGAGGAAGTCGTCGTTGATTCCGAAGGCAGCCGAATCCGCGTCAAACTGCAGTCTGTGCGCGGCAAGTATGTTCGTCCGGCGTTCATCGACGACGATGACGTGCAGCAGGCGACCGATGAACAGCCGGCGGATCCGGAAAGCGATGGCGATGCCGAAACGGTGGATGCGCAGGGCCAGGAGGAGCCGAAGACCGTGGAATCGTCTCTCGCGATCGCAGAAGACGGCGAGTCAGGGGACGACAAGACCAAGTAACGTGCCCAACGCCGCTAGTCTGCGGCCGAATGAGACAACGCCGATAATCAGAAAGATCAGGTTATTGCTATGGCATCCGATATCCATATCAGGCAGCTTGAACGGGTAGGCCACGATCGAGCGGAATTCATGACCTCGCTGTTCCGATCCGTCAAGGGGTTCCCGAAGGAAGGCATCAATTTCCGTGATTTCATGCCTGTGCTCGAAAATGCAGAAGGCTTGCAGATCATGCTTGAAGGCCTTGAAAAAGCCCTGCCGGTCCCAGCCAGCGAGTTCGATTCGGTCGCGGGTCTGGAAGCGCGAGGCTTCCTGTTCGGGCCGGCACTTGCGGCCCGACTCGGGAAAGGCTTCATCGCCGTGCGCAAGGCAGGCAAACTTCCCCCGAAGGTCATCGGCGAGGATTACACGCTGGAATACGGCAAGGCCCGCGTCGAAGTCGAGTCCGATGCCGTCAGCGAAGGTGAGCGTGTGCTGATTGTCGACGACCTCATCGCGACCGGTGGAACAGCGAAGGCCGCGGCCGACCTGATTCGCAAGTGCGGGGGAGTGGTCGCGGGCTTCAGTTTCGTCATGCAACTCGAAGGGCTCAACGGAATCGAGGAGCTTGGCGGCTACCCTGCCAGCACCTTGGTCTCGATGCCCGCGTAACGACTCGTGAGGGAAGACGGTCATGGATCTTTATGAATATCAGGCAAGGCAATTGCTCGACGAGCAGGGCATCGCGACCCCGAACGGGATTTTCGCGCGCAATATCGATGAGGTCGCCCAGGCCGCGGATACCATAGGGTATCCGTGCGTGATCAAGGCGCAGGTCAAGATCGGGCATCGCGGGCAGGCAGGCGGCGTGAAGCTCGCACATTCACGGGACGAAGCGGTTGCCGCGGCCCAAGACATTCTCCCGATGGTCATCCACGGCCATAAGGTCCGTGGCGTTCTCGTCGCGGAAGCCAAGAACATCATCCACGAATACTATGTCTCGATTTCCGTGGACCGGTCTTCGCGGGATTTCGACGTCCTCGCCACCGCCAACGGCGGGACGGAGGTCGAAGAGATCGCCAAGGCACATCCGGAGTCGGTCAAACGCCTGCACATCAACGCACTGGACACCTTCGACCTCGATGCGGCGACCGAGATGGCGAAGAATATCGGGTTCTACCATGCCGATGTCGACCAGGCCGCCCGCATTCTGCTGAATATGTGGCAATGCTTCAAATCCAATGACGCGACGCTCGTCGAGATCAACCCGTTGGCCAAGATCGGCGATCCCGAAGACGAGTCGAGCAAATCCCTGTGTGCTTTGGATGCGAAAATATCGTTGGACGACAATGCCGCGTTCAGGCATGATGGCTGGAAACGTTTCTCCGGTGCCTCGCAACTTGACCCGTATGAGCAGCGTGCCAAGGAACTCGGCCTGCACTATGTGCATCTCAAGGGGCAGGTCGGTGTCATAGGCAACGGGGCAGGACTGGTCATGAGCTCGCTCGACGCGGTGTCAGGCGCTGGCGAAGAGCAAGGGACCGGCATCAAGCCGGCGAACTTCCTTGACATCGGCGGCGGCGCTTCCGCGGAAGTGATGCGCAACAGCCTTGAGATCGTGTTGTCCGACCCCCAGGTCAAATCGGTGTTCGTCAACGTATACGGCGGCATCACCTCATGCGAACAGGTCGCTGCCGGTATCCTCGGCGCCTTGCAAGCCATCGAGACGGTCAAGCCGATCATCGTCCGGTTCGATGGGAACGCCGCCGAAGAAGGCTTGGCCATGCTGTCCGATGCGCATGATCCCCATCTCCATGTGTACGCCACGATGGAGGAGGCTGCGCAACAAGCGGCACACATCGCGGCCATCGCCGATGCATCACCGAAGGAGGCCAACAAATGACGTTGTTCGTAGAAGACGGCGCGCCGGTCATCGTTCAGGGCATGACCGGGCACCAGGGAATGACCCATACGGCTCGTATGCTGCGTGCCGGTACGAATATCGTCGGCGGCGTCAATCCCCGTAAAGCCGGCACTTCGGTGACCTTCACCAAAGCCCGGAACGGCGAAGACGCGGTCATCCCGGTATACGCCACGTGCGCTGAAGCCTCCAAGACGACCGGAGCCCGCGCCAGCGTCATCTTCGTCCCGCCGCGCTTTGCCAAAGACGCGGTCGTCGAGGCGATCCAAGCGGGAATCACCACCATCGTCGTGATCACGGAAGGCATTCCTGTTGCAGATTCCGCCTATTTCGTCGAACTTGCGTTGCGCAAGGGCGTACGAATCATCGGGCCGAACTGCCCGGGACTGATTACGCTGCCATCGTCGGCTGATACCCGTGGCGTGAATATGGGCATCATCCCGGATGGCATCGTCAACCGTGGTCCGCTGGGCCTGGTATCCAAATCCGGCACACTCACCTACCAGCTCATGGGCGAGCTTTCCGATATCGGTTTCACCGCATGCGTCGGTGTCGGCGGCGATCCCATCGTCGGCACCACCCTGCAGGAAGCGCTTGAGGTCTTCGAAGCCGATGACGCGACGAAGGGCGTCGTCATGATCGGTGAAATCGGCGGAAGCGCGGAACAGGACGCGGCCCGGTGGGCGAGCCAGCATATGACCAAACCGGTGGTGGCATATATCGCCGGTTTCACCGCCCCGGAAGGCAAGCAGATGGGACATGCCGGTGCAATCGTCTCCGGAGGCAAGGGTACTGCGCAAGACAAGAAGATCGCACTTGAATCCGTGGGCATCCCGGTAGGCAGGACCCCGCGCCAGACCGCGGATCTCATGCGTAAGGCCTTGCAATCAGTATCCGCATGAACCAGCGTGTCGCCTCATTGTTCAAGGGGGTCGTCTTCGCGGCGGCCTCCATGGCTTTGTACGCGTTATCCGTGTGGCTCGTCATCACGCTGCTGCTGCTTGTGATATCCATGGAAGAAGGCGCCACGAACCTCACCGGGTACGCGGTGCCTCTTGCCCAGGCCATGGTGCTGCTTTCCCAAGGAGTGGGATTCAAAGCCGGGGCGATCAGCCTGACCATCATCCCGCTGGGACTCACCGCCCTGTTGATATGGCTCCTTGCCAGCATCGCCCGCAAGAGAAAGCTCTCAGCGGGAGCGTATGTCGGCGGGCTGATGGCCTGGGTTGCGATGAACGCCGCATTCACATACGGGGTATCAGTGGGCTTGCTTGATGGCGTCGGCGTGGTCATGCTGAAAACGGGTCTGGTGTTCACCGTCGCATTCGTTCTTGGGACTGTCCCAGGCGGGCAAGCGTGGCATACGGTGGGCGAGTTCGTTAATCGCCACATGACACCCGAACTGCGTCGTGTGTGGACCCTCGGCGTCGCCTTGGGCGGAACGTTGCTCGCCGTGTATCTTGTTGCAGCGTTCATCGACCTCATCGTCTGGACAATCTACGGGTATGATGCCGTCCAGCGTGTTTTCGAGCTCGATGCCATGGGTACCGGCTCACGTATCCTCACATCGATATGCACATTGGCATGGCTGCCCAATCTGTGCCTGTGGTCGCTGTCATGGATGTTCGGGGCGGGCTTCAAGATCGGTGATGTCGCCCATTTCACGCTATGGTCCGACCAATCCAACGGCTTACCGGGTTTGCCGGTATTCGGTATTTTCCCGCGGGCGATCGGCAATGACGGGCTGCGTACGGTGTTGGTATCGTTGCCGCTCATCGTTTCCATGGTATGCGCGGCGGCGTTTATGCTGTTGCCCTCGGGCTTCGCCATCCGAGCGCCGCATGCCGGGGATGACCGTGCGACCATGGTGCGCAAGGCGATAGGATTCGTCTACCCGCTTGGCGCTTTCTGCATCGCCGGTGTCTTGGTGTCGCTGGGCTCGTCATGCATGTTTGCGCTGTCCAACGGGTCGCTGGGCGCGCATCGCTTGGCGCATGTCGGCGTGGACGTCGTCGCGTCGACGAGGGCGGTTGGCCAGCCGACGATGACCGGCCTGTTCGCGGTATGGGCTGCGATTATCGTACTCGATGCCGCCATTTATGGATTACGCTTGGGGTGGATGCGGTTGCGTCCGTCCAAGAATTCCCGTGAACCATCCGAACAGGATGACGGGAACAGGGGGGACGTGCAATCCACGCCCCGTGTCGTGAACTCGACACCGATCATCAAGGAGGAACAGGATGACAACAAACCGGCCGATTAAACGCGCCCTGGTGTCAGTATTCCACAAAGAGGGCATTGAAGTACTGGCGAAAGCGTTCGTAGCCGCAGGCACGGAAGTGGTTTCCACGGGCTCTACTGCCAAGCGTCTGGCTGAGCTGGGGGTACCGGTCATCGAAGTCAGCGAAGTGACGGGATTCCCGGAAAGCCTTGACGGTCGTGTCAAGACCCTGGATCCCCATATTCACGCGGGCATTCTCGCGGACATGACCAACCCGGACCATGTGGACCAGCTCAAGACCCTCGGCATCAAGCCTTTCGACCTGGTGGTCGTCAACCTGTATCCGTTTGCCGACACGGTGCGCTCCGGCGCCAATGAGGCAGATACCATCGAGAAGATCGATATCGGCGGACCCTCCATGGTGCGTGCCGCCGCGAAGAACAGCGCCACCGTCGCCATCATCACTGACCCGAACGACTATGCCTTGGTGGCCAAGCGTGTCGAAAACGGTACAGGGTTCAGCCTCGAGGAGCGCCGATGGCTCGCAGCCAAGGCGTTCGCGCACACCGCCGCCTACGATGCGACCATCAACGAGTGGACCTCCAAGCATTGGCCCAAGCCGCAGAGCATCGAACAAGACGGACCTGACGCCGAGGAATTGCCGCATGAGGACACGTTGTTCCCTGCTGCATACACACGTACATGGGACCGTGCGCACATCCTGCGCTACGGCGAGAACCCCCATCAGAGCGCGGCGCTCTACCTCGACCCCCTGAACCAGACCGGCTTCGCCCATGCCGAGCAACTGGGCGGCAAGCCGATGAGCTATAACAACTATGTCGACGCCGATGCCGCATGGCGTGCGGTGTGGGATTTCGCCCCGGCTATCGCCGTTGCGGTGGTCAAGCATAACAATCCTTGCGGGCTCGCGCTCGGGGCTACTGTAGCGCAAGCGCATCAGAAGGCCCACGCCTGCGACCCCATGAGTGCATATGGCGGCGTGATCGCTGCCAACACCACGGTCACGCTCGAGATGGCCCAGAATGTCCGTCCTATCTTCACCGAAGTCATCGTGGCTCCGGATTATGAGCCTGAGGCGCTTGAACTGCTGCAGACCAAGAAGAAGAACCTGCGTATCCTCAAGGTCGCCGAGCCTCCGCGCACCAAGCAGCAGTACCGGCAGATCGATGGCGGCCTCCTGGTGCAGACCATGGACCTCATCGATGCGCCGGGGGACACGCCCGACGCATGGAAGCTCGTTTCCGGCGACCCCGCCGACGAGGATACACTTCGTGATCTCGAATTCGCCTGGCGTGCCATCCGTTGTGTCAAGTCCAACGCCATTCTGCTCGCGCATGACCAGGCAACGGTCGGTATCGGCATGGGTCAGGTCAACCGTGTCGATTCCTGCCATTTGGCCGTGGAACGGGCCAATACGCTGGCCGATGGCGCTGATCGCGCCCATGGTGCGGTCGCGGCGTCCGATGCTTTCTTCCCGTTCGCAGACGGTGCCGAGTATCTCATTAACGCCGGCGTCAAGGCCATCGTCCAGCCTGGTGGTTCGATCCGCGATGAGGAAGTATTTGAGGCGGCCCGCAAGGCAGGCGTGACCATGTATGTCACGGGCACGCGCCACTTCTTCCACTGATATCGGCTGACGGTCAGCTGACAGGGGGAGAGGAGCCCTACATGGTTCCTTATCCAGGATGCTGAAAAGCGACGAGTCGAAAGCCTGGGGCGATATTCCGATCATTCGTGACCGGAATACCGCCCCAGACGCATATATGCCCGGCTTGGTCGAGAACGATATGCCAGAATGCAGTTCATGCCGCGCAGGTTCCGGGGCGATACAGGACAATGCCGGCGTGTACAGTGAATCACACGGTACACTCATCGTTCTTCGAGGAAGGAATATCCATCGTGGCACATGATCATCCGTATGTTTCCGAGGCTCGCGAAGGCAAGCCGGTTTGCGAGTGGACTGTCGCCATCCTGGTGTGCGCCAGCGGTATCCTTGCCGGGCTCGGATATACAACGGCCGCCACGACTGTTCTGGTCGTGACGGCCGTTATCCTGGGATTGGTTCGTCTCATCCTGCGCGAACGCAGCCCATGGAAGGTGCGTTCCACGATATTCGACGCATTGATGTGCCTATGCCTCGGTCTCGGGCTGTCCGCCCTCGCCTTGAGCATCCACTTCATGGTCTGAATCGGCGATGCCGTCAGCGGGGATGTCCTGCCCGTCCTCGTCCTGCTGGGCGTCATCCGCGGCGGTATTTTCCGCATCGGTCTCGCCGGGTAGTGCCTGTGCGGACTGCTGGGCTTCTGCTGCTGCGCGCCGGGCCGCCGCTTGGTCGTTGATGAGCTGGGCTCCGATCATCACCATGGCGACGATCGCGCCAGCCAGAATCGGGCAGATCCAGAACACCCAAAGCTGCTGGAGCGGGTTGACCGACAGGCCGGCATTACGGGCGAACAATGCAATACCGGTGGACCGGGCTGGATTCATTCCGGCACCGGTCACCGGATACGTCACGGCCGCGCCCAAACCATATGCCAGACCCATCGCTGTAGCGCGTGACGCGGCATTCGCGTCATTATGCGACGTTGCCATGGCCGCGGCGATGACAAGGACGCTCGCGATGATTTCGACGACGACTGCAAGCGTGATATCGAACGAGGCGTTGACACTGCTGAGCATGGAAGCCGAGACCGAGCCGTCGCCAAATCCATTCACCGCGTCCGTCAGCCAGATTTTCTTGGTCAGCGTCTCAGTCGTTGGAAGAATGCCGATTACCAGCGCCCCCGCGACGATGCCGCCAAGGACCTGGGCGATGATATACAGTATGCCGTCCAGCGGCTTCGTGTGCCCGACCAGCATGGAAGCGAGCGTAATAGCGGGATTGAATTGCCCTCCCGACACCTTGGCGAAGATGAAGGTGGCGGCTGCATACGCTGCACCTGTGGCGAGCGCTATGAATGCCATATTGATCCCGAACAGTGCCGAACCGAACGTACTGAAGGCGTAAATCGCGAAAATCACGATGAAGCTTCCCGCCAACTCCGCGCCCACGCGGATGGCGAGCGGCTGGCCTGTGCTTGCGGGCTTGCTCTGGGCAGCCTGCGATCCCGTATCAGTCATTGATGATTCTTTCTCTAGATGGGATGACGGAATGTGATGTCGATCGAGGACATGCCTGTTTCCGTCGGACAGCTGTCATTCTACCAGCATGGCGCGGTGTCCCCGGTATTGCGGTACAATATCCATGTTTCGCAGCCCCGAGATCGCGGGCAGGATCACGCGGAACCACTGATATGTTATCCATGACGGTCTGAAGGCCGTCCGGCCACGTTGGGAGAACGATGCCAAACGCATATTCCCGAGCGCTCAAAGCGCATGAAGATTCTCAAGAAGGTATCCGCCTGCAGAAGGTCCTTGCCCAGGCGGGATTCGGCTCGCGGCGCAAATGTGAACAGATCATCCTCGATGGCAGGGTCGAGGTCGACGGAGAGCTGGTCACCCAGCTTGGTACGAGGGTCGATCCGAGCAGGCAGCAGATCAGGGTCGACGGGTCGCGTGTACGGCTCAACCCGAACCATGTGACGCTGGCGCTGAACAAACCGCGCAAAGTGCTCAGCACCATGGACGATCCGAAAGGCCGCTATACCCTGCGTGACATCGTCGGCGACAAATACGAGCGTATTTTCCACATGGGCCGTCTTGACTATGACTCCGAGGGCCTGATTCTCATGACCAATGACGGCGAGCTCAGCCAACACGTCATGCACCCGAAATACGAGGTGGAGAAAACGTATATCGCGACCTTGCAGGGGCGCATCAGCGGCAATGTGTGCCGTCGTCTCGTGTCGCAAGGGGTGCAGCTCGATGACGGGTGGATCCGTCTCGATCATTGTGCCATCATCGACGCGAACCATGAGACCACGTTGGTGAAAGTCGTGCTCCATTCGGGCAAGAACCGCATCGTGCGTCGCATCTTCGACGCGGTCGGCTATCCGGTCAAACGCCTTGTCCGTACCCAGATCGGCCCCATCAAGCTTGGCGACCTTAAGCCCGGCTCGTATCGGGTGCTGTCGCAGACCGAGGTGCGGTCGCTGTCCAAGGAGGTCGGGCTGTGATTCGTGTGGCTATTGACGGGCCCGCCGGGGTCGGCAAGTCGTCGACGTCGAGGGCGCTGGCGAGGCATTTCGGGTTCGCCTATCTCGACACCGGGGCGATGTACCGTGCGTCTGCATGGTGGTGCCTCAACCGGGGGATCGATCTTGACGCCCCGGAACTTGACGAACGGTTGATTACCGAGACCGTCGGCGAATTCTTCACGGACGGGCATGCCGATATCACTGTCGACCCCGATGATCCGAAGGTTCTCGCCGACGGGCGGGACATCAGTGACGAGATTCGCTCCGCGCAAGTATCCTCACATGTCTCGAAGGTTTCCGGTATCATCCCGGTACGGCATATCCTCATCGCCGCACAGCGGGCATACATCGCCAGGGAGGCTGCAGCGGACTCGTTCTCGCAGGGGCGGGGAATCGTCGCCGAGGGGCGTGACATCACCACCGTGGTCGAGCCGGATGCGGAGGTCCGCGTCCTGCTGACGGCGCGCGAGGAGGTCCGTCAAGCGCGCAGGAGCGGACAGGCCGCACAGGGCGTGGGAGCGGATGATATCGCGAAACGCGATCGTGCCGACTCGCAGGTGACCAGTTTCATGACGGCGGCGGATGGTGTCATCACACTCGACAACTCCGATCTCACCTTCGAACAGACATTGGAACAGCTGATCCACCTGGTCGATGAAGCCGTCGAGGAGCAGGAATACCGCGAGTATGCCGCGAATCTTGAGGGATACGAGCTCGACGATGAAGACCGTGAGCTCATCGCCGGGGATTACGACGAGCATGACGAGGAAGCCCGCGGACAGCGTGTCGGGGTCATTGCCGTAGTCGGACGCCCCAATGTCGGCAAGTCGACGCTGGTGAACCGTATCCTCGGCCGGCGTGCCGCGGTCGTAGAGGACACCCCGGGCGTTACCAGAGACCGTGTCAGTTATGATGCCGAATGGGCGGGCACGGACTTCAAGCTGGTTGATACCGGCGGATGGGAGGCGGACGTCGAAGGCATCGCATCCGCGATCGCATCCCAGGCCCAGATTGCGGTCCAGCTGTCGGACGCGGTGATTCTTGTCGTTGATGGGCAGGTCGGCATGACCGATACGGATGAGCGCATCGTCGGTATGCTTCGCTCGGCCGGCAAGCCGGTCACCCTCGCCGTCAACAAGGTCGATGATGCGCAGAGCGAATACCTGACGGCGGAATTCTGGAAACTGGGGTTGGGTGAGCCGCATGGCATCTCCGCCATGCATGGCCGTGGTGTCGGCGACTTGCTCGATGCCGCCATCGACTCGCTGGAATCGGCGGACCAGACCTCCGGATTCCTCACCCCGGCCCATCTGCGCCGCGTCGCCTTGGTGGGACGCCCGAACGTCGGCAAATCCTCGCTGCTCAACCAGCTGGCACACGCCGAACGTTCCGTGGTCAACGACCTTGCCGGAACGACCCGGGACCCGGTCGACGAGATCATCGCCTTGGACGGCCAGGACTGGCTGTTCATCGATACCGCGGGTATCAAACGCCGCCAGCACAAGTTGTCCGGCGCGGAATACTATTCGTCTCTGCGCACCCAGGCGGCGATCGAGCGTGCCGAGCTCGCGCTGGTCCTGTTCGATGCCTCGCAGCCTATCGCCGACCAGGATCTCAAGGTCATGAGCCAGGCAGTGGACGCCGGACGCGCAATCGTCCTGGTGTTCAATAAATGGGATCTGATGGACGATTTCTCGAGGCAACGGCTCGAACGCCTATGGAATACCGAATTCGACCGCGTCACATGGGCCGAGCGCGTCAATCTGTCCGCAAAGACCGGTTGGCATACGAACCGCCTGACGCGTGCGATGCGGACGGCGTTGGATTCATGGGATAAGCGAATCCCCACGGGGAAGCTCAACGCGTTCCTCGGACGGGTCCAGGCCGCCCATCCTCATCCGCTGCGAGGCGGCAAGCAGCCGCGCATCCTGTTCGCCACCCAGGCGTCGACACGCCCCCCGCGGTTCGTCATCTTCGCCACCGGGTTCCTGGAGCACGGATACCGGCGCTATCTCGAACGGCAGCTACGTGAGGAGTTCGGCTTCGAAGGGTCACCGATTCAGATTTCGGTCAAGATTCGTGAGAAGCGCAGGAGGTAGGAACAGCTTCCTGAATGTGATGCGCCACGCCGAGTTGAGTATGTAGACCAACCTGTGGTAGGCTAGCTCTTCGGTGCTTAGAGCACTGTTCGGGCCGTAGCGCAGTTTGGTAGCGCACTTGACTGGGGGTCAAGGGGTCGCGGGTTCAAATCCCGCCGGCCCGACCGGAAAGCCGCGGGATTGCAACGATCCCGCGGCTTCTGTTTTCCGCCCGGAGGGCGAACATGCGACAAACGTGCGACACCGCCTACATATCCACGTCCGGATTGCCCGAGCCGTCCCGATCGGTAGGACGGATCCCGATTTGCGCTGCGGCGGATCCGCATCGTCACCAATCCTCCACTCATCATTGTCTGGAAGTGTCCCGCCCCCGCCCTGTTCGGGGGTAGACTTGTCTCTGTCATGGGAGAAAGGGTTTATAACATGACGGGTACCAATCACTTCGAACGCTGCGCACAGGTGATGCGTGAGCATGGCATGAGCGATATGGCCGTGGCACAGTTCGGGCATCTGTACGATGTGTGGGCGAATGGCAGCGAAGCCACATGGATCCGCGAAGCGGACGTCGAGCCGTTGCAGGACGTGCCGAGTTTCCACGACATCTATGAGACCATCGACCATGATCGGGCTGTCGACGCTTTCGCGAAGACCGCGTTCATCAAGCTCAACGGTGGTCTTGGAACGTCCATGGGGCTGTCCTGCGCCAAGTCGCTGTTGCCGGTACGTAGGCACAAGGCCCGTCAGATGCGCTTCATCGACATCATCCTCGGCCAGGTAGTCACCGCCCGTGACCGGCTGGGCGTGCCGCTGCCGCTGACCCTGATGAACTCGTTCCGTACGTCTTCGGATACGCTCAAGGTCTTGGAATCCAATATTCGATTCCACCAGGATGACATCCCCGTGGAAATCGTCCAGCACCAGGAACCCAAGATCGATGTCGAGACAGGGGAGCCGGTGCGGTGGCCCGATCGCCCCGAACTGGCCTGGTGCCCTCCGGGCCACGGCGACCTGTATTCCACCTTGTGGGAATCCGGGCTGCTCGATATCCTGTGGGACAAGGGTCTGCGCTATCTGTTCATCTCGAACTCCGATAATCTCGGTGCCCGTCCTTCGCGTACGCTGGCCCAGTATTTCGAGAACACCGGCGCGCCGTTCATGGCGGAGGTGGCCGTGCGTACGGAAGCCGACCGCAAGGGCGGCCATGTGGTGCGTGATCGCCGCACCGGGCGTCTGATGCTGCGCGAGATGAGCCAGGTCCATCCTGACGACCGTGCCGATGCACAGAATATCCGACGCCATCCTTATTTCAACACGAACAGCGTCTGGATTCGTATCGATGCGTTGCGCGACCTGCTGGAACGTCATCATGGCGTGCTGCCCCTCCCCGTCATCGTCAATAACAAGACCGTCGATCCGACGGACCCCTCGAGTAGGAAGGTCGTCCAACTCGAGACGGCGATGGGGGCCGCCATCTCGCTGTTCGACGGTGCGATTTGCGTCCAGGTGGATCGTATGCGGTTCCTTCCGGTGAAGACCACCAACGATCTGTTCATTATGCGGTCGGATCGTTTCCATCTGACGGATGCCTTCGAGATGGAGGATGGCAACTACATCTTCCCGAATGTGGATCTCGACCAGCGGTTCTACAAGAATATCGATGATTTCAACGAACGGTTCCCGTACAACGTACCGTCGCTGGCCGCTGCCAATTCGGTGCATATCGAAGGCGACTGGACCTTCGGCCAGAATGTCGTGTTCTATGGCGATGCCGTGTTGAAGGACCAGGGGCGTCCCAGTTATGTCCCCAACGGCGAGTTCGTAGGGCCGCAAGGTATCGAACCTGACGAATGGCTTGTATGATCCGCAGAGGAGAAGAAAAATATCTTTTTTCGAGAAACAACGCCCGGGGACATAAAAACCCTCTAATATAGAGGGAGGTGCTTTCGGGTACCGGTACTAGAGAACAATAACGATACGTGAGGACTAATGGCAGAAGGTAGCAACGGGAGACGGCGTTTTTCCGACAAATGGGGCAAACATGAATTGGATGTCTTGGCCGTGTTGTCTTCAGCTTTCCCCCAATGGCTCACTTCGCGCCAGATTGCGCAGCGCGTCAAGGCATATGCCGATTCCTATGGCGAGCTGGCCGATCAGGCCGCGAAGGCGGCTTTCGCCAAACAGTTCCAGCGTGATCGTGCCAAGCTCGCCGCGATGGGTATCGCCATCGAATCTAGGCAGCCTGAATATTCGTCGAAGTCAGAGGGGCAGGATTTCGCCTCGTATCGGCTCCAGCTCGGCGATGAGCCGAGAGTGCGCCTTCATTTCGAGCCGGAGGATCTGCCTGTACTGGCCGCGGCGAATTATCTCGCCCGTTCGATGTCGATTTCGTCCAATGCGGCCCATCAGCAGGTGCAGCATGCTTCGCGCACTGCTCCGCGCGTACCCCAGACGCCGGTTCCCGGGCTTGGTCTTGATTCCATCGCCCCGGGGCTGGGGACACAGACATTGCCTGAATCCCTGGTCAAGGTGATCGATTCGAGGCGGTTCGCCGCCACCGTGGATGTCGACGGGGAGCGTATCAACGTCGCATATACGGATTCCGACGATCTGGCCATGTATGTTCTCGAGCATCCCGGCGCCTATATTGTCAGTCCGCAGGAGGCGGTCGACGCGTTCAACCGCAGGTTGAAGGCTGCCGTGGATTTTGATCTTGCCGATTCCACGCAGAGTCCGGAAAGCTCTGAGGTGAACGCCCCCGCCATCAGCCGCCAGGTGCATGAGCCTGGGGATCCGGAAAGCCTGAAAGTACGTCAGAAGAAGGCTGGTCCGTCCTTCCAGACCGGCAGTGAGGTCGACCGCCGTTTGCGCCTGATGCTGTTCCTGTCTGCGCATCTCGGCGAGGAATTCTCGTTGGCGGAGCTTGCGGAACGCTTCATCGGCAAGCCTGCTTCCGAAGATGAGTTGAACAAGTATGTCAACGTCATCCATAAGGACATCAATACCCTGACCACGGTGTCCGATGATGGTGAAATGGCCGGCAGCCAGTTCTTCGACATCGATTGGCCCCTGCTTGATAGCGAGGGCATCGTATCGGCCACGAATTCCCTTGGCCTTGAACGACTCGCCGGCATCTCACAGCAGTATCTCAGCATGCTGACGGCCTCGGTAAGCTATCTTGCCCATTCCTCCCTGCTTCCCGATCAGCAGCGTGACCAGGCGCAGTCCCTGTATGCCAGACTGCGTCAGCATGTCAAGCCGGGGCAGACGCCGTGGCTGAGTCTCACCGGCTACGAGCTCGAGCCGAGGGCTTTTTCGATTGTCAAGCGAGCGATTTCCACTGATTCGCTGCTGGATATGGAGTATACGGATGGTGCCGGCAGAACCCGCCGCAAGTTGGTGGCGCCGGCTAAGATCTTCGTTGACGAAGGCGTGTACTATGCGGCGGTGTGGACGGATGTGGCGGCTGCTGCGCCAAAGGACAAGCAGCAGTTCGTGCAGAAGGACACGACCATCAACAAGGCCAACGGCCTGCCCAGGGTCTGGCAGGTGCTTCGTCTTGCGCGCATCGAGAAGGCCGAGCTTGTCGAACCGGTTCACAAGCTTGATATCCCTGATGTCCCGGTGAGTGAATTACGCAAATGGAGTTTTGATAACGGCACACAGACCGTGTTCATCGCCGACCAGCCTGATCTGCCTTTCACCAAGCGGCTGCCGGGAGCGACCGTCGAGCCGTGCGGCAATGGCCAGAAAGTGCATCTTATCGTCTCTTCCGATTCGTGGTTCGTCGCGTTTTGCATTGCGCATGCGCGGCATATCACTGCGGTGGCTCCCGAGACGCTGCGTTCGATGATCAAGGCGCGCGCGGAGCGTGAACTGAGTCTCGACCAGCGTGAAGACGACGCCAATTGATATGATGGGTATCTGCTTATCGTCGAGTTGAAGGAGGTTCCCATGCACTGGTGGATTGTTTGGGTTGTGCTCGTCCTCGCGATGATCGCCGTGATATGCATCGGTGCGGTATATGCCATTCGTCGCGGCATTGCGGCATTGCACCTTGTCTCCGCGCTCGGGGAGGCGGTCAGCCAGAGGATGGATGCCATGCAGGAGCCGGCTGCACAATCCAGTCGGGAACCGGCGTCATTTACGCAACCTTTGCAGCAGGTGGCGATGCGTTACAGTGATGCGTACGCGAAAGTGATTGAGCGGCAGGATCGCAAGCAGGAAAGGCATGCGGCGGTCTGGCGGCGTTGGCGTCTGTTCAACGAGTGATAGAACGTGAACAGTTGGGGTAGATGGGGGAGCACATGACGAAGCACAGGCACCATGTCCATGGAAAGGATAGCGCAGACAAGGCGGCGTCGGGGCAGTCGGGGGAATCGCCGGCAGCTCGGTATCGTCGTTTCCGTACCAGGCAACGCATGGCGAATACGTCTTACGCGAAGTTCGCGGCGGGCATGCCGTTCCCCCTTGATGACTTTCAACGGGAAGCGTGCGAGGCGCTCGAACAAGGCGATAACGTGCTGGTTGCGGCGCCGACGGGGGCCGGCAAGACCGTGGTCGCGGATTTCGCCATGTTCCTTGCGCACGAGCATCAGGTCAAAGCATTCTACACCACCCCGATCAAGGCGCTGAGCAATCAGAAATACCATGATTTATCGGCAATCTATGGTGCTGATCATGTCGGATTGCTCACCGGCGACACCTCGATCAACCCCGAGGCCGATATCGTGGTGATGACGACCGAAGTGCTGCGCAATATGCTCTATGAGCATTCCACGACGCTCTTCGAGCTGCGGTACGTGATTCTTGATGAGGTGCATTATCTTGCAGACCGTTTTCGCGGGCCGGTATGGGAAGAAGTCATCATTCACCTTCCGAAGTCGGTGCGCATTGTCGGCCTGTCTGCAACAGTGTCGAACGTCGAGGATTTTTCGCGGTGGATTGCTTCCGTTCGCGGTACAACGAAGCTTGTGGTCTCAGAGCACCGCCCTGTGCCGCTCGAACAACACGTGATGCTGCAAGCGAATGCGCACACCGAGCCGGAGATCATCGACCTGTATCGCCGCAACGCCCGCGACGAGGCGACTACGGCGTTGAATCCCCAGCTGGTCCGTCGCATCGACCAGCTCGAGCACCAGGCTTCACGCAAGCGTTCCGTCCGCAACGGGCACGGCCGTCACCAAGGGCGCGGCAAACATACCTTGAACAGGGATGAGCGCTATACACCGCATCGCCCGGATGTCATCGATGAGTTGAACTTCATGGGCATGTTGCCGGGGATTTATTTTATCTTCTCGCGCAACGGCTGTGACCAGGCGGTCGAGCAATGCATCGATGCGGGACTCGAGCTGACAACGGATGATGAGGCGATGCGCATCCATGAAATCGTCGATGAGATGGTCGAAGGACAGCTCAGCCATGACGATTTGAAGGCGCTGCATTTCTCCCAGTTCCGTTTTGCCCTTGAGGAGGGCTTCGCTTCTCATCATGCGGGAATGATCGCTTTGTTCAGACAGATTGTCGAGCGTCTGTTCGAGGAGGGACTGGTCAAAGTCGTGTTTGCGACGGAGACTCTCGCGCTGGGCATCAATATGCCGGCACGCAGCGTCATTGTCGAAAAACTGGAGAAATACGATGGAACCGGGCATGTCACGCTCACACCAGGGGAGTTCACCCAGCTTACTGGACGCGCAGGCCGTCGCGGGATTGACACCATCGGCCATGCGGTGATTGTGGATCATCGGGGATTCGTGCCGGAGACTGCGGCTGCGTTGTCAAGCAAACGCGTGTATCCGTTGCACTCCAGTTTCAAGCCGACGTTCAATATGGCCGTGAACCTGCTCTACTCGAGTAGCTATCAGACCGCCCGGGTCACCCTTGATCGTTCTTTCGCCCAGTGGGAGGCCAATGAGTCGGCATGGCAGCTGGAGGCCAGGATCGACTCGCTGCATCATGCGCTTGAAGGGTATGAGCAGGCATTCGCGTGCGATCGAGGTGATTTTACGCAGCTCCTGACATTGCGCATGCAACTCAGCGATCTGCAGAAGAACGGGAGGCGTGCCCTCAAACACAGGACGTTCCCCACCCAGACGGCAAGACGGGAGGCGTTCCAGTCACTCGACGAGCAGATATCCCGGTTGCAGTGGGATGAGCAGCACCATCCGTGCCGCTCCTGTCCCGATCTTCAGGAGCACCTGCGGTGGGGGCATCGTTGGATGCGGGAGAAGCGGGAACTTGACCGCGTGCAGTACCGCTATGATTCACGTACCGGATCCGTTGCACGGCAATTTGACCATATCTGCGATATTCTCGCGGATCTGGGATACCTGGACAGGTACGACGACGGCGGTGTCGCATCGCTCGTCCTGACGTCCGGCGGTCGTTTGCTCAGACGGTTGTATAGTGAGCAGGATCTGGTGCTTTGCGAGGCTATCAGGTCCGGTGTGCTGGATACCCTCACCCCGCAGCAACTGGCGGCAGCTCTATCCGGGCTCGTATATGAACCGAGACGGGGCGAAAGCGGTGAGCCGCGACGGTATCCTGGAGGCTCCACGGGACCGGTGGCCCACGTGTGCTCCCAGTTGAGGATGACCAGTACGCGAATCAATGCCATGCGTGAGGATTGCGGTCTCGAGCGGCTTGCCGACATTGATTTCGGTATTGTCGATATCGTCTATCGCTGGGCCGAGGATGAACCTTTGGCACAGGTGTTACATGATACCGATCTGACCGGCGGGGATTTTGTGCGCAATATGAAGCGGCTGGCGGACATGCTGCAGCAGGTGGCGACCGCATTGCCGAATGTCCCGGAATTCGACGGCCCGCTGGCGCAGAAGGCGCACGATGCGCATCTGATGATCAACCGAGGAGTCGTAGCCTATAGTGGCGTCGACTGATTCGCCCTCGGCAATGCCGGGAATACCGGTCAAGTCCGAACTGTTAGGTACGGTTGGTAGGTATTGATTATCCAAGGAGGAATAGGACAACATGGCGGAACGCAGTCTGCGTGGTATGAGTATTGGCGCGAAGTCGCTCGAATCCGACGATAATGTGGACTTCGCGGCGCGTACCGATGTCGCGTATGTGTGCCCGAACGGCCATCGTACGATTATTCCCTTTGCGGAAGGTGCGGAACCCCCGAAAGAGTGGGAATGCCGTTGCGGGCAGATTGCGCATCGAGAAGGCGAATCCGATGATGAAGCGGATGAAATCAACAAGCCGACCCGTACGCATTGGGATATGCTGCTGGAGCGTCGCACCGAGGACGAGCTGAAGGAACTGCTCGAGAAGCGCCTGCAAATGCACCGGGATGGGTGGATTCCCGATTATGAGTGAGTATCTTTTACGACACATGCCGTGCGCGGACCGTTCTGCGCACGGCATATGTCGTAAACCGGTCAGCATGGCGGGGCATAATGAGGGGGAGAGGGGCATATCGGCTTTCTCGTACTGATTGGAACCGGAACATTCGCGGAGAGGACCTTATGACTGCAACGCAACCACGAAACGTCGTACTGCTCGATTTGGACGGTACGTTGACGAAATCAGACCCTGGTATCATCGCATGTGTCATCAAGGCCTTCCAGGAACTTGGACGTCCTGTGCCAGACGATGCCGAGCTGCATCGGTTCATCGGGCCGGCGATTATCGAATCCATGCAGCGCAACCATATTCCAGACGATGAGTTGGATCGCGCTGTGGAGATCTACCGTGACTACTACACCAACAAGGCGGTCTTCGACGATCCCAACCAACCCGGCAACAAAGTGCCAGGACGCCTGTACAACACCGTGTATCCGGGAATTCCCGAACAATTGCGTACACTGCGAAACCATGGTTATGTCCTGGTCATTGCAACGTGCAAGCCTGAATACCAGGCGAAGCCGATTTGTGAGCATTTCGGCCTTGACGCCATGGTCGACGACATCTATGGCGCCAGCAAAGACAATTCGCGACTCGACAAGGACCAGGTTATCCGATATGGGTTCGAGAAAATGGGGTTCGATGAGACGCACGGCGACCGTGCGCTGATGGTCGGCGACCGCTGGACGGATGTCGAAGGCGCAAAGGCATGCGGCCTCGAATGTCTCGGATGCGGATGGGGGTATGCGGAACCCGGAGAGCTCGCCGACCATGGCGCATACCGGATTATCGATGCGGTGGATCAGCTCTATGATGCTGTGCATGATTTCTTCACATCAGCGCGTTGATTCTTTGTCGAAGATGCTCTGTCCGTCAGGAATATGATCCGAACGTGTGTCACCATCGGTGGCGTGTTGTCTGTGGCATTGCTCCGATGATCCGTATGATGCGGTCTGTACTGCGTACGGATCATCGGCATATGCCTATATGCATAGAGGCATCGGGCATTGGAAAGAAACCTCACTGGCGTTGTAGACACAGTCGCGTAAAAATCCGATAATGTATGTTATGTCAGATTACTGCCACAGCCGGCTACCCCATGGTCTCCGGCTGCGTTCCCGGGATACACCGCGCTCTGCGGCAACCGCCCTTGGTTTTGTGTATCCTTCTACGCGTTATCACGCTGTGAGTCGCTTGCTGTCGTCTGTGGTCCCTGCGCCGATGGTTCTGATGCCGACTGTTGCTTGCACAGTGCTGCGCGTCGAGCTTGGTCATCCGCCGCCTTCGACGCGATATGGTACATCATCCACAGGTCCCATACGATGAGTGCGATGAGGACGATTCCAGAAGGCCATCCTGCGCGCGTATACCACACGCGCATCACCATGCCGATGCGGTTCCCGCATTCGATGAATACGATATATGGCGACATTGCCATCACCAGTGAAATGAAGTGCATGATGATCGCACTCTTCGTAACCGGTTTCGGATGTTCTTCGGTGCCTGCGTTCCGGTGAGCGAGCACAGCGACGGTGATGCAGCAAGCTGCAGCGACAATCCATAGAATCAAAGGAACCAATGACATAACGTGCTCTTTCTGTGTTGATGTGGTGTTGTGTCGTGTGCCGGTCCGGCTAACAAGTGATGCATTGCGCGCTCTGCCGTCCGCAACGGGCAGGGGCTACTCCCCCATCCCGGCTGAGACATCATGTGGGGCAGGCCAGATGCGCGATGCCGTCAAGGTTCGTCTTGCATATCAGGCTCACGCTCTGCATGATGTACGGCGATACGCTCACGCATGCGCTGGGCTGACAACTCCTCGAATGGCATGTGCGGCGATACGCTGCTTGGCGATGTGACTGCACTGCCATCAGGATACACGTCTACGCATGGTTCATGTTCCAAAGCGTCTTCGATGCCATGCCACAACGCGGCCACTGATACCCCGAAGATCGCGGCCCCCGATTGCATGACGTCGCCGATGGTATCCCCGTCCCGGCATTCCCGGACATGCTCGCCGTCACTCAGGATCGTGGTGTGCTCGAGCTGGGAAATACTGCGTTGCATCAGGTATCCGATGGCGATGGTGACATTTTGCAGGTTGACTCCTGCGTCAAGCAGTCTTTTGGACACCGCAAGAATCAGAACGTCTTTGAACGAGTAAAGCCGTCTTGATCCCGAGCCGTGCGACGCCTTGATCGACGGGACCACGATCTGTTTTCGCGCCCAATAATCAAGCTGGCGGTACGTAATCCCGGCGACTTTTGATGCCACTGTCCCCCTATAGCCTCGAGTGGGTCGATCGTCGTCGGGAAGAGCGAACAATTCACCTTGCACGATGCGTGTCGCGAGTATTGTGGCGCGAACGCCGGCATCCGACGTGCGCGATATCTTGTGGCTCGCCATGCCTTGCCTTTCGCGTGTCCTGGTCTCGGATGAGACATGCATCCTTAAAGCAATACGATACAGAAATAAAGGACGTGGAGTCCCCGATATATAGCGGAGAATCCACGTCCGAATATCAGCTCAGGCTTTGCTTGTGTTCGCGAAGAAGACCAGACGGAATTTCCCGATCATGATCTCATCGCCGTTCTTCAGCTGTGTGTCATCGACGCGTTGGCGGTTGACGTAGGTACCGTTCAGGCTGCCGGCATCGATGACTTCGAATGTGCCGTTGGTGCGACGGAAGACCGCGTGGTGGCGCGATACGGTGGAATCGTCCAGCAGGATGTCAGCATGGGGGTCACGTCCCACAGTGACCTCATCTTCGTCAAGGAGATACCTCGAACCTGACACTGCGCCTCGTGTCGAGATGAGCAACGCCGTGCCGGGCGATAGCTTGGTAATGGTATCCAGGTCCTCCTGGGTCAGAGGACGGTCGCCTGTTGTCGTAATGGGAATGGTGATGGCGGGCATGCCGATGATGGTTGTCTCGCCAGCGCTTGGAATCGGATCAGTCATACTTGCTATTCTACAGTCTTTGCGTATTGATATTGGGGTACGTCGCGAATCTCGTTGATTTCGACCTTATCGGATGATGTCACTTTGACTTTCGCTCCGAATTTCACACTGAGCCTGGAGCCGACGCCGCCGGCGATATTGACGGCGTTCTGCAGATTCTGTGGGTCGCCGATAGCCTTGACCTTGTACGGTGTGGACAGTTCCTGACCGTCGCAAATCAGCCCTGTTTTCGTGTCGGCGAAGTAGGTTGACGTCACGACTCTCACGGTGTTGACCGCCATGACTTCCGCACCTGCATTGCGCAGTTCCTCGATCAGTTCGAACATGGTGGCGGCATCGATGCGGTCCTTCGTGCCCTTGCTGATGGTGATGACCACGCCCTTGCCCTGTGCTGCCAGACGGCCGGAGAGCAAGCCGCTGGTCTCTTCGTTCTGCTTGGCGATGCGTTCGGCTTCCGCCTGCTTGTCCGCGGCCTTCTGCAGCGCGGTGAGCTGTTCGGTCAGCTGGCTTTTGCGCTGTTCGAGATTCTGTACTTGGGAACTGGTCTCGGTGATGAGCCTGGTCAGTTCGTCCTCGCTCATCGTCTCATATGTTGATGTGGTGTTGTTCAGCTGGATGGCATAGCTGAAACCGAGCAATGCGCACAGCAAGAGCACAAGCAGGCTGGTCATGAAGCGGGTGCGGGCCGCGTTCGCTTGTAGCGAACGCTTGGGTTTTCTTCTGACAACCGGGAACGATCCCGTCTCGGTATGGTCGTTCGCGCTGTCCGCGACACGCTGACGGTGCACGCGGCTGAGCAGATCCTGTGGTTCCTTCTTATGACTCATATGACATTACGCCTTGAAGACGAACCGGCGGATTGCGGACACATTGGAGAAGATTCTGATGCCCAGCACGACGATGACTGCGGTCTGCAGCTGCGAGCCGACGCCGAGCTGATTGCCCAGAAGCACGAGCAGTGTGGCGGTCAACACGTTGGAGATGAACGAAATCACGAACACCTTGTCGGAGAATGTGCGTTCGAAATACGCACGGGCCGCTCCCAGCAGGGCGTCAAGCGCCGCGACGACCATAATCGGCAGGTACGGCTGCAAGACGACCGGTATATCCGGTTTTACGAAGATGCCGATGACCACGCCGATGATCAGCCCCAATACTGCAGCCATTAGTTCGCCCTTTCCGCGTAGCTGATGTCACTTGAGCTTGCCGCTTCCAGTGTAATCGACTTCGACGTCGTGATTTGCGGGTAAATTCCCGCGCCTTTCAACGTCGTATATAACGAACGCTGGCTCTTCTCCCCCACGGCGGAGGCCAACGCGCTTGCATCCCCTATGGCTTGGATTTTATAGGGGCTCTGCACCTGGTTGACACCCACCAGAATTGTCTGGCCTGCGGTGCGCACCGACGTCTGCACACCTAGACGATAGCCATTGATGGAGATGGCTTCCGCGCCGGCCTGCCATAGGATCTGGATGAACACCTGCAGATCGCCGTCGGTGACGACACGGATATTCGAGCTGCTTTCCCGCGGCAACGACCCCGAGGTGGTGTCGCTGTTCGCCGCGATTGGGTTCGCGATGGTCAGCGTGATACCCGGCCCAGTCACCGGAATCGTGCCGGTGGCCATCTCGTCGTAGGTCAAGGTGTCGTCCTTGGTGGTGTTGGCCAGCTTCTTGGACTGGTTCTCCACCTTGACTCTCAAAGAGGAGACTTCGCTGTTCAGGGTATTGAGATGTTTGGTCTGCTGTGTGAGTTCCTTCGCCAGACTGCTGCGAATCTCCTTGCGAGGGTCGGTGTGCAGAATCTGGACGATGATGCTGCCGGAGAATCCTACGGCGATGCAGATGATGAACACGATGACTCGTGTCGACCAGATGCGCAAAGCCGATTTTGGACGCTTGTCCAGCCTCGAATCGCTGAACATCGGGTCCATCGGACGGTTCGTCAGGTCATCGATGAGACGCAGCGAATCATCCTCCAGTTGGGGGCGCCTGCGCCTCGGAGTGATCGGCATGTCCGGTGACGGCGCTGCATGGTGTGCGCCCAGTGATGACGCGGAAGCGGAAAAAACCGCACGCGTGCGTACAGGCGCCGTCTCCTTCGGAACGGGAATGGAGTCCGGCGCCTGTGGTGCCTCATGCAGCGTATCTGCCATATGTCACTGCCCGTTGTCGTTCCGGATCAGTTCCAGCCCCTGATGCGCGTAGATGAGCCCTGCGAGCCAGTACAGCGCGATGCCCCAGATGCAGATGGCCAAGGCCACCAGATGCAAGGTCAATGTTGCAGGATTCTTCCAGATATCGGCGAAAATCAGCAGCACAATCGCCGTCATCAGCAGGGCTGTGCCGGTCTTTCCCACGAAATGGACCGGCAGAGGTCCATACCCATGTTGCGCGAGCATCACGATGAGGACGCCCATGAGCAAATCCCGCAGTCCGACGACAATCAGCACCCACCATGGGATGACGTGGGCGATGCCGAGGGCGAGGATGCTGCAGAAAATGAGCAGCCGGTCGGCGATGGGGTCGAGGATTTGGCCAAGCTTGCTCACTTGGTTGAACTTCCTCGCGATGACCCCGTCAAGACCGTCGGACATGGCCGATAGAGCGATGAGGACCAGCGATGCGAGCATCTCGTGCCTGGACACCAAGACGGCGACCACGGGAATCGAAATAATCCTCAAGACGCTGATGCCATTGGGCACCGTGAATATCACGTCGCGTGCTTCAGGGCTGTACTGCTCCCCTGAGGTGTTGGAATGCGTGTGTGTACCGCTCATAACCACCGGGGACTTCAGATACGAGATGCCTGGAGTGCGGTGACGATGATACCGCGGGCGCCGACCTCATAGAGCCGATCCATCAGCTGGTTGACCTTTTCACGCGGCACCATGACGCGCACGGCTGCCCACTGCTTGTCATGCAGCGGGGAGATAGTCGGGCTTTCGAAGCCCGGCGTGACCTCGACCGCAGCTGCGACTTTCGAGACGGGGATATCGTAGTCCATAAGCACGTACCGCTGTGCGGTCAAGACGCCTTGGATGCGGCGGCCCAGGATGGTCAGGCGCTCGTCGTTCTCCGTGACACGCGGGGAACGGATGAGGATGGCTTCCGAGTGCAGAATCGGGTCGGCGAACACGCGCAGGCCGGCATTGCGCAACGTCGTGCCGGTGGAGACGACATCTGCGATGAGATCGGCGACGCCAAGCTGCACGGATGATTCGACCGCGCCGTCAAGGTGGATGATATCGGCGTGGATTCCGCGGGCCTTGAGATAATCGTCGACCAGCTTGTCATAGGAGCTGGCAACGCGCTTGCCGTCGATGTCCTCAAGACGGTTGATCGGCGATTCCGCGGGAGCTGCGAACCTGAAGGTGGAAGCGCCGAATCCGAGCGGCATATGCTCGACGGCCTCGGTGCCGGAATTGAGCAGCAGATCGCGGCCGGTGATGCCGACGTCGATGGTTCCGCGGCCCACGTACACGGCGATGTCCAGCGGGCGAAGGTAGAACAGCTCGATATCGTTATCGGGGTCTTCGACGACCAACTGCCGTGAGTTGCTGCGCAGACGGTACCCCGCCTCGGCGAGCATGTTCCAGGCTGGTTCCGACAGCATGCCTTTGTTTGGCACGGCAATCCTTAACATATTTCCTCCCTTGTTGCTGCGGTTCCCGAAGACAGGACGCTCACAGGTTCTTGTAGATGTCTTCCAGTGTGATGCCCCGATCGATCATCATGACCTGAAGATGGTAGATCAACTGGCTCATCTCTTCCGCAGTACGTTCCGCGCCTTCGTATTCAGCAGCGATCCATGTCTCCCCGGCCTCTTCGACGATTTTCTTGCCGATGAAGTGCGTGCCTTTGTCGAGCTCACCGACGGTGAGCGAACCTTGAGGGCGGGTCTGGGCTTTCTCGCTGAGCTCCTTGAACAGTGATTCGAAGGTCTTCACTTGTTGTCTCCCTATGTTGTCTGTTGTTGCGTGCAGTGCGGCCGGTTATGCCCGGTATGCCGCCTGTGCTTTCTCACGGATTGATTCGATGGCTGCGGCGGGATCTTCGGCGCCGTACACGGCGGAACCTGCGACGAGCACGTCGGCCCCCGCATCGGCGACGATGTGCGCGGTCTTGGGGCTGACTCCCCCATCGACCTGGATGTGGGTATCCAGACCGCGGCGGGTGATTTCATCGCGCAGGCGACGAACCTTGCCCATCTGGTTGTCAAGGAACTTCTGGCCGCCGAAGCCTGGTTCTACGGTCATGATCAGAACCATGTCGAACTCGTCAAGAATGTCGAAAATCGGCTCGACGGGCTCTGCCGGACGAACCGCGAAGCAAGCCTTGCAGCCCATGTCACGCAGCTGGCGGGCCAGACGCACCGGCGCATGCGTGGCGCCCATATGGAAGCTCACCGACGCCGCGCCGAGCTTCGCATACTCCGGAGCCCAGCGATCCGGATCCTCAATCATCAGATGCACGTCGACCGGCAGGTCGGTGACCTCGCAGATACGCTTGACGATTGGCTCGCCCAGGGTGAGGTTTGGCACGAAATGGTGATCCATCACATCGACGTGGACGAGATCGGCATTGCTGATCGCTTTGAGGTCACGCTCGAGATTGCAAAAATCGGCGGACAGGATGCTTGGTGCGATTTGAATACTCATGATACCCATTCTATGGAATACGGCTGACGATGACGAACCAGGAGCCGGAAGATGGACACGGCCCGCCGCCGTGCAGGTCATGCCTCGATTGCGCTTGCTTCCAGTTCGGTCTGGGTACGCAGGCGTTCTGCAAGCAACGAACTGTCTTTTCCACGCCGTTGCAGGATGACGAAGGCGATGGCGCCGAGGACGAACACCACCATTGACACCCATACGTTGATCCTCACGCCGAGGAACTCGTGGGCGAAATCGATGCGCAGGCATTCGATCCATGTGCGTCCGGCGGTGTACCACATGACATACAGCGCGAACAGGGATCCGCATTTGAGGGTGCGGTACGCCTTGCGCCCGATCCACACGAGCAGTGCGGCGCCGATCAGGTTCCAAATCATCTCGTAGAGGAAGGTCGGGTGGAACAGAGTGCCTGTCGGACAGGTCGAGCCGTCGTAGCACTGCTCCATGCTACCGATGGCAGTTCCCGCTGTGTTGAGTTTCAACCCCCAAGGCAGCGTGGTGGGTGCTCCGTACAGTTCCTGGTTGAACCAGTTGCCCAGACGTCCGATCGCTTGGGCAACCAGGAGTCCCGGTGCCACGCAATCAGCGAGCAAGGCCATCGGGTAATGCTTGTGCCGGCACCATGCCCATGCGGCTAAGGCGCCGAAGACGACGCCGCCCCAGATGCCTAGTCCGCCGTTCCAGATGCGGAACATCTCGACCCAATCGCCGTTGGGGCCGAAGAAGCGTTCCGGCGTGGTGATGATGTGGTACACCCGCGCGCCGATGATGCCTGCCGGCACAGCGCACAGTGTGATGTCAAGAATCTGGTCGAATGTACCCCCGGCATGCCGCCATCGGTTCGTGGTGATCCAAACCGCGCATATGATGCCGGCGATGATGCACAGCGCGTAGAAATGGATGGTCACCGGGCCGATGGTGAACTGCGAAATCGACGGGGACGGGATATAAGCCAGTGTCATGATTCCTTGATGGTAGTAGACGATGGCGATAACATGCCGATGCGGCGGATTGGCGCGCGTCTTGGGCGGGCGGTTCGTCCGTAGCCGCCTTGACCCCTGCTGTACTGCTGTATTAGTTAATTGTAATACAGCAGTACAGCGGCTTAGGTCGGCTGTGACCAGGCGAGGACACGGAACGAATACCACAGGACCCCACCAAGCGTCACCTTGGTGGGGTCCTGTCATTGGCGCGGGGGTACGTGAAGGCGGGCCGACCGACCGAGCGCCTCAGCGCAAGGTGTCAGTGCCGCGCATTGTGGATGCCCTCAGCGAGCTCCTCTGTTTTGGCTGCCAACGCGGACAGGCCTTCGTCGAGCGGCTTCGGGGTGCGTGCAGAATCATCGAGCAAGGTGTGCACCAGCGCGGAACCGACAATCACGCCATCCGCATACGATCCGACCTGTGCGCCCTGCTCTGGGGTGGACACGCCGATGCCGACGCATACGTTCTGCGCGCCGGCATCCCTGGTCCGGGCGACGAGACGCTCAGGGGAGGCGGACAGGGTCGCGCGCTCGCCGGTGACGCCCATACGGGATGCGGCATACACGAAACCGCGTGCGTTCGCCGCGACGATGCGCAGACGCTCATCCGAAGTGTCCGGAGACACCAAGAAGATTCGATCGAGACCGTGTCGGTCAGACGCTTCAATCCATTCACCGGCTTCGTCGGGAATCAGATCAGGCGTGATGATACCGGCGCCACCGGCGTTCTCGAAATCGGTCGCGAAACGTTCCACACCGTAATGGAAGATGAGATTCCAATAGCTCATAACCAGCGGCACGCCGCCAGCGTTCGCCACGGTTTCCACCGCTTTGAACACGTCGGCGATGCGCTCGCCGTTGTCGATCGCGATTTTCGACGCCGCTTGGATGACCGGGCCATCCATCACCGGGTCGGAATACGGTAGGCCGATTTCCACGGCGTTGACGCCATGGCGGACCATCGTGTCGAAGGCCTTGAGCGAGTATTCGGAATCCGGGAAACCATACGGCAGGTATCCGATGAACGCGGGCTCGTCGCGCTTCCTGAAGTCATCGAACATCGCGCGGGTCTTGCTCGGTTTATGGCTGATGCCGAGAGGCTGTCCTGAAGGGGTTGTTGCGGGGTTGGTCATCGTTCACTCTCCATCTACGCTCGTGCCGTGTGCGCCGTTGGCTTCCAGCGCCTTGCTTTGTTCATCGGTCAGATAGCCGAACCATTTGCCGGCTGTAGCCACGTCCTTGTCTCCGCGTCCCGAGATGTTGACCACGATCACCGGATCGGTGTACCCCTTCGCCTTGAGATCGGCGGCCGCCTTATAGGCGCCTGCGACGGCGTGGGAGCTTTCGATGGCGGGGATGATACCTTCGGTCTCGCACAGGTCCTTGAATGCGCTCATCGCTTCGTCATCGGTGGCATACGAGTACTGCACACGGCCGATGTCCTTGAGCCACGCGTGCTCGGGGCCGACGGAGGCGTAATCAAGACCTGCGGAAATCGAATACGTGTTCTTCGTCTGTCCTTCGGAATCTTCCAGCAGATAGGATTCGGCGCCCTGGAACAAGCCCAGATCCGCAGCTCCCGGGGTCAGACGCACGGCGTGTTCGCCCGATTCGATGCCGTGTCCGCCGGCTTCGAACCCGTACAGGTTGACACGGGGGTCATCGAGGAAGGCGTTCATGATGCCGATGGCGTTCGAGCCGCCGCCGACGCAAGCGCATATCGCATCCGGGTGGTCGATACCGTAGATGTCCTTGAGCTGTTCCTTGGCCTCCTCGCCGATGATCTTCTGGAAGTCACGCACCATGGTCGGGAACGGGTGCGGTCCACAGACCGTGCCGAGCAGGTAATGCGTGGTCTCCACGTTGGTGACCCAGTCGCGCAACGCTTCGTTGATGGCGTCCTTGAGAATACGCGACCCCTGGGTCACTTCGACGACTTCGGCGCCAAGCAGTCGCATACGCGCCACGTTCAGCGCTTGGCGGCGGGCATCGATCTGGCCCATGTAGATGCGGCATTTGAGACCGAGCAATGCGCAGACCGTGGCGGTTGCGACACCGTGCTGGCCAGCACCGGTCTCCGCAATGACGCGGGTCTTGCCCATGCGCTTGACCAGCAACGCCTGGCCCAACGCGTTGTTGATTTTGTGGGCTCCGGTGTGGTTGAGATCCTCACGCTTGAGGAAGACACGGGCGTTGAGCCCGGTCTTCTTGTTGAGCCGTTCGGCGAAGCGCGGCGCCTCGGTGAGTTTCGAAGGACGGCCGACATATTGTTCGTTGAGCCGCTTGAGCTCGGCCTGGAAGGACGGGTCGGCCTTGGCTTCGTTGTAGACACGCTCGAGCTCGTCCAACGCCCCGATCAACGCCTCCGGAACGAATCGACCGCCGTACTTGCCGAAGTACGGGCCCTGATGTTGTGATAATGGTGTGGATTCTGAGGCTTTCACGCGTTCTCCTGTCTGTATTAGCCTGCGCACCGCCGCGGTATGGTCGTCGGCGGTCGCGACACCTTCACCGACCAGCACCGCATCGGCGCCGGCCCGCGCGTAATCCTCGAGCTCGACACTGCCGAACACTCCGGATTCCGCGACTTTGATGACATCATCAGGCAGATCGCCGGCAAGTTCCTGATACTTGCTGACATCCACCTGAAGATTCTTGAGATTGCGGGCGTTGATGCCGATGACCTTCGCCCCCGCATGGCGCGCTCGGTCAATCTCCTCACGCGTATGGGTTTCGACCAGTGCGGTCATGCCCAAATCATGGGTGAGCTTAAGCAGCTGGGCGAGGCGGTCATCGTCAAGTGCCGCGACGATGAGGAGCACCAGATCCGCTCCATGCGCCCTGGCCTCCCAGATTTGGTATTCATCGGTGATGAAATCCTTGCGCAGCACGGGGATATTCACGGCTTGGCGCACCTGGTCGAAATCGTCAAGGCTCCCGAGGAATCGACGCCCTTCCGTCAACACGGAGATGGCACCGGCTCCCCCAGCTTCGTATTCGCGTGCCAGCGCAGCCGGATCGGGAATATCGGCCAAATGCCCTTTGGATGGCGAGGCGCGTTTGATTTCCGCGATGACCGGTATGGAATCAGCGCGTTTGAGCCATTGCGTGGCGTCAAGCGCCGGCGTCCTCGTCTCCGCGAGCCGTTTGAGCTCGTCGAGCGGCGTACGTTGTGCCCGCTCATACATGTCTTGTGTGGCTCCTGCCACAAGATCGTCAAGTACTGACATGGTTCCTCCAGAAGTTGTTCCCAAGACTAACGATTCAGACGTGTTATTCCACGGGGATTCCCGTATGCCGGGACATCGGCGTGCGTGGGGACGCATCGCTGCTCATCCCCGTACATGGCGTGGATCCTCGGGTTGCAACGAACGCAATTGTGCGGCAATCTGGATCGCTTCGACGCTCGCCTCGGCTTTGTTGCGTGTCTCCTGCCACTCGTTGGCTGGCACGGAGTCGAGCACGATGCCGGCGCCAGCTTGCACCGAGGCCTGATGGTCGCGGATGAAGGCGGTGCGGATGGTGATGGCCATATCCATGTTGCCGCTGAAATCGAAGTATCCGGCGGTTCCACCGTAAATACCGCGGTCTGCAGGTTCGAGCTGGTCGATGATGTCAATCGCCTTGGGCTTCGGTGCTCCCGACAACGTGCCCGCCGGGAACGCCGAGGTAAAGACGTCGAATACGGTTTTGTCCGGGCTGACCGTGCCGGTCACCGTCGAACAGATGTGCATGATGTGGCTGAACCGTTTGATATCCATCAGGGAGACGACTTCCACGCTGTCGGGGACACATACGCGGCTCAGATCGTTGCGGGACAGGTCGACAAGCATGATGTGCTCGCTGCGTTCCTTCGGATCGGCAAGCAGTTCCTGCTCCAGACGGGCGTCCTCTTCTGGGGTGGCGCCGCGGGGCCGCGACCCTGCAATCGGGAAGGTCATCGCATGGCCGTCGTCCACTTTGATCAAGGTTTCCGGGCTCGAACCGACGACATTGAAATCACGGCCCTGTGCGTCCGTCAACGCGAAGAAGTACATGTACGGGCTCGGATTGAGCGTGCGCAACACCCGGTAGACATCGATCGGATCGGCTGGGGAATCAATGTCGAGACGCTGCGAGATGACGACCTGGAACACGTCCCCGTCGATGATATGCTGCTTGGCGCGTTCGACCGCGCGCTCGTACTGGTCCTTGGGCGTACGGAACCTAAGTTCCGGCTTGGGGACGCTCGGGTCGAGGACATTGACCCGGGATTCGCCCTCGGCGGGGGTTGCGGCCTTGCGTTCCATCGTGTTCAGACGCTCGACGGCCCGATCGTAGGCGAGGTCGGCACGGGCAGGCGAATCATCCATGTTGACAGCGTTCGCAATCAGCCACACCGAACCGTTCACATGGTCGACGACGGCGATATCGGTGGCCAGCGCCAGCACCGTTTCCGGCTGACCGGTCTCATCGGGTGCGCTCGCGCTGAGCGTCGGCTCCCAATGCCTGATGGCATCCCAGCCGACCGTGCCGACCAGTCCACTCGTCAGGTTCGGCAGCCCCTCGACGTTAGGCGCCTTGAGCGCTCGCAGAGTGGCATGCGCGACTTCGGCGACATCGCCGCTTGTGGGGATGCCTTTGGGCACAGTACCTAACCAGCTGGCTTGGCCATGGTCGGAACGCAATTGCGCCATGGAATGCACACCGATGAAGCTGTACCGGCTCCACGATCCGCCGTATTCCGCGGATTCCAGGATGAACGTGCCGCTTGCTCCGCCGGCGAGCCGTTCGTAGAATCCCACGGGGGTCAGTGAATCGGCAAGCAGCCTGCGCACGATGGGAATGACACGGTACCCTTGGTCGGCCAGCTCGTGGAATTGGCGGCGGTCCGGCCAGGTTTCGCCCCATCTCAGGTTGGTTACACTGCACGTGCTCATTGCTGTTCCTGCTCCTTCGTGCGATATCCAACGACCACCGGGAGCGGGCCGCCCTGTTCGAAGCATGACCTCTTACCGGTGTGGCATGCCGCTCCGACCTGATCAACCTCGACGAGGATGGCGTCGCCGTCACAGTCGAGATTCAGCGCCTTGACATACTGGACATGTCCGGACGTGTCTCCTTTACGCCAGTATTCCTGTCGTGAGCGGGACCAGAACGTCACCCGCCCGGTGGTGAGTGTGCGTCTCAGAGCCTCATCGTTCATGTAACCGACCATCAGCACTTCACGCGTGTCGTATTGCTGGATGACCGCGGCGACAAGTCCTTTGTCGTCGCGTTTGAGTCTTGCGGCGATCCTTGGGTCGAGCGCGGTGCTGTTGTCGTATTGCGGCTGTGGATCATTGCCATTCGATGCCATGGGTTTCGCTCCCTGTCTGTTGGCTTGTTGTTGGGATGTCATTGTCGCCAAGCATCGGCGAGGGATTTCCCGTCCGCCGGTGCGGAAAGCGGGTACTGAAGAAAATATGAGAGAAACTCCGGGATGGTGGACTGGCCTGATTGCGTTGCGGCCATATCCGGATGTCTCAACGTATCCTCGGAATGCTGTTGGGTCAGCGAACCGTATAGCCGGCCTTGCGCAGCTCGGCTTTGACTTCGCCAATCGTCATCTTCCCGTAATGGAAGACCGACGCCGCGAGGACCGCATCGGCTCCGGCCTCGATGGCGGGTGGGAAATCCTCCACCTTGCCGGCACCGCCGCTTGCGATAATCGGTATGGTGACCTGCGAACGCATCGCACGGATCATCTCGAGATCGAATCCGTTCTCGGTTCCATCAGCATCCATTGAGTTCAGCAGTACTTCGCCTGCTCCAAGTTCCTGGGCCCGGCGGGCCCACCACAACGCGTCGATGCCGGTGGAATGGCGGCCGCCCATGGTCGTCACTTCGAAACCGGACTGCGTGTGCTGCTCGCCGCGTTCGCGACGCGCATCCACGGAAAGCACCAGGACCTGGCTGCCGAAACGCTGGGAGATATCGCTGATTAGCGTCGGATTGTTGATTGCGGCAGTGTTGACACTGACTTTGTCGGCGCCGCACCGCAAGAGCTGGTCTACATCGTCGACGGAACGGACTCCACCGCCCACGGTAAGCGGGATGAACAGTTGCTGGGCCGTCCTGTTGACGACGTCGAACATGGTGCGACGATGCCCTGTGGAGGCGGTTACATCGAGGAAGGTGAGCTCATCTGCGCCCTGACGATAATATTCGGCTGCAAGCTCCACCGGATCGCCTGCATCGCGGAGGTTCTCGAAATGCACGCCCTTGACCACACGACCTGCGTCGACGTCGAGGCACGGAATAACGCGAACCGCCAATGCCATTTGCGACTCCTTGTGTGAAGGGTGAAGCTTGCCTACACGTCACACCATAGCCGCTGGTCTAGAGCAATCCGGCGGTCCGTCTCACGAAGTGGGCGCGCAATCAGGATTCGGTTCGTTTCAGGCGGTTTTCCTATATTTCGCCGAGAGTTGTCCGCATGCGCCGTCGATATCCTGCCCACGTGTGTCCCGTAGGGTCGCCGTGATGCCTGCACGGTGCAGGATGTCAAGGAATTGACGCTCGTCCTCTGGTTTGGACGCGGTCCACTTCGATCCCTCAATGGGGTTGAGCGGAATGGGGTTGACATGCGCCCAATCATCGCCGTAGTGGTTCAATCGTTTCGCAAGCAGTCGGGCATGTTCCGCTTGGTCGTTGATCCCCCGCATCAGCGCGTATTCGATGCTGACCCGGCGTTTGGTCGCCAGATAATAGTCATGAGCGGCATCGAGCACCTGGGTGGTGTTGAACCTACGATTCATCGGGACGAGTTCATCGCGCAGCTCGTCGCTGGGGGCATGCAGCGACACCGCAAGGCGGACAGGCATCCCCTCTTGGGCGAGTTTGCGGATGCCGGGCACGACCCCGACCGTTGAGACGGTGATGTTGCGTGCGGAGATGCCGAACCCCTCCGGCGGCATCGCGCTGATCTGCCGGACCGCGCTGATGACGGAACGGTAGTTGCCCATCGGCTCGCCCATGCCCATGAACACGACATTGCTCAATCGGCATGGACCGCCGGTGATGCCGCCGTCGCGTGCGGTCTTCGCCGCGATACGCACCTGCTCGAGAATCTCGCCGGTCGACATGTTGCGCGTCAGTCCGAGCTGGCCGGTGGCGCAGAACGGGCAGCCCATACCGCAGCCGACCTGGCTGGAGATGCACAAGGTGGTGCGGCTTGGATACCGCATGAGCACGGATTCGATCATGGCCCCGTCAAACAGGCGCCACAGTGTCTTGATCGTCGTCCCCTCGTCCGCGCTCTGGTGTGTGACCTCATGGATGAGTTCCGGGAAGAACGCTTCCTGTGCGGTGGAGCTGAGTTTCGACGGAAAATCCGTGAATGATTCGACATCCGTGTCGAAATGCGCGAAATAGTGGTTGGCGAGCTGCTTGACACGGAATTTGGGCATGCCGATGGCCTTCGCTGCTGCCACACGTTCCTCTGGGCTCATATCGACTAGGTGGACCGGCGGTTTGCCGCGCCGTGCATGGTCCTTGGCGAGCACATCGCGGAATGCGCCGGTGGTGCCTCCCGGCGTGATGCCGGTCTCCGGCGTCTGGCCCGAGTTCACATCGCCGTCATCGTGCGTGGTCATACATGCTCCTGTCAGTTGTGTTGCTTGGTTCCCGTATGCGGGCGTACTTGTGACATGCCGTTATGAATGATGTCGACGGCATGTCGGGGTCATAGACCCGTGACGTACAGCAGCGCCATCATGAACGGAGCTGTCAGCAGAATGGAATCGACGCGGTCCATCACCCCGCCGTGCCCTTTGAGCAGATGCCCCATGTCTTTGATGCCGATGTCACGCTTGAGCATGGACGCGCACAGGTCACCGAACGTGCCCACGACGCCCATGAGGACGCCGACCACAATCGGCACCCACCAGCGGGATGCCCACAGGGACGGGTAGGTGCATGCGAAGATGGCGAAAGCGCCTGCCATGGCGAACAGGATTGAGCCGAGTAGTCCTTCCACCGATTTCTTGGGCGAAATACGTGGAGACAGTTTGTGCTTGCCGAACCAAGCGCCGGCGAACAAGCCGCCGGTATCGCTCAACGCAGGCAGGAACACGATCATGATGGCATGCGCGAAAGCATGGCCGTGGAAAGTCAGCGACAATGCGATGAACGAAGCGATCAGCGGGATATACAACACTGCGAAGACGGAGACCGCGACGCTGGTCAGCCGGCTGTGCTGGATGGTGGCTGAACCGTGGTTGAAGGAGGATTCGAGCCTCGCGCCGGCGTTCGTCTGCGCGAGTTTCCGCTCGACCTCCATGCTCAGACGGTCGCCGAAGCTGAAATTCGCGGTGGCGCTCAGTGTGACGAGCACGATGGAGAGCATGATGCACAAGGCCATGGCCGACACATGCCAAGGCGAATAGTAGGTTGCCAGCAGGGTGACCGTGGAGCAGATCCACAGCATCACCACCGGAATGTGCATGCCGGCGATCGCGAAATCGACTCGAAGCTCCCACAGGGCGAGAATCATGAAGACGACGAGCAACACCATAAACACGTCCATGCTGATCGCCAGGCATGCGATGATGATTGCGATGAGTACGACGGCCGTGGCAATCGCCTGCGGCATGTTGCGACCCGTCTTCTTGTTGATTTCCTCTATCGTTTCGTCGGCGTTGCCGTCATGCTCTACATGTTTGTCCATCATCATCCCCTATCGGCTCACCATCGGAAACGGGCCCCGACATCCGTGTACACGGCATGATCGAGGCCCGTCGTGTATGGGTCTCAGACCTCCATGATCTCCTTCTGCTTGGTTTCCAGCAGAGAATCAAGTTCGTCCGTGAACTGCTTGGTGATCTTGTCAAGCTCCTTGAGCTGACGATCGCCGTCGTCCTCGCCCATATCGCCGTCCTTGACGGACTTGTCGATGGTTTCCTTGGCCTTGCGACGGATATTACGAACCGCCACCTTGCCCTCTTCGGCCTTGGTCTTGGCGATCTTCACATACTCCTTGCGGCGTTCCTCGGTCAGCTCGGGCATGGTCGCGTAGATGACGCTGCCCTCCCTGCGGGGGCTGACGCCGAGATCGGAGTCGCGGATGGCCTTTTCGACGGCGTTCGCCTGGGAGGCGTCATAAGGGGTGACTGCCAGCGTACGCGGTTCCGGAACGCCGATGGTGGCGACTGCCTTGATTGGTGTAGGCACGCCGTAATACTCGACGGTCAGGCCGTTGAGCAGCGCCGGGTTCGCGCGCCCGGTACGGATGCCGGTGAAGTTCTCCTTGGTGGCTTCGACGGACTTGCCCATCTGTTCCTTGGCTTGTTCGATGACTGTGGCCATGATATCTCCTTTGGCGGATTCGTCGTTGAACGACTGGTTGTTCTTATTGTATCGTCATGCGGCGGCGAATCGGCGCACAACGCTTGGTGTTCAGTCAACGAGCGTCGATTGGGCGGTTGACACGAGCGTGCCGAGCTGTTCGCCGAGCAGGGCCTTGGTGACATTGCCCGGTTCCTCGAGCCCGAATACACGAATCGGCTTGCGGTTGTCACGTGCCATGGACAATGCGGACGCATCCATGACCGCGAGGTTGTCGACCAGGGCGCGATTGTAGCTGAGCGTGGCGAAACGCTGCGCGTTTTCGACTTTGCGCGGATCGGCGGTATACACGCCGTCGACGCCGTTCTTGCCCATCAACACCTCATCGCAATGGATTTCCAGGGAACGCTGGATGGAAACCGTGTCAGTGGAGAAATACGGCATGCCTGCGCCGGCGCCGAAAATCACCACGCGGCCCTTTTCCAGATGCCTGATGGCCTTGAGCGGAATATACGGCTCAGCGACCTGCCCCATCGCGATGGCCGTTTGCACACGGGTGGCCTGGCCTTCCTGCTCGAGGAAGTCCTGCAATGCGAGGCAGTTCATAACCGTGCCGAGCATGCCCATGTAATCGCCGCGGCTGCGGTCGATGCCGGCCTGTTGAAGTTCTGCTCCGCGGAAGAAGTTGCCGCCGCCGGTGACGATGGCCACCTGAACGCCCTGACGCACTGCGGGAACGATTTCCTGGGCGATGCGCCGCACCACTTTCGTATCGATACCGACTGCTCCCCCGCCGAACGCTTCGCCTGAGAGCTTGAGCAACACCCTGCGTGGCTTATCCGTGCCAGTCATATTTGGGCCTTTCTGTGCCTGTCTTATCATTGCCGCCTAACCACTGTAGCGTCGATGAACGACAGGCGTGCATGCACTTGCCCGCGGGTGTTGCATCACCGCATTGGGGATATCGCAAACCGCCAAAATAGGAAAACCCGCCGCGGCCAGTTGCTTGAAACTGACTACGACGGGTATCGGGTTCGCGTCCGTAGCCCCGACCCTCAGGGTGATGGTACGAGGCAGGCTCAGAGGCTCAGTCCTCTTCGTCGCCCTTGCCGACTTCGATACGGGCGAAAGCGATCGCCTTCGCACCGGCTTCGTCGAACAGCTTGCCGACGGTCTTGGACGGATCCTTGACGTAATCCTGATCCAGAAGCACCGCTTCCTTATAGAAGGCGTTGAGACGGCCTTCGACAATCTTCGGCGCGATCTTGTCGATGACGGCCTGCGGCTTGCCCTTGGCGGCGAGCTCATCCGAAGTCTTCTCAGTCGCGATACGACGCTCGGATTCGAGAACGGTCGGATCGACATCCTCACGGGTGAGCCAGCGCGGGCTCATCGCGGAAATCTGCAGCGCGGCCTCGTGAGCGACCTTTTCGCCGGCTTCGTCAGTGGCGATGAGGGCCACGATGGACGGCGGCATTTCAGCGGAC
The DNA here is from genome assembly GCF_037482445.1 of Bifidobacterium thermophilum. GTDB lineage: Bacteria > Actinomycetota > Actinomycetes > Actinomycetales > Bifidobacteriaceae > Bifidobacterium > Bifidobacterium thermophilum_B. The sequence continues at coordinate 100,358 of NZ_JBBHLY010000012.1, forward strand.
TTGCGATGCGCGTAGATCTCGACATGCGGTCCGGCGATCTTGGCGAACTGGCCGACCTTGACATGCTCGCCGAAGAGTGCGGCGGCCTGTTCGATGTCCAGCTTGACATCTCCGTCAGCAGTCTTGGCTGCAAGCACGTCGTCCACGTTATTCGCGTCGGCGGCGATAGCTGCGTCCAGCACGGACTCGGCGAACTCGACGAACTTCGGGGTCTTCGCCACGAAATCGGTCTCGGAATTGATTTCAACAGCGTAGCCGACCTCGCCGTCCGCGGTCTTGACGACCTTAGACGCGATGGTGCCTTCCTGGGCCTTGCGGCCTTCGCGCTTACCCGCTGCCGCGATGCCCTTGGCGCGGATGATTTCCTTGGCGCGGGCGACATCGCCTTCGGCTTCGGTAAGAGCCTTCTTCACATCCATCATGCCGGCGCCGGTTTCTTCACGCACCTGCTTGATCAGAGCTGCAGTGATAGCTGCCATGTGTTGTCTCCTCTTGATTTTGAAGTGATACCCAGCGGCGGGAGATGGTTGGTCTCCCGCCGCCTAGGATAACAAATGCCGCGAATCAGGCCTTGGGCTCTTCGCTCTTGGCTTCTTCGGCTTCGGCAGTCGGGGCGTCCTTGGTCAGGAGCTCCTTCTCCCAAGCAGCCATAGGCTGCTCGGACTTGTCATCGGCCTTGGCTGCCTTGCCGGAACGCTCGAGCAGACCGTCGGCGACGGCGTCAGCCATCAGGCTGGTGAGCAGTTCGATGCCGCGGATCGCGTCATCGTTCGCCGGAATCGGGTAATCGACCAGATCCGGGTCGGTGTTGGTATCAACGATGGCGACCACCGGGATGCCCAGCTTGTGGGCTTCGGAGACGGCCAGCGCTTCCTTGTTGATGTCCACGACGAACAGCACCGAAGGAGTGCGGTTCATGTTGCGGATACCGCCAAGCTGCTTCTCCAGCTTGTCCTTTTCGCGCTCAAGCAGCAGCAGTTCCTTCTTGGTCAGGCCGGAACCACGCACGTCGGTGAAGTCCATCTCTTCGAGTTCCTTGAGACGGGCGACGCGCTTGGACACGGTCTGGAAGTTGGTGAGCATGCCGCCGAGCCAGCGCTCGGAGACATACGGCATACCGACACGGGTCGCCTGGTTCTTGATGGCTTCCTGCGCCTGCTTCTTGGTGCCCACGAAGAGGACCGTGCCATTATGGGCCACGGTTTCCTTGATGAAGTCGTACGCCTTGTCGATCAGGTCAAGCGACTTGAACAGGTTGATGATGTGGATGCCGTTGCGCTCCATGAGGATGTACTGCTTCATCTTCGGGTTCCAACGGCGGGTCTGATGGCCGAAGTGCAGGCCGGCCTTCAGCATGTCGCTCATAGTGATCTGAGCCATGGTAATACTACCTTTCTGTCGGTTATTGCCTGGTCATGTGTCACCGCGTGCAGCCTGTTTCCAGACCGACCGACACGGGACGTCGCGGACATGACGCGAATTATGCGTCGTGTTTGGGAATACGTTGAGGTTGCCGGCCGCGCGACAGCAGACAACCCGATGTGACGCACGCGTAAAACAGTAGCACGGGCCGGGGATTTCCCGGCCCGTGCTACAGGACGTGTCGTACGCCATGGCTTGTGCCGTATTCAGCGTTCGCCGCGCAGCTTTCTCATCGCCGCCCTGCGCTCGTCCTTCTCAAGCCGGTCGAGGTAGATATGCCCGTCAAGATGGTCGGTTTCATGTTGGAGCATGCGGCCCATGATGCCCCTGCCCTCCAGCACGACCGTCTTGCCATCCAAGTCGATGCCGCGAACACGGGCATAGTCGGCGCGGCGTGTCTTGTACCACAGTCCGGGCACGGACAGGCAGCCTTCGTCGCCGTACTGTTCGCCGCTGGTTTCCTCAAGGACCGGGTTGAGCACGTATCCGAGTTTGCCGTCGATGTTATAGGAAAACGCCCGCAGACCGATGCCGATCTGATTGGCTGAGAGCCCTGCGCGGCCGGGATCGTCGACCGTGTCGAGCAGGTCCTGCACCATGCGGCGAATCGCCGGGGTGATGGTCTCGATTGGCTCGCACGGTGTGCGCAAGACGGGGTCTGGGATGACGCGAATCTCTCGGATTGCCAATTACTTCTCCTCTGTCTGTTGTTCTTCGTGCTGGCCGTCGTTGGACTGGCCGGCAGGGCCTTCGTCCTCGGACTGGCGTTTTGCGCGCAACTCGGCCACGTTCAGTTTCGCCTGGTCCAGCGCCTGGCGCACCTTGGGTGAAACGGTCTCCGAAACCTGGGAGACGGTCTCGGCTGTTCTGTCGAACAGCTTCACCGTCGCCGGGATCGGGGCCGACGGCCCTTTGGGCGTATAGATGACATGCTCGACGATGTCATCGTAATGCGTGAGGACCTTGTTGCGCACGACTTTCATACTCGGGGTCAACGTGCCGTCCGCCTGGTTGAAATCATCGGGCAGGATGGCGAATTTGCGCACCGACTCGGCGCGGGAGACGGAACTGTTCGCCTGATCGATATACTGCTGAACGAACGCGCGGACCGCATCGTTGGCTGCGATCTGATCCATGGACATCCGCGCGTCCATCCCCTGGTTCTTCAGCCAGTCCCGTGTCATATCCTCGTCCAGGGCGATCAGGGCGGCGACGAAAGGCCGGCCGTCTCCGATAACCACCGAGTGCGACACGATCGGGCAGGTGTTGATGGTGTCTTCCATCGGAGCGGGGCTGATGTTCTTGCCGCCCGCGGTGATGATGATATCCTTCTTACGGCCGGTGATGAACAGGAAGCCGCGGTCATCGATATATCCCAGATCGCCGCTATGCAGCCAGCCGTCAGGGTCCATCACCTCCGCCGTCAACTCCGGTTGCTTGAAATACCCTTTGAAGACGTTCGGCCCCTTGATTTCGACCTCGCCGTCTTCCAACGTGCGGATCGCGATGCCGGGGCCGGGGCGTCCGACGGAACCGACCTCATTGGCGTCTTCGAAATTGACCACACAGGGTGCCGCGGTTTCGGTCATGCCGTATCCCTGGATGAAGGTGATGCCGTCCATGCCGTTGAAGAAATGGGCGAGGTCGGCGTTGATCGGCGCCCCGCCGCAGGCGAGATACTTGAGGTTCGGGCCGAGCGCCGAACGCATGGATTTGCCCACGGTGGCCATATAGAACGAATGGCTGATCCGCTCGCCCAGCGTGTGGTGCGATTGCTCGCCGTTCTCCCCCTTGGACCACTGGCTGAAATGCCTGAACGCCTTCGCGAAAAGCCTGCCTTGGAACCCGGCGCCCGCCTTTTGCGATGCCGCGTTGTACACCTTCTCGAACACTCTCGGAACACCGAGAAGATACGTCGGCTTGAAGCTGCGCAGATCGGCAAGCAAATGCCTTGCCGTCGGAACGTACCCGACCACTCCCTGCGCGCCGATCGCGGTGTACTGGATATACCTGGCGAAGCAATGGGCCAGAGGAAGGAACAGCAGCAGACGGCTCGGCTGGTACAGCATCTCGTCAAGGACGTCATACCCTGCATATACGATATGCGTGAAATTGCGGCTGGTCAGCATGGCGCCTTTCGGCTTGCCTGTCGATCCGGACGTGAACACGATCGTCGATACATCATCGGCCTTGACCGCGCCGATGGCTTGCTCGAGCTCGTCATCGGTCACTGATTGCCCGAAATCGATCACGGCGTTCAGCCCGTCGGTCTTGAAGTTGAAAATATAGGTCAGACCCGGGTTGTCCTTGCGGATGCTGTCAAGCGTATGGGCGTGCGACTCGTCGCCGGCGAACGCGATGACCGGATTGACATCGTTGACGATACTTGCCGCCTGCTTGGCGGAATCCGTCTCATAGATCGGCACGGTGATCGCACCGATCGCCGCGCAGGCGAAGTCCACGATGGCCCAGTCATAGCATGTGGCGGAATAAATCACCACCATGCTGCCATGCTTGACACCGATGCCGAGCAGGCCTCGCGCCACCGCGCGGACGCGGTCGTTCATCTCCTGCGCGCTCACCGTATGCCACACACGGTCCGGTTCACTCTGCCATTCAGCGATAGCCCCCTGTGGATCACGTTGCGCACGCTTGTGCAGCAACGAATAGATCGTGTCGTCATCGGTGGTCTGGTAGACCGGGTCAACTGCAAATTCTTTCAGCATGGGTTCAACTATAGTCCTATGCCCTGCCGTTGCCTCGCGATTCGCCGGGAACGATCAGCCGACATCGGCGAGTACCGCCACCCATTTGCTCGCCTGTTTGCGGAACACGATCGAGGAATGGTAGATGGACCTGCCTACGTTGACATTGACATTATATTCGATGCGTTCATCGGTCACCAACGCGACCTCCATCCAGCAAGGGATGGTGGGAAGGCGCTTGAGTTGGGCGTCGGCACGCCTGCCATGGCATACATGCTCATATGACTCCATGAGCTGCCACATGAATTCGATCCGCTTGATGCATTCGCCCGACAGATGCATGCGCATCAGGTCCGTGACGCCACGGCCCCGTATCGCATCGACGAGCATGCATGCCAGACGGCAGACAATGAAGGAATGCTTCTTGCAGAAATCGGGGACGAACGCCTCTGGCGCCTCACGGAAATACCCGTTGACCTTGACCGTGACCGCAAGCCCGCCGGTACCCAGGGCGATACGGCCTTGCATCATGGGAAGACGATGCTGGTTGAAACGGTATACCCAGAGTGCATCGCTGTTGTCCATGGTTCCCCTTTCCATTAAGGCGACATCGTTGGCCAGCCGGCTTCCGCGCCCGGCCTATGGAACCAGCACAACAAAAAAGCCTTGCCGTGTCAAGCTGCACGGCAAGGCAAACGTTATATGTGGATAACTGCGGTCATCCGCCGCGATCATCCACCATGACAGGCACCTCTACCTGGTGGTCGACGTGACCACCACCGAGCAACGCTGGAAGTTCTTCACATCGACGTATCCGGTCGAAGCCATGGCACGGCGCAACGCCCCGATGAAGTTGGTCGTGCCGTCCGCCTGGTGACTCGGGCCGAAAAGGATCTCCTTGAGCGGGGCGACCGTCCCGACATCGGTGCGCTTGCCACGAGGCAGCGTCTGGTGACGCGCCTCGGCGCCCCAATGCATGCCATGTCCCGGTGCCTCGGTGGCGCGGGCGAGCGGGGAACCGAGCATCACGGCGTCCGCGCCCATGGCGAACGCCTTGATGAAGTTGCCTGATGACCCCATGCCGCCGTCGGCGATCAGCTGGACATACCGGCCACCGGACTCGTCCATGTAGTCGCGTCGCGCCTCCGCGACATCCGCGATGGCCGTGGCCATAGGAGCTTGCAGGCCGATGGTGTTGAGCGTGCCGGAGACGGCGCCTCCGCCGAACCCCACGAGCACTCCGGCGGCTCCGGTCCGCATCAGATGCAGCGCGGCGGTGTAGTTCGCCGCCCCGCCCACGATGACCGGGACGTCGAGATCATAGATGAATTTCTTGAGATTCAGCGGCTCATGATCGGTCGACACGTGTTCCGCGGACACGGCGGTACCGCGAATCACAAACAGGTCAACGCCCGCGTCGAGGACAGTCGAATAGAATTCCTGCGTGCGCTGCGGGCTCAATGCGCCCGCCACGGTGACACCGGCTTCACGGATCTCATGCAAACGCTCGGCAATGAGTTCAGGCTTGATAGGCTCGGCATAGATCTCCTGCATACGCCGGGTTGATTCACCCTCGGGAAGCGACGCGATTTCGTCCAACAGCGGTTCCGGATCGTCATATCTCGTCCACAGCCCTTCAAGATCGAGCACGCCGAGGGCGCCAAGACGGCCCATTTCGATGGCGGTCTTCGGGCTGGTCACCGAATCCATAGGCGCGGCGATGACCGGCACGTCGAATTCATAGGCGTCGATCTGCCAGGCAGTGCTGACATCCTGCGGATCACGGGTGCGGCGGGACGGAACGATGGCGACATCGTCGAGTGAATAGGCGAGCCGGGCTTTTTTACCCAAGCCGATTTCAATTTCCTGAGACATGGTTCCAAGGCTAATGCGAGCACGTGACGAAACAGGCCCGCTATCGGGATATGACGCACCGTCCAACATCGTGGACGAGTGCGGGCATATGTTACCGGGATACGCTATGAATAGACGGTATATCACACCTTCACAACCCCGTGAGGAGGAATTCATGGCCAAGATTAAGGTCGAGGGCAAGGTCGTCGAACTCGACGGCGACGAGATGACCCGCGTGATCTGGAAGGACATCAAGGACCGTCTGATCCTTCCGTATCTCGATATCGACTTGGAATACTACGATCTGGGCATCGAGAACCGCGACGCCACCGACGACCAGGTGACCATCGACGCGGCGAACGCCATCAAACGCGAGCATGTCGGCGTCAAATGCGCGACCATCACCCCCGACGAGGCCCGGGTCAAGGAATTCGGCCTCAAGAAGATGTGGAAGTCCCCGAACGGTACGATTCGCAACATTCTGGGTGGAACGATCTTCCGTGAGCCGATCGTGATCTCCAATATCCCCCGTCTGGTTCCGGGATGGACCAAGCCGATCGTCGTCGCGCGTCACGCCTTCGGCGACCAGTACAAGGCCACCGACTTCAAAGTCGACCGTCCGGGGCGCTTGACAGTCACCTTCACGCCGGATGACGGCAGCGAACCCATCGAACACGTGGTCTTCGACTACCCCGGTGCCGGTGTCGCCCAGGTCCAGTACAACGTCGCCGAGTCCATTCGCGGTTTCGCCCGCGCCTGCTTCCGTTACGGCCTGCAGCGCCACCTTCCCGTATACCTGTCGACCAAGAACACGATCCTCAAGGCGTATGACGGGGAATTCAAGGACATCTTCGCCGAGGTCTTCGAAACAGAATTCAAGGACCAGTTCGAGGCCGAAGGGCTTACCTACGAGCACCGTCTCATCGATGACATGGTCGCCAGCTCGCTCAAGTGGCATGGCGGGTATATCTGGGCGTGCAAGAACTATGACGGCGATGTGCAGTCCGACAGTGTCGCCCAAGGTTTCGGCTCACTCGGCCTGATGACCTCGGTCCTGATGACGCCGGACGGGCAGACGGTCGAAGCCGAGGCGGCGCACGGCACCGTCACCAGACACTACCGGCGCTGGCAGAAGGGCGAGAAGACCTCGACCAATCCGATCGCCTCGATTTTCGCATGGACCGGTGGCCTGAAGCATCGCGCCAAGCTTGATAACACCCCTGAAGTCGCGCATTTCGCCGAAACGCTCGAGCATGTCATCATCAAGACCGTTGAATCCGGCCGTATGACCAAGGATCTCGCCATGCTCGTCGGCCCCGACCAGGCATGGCTTGACACGCAGGGATTCATGGATGCACTCGACGAAGAGCTCGCCAAAGCGCTCGCCAAGTAACGTATGATATCCCGAGCCTGAGGCGGTTCGTGGAGATATGGCCCGGGGACAGGTTCGCCCCCGGGCTTTTTGCTGTCTGTATACTACAATCATCAGCGAGCCGAACCGAAGGATGGATATGGGATTGCGCAGCTTCAGCATACTGAGGAACGTTTTCGCGGCAGTGGTGTGTGCGGGCCTGTTGGCGGGCACAGCGGCGTGTGGGGCAGCCGATGCAAAGCGGACTGCCGCACCGACAAGCCACTCCCCCGGGGCGGTTGCGATTTTCACGCCTTCGGATGGCATTACGCTTTCCCAGTACACGCCGTTGAACAAATGGGCGAAGCTCGTTCCCGAGATCACGCAGCAGCTGGAGGATCTCGGTTTCTCTTCCGACAATATCAGCACGTACAAAGATACCAGCCTGGACAAGCAAAGCCAGGACATCCAGGATTACGTCGTGAATATCGCGTCCGGCAATAAGGCGTCCTCGGGTTCAGACGCAGACGATACCACGCTCATCGTCGCACCATGCACGTCCACCGACAAGACGGTGGCACAATACGGGGACTACGTGACCACAACGGAGACGGCATCGGGAGACGACGATGCCGTCGCGTCGGAACGACTCTCCAGCGCGCTGGAACTGGCGGAGAAATCCGGCATGCACGTCATCGTACTGTCCAACGACATCAGCGGAGTGACCCCCGATGCATTGGTGCGGATGTCGACGGCGAGCATGATAGGGCAATTGCAGGCCAAGCAGTTGGTAAACAAGTTGCAGCTTGATTCCGCCAGCGCGTCCAAGCCGAAAACCATTGAAATCCTGCTGCCGGTCAGTGCATCATCGGATGACGGGGGGAATGGCTCGACGCAGTTCGCCAAAGAGGCGTTCAGCGGGATGTGGAAGGTGCTTGGCCCGTATTTCCGGTCAGGTGCCGCGGTCACCGCCTCTGACACCTTGAACGCGAAGACGACGGGCTCCAGCTGGAGCTCGGTGGCATTCACCGCCACCGGCGATGACGATATCAAGCAGGAGCTGACCGCGCGGCTCAAGAACGATGGATCCTCTTCCCCCGCCCACGTCGACGGCATCATCGCCATGAACGACTACGTAGCATCAGTGGCGGTAGACGAGCTGACAGCGTTGGGATATGAAGGCTCTGCAGCGGATATCAACCCATCCATTTCCATCATGGGCATCGTCGGCAGCCTCTCAGGGCACAAGGATCTGACAAAGTCAGCGGTTCCGGCGCCACAGGGTGCCGACAGCGGCGGCAACACCTCCGAGAACGATACTGTGTTGTCCTGGCCGGTCATCACCGGGTACGGCGCCTATACCGCGATGCTTCCCGATATCGTCAACGGCAAGCAATGGATGACCGCCCTCGAAGACAGGCAAGGCATCGCCAAGGATATCGCGCAGGCGGCAAAGCGCCTGTCCACAGGCGGCAGCCTGGCCTCGATGTCATCCGTAAGCAACAAGACAATCAACGGCAAGACCATACCGGTCATCACCGGGAAGCTCGTGGCGGTCAATGCCTCGAACCTGAAAGCGAAGCTCATCGACCCCGGATACGTGACCCTCGCCGATGCCGGGCTATGACCTTGATGGTGTCGACGGTTTGAGCCCTATGGAATGCTCGACGACCATGGACTGTGGATCGGCATAATGGTCCTCGTGCGAAATCGTCTTGACTCCCCAATGGACACAGGATGAACCGCAGTGGTCCGAATCACCCTGCACGATTGCGACGGAATCGTTGCGCTCCACGGTTGTGCCAACAGGAATGGCGGTAGTGGCAGGCTCGAATGTCGAGACATACCCATTGTCGTGCTCGATGCTGATGACGGATTTCCCGGCGACCTCGCCGCTGAAACGCAGTGTTCCTTTGGCAGGCGCCACGATGATATCGCCTGGCTTTGCTGTAAGGTCGATGCCGCGGTGTCCAGATGCCCGTAGTCGTGCCGGGCGTTCGAATCTCCTCGCTACTGTCGGGTGGATGACAGGCCAGGCCATCAGCGAGGAGCAGCGGCGGTGCGATGATACTGATTCGGATGCCTGATCGGCAAGAGGTCCGTGAGTCACGTGCCGGGCGTGTCGGATGCCGCTGGCGTTCCCGACGAGTGCCGGACAGGACGATCCATCTGCAAGCAGGCTCTGCCGGGACGAGGCGCCGCTGCGGTCCCCTATCACAGTGGCATATGGGGATGGTTGCATGGGAAACGGCGATGCGGACATCATGTGGGTCGCCGTGACAAGGATGAGGATCATTGAAGACAGCCATGGCGTATTGGGCATTTGACACTCCTGAATACTCGTAGCGGGTCATGTGCGGGAATCCGCCCATATCCGAGTATGATTCCCGGTCCTGTCCCTGTCGAGCCACAATTGGCGATGTGGTCAGAAGACGCCATGAATACCATGCGGCCGGGCGCCCATGCGCCCGGCCGGGGAAGAATACGAGCTGCAGGATTCAGATTGCGCAGCCGTTGGCATCAAGATTCGGGTTATCCTTCGAGTCGCCGGCTACGAAGAACAGGCTGACCACCGAGACGCCGAATACTGCGGCAATGGTGATGATCAGCCACATCGGCACTGATGGGATCCACATGATGACCAGGAACGCGATTGCGCACAGGACAATCAGGATCCACGTGATGATGCGCAATACCTGGCGTACGGAATGCGGTGCGCCACCGATCTTCGGATTGTTCAGGTTGATGTCCTCGGTCTCGGGTTTGCGCTGCTGCACACTCGAGCTGGGCTTCCATTCGCCTGCCTGTTCATGCTCTTCAAGACGGCGTGAACGTTCCTGCAGCGTATACTCGTCGACCATGCCGCCACGGTTGCGGCCATTGGTCTCGTCGTACTGCTGCGGGATACCCCTGTTCTGCTTGTTGCGCTTTGCTGCTGCTCGGCGTTCTGCACGGTTCGGCATATCGCTCCCTTCGCATGAAATGAATCGGTAACCAGTGTACTAGCATTCTCTCGGTGGTATGCCAGTACACACGAAAGGCTGCGGCCGCACCGAACGACAGGCGGAATCAAAACCCGACTATATCGCGGTGCGGCCACAGCCTTCCACTTAACGCGGCAACATCATCGGACGCTGCGTAGGCACGATAGGTGCCGGCAGTTCGGTCGATCCGGTCAGATACCGGTCGACTGCGGCCGCACAGCTGCGGCCTTCGGAAATCGCCCACACAACGAGGCTCTGTCCGCGGCCGGCGTCGCCGCATACGAACACACCGTCCTGGGATGTCGCGAAGTCGTCATTACGGGCAAGATTGCCACGCTTGTCGAGTTCGACCGGCATCTGCTCCATGATCGTGGACGTATCGGGATGAAGGAAACCGACCGAAATCAGGACAAGATCTGCGGGAATGACCCGTTCCGTGCCTGCCTGACGGGTGAACGGCCCGTTCTCACCCGGCGCCACATCGACGATCTTCAGCCCGGTGACATGGCCGTGCTCATCCGCGATGAAGCCGGATGCCGTGGCGGAATGCTCGATGGTGACGCGGTCTGCGCCTTCGCCCTCGAATTCCACGGAATCGACATTATAGACGTACGTGCCGCCTTCCTCCATGGAGGAGGTCTTCTGGTACGTCCTGGCGAAGGTCGGCCATGGCGCGTTATCGGGCCTGCTTGAAGGTTCCTTCGGCATGATCTGCAGGACGGTCACGTCCTTGGCACCCTGCCGGATCGCGGTGCCAAGGCAGTCGGAGCCGGTGTCGCCGCCGCCGATGACCACCACATGCTTGTCCTTGGCAGTGATATCGTGCACCGGTTCAACACCATAGACACGTCGGGTGGCATCCGGCAGGAACTCCATCGCGAAGTGGATGCCTTCGAGCTCCCGTCCCGGGATCTTCATATCACGCGGGACCGTGGAACCGATGGCGACGACCACCGCGTCATAGCGATCGCGCAGCTCGTCCCAACTGATATCCTTGCCGATTTCGGTATTGGTGCGGAAGCGGGTGCCCTCGGCTTCCATCTGCTTGACACGGCGGTCGAGCAGACGCTTGTCCAGCTTGAAGTTGGGGATGCCATAGCGCATCAGACCGCCGATGGCGTCATCACGCTCATACACGACGACCGTATGGCCGGCACGGGTCAGCTGCTGCGCGCAGGCAAGACCGGACGGACCGGACCCCACGACCGCGACTGTCATATCGGTCAGGCGCTCAGGCGGCATCGGCTTGACATAGTCAAGCTCCCAAGCCTGGTCGATGATCGTGGCCTCATCGTTCTTGATCATGGTCGGCGGCTGATGAATACCAAGCACACAGGCCTGTTCGCACAGCGCCGGGCAGATGCGACCGGTGACCTCGGGGAAGTTGTTGGTCATGGACAGCCTGTTGTAGGCGTCCTCCCACTTCTCCTGGCGGACCAGGTCGTTGAATTCTGGGATGATGTTGCCCAGCGGGCATCCGCTCATGCAGAACGGTGTGCCGCAATCCATGCATCGTGCCGCCTGCTGCGTGGTCCACGGCTGCAGGCCGCTTTCGGCGTGGACATCGAGCCAATCCTTGATGCGTTCCTCGACCGGGCGTTCGGCGAGCTCGCGACGGGTACGGACTTTCAGGAATCCTCTGGGATCTCCCATGTCAGTGTGCTCCTTCCATGACTTGCTCGTAAACGTGCTCCCAAGCGCCTGGCGCATTGAAGTCGACGTTGTTGGCTTTTGCCTGTTCCATCGCCTTGGTCATGGCGACATAATGCTTCGGCGTCACGTGTGTGATCCGGGTGCGCGTGTGTTCCCAGTCATCCACGAGTCCCTGTACGAATGCTGATCCGGTCTCTTCGGCGTGACGTTTGACAAGATCATGGACGAGCTGCTCGTCTTCACCATCCAATGGCTCGAACAGCAGTGCACCGCTCTTGCGCGCGTCAGGATTGACCTGGCGCATGTCGAGGTCCAGCACGTAGGTGTCGCCGCCGGAGAAGCCGGCGCCGAAGTTGCGTCCGGTCGAGCCGAGAATCACGACGACACCGCCGGTCATGTACTCGCAACCGTGGTCACCCACACCCTCGACGACGAAGGTCGCACCGCCGTTACGTACGGCGAACCGTTCGCCTGCACGTCCCGCAACGAACATCTCGCCTGATGTGGCTCCGAAACCGGTGACGTTGCCTGCGATCACATTGCTATGCGGGTCGAAGGTGATATCGTGTTCCGGGCGGATGACCATACGGCCGCCGGACAGGCCCTTGCCGGCGTAATCGTTCACCTCGCCGTAGACGCGGATGGTCTCGCCACGCGGAATGAATGCACCGATGGACTGGCCGCCGGAACCGTGGAAGGTCATGTCGATGGTGTCATCGGGCAGGCCTTCGGCGCCATACCGACGGGTGATCTCATAACCGACCATGGTGCCGAGTGTGCGATTGACATTGCGAATCGGCATCTCGATGCGCACCGGTTCCTTGTGCTCGAGGGCGGGCTGGGCAAGTTCGATGAGCTTGTTGTCCAAGGCCTTGTCGAGCTCATGGTTCTGCTCGATGGTCTGATGCAGGATCGTTCCAGGGATGGGGCCGGGCTGCATGAGCACATTGCTCAGGTCGATGCCGTCGGACTTCCACCTGGCAACCGCCTCGTTCTGGTCGAGGCACTCGACATGGCCGACAGCCTCCTCAAGCGTGCGGAAACCGAGCTGTGCGAGGATCTCACGGACTTCCTGCGCAATATACATGAAGAAGTTGATCACGTATTCGGGTTTGCCGCGGAACCGGGCGCGCAGCTCCGGATCCTGCGTCGCGATGCCTTGCGGGCAGGTGTTCTTCTGGCATGCCCGCATCATCACGCAGCCTTCGGTGATGAGCGCCGCCGTGGCGAAACCGAATTCCTCAGCGCCAAGCAGCGCTGCGATCACGACGTCGCGACCGGTCTTGAGCTCGCCGTCGCACTGCACGACGATACGGGAGCGAAGACCGTTGAGCACGAGCGTCTGCTGGGTTTCGGCGAGGCCGATCTCCCAAGGAGTGCCGGCGTGCTTGATGGCGTTGAGCGGAGCCGCACCGGTGCCGCCGTCACTGCCGGAGATGAGCACCACATCGGCATGGCACTTGGCCACACCTGCCGCGATGGTGCCGACACCGAACTCCGAGACGAGCTTGACATGCACGCGCGCCTTCGGATTGGCCATCTTCGCATCGTTGATCAGCTGCTTGAGATCCTCGATGGAGTAGATGTCATGGTGCGGTGGCGGGGAGATCAGCTCGACGCCGGGTGTCGCATGACGGACCTTGGCGATCCACGGCGGCACCTTGGCGCCCGGCAGATGTCCGCCTTCGCCCGGCTTGGCGCCTTGGGCGAGCTTGATCTGCAGATCGGTGGCGTGGACGAGGTAGTCGCTGGTCACACCGAATCGCGCCGATGCGATCTGCTTGATCCGGCTGTATCGCAGCGGATCGTTGATACGGTCGTCGGATTCGCCGCCTTCACCGGAGTTCGACCGTGCGCCGATGGTGTTCATCGCGATGGCGAGCGTCTCATGGGCCTCCTGTGATATGGAGCCGTAGCTCATGGCGCCTGTGGAGAATCGCTTGACGATCTCGCTTGCGGGCTCGACCTCGGAGATGTCGATGGGCTTGCGGGTCTGCTTGAACTTCATGAGACCGCGCAGTGTCATGAGACGGTTCGAAGTATCGTTGATGTGCGCCGAATACTTCTTGAATAGGTTGTAGTCGCCGCGCTGGGTGGCCTGCTGGAGCAGGAAGATCGCCTCAGGGTCGTTGAGATGGTCTTCGCCGGTCCGCCGCCACTTGTAGTCGCCGCCGGTGCGCAGATTGCGGTGCGGACGGCTGGTCCACTGGTTCGGGTAGGCGACGCGATGCCTGATCGCCACTTCCTCGGCGATCTCGTCAAGGCCTGCTCCCCCGACACGGGATGTCGTACCCGTGAAGTACTTGTCGATGACCTCCTGGTTGAGGCCTACGGCCTCGAACAGCTGGGCTCCGCGATAGCTCATGATCGTAGAGACGCCCATCTTGCTCATGATCTTGAGCACGCCTGTCGACAGCGCGCGCGTCAGATTCTTGACGGCGGTCTGCGCATCCACCTTGAGATAGCCGGTGCGGGCGAGCTCCTCGACCGATTCGAATGCGAGGTACGGGTTCACACATGCCGCGCCATAGGCGATGAGCAGGGCGACATGGTGGATCTCACGCACATCGCCGGCCTCGACGGCGAGCGAGACCTGCGTACGCGTATGCTGCCGCAGCAGGTGATGCTGGACCGCGCTGGTCAGCAACAGCGACGGGATCGGACCCCAGGTGTGATCTGACTCACGGTCGGAAAGCACGATGAAGTTCTTGCCTTGGGCAATGGCATCATCCACTTCCTGGAAGATCTCCTCAAGGCGCTCCTCCAAGGCCTTGCCGCCGCCGGCGACCTGATAGAGGCCACGCACGACGAACGGCTTGTAGAAGCCGCCGAGGATCTTTGCCTTGTCCAGGCGCTTGAGCTGGGCCATCTGGTCAGAATTGATGACCGGCAGCGGGATGAGGATCTTCTTCGCGTGCAGCTCGGTGTCCTGCAGAAGATTCGCTTCCGGACCGATCGCCGACTCGAGGCTGGTGACGATGCGTTCGCGCTCCCAATCCAGCGGGGGGTTGGTGACTTGGGCGAATTTCTGGGTGAAATAGTCGAACAGCATACGGCTGCGCTTTGACAGCACGGCCGGCGGGGTGTCTGACCCCATGGAGCCCAAAGGTTCCTTGCCGGTGTTCGCCATAGGCGCGAGCAGAAGCTTCAGGTCCTCTTCGGTGTAGCCGAAAGCACGCTGGCGGCGCTGCACGGACTGGCCGAAGTGGCTGACGTGCTCGCGTACCGGCAGTTCGCTCATCTCGATCGAATTGCCTTCAATCCATGCGCGGTACGGGTGCTGCGAGGCGAGTTCATGCTTGATCTCGGCATCGGGGATGATCCGGCCTTCCTTGGTGTCGACCAGAAACATCTTGCCAGGTTCGAGACGGCCCTTGGCGACAATGTGCTCCTGGCCGATCTCGGGCACGACGCCTGCTTCCGAGGCCAGCACGAGATAGCCGTCATCCGTGACCTGCCAACGTCCCGGGCGGAACCCGTTGCGGTCAAGCTGGGCGCCCACCAGCGTGCCGTCGGTGAAGACGATGTCGGCAGGGCCGTCCCAAGGCTCGATCAGCGTGTTGTTGTACTCGTAGAACGCCTTGACATCGGGGTCGAGCGTATCGTCGTTCTCCCATGCCGGGGGCAGCATCATGAGCAGCGCATGCGGAAGGCTGCGGCCGGCGAGATGGAGCAGTTCCAGGCACTCGTCGAAGGTGCCGGAATCGGAATACCCCGGCGTGGCGATCGGCAGCAGCGGCTTGAACTCGCCGAGCAGTTCGGAGCTCAGACGGCCCTCGCGCGCGGACAGCCAATTGCGGTTGCCCTGGATGGTGTTGATTTCGCCGTTGTGGGCAATCAGGCGGAACGGCTGGGCCAGCGGCCAGCTCGGGAACGTGTTCGTGGAGAAGCGCGAATGCACGACGGCGATGGTCGTCTTCATGCGTTCGTCAAGCAGATCGGGGAAGAAGCTCGTCAGCTGCATGGTGGTGAGCATGCCCTTGTACGTGATGGTACGGGCGGAAAGCGAGGCGAAATAGATGCCGACCTCATGCTCGACACGTTTGCGGATACGGAACGTCTTGCGGTCAAGCTCGATGCCGGCGAGCCTGCCTGCCGGATCCGCGACAACCAGGGTCTTGAACGACGGCATCGAGGCCAGCGCCTGCAGGCCGAGCCCATCGGGCTTCGTCGGGACGACGCGCCATGCGAGGACTTCGAGCCCCTCCTCATTCACGATGTTGGCGATAGCCTGTTCCTGCTGCCCCGACGTGGCGATATCACGGTCAAGAAAAGCGATACCCGCCGCATAATGCCCGGCCTCGGGCAGTTCCATACCCGTTGTCGCGCGCATGAACGCATCCGGCATGGCCATGAGGATACCGGCGCCATCACCGGTATTCTCCTCGGCGCCGACCGCACCGCGATGATTGAGGTTGACCAGTACTTCGATGGCATCGTCGACGATCTTGCGTTCCGGACGCTTGTTCAACGTGGTGACCATGCCGACACCGCAGGCATCATGCTCTTGGGAAGGGTCGTACATGCCTTCCGGGCGATGAACCGTCAAATCTAGCGGGGCTTTGAACGTCACCGAAATCACCTCTCTTCAGGCAGGCTTTTGCCTGCGGCCAATACACTGCGTTTATAGGGTACAGCGCATGCCGCCCAAACATCACCGCATGTCCATATAACGGAGTTGAGCGCAAAAGTCAAGACCATGACTGCAATCCGACCGGCGGGACACGGATATGTACGTGTCCCGCCGGCGTGTCAGTAGTCTGTCACATCGAAACGGCGGTCCTTGAAATAATAGTCCCGGTCGTCTTCGGTGATCGCGCGTACGACGTGGCACGGATTGCCGACGGCGATGCAGTTGGCGGGAATGTCCTTGGTCACTACGCTGCCTGCCCCGATTACGACGTTGTCCCCGATGGTCACCCCGGGCAGTACCACGGTATTGCCGCCCAGCCAGACATTGTCACCGATGGTGACGGGGATCCCGTACTCATATCCGGAGTTGCGGCTCGCCGGGTGCACCGGATGGCCCGCCGTATAGATGGAGACGTTCGGCGCGATAAACACATGCGATCCGATGGTCACCGCCCCGACATCGAGAATGGTGAGATTGAAGTTGGCGTAGAAGTCGTCGCCGACCGTGATGTTCCAGCCATAATCGCAGTGGAAGGGCGGTTCAAGCCAGGCACGCGCGCCGACATGGACGAACAGCTCCTCCAACAGCCGCGGTACTCCCTCTGGCTGGAGATCAGGGGCCATGGTGTTGAGCTTATGGAGTTTTCGTTTGCACTCCTGATGCGCCTCGGGCAATCCATCAAGCCAGGCCTTGTAAGGCAGTCCTGCAAGCATACGCTCTCGCTGGTCCATGTCTCCTCCATTCCATCGAATGTGCGTCTGTGCGAAACCGGTATCGCCATGCTAGCTTCCTTGCAGTAAGGACATGCCCACAGCGTTCACGGCAGATAATCGAAGAGACGCTCGATGATGACATCGTTGAGCAATCGTCCCCGCAGCGTGGGCACCGCACGGGCCTGACGGGGTTCATGTGCGTTGCCGCCGGGTCTTGCCCCATACAGGGTCAGCAGTCCTTCGGCTTCAAGCCGGTGCCAGGCGTCCGCCGGAATCACCCCGTCGAAGCGGGAGGTGTCCAGCCCCTCGCGCAGACGCAGCCCGAGCATGAGCGTCTCCTCCATATCCGCGCGTGCCGAGATTCCCTCCGCGCCTTGCCATGGCACGCAGCCGGCCTGGAGCGATTGCGCCCACGCCCTGGGATGCAGGATATCCCACGCCCGTATGCCGACTGCCGAATTGCCCGCTTCGAATACCGCGTTCGCCTGCGCAAGCCCGTTTCCGGCTGTGTCGGCAGGCGCCACGCCGGCTGCAGCGGTTTTCCGGAACCCGGCATCGGCGTTGGAACGGCGGGTGGCGGATAGGGATGGTCCGTTTTCGCCCTTGACGGTGACGCCATGACGTAGCCCGTAGTGGGAGTGGGCCCCGGGTCCTATGCCCGCCCAATCCGCATTGCGCCAGTAACCGAGGTTATGCCTTGATTCATAGCCGGGGCGCGCCCAGTTGCTGATTTCGTACCAGGCCAGACCAGCTGATGACAGCCGTTCGGCGGCCATCTCGTATTTTGCGGCTTCATCATCGTCATCCGGACGCGGCAGTCTGCCCGATGCAATCAGACGGCCCATTTTGGTGTGCGGGGCGACGGTCAGCGCGTAGGCGGAAATATGGTTCACCCCAAGCGATACCGCGGCGTCGAGTGAGGCGGACCAATCCTCAAGGCTCTCCCCCGGCGCACCGTAAATGAGATCGACACTGGAGCGCATGCCGTTGTCGTCGGCTGCACGGATGCCGGCCTCGACATTCGCCGGGGTATGACGGCGATCCAATGTGCGCAGGACATGCGGGACCGCGGATTGCATGCCGAAGGAGATACGGTTGAATCCGCCTTGTGCCAGTTCGGCGATATAGGCATCGTCAACGGTATCAGGATTCGCCTCGGTGGTGATTTCCGCATCGTCTTGCAATCCCCAGATCCGTTGTACCGCCTGCAGCATGGCGACCAGATCACCGGAGGGCAGGATCGTCGGGGTCCCGCCTCCGAAGAACACCGAGCTTGCCGCGGGTTCCTCGACGCCGTGCTCCCGCTGCCATCGGGCGACCGATTCCATCTCGCGGATCGCCATGCCGGCGTACCGCTCGCGTGACGCACCGGCACCGAGATCCAAGGCCGTATACGTGTTGAAATCGCAGTATCCGCATCTGCGCAGGCAGAACGGCACATGGATGTACACCTCGAAGGTCATAGGGCCAGCCTCAGATGGATCGGGATTCAGTTGTCGGCCTTCTGGGCCGCGCGGATCTTGTCCTTCGTATCGCGGTCCGTGCCCGCCTCGCCGGTGGAAAGCGCCGCGATGAAGGCCTCCTGCGGGACTTCGACATGGCCGAGCATCTTCATGCGCTTCTTGCCCGCCTTCTGCTTCTCGAGCAGCTTGCGCTTGCGCGTGATGTCGCCGCCATAGCATTTGGCGAGCACATCCTTGCGCAGGGCGCGGATATTCTCGCGGGCGATGATCCGCGATCCGATCGCCGCCTGGATCGGGATCTCGAACTGCTGGCGCGGGATGAGCTCGCGTAGCTTCTTGGTCATCATGACACCGTACGAATATGCCTTGTCGCGGTGTACGATCGCGCTGAACGCATCGACCTTCTCCCCCTGGATCAGGATGTCCACCTTGACAAGGTCGGCCGCCTGCTCGCCATCCTCATGGTAGTCGAGTGAGGCATACCCCTTGGTACGGCTTTTCAGCTGGTCGAAGAAGTCGAACACGATTTCCGCGAGCGGGATCCGGTAGTGCATCTCCACACGTTCGGGGCTGAGGTATTCCATATCGCCCATTTCGCCACGATGCTCCTGGCACAGGTCCATGACCGAGCCGATGAACTCCTTCGGCGTGATGATGTCGGCGGCGACCATCGGTTCGACGATCCTCTTGATTTTGCCTTCAGGGAACTCGCTCGGATTGGTGACATGGTGGACGGACCCGTCTTCCGCAGTCACCTCATAGGGTACGCTCGGGGCGGTGGAGATCAGGTCGAGCCCGAATTCGCGTTCAAGGCGCTCCGAGACGATTTCCATGTGGAGCAGGCCGAGGAAACCGCATCGGAACCCGAAGCCCAATGCCACCGAGGTCTCCGGCTCATACACCAGTGCGGCATCGTTGAGCTTGAGCTTGTCCAGCGCATCACGCAGTTCCGGGAACTGTGCGTTGTCGATCGGGAACAGGCCCGCATACACCATCGGTTTCGGATCGCGGTAGCCGGGCAGCGGTTCGGTAGCCGGGCGGATTGCAGAGGTGATGGTGTCACCCACTTTCGATTGGCTGACGTCCTTGGCCCCGGTGATCACATACCCGACCTCGCCGGCGCCCAATGCCTTGGTGGGTGTCATGTCGGGGCTGATGACGCCGATTTCGATGGGATCGTGCGTCATGCCGATTCCCATCATGTGCAGTTTCTCGCGGGACTTGAGCTCGCCGTCGACCATGCGGATGTAGGTGACAATACCGCGATAGGAGTCGTAGACGGAGTCGAAGATCAGCGCGCGTGCCGGCGCTTGCGGGTCGCCGTGCGGCGCGGGGATATCCATGACGATGGTGTCCAGCAGATCCGCGACACCCTCCCCTGTCTTGCCGGACACGCGCAGCACGTCCTGGGGCTTGCATCCGATGAGTCCAGCGATCTCCTCGGCGTGCTTGTCGGGCTCTGCGCTCGGCAGGTCGATCTTGTTGAGCACGGGAATGATGGTCAGGTCATGATCGATCGCCATATAGAGGTTCGACAGGGTTTGCGCCTCGATACCCTGTGTCGCGTCGACCAGCAGCACCGCGCCTTCGCATGCGGCAAGCGCACGGGAGACCTCATAGGTGAAATCCACATGCCCGGGGGTGTCGATCATGCCGAGTGTATATTCGGTGCCGTCCACGGTCCACGGCACCCGCACCGCCTGCGATTTGATGGTGATGCCCCGTTCCTGTTCGATATCCATGCGGTCGAGGAACCGGTCGCGCATCTCACGCTGCGGGACGATCCCCGACAGCTGGAGGATTCTGTCGGCCACGGTGGATTTGCCGTGGTCGATATGGGCGATGATGCAGAAGTTGCGAATCAGCGACTGATCGGTAAAGCCGGGCTTGTTCTTCGGTTCAATCACTGAAAGTTCTCCTTCCCGGCGCCTGTCGCGCCGGCATTTGTCGACTGGTGTTGCCTTTTTGCCGATGCCTTGTCGCCGTTGCGGCGGTGTGCCGGCATCCTATTTGTCCTAGTCTACCGACTGTACCCGGCAAACGCATCTGCCTGCGTCATATGATACGCGCGTGCCGCCGGTCGCAAGTTATCCCGGTTCCGTGGTATCATAATCGCTCGTATGTCCTTATAGCAACCGTCGTTTGGAGTTACATTGGCAAACATCAAGTCGCAGAAGAAGCGCGTCCTGACCAACGAGAAGGCGCACAAGCGCAACGTGTCGGTGAAGTCCGGCCTCAAGACAGTCGTCCGTCGCACCCGTGAGGCTATCGCCGCGGGCGACAAGGCCGCCGCCGAAGAAGCGTACAAGCTCGCCGCCCAGAAGCTCGACAAGGCCGCGGGTGCCGGCGTGATCCACAAGAACCAGGCTGCGAACCGCAAGTCCGGTCTTGCCCGCGCCATCAACGCGATGTGATTTGGCTGCATGCCGCATCCGCCCGTGATGCGGCATGCATATGAGCCGGCAATCTCCGGTTCCACACGATGAGGGCCCCATGCTGTTCGATGCATGGGGCCCTCATCGTTCGCAGCTCGTATCATGTCGAATATGATGATGAAACGAGAGCATCATCCTCTGCTCTGCAAGTCGTGCCCGTCTCGCGGTGCCGCCTACCCGGCAGCCAATCAATTGCGGTCGACGCCGTCGTCTTGCCCATGCCGCCGGTGGATGGGCGAGACGATATCCACCGGCTTGTCGCGGGGCACTGCGCCCGGCAGCTTGATGTCGAACCGGACAGACAGCACGCGCATCAGGACGACCACGATGACAATGGCGATATCGAAGATGATTTCGCCTTGATAGGGAATAATCCCCCGGCCTTCGAGACGGTATGATACGACAGTCAGCATGCACCCGACCAAAGACGGGAACGCATACCAATGCCGGTCACGCACCGCCATCGGCACCTCATTGAGCAGCATGTCGCGTATCAGACCGCCCGCCAACGCGGTGAACATCCCAAGGAACACGGCGGTCATCCCGCTTGTGCCGTACATGAGCGCCTTCTGCGTCCCATTGACCGCGAACAACCCGAGCGCCAACGCATCGAGTACCAGCATGGACCATTTGAGCCGGTTCACTTCGGGATGGATGACCGCCACAATCAGTCCCGCGGCAAGGCAGGTCAGCACCATGGCCCGGTCCGAGATGCCGACAGGCGGTAGTGCACCGAGGATCACGTCACGGACGATACCGCCGCCAAGGGCGGTGAGCCATGCTGTCAGCACGATTGCAAACAGATCATAGCCCTTGCGAATGGCAGCGAGTCCTCCAAGCAGGCCGCAACAGAATACCGCCACGTATTCGATGCCCATGAAAAAGCCGTTGCTTTCCAATGTGACGGTCATGGTCACCTCTTCATTGCAATCAGTCGGATGCCGCGAGCGTGGTTACGGCATGTTCAAGTCGTACGTATACCAGAACAGGGCGACCCCCGAAGGGATCGCCCTGTTCTTCATGGCTTGTCGGCGTTGTCAATGAGAACGCGAATCAGCACACCTTCCACATCCAGTTGTGCGGATCTTCGATCTCACCGAGCTGGATGCCGAGCAGCTGGTTGCGCAGCTTCATGGTCAGCTCGCCCGAACCGCCATCGGCGACGGTCACATCGATCTTGTCGGACTTGAAGCGACCGATCGGCGTGATGATGGCCGCGGTGCCACAGGCGAACACCTCGGTGACCTCACCGGACTTGATGTCCTCGACCAGCTGGTCGAACTTGATCATGCCCTCGACCACATCATGGCCGTCATCCTGCGCCAGCTGGATGAGCGAGCGGCGGGTGACGCCAGGCAGAATGTTGCCGGTGAGCGACGGGGTCTCGAGGTGTCCGTCCTTGTGCACGATGAACATGTTCATGCCGCCGAGCTCCTCAAGGTAGGTCTTGGTCGCGGCATCGACGAAGCACACCTGCTCGCAGCCGTTCTTGATGCCCGTGTACTCGCCGAGCAGCGAGGCGGCGTAGTTGCCGCCGCACTTGGCGAAACCGGTGCCGCCGGGGCCGACGCGGAACCACTTGTCTTCGATCCAGATGCTCACCGGCTTCACGCCACCCGGGAAGTACGGGCCCGACGGGGAAGCGATTACGCAATAATCGACCTCCTTCGGCGCGCGCACACCGAGGAACGGCTCGGAGGCGAACATGAACGGACGCATGTACAGGGTGTACTCGCGGCGGGTCGGCACCCAGTTGGCATCACGACGGACCAGTGCCGCAACGGAACCGAGGAAATCGTCGACCGGGAGCTCAGGCAGGTACAGGCGCTTGGCGGAATTCTGGAAACGCTCGGCGTTCGCGTCAGGGCGGAACAGCCAGATCGAGCCATCGGCATGATGGTAGGCCTTCAGGCCTTCGAAGCATTCCTGTGCGTAATGCAGCACCGAGGCGCCTGGATCCATCTTCAACGGGCCATACGGTTCGACACGGCGATCGGACCAGCCTTCGCCTGCGGTCCACGTCATATGGGCCATGTTATCGGAGAAAATCTGGCCGAAAGCCGGCTTGTCGATCAGCTCCTGACGCTTGGCGTCCGAAGCCGGGTGATCGTTCGGCAGGACGGTGAATTCGTCGGCGAGCTTGTTCAGTTGCGCTGGATCATGATGTGATTGTTCAGTCATAGTAACTTCTTCTTGAATCAACCGTTATCACGGCTTTGCGTGTAATGCGCTGGCGCTTCTGGCGCCGGCTCTGGCATTTACTTTCGCACACGTCGGCGACGAGCATGCTTGAAAGTTCACAATATGAAAAAGCGGGGGCCGCCGATGTGGCAGACCCCCGCCTTATGTCACGGGAGGACGCGAATCACGCCGTCGTGCCTCTCCCCCACGCTCACTTGGCGTCGGTGGCGGCGTCGGCGGCCGGCGCGGCGTCGGCGGCAGGAGCCGCAGCCTCAGCGGTCTCGGCGGTGGATTCGGTGGCGTCTTCCGGCACCTCGACGGTGACGACAGACTCTTCCGGATCTTCGATGTCAAGCTCGGCGCCTTCCGGCAGGGCGATATCCTTCGCGAACACCTTGGTGCCGTCGGTCATACCGTCGACATTGACCACGATGCGCTCCGGCAGGTTGGAGACGTCGGCACGCACCTTGAGCTCCTGGATGTCGACGAACGCGACGGCGGCGCCCTTCGGCGTGCCCTCGACGAAGACCGGCACCTCGACGTCGATCTTCTCGCCGGCCTTGACCTCATAGAAGTCGACATGCTCGACGATGCGCTTGACAGGATTGCGCTGGACATCCTTGACGACGGCGATCTTGGAATCGTCGCCGAACTTGATGGTGAACAGCGCGTTGGTGTGGCGCAGCGCCAGCGTGGTCTCCTTCATCGGAAGGGTGACGAACACGGGGTCGTTGCCGCCGGCGTAAATCGTCGCCGGAATCTTGTTGGCCACGCGAAGACGTCGGGCGACGCCCTTGCCGAACTGGTCGCGGACTTCGCCTTCGAGGGTGATGGTATTGGTTGCCATGCTGGCTCTCCTTACTGGTTACTTGGTCGTCAGCCGGTCCGGAGGCCCGGGCCGGGTGTTGTTTCGGCGCGCCGACGCGCCGATTCCAAGCACCGGAAGTACTTTGCCATCAGCCGAGTCGATTACGGAGGTCGAACCTCCCTCGCCAAAGCGTGGCGGACAAGTCCGCCAAAGCAACAGATTGTATTATACACCACCGCCGGACGGAACTGCGCCCCGATGGCGGAACGATGGCGGAACCCCGCATCGCCCATTCAATCGGTGCGCCATGGACAGCCATACAATAGAAGGAGCACTGTAAGCGGGAGAAGGAATGCATATGTCTTTACAGACGACGACAACAGTCAGACATATCGGCCAGGGCGCCGCCGCCTCCATGGCTGCGGTCGGCACGGCCACGCTCGCCCTCGGCGGGCTGGCATACCGTTTTGCCTGCGATACCCGCTCCCCCCTGTTCGTCAAGAACAGCAAACGCGCCAACGAGGAAATCAGCGGACAGCTCCTGCAGAGCAATGATGCCGAGCAGCGTGCAGGCTCACGGTGGTTCGACGACACCCGACAATCCCTGACCACGTACAGCGAAGACGGGTTTCGTCTGCACGCATGGGTTCTGGATCCCGATTGCGCCCACCCGCGCCCGCACACGTATGCGATATGTTGCCACGGGTTTTGCGGCGAGCCCCGGGAGATGGCAAAATACGCCTTGCGATACGCGAGGATGGGATGCACGGTGATCATTCCCGCCATGCGCGCCCATGAACGAAGCCAAGGAAGATACGTGGGGCTCGGATGCCTCGACCGGCGTGATGTGATGTGCTGGGTCAATGTGATTGTACGTGCCGATCCTGACGCCTCCATCATCCTCCATGGCAATTCGATGGGCGCTGCCGCCGTGATGCTTGCGGCCGGTGAAGCCGATCTGCCTCGGCAGGTCGCCGCAGTCGTGGAAGACAGCGGATATGCGAGCGTCGACGACCAGTTGCGCTTTGTGGCGAAGACCATGCTGAACATGCCCCGCGTCATCGGGTTGCAGACCGTGGCCGCCATGAACTTCTCCGCGCGCATCCATACGGGATCGGACTTTCGCGCCGGAGATTGCCTGGCGGCGGCCCGTCGTATGCCCATCCCGCTGCTATGCATCCACGGCCTGGATGACACGATGGTGCCCCATGAGTTTATGGACAGAATTGCATCGGCGTACCGGGGGCCATTGTGCAGGACACTGGGCGTGCGCGGGGCAGGGCACACCCTGGCGGCGAGTACCGCGCCTGACGGGTATTGGCGCACTGTCTCACGGTTCCTGCAAACGGCGTTCGCCATGCACGCGTGACCCGCACCGGGGACGGGAGACAGGGCGCAAAGGAACGGCGGCGATTGCTGGCCTCGCTTTTGAATGAGGCCCGCAATCGCCGCCATATCACACACACGAACCGGCTTTTGGCCAGCCTATGTGGGCATCAGCTTGGAATGTTGTACATGCATATCTGAACTGCTGCAAAGCATACATGCTGCGTTCCGCCGCGGTCCCGATATGTCCACAACGTGGCCGTGGTTTTGGAACATGTGCGCCAACCACATCCGTATCACAACGCCGTGGGCCCGGGTCGGCCGTCATGTGCCGACCCGGGCCCACAGGCCCGCATACCCGGCGTATGTCAGGCAAGCAGCTCCTTGACTGCCGCGATAACCGCCTGGAGACCGGCCTTGGCGTCCCCGAACAGCATCTGCGTGTTATCTTCGAAGTAGAGCTCGTTCTCGATACCGGCGTACCCGCGGCCGCGGCCGCGTTTCATGACCACGACATGCTGCGCCTGGTCGACATCGAGGATCGGCATGCCGGATACCGGCGTTCCCGGCCGGCGCGCCGCCGGATTGGTGACATCGTTCGCGCCGACGACCAGGGCGACATTCGCCGAGGGGAACCGCGGATTGATGTCATCGAGGTCGACCAGCTCATCGTACGGAACGTTGGCCTCGGCCAACAGCACATTCATATGTCCAGGCATACGCCCGGCAACGGGATGGATGGCGTAGGAGACCTCCACGCCGTGCGCCTTGAGCAATTCGCCCAGGTCGGCGAGCTCACGCTGCGCCTGCGCCTGCGCCAGACCGAAACCGGGAACGAAGATGACTTTTTCCGCGTAGACCAGCTGTACCGCCACATCGTCCGCGGTGGTCTCCTTCATGGTGCCTTCGGGCCCTTCCTGCGATGATGCGGACGCCGATGCACCCCCGAACCCGCCGGCAAGCACGCTGTGCAGCGGACGGTTCATCGCCTGGGCCATGAGAATGGACAGGGTGACACCCGCCGCACCGACCAGGGCACCGGCGACGATCAGCGCGACATTGTCGATGGCCAGGCCGCTCATCGCGACCGCCGTACCCGTGCACGCGTTCAGCACGGATATGACCACGGGCATATCGGCGCCACCGATGGGAATGACGAATACCAGGCCATACACCAGTGCGAACAGTGTCGTCAGTACCGCCCACAGCAGACGCTGGCTGGGTTGGGCGCACAGCAAGACGAATGATACGACAGTCAATACGATGAACAGCACATTGAGCAGGCCCTTGCCCGGCAGAGTGAACTTTCGCAGGAACTTCACGCCCTGGAGCTTGCCTGCGGCAACCAGGGAACCGGTGAAAGTGACCGATCCGATGACCACGCCGAGGCCTGCGGTGATGAATACGACCAGGCTTGGCGCGGATTGCGGGGTCAGGATATCGTTGAGCGCGACCAACGCGGCTGCACCGCCGCCGACCGTGTTGAATATCGACACGAGCTGCGGCATGTCGGTCATCTTCACCCGCTTTGCGCTCACCACACCCGCCACGGCGCCGATGATGATACCGAGCACCAGCAGGGCGATCGCGATATTCGACCGGTATCCGGTGATGAACAGGTGGATGAAAGCCATGAGCACGGCGATGACCATGCCGGTTGCGGAAACCCGGTTGCCCCGACGGGCGGTCTTCGGCGAATTCATGAAATGCAGGCCGATGACGAACATCACGGCCGACAACAGGTATACGAACCAGGTTACGGTATCGATGGCGTTCACTTGCCGACCTCCTTGTGTTCGTCGTCATCCGTCTTCGACGTCTTGGAGCTCTTGAACATCTCGAGCATGCGGTCGGTGACGACATAGCCGCCGACCACGTTCATCGTGCCCAGGATCGCCGCGAGGAAGACGAATACGTAGGCGAGCGGCGTATCCGCCTGGGCTGCTACGATGACCACGCCGACGATGACGATGCCGTGGATGGAATTCGCGCCGGACATCAGCGGCGTGTGCAAGGTCGCCGGGACCTTGCCGATGACCTCGACGCCGATGAGCAGCGCCAAGACAAACAGGGTGATGGATACAACGAGCGGGTCCATGTCACTCCCCTTTCTTTTCCGATACGTTCGATTCGTCTGATTCGGCCCGGCGACGGCCGGCCACGACCAAGGCGTCGTCGATCTCGTCTCCCGGTGCGGTCTGGAGCCTGCCATTACGCACGAAATGGGACAGCACGTCCGCGACATTCCTCGACAGCAGGTTCGACGCGGTATTCGAGACCTCTGAAGCCAGCGTCGGGGCGCCGATGACGGTAACGCCGCCTTCGGTAACCCGGGTGCCGATTCGCGACCCCTCGACATTGCCTCCCAGTTCACTGGCGGCGCAATCCACGACCACGGCGCCACGGTGCAACGCCGCGACGCCCGCTGCGGTGAGCAACACGGGGGGCTTGCGCCCTGGAACCTTGGCTGTGGTGATGACGATGTCGAACTGCGCGGCCTTCTCATCCACGGCCGCCTGCTGCGCGGCCTGTTCCTGGGCGGTGAGCTGACGGGCATAGCCGCCTTCCCCCTGGCCTCGGGAGAAATCGAGTCCCAGATCAAGGAACTTGGCTCCCAGCGATTCCACTTCGGCCTTTGAAGCGGGGCGCACGTCATACGCGGTGACGACGGCACCGAGTCGGCGGGCGGTGCCAATGGCCTGGAGGCCGGCGATACCGGCGCCGAGCACCAGGACCTTGGCCGGACGAATCGTGCCGGCCGCCGTGGTCATCATCGGCAGGAACGAACGGTATGCGTTCGCCGCGACCAAAGCCGCCTTGTATCCCATCACGGAGTTCTGCGACGTCATCTCATCCATGGATTGCGCGGCGCTCAGCTGCCGCGGCAGACGCTCGATGGCCACGGCGGTCAGGCCGGCAGCCTGGAGCGAACCGATGTATGCGTCATCCGTGAACGAACCGAGCATGCCGATCACCCATTGCCCCGCATGCATCGCGGCGATCAGGTCGGCAGCTGGTCGGGATACGAAACCGAACGCGTCACACCGGGAAAGCAGCGTGGGGCGGTCGGCCACCGTCGCTCCGGCGTGCTCGTAATCGGCATCGGTGTATTGTGATGCGTTCCCGGCATCGTGCTCGACCATGCAGGCCACGCCTTTCTTGCGCAATCTCGCGACCATATCCGGTGTCAGTGCCACGCGTTGTTCTTGTTCCGTTGTCTCGTTGAAGACGCCGAACAGCACGCTGGCTTCTGGTTGTGCAGCCATAGCAGCCCTTTCTAGCTCCATTACTATGTACGCGTACAAGGTACGTGGCTAGTGTACCGTACGCGGGGCGGTCCGCCGATACGATGTCCGGCAATCGGCCGCAAGACGCACCGGGCTACGGCACCGTAAGGTGACGGGACGGATGATTTCGACTACTATCAAAAGGTTGATAGATGTAGCTGAAGGCCAAGGAGCAAGACGTGTCTCTACTGAATTCCGTCAAACAGCAGACGATGAGAATCACTCGGAAGGCGTTGCGCCTTGGAGGGGATTTCACCCATCCCGTCAGCGATGACCAGCCGGGCGACCCTGACTACATTGATGCCCAGGACATCGACGAAAGCGACATGCCGGTCAATCTGCCGAACAGCGCGGAATGGGGCCCCGGATATCCGACCACGACGTTCATCGACCAGAAGACCGGATGCCTGACTTCGACGACGGCGGGCAATCCCCCGCTTGACGACGGGTGGAGCATCTACGACATTTACGCCGACCGCGCCAAGCGCATGGGCGACAAGCCCCTGTACACCTTCAAGGTCAATGGCGAGTGGATTACGAAAACAGCCGACGAGTTCCTCCATGAGGTTCGCGTGACCGCCAAGGGGCTGCTGCACTACGGCCTGAAGAAAGGCGACGGGGTCGCGTTCATGTGCCGTACATCCTACGAATGGGATGTGTTCGACGCCGCGGTGATGGCGTGCGGCGGCGTGCTCGCCACGATCTATGACACTGATTCGGCGGAGCAGATCCGCAATATCGTCGACAACTCCGATGCCAGGTTCCTGGTCGTCCAGACCACCGAGATGCGTGACAAGGCCGACGGGGCGCTCGAGGAATGCCCGACGCTCGAGCAGATCTTCTGCTTCGAGACGGGCGGGCTCTATGAGCTGCAGGCCTATGCGGACGCGGTAAGCGATGAGGAGCTCGACGCGCGTATCGAATCCATCAGCAAGACCGACCTGTGCTCGATCGTCTACACGTCTGGTTCGACCGCGGCGCCCAAGGGTGTCGAGATGACCCATGAGGATTATTGCGCGACCGCCTTGAACCTCCCGGACTATATGCCTGACCTGCTGCACAATCCGAAGAACACGATCCTGCTGTTCCTGCCGCAGGCGCACTCGTTCGCACGCGCCATCAACTACATCTGCGTGGCCAGCCAGCTGCATATCTACATCGCAGAAGGCATCAAGACCATGATCGGCGATTTGCAGGTGTCACGTCCATCGGCGATGATCGTGGTCCCGCGTGTGCTCGAGAAAATCTACAACGCCGCCTCACAGAAAGCCGGTCATGGTGCCAAGGGCGTGATGTTCGCGGCTTCGGTCGTCACCGCGCAGAAGTATATGAAGGAAATCAGCGACCAGGGCAAGGCCTCCACGCTGACCCGCATCGAGCGCACGGCGTACGACCCGCTCGTCTATAAGTCCTTGCGCGAGGTGCTCGGCGGACGCGCCCAATGGATTGTGACCGGCGGAGCGCCGCTCGACCCGGATCTGCTCGCGTTCTTCCGCGGCGCCGGCATCCCCGTATATGAGGGCTATGGGCTGACTGAAACCACGGCGCCATGCGCGTTCAACCCGCTGGGTGTCCCGTTCCATGAGGGATCGGTCGGCATCCCGTTCCCCGGATTCTCGATCCGTCTCGCCAAGGACAACGAGATCCAGGTCAAAGGCGCTTCCGTCTTCCATGCATATCACAAGAACGAGGAGGCGACAGAAACCTCGTTCACCGAGGATGGATGGTATGCGACCGGTGATCTGGGCCACCTGGATGACAATGGTTTCCTGTATATCATCGGCCGCAAGAAGGACCTCATCATCACCGCCGGCGGCAAGAACGTCTCCCCCGGCCCGATCGAGGAGACGATCCAGCGATGCGAATTCGTCTCGCAGGCGCTCGTCCTAGGTGACAAACGGCCGTTCATCTCCGCGCTGATCACCCTCGATGAGGCATCGCTGCGTCCATGGCTCAAGGCGAAGGGACTCAATCCGGACATGACCATGCAGGAAGCCGCCGATAACGCGGTGGTACGCGCCGAAGTCCAGAAGTACGTGGATATGGCCAATGAAGGGGTCTCCCGCGCCGAATCCGTGCGCAAGTTCATTATCCTTCCGGAGGAATTCACGCAGGAGAACGGCCTGCTCACCGCTTCGATGAAGGTCATCAGGCCGAAGGTCATCAAGCGGTATTCGACCCTGCTCAATACGCAGATGTACACCAAGCGCAAGCAGCAGTAATACCGACGAAATGCCGGATTATGGTGGTGGCCCGCACACGGGTATCGTGTGCGGGCCACCACCATATTGATTCGGATTTCCCCGTCAAGCGGTCAGAATCCCAATCGTTCAAGTTTCTTCGGGTCGGATTGCCAGTCCTTGGCGACCTTGACGTGAAGGTCAAGCTTGGCCTTCTGCCCGACAATCCGGTTGACGGGTGTCCGCAGCTTCTTGCGGACCCTGACCAGATGTTCGGCCTTGTGCCCGATGATAATCGGTTTCTGCGAATCGCGCTCCACGTAGA
Organism: Bifidobacterium thermophilum; assembly: GCF_037482445.1. Taxonomy (GTDB): domain Bacteria; phylum Actinomycetota; class Actinomycetes; order Actinomycetales; family Bifidobacteriaceae; genus Bifidobacterium; species Bifidobacterium thermophilum_B. The sequence goes on from NZ_JBBHLY010000012.1 coordinate 131,678, forward strand.
TGGACACCAGCACGTGAGCCTTGCCGTCGCTTTCGGAATCGTCCGGATCCGGATATTCGATGTCGTCAACGACGACGGCGAGCGAGTGGGGAAGCTCGTCGTCAAGCTCCTCGAGAAACGCCCCGCGTACCAGTTCGGCGATGGTCGATTCCGGACGTTCCTCGGTGATCTGGTCCGCCGGATACATCTGCGGGCCTTCAGGCATGTTCTCGATAAGCACGTTGCGCACTTCCGTGACATTGTCGTATTCGCGTGCACTTACGGGGACGATATCGGTGAAATCGGCGAATTCGTTGATCTCGATGAGTTTGGCCATGAGCTCCTGGCGATTGAGCTCATCGATTTTGGTCACGATCGCGATGAGCGGGATCTTCCAGGCGAATGACCCGTCCTCGCGTTTCTTCGCGAACTGGGCTCGCAGACGGCTCAGGATCCGCTTGTCGCCCGGTCCTATCTCCTGGTCGGCCGGGAGCAGGAACGCGATCTCATCGGCGTCCGCGAGCGATTCCTCGACGACATCGTTCAAGCGCTGACCGAGGAGCGTACGCGGACGATGGATACCTGGGGTATCGACAAGGACCAACTGGGCATTGTCCGTGGTGACGATACCGCGAATCGCTTTTCGCGTCGTCTCGGGACGGGAGGAGGCGATGGCGATCTGGGTGCCCACCAGCGCATTGATCAACGTCGATTTGCCGACATTGGGGCGTCCTACGACCGCCACGAAGCCGGATCGGTACACCTCATGCCCCTTGACCGGTTGTTGTCCGCTGTTGCTGGCGCTTTCGCTCATGCTGCTCCTTGTTCGTATCTGGTCGTGTCTGTCCCGACGGGTGTCGCGTGTTCCGGCTGCTGCGAACCACGACGTTCCGCCGCCGCATTGCCGGACTGCTGCCCTCCAGTGTCCTCGCTGGGCTCGACGTGTGCAGGCTCCACGACGATGGTTGAGACCTTCTTGCGGCGGCCGGCCGAATCCACTGCGGTCAGCCGCAGCCCGCGTGTCACCGCGGATGCTCCGACGATCGGGACCCTGCCCAGCAGTTTGGTAAGCAGTCCGTACACGGTGTCCACGTCATCCTCGTCGATATCGACTTCGAAAATATCCTCGAGATCGGCAATCGGCGTGCGGGCCGGCATACGCCACGTATGTTCGCCGACCTGGACGGGTTCCCCGTGCTGGGTGCGGTCATGCTCATCCTCCAGTTCGCCGACGATCTGCTCGATGGCGTCCTCGATGGTGACCATGCCGGCGATGCCGCCGTATTCGTCGACGACCACGGCGACATGCTGCCGGGTGCGTTGCATCTCGTGGAACAGGTCATCGACGGGCTTGGATTCCGGGACCAGCATCGGGTCGCGAATGATGCTGTCCACGTTGCGTGTAATCGCATCGGGGTTGAATGCGGTGGCACGTACCGCATCCTTGAGATACGCCATACCGACCAGATCGTCGACGTCCTCCCCGATCACAGGGACACGGGAAAAGCCGGACCTGGAGCAAAGCTGCAGGAAATCACGCAGATCGCGGTTGCGCTCGATGCAGATCATGTCCGTTCTCGGCACCATGATCTCTCTGGTGAGGGTCTCGGACAGGGTCAACACATTGCGCAGCATCTCCGAGACCTCGGGATCGAAGTCATTCGCCTCCACCAGGCGGTCGATAGTCGCCCGGCCTTGTTCCAGCTGAAGTTTCTCCAATTCCTCATCATCGGAAAGCTCCGAGGATTCGTGATGATGCCGTTTGGACACCTTGGCGCCGCCGACCGCCGCGAACGGGGTCAGCGTGACCGCAATCGACACCGCCCGCACATGGCGCAGCATGATGTCGACCGGTTTGACGGCACCGGCGGAACGCGGCCGAACCAGCATGGAGACGGCACCGATCAGGATACCGGCGATCACACCGCTGAGCAGTTGCACCCACAGCTGCCCGCCGCATAACGACACGATGGAGGCGACCAGCACGCCATCGGCGACATTGCACACGATCCTGACGAAGGCGCAAGACCCGGATGTCGCGAATCGATCCGCGATCAGCCCCTGGACCCGATGGATCTTATCGATCTTCTTCATCCGCGAGAACTGGGTGAGTTCCTGGTCGGTCTGGCATTCGAGAATGCGATTGTTCAAACTGGCGCGTGTCACACGCGAGACCGCGCCTTCGGCGGCCGCCATGGACAGTGACAGCCATACCAGCAGCGCCGCGACGATCGCAAGCACCACGATTACCATGATTGTCGTCATATCCATATGGTGTCTCCCCCTCCGAGGGTGTCATCTGCAATCACTGTTCTAGTGTTATATATATCTCATATACAGATGTCACTGGTGTCCACCGTGGCCGGCTGCATGCTCACCTGGATGTTTGGCATCATACTGTGCAAGAAGGTTCTGCGATCCGGCCGGCAATGTCGCAGCCGGCACATCCTTCTGACGAACGGCGAAATACGTGAGCAGCAGCTGGCGTTGCAGACCGAACATCTGCTGCTCCTGTTCCGGGGTGACATGATCATAGCCGAGCAGATGCAGAATGCCGTGAATGGTCAGCAGCATCATCTCCTGCATGGTACTGTGCCCGGCTGCCAGCGCCTGTTGTGCTGCCACCCATGGGCAGATCACGATATCCCCAAGCACGCCTTCCATCTCAGCGGAGCCATCACCAGGGCGCAACTCGTCCATAGGAAAGCTCATCACATCGGTCGGCCCTTCCAGGTTCATCCACCGTTCGTGGAGCTGGGCAATGGGATCGGGGTCGACAAACAGGATGGTCAGGTCGGACTGGATGCTGACGCGCATCTGGCTCATCACCCATACCCCGAGTTGGGAGAAGACCTCCGGATCGATTCGCCACACGGTCTCATTGGTCACGTCAACACTCACGCTTGGTCCTTTCCCATAGCATCCTTGCCGTCATACCGATCATTGACGGTCGCAACGGTACGAGTGGGGCGCTGACGGGCTCCGCGCTCCCCACGGTTACGTTCCGCTGCATGCGCCGTATGCCGGTCATACGCCTGGACGATTTTGCCGACCAGCGCGTGCCGGACCACATCGCCTGTCTCAAGATGGGCGAAGGCGATACCGCGGATGCCGTGCAGAATCTCCTCGATGGTGGCAAGGCCGGAACGCGGGACCGTCAGATCGACCTGTGTGATATCCCCGGTAATCACCATCTTCGTGTTGAAGCCGAGACGGGTGAGGAACATCTTCATCTGCTGCTCGGTGGTGTTCTGCGCCTCGTCCAGAATGACGAACGCGTCATTGAGCGTCCTGCCGCGCATATAGGCGAGCGGGGCCACTTCGATGGTGCCGTCATCCATCAGGCGGTGCAGTTGGTCTCCCCCCAGCATGTCCGAAAGCGCATCGTAGAGCGGGCGTAGGTAGGGATCGACTTTCTCGCTGAGCGTTCCGGGCAGAAACCCGAGATTCTCGCCGGCTTCGACCGCAGGACGGGTCAGGATGATTCGCCTCACCTCGCCATCCTGGAATGCACGGACGGCTTTGGCCACTGCAAGATAGGTCTTGCCGGTGCCGGCCGGCCCGATGGCGAAGGTGATGGTATTCGACTCGATGGTGTTGACATACGCGATCTGTCCGGCGGTTTTCGGCCGTACCGGCACTCCGGCGGCGAACGTGATGACACCGGGGATATGCGCCTTGCGGCGATTATCGGCGTGATGCTCGGCGTCCCCGATGATCGCGTTGCGCGGGAGCGCTGCAGATGCGCCGAATCTGCGGATATCCTCGACACGCTGTGTGCGCGCGCCGTTGCGGAGCACTCGACGGTCCAGCAACCTGCGAACCGTGTCGGCATCCATGGGAGCGGTATACGCTTCATCGATAAGCGTATGCATAATCTCTTCGGCTTGGGCGGCCTGGGCTTCGGTCTGTTTCGATCGTGACATGATGGCGACCCGGTTCCCCCGGACAATAATCGTCAGATCAGGAAACGCCTGTTCGACGACACGGATCACCTCATCGACCGGGCCGAACACCGAGACGGGATCAAGCTCGGGGGGGACCGTCACAACGCGTGTAGTGGTAGCCACGTGCAGGACACCCTATTCCGCGAACTTCTCGCCGGTCAGCACATGGGCGTGCACATGGAACACGGATTGCCCCGCGTCCTCGCCGGTATTGAACACGAGTCGATAGGCACCATGGAAGGCGTCATCGGCGATATGCTGGGCAACCTCGACGATATGGGCGAGTGTCTTGGGGTCAGCCTTGGCGAGTTCGGCGGCATTCGCGTAATGCTTGCGCGGCACGATCAGAACATGCACCTTGGCTTTCGGCGCGATGTCCTTGAACGCGTACACCGTGTCGTCCTCATACACCTTGGTGCTCGGAATTTCCCCCGCAATAATCTTGCAGAACAGGCAATCATCGGACTGGCTCATACACACTCCTTACCGAATGGGTCGCGGGCATACGATTCGTACGTCCACGACCCATCATATTGAGCGGTTCGGATAAGGTCACAATCACGAGACCTTGTAGAAGACGTACTTGAGGAAGTCCTGGTCCTGTGGCGATGGTGTCATGGTGACCGTTGCCAAGATGAGGAACGGCGTATTGTCCTGTGGCTTCTCGGAGGCTTGCAAGGCATCCCAATTGGCATTGAGTGGATCGGGATAGTAATCGAACTCGTACGGTATTACCATGTCGGCACTGATGCAATCAGTGTTCACATGATCAACGGTGCCGTCATCGCGTATGCACCCGAAGTAGGATTCTGGTGCTTGCACCCAGACCCCGCCCATCCCTTCGTCCCTTGCCGAAGTGTTAAGCTGTTCTACTCCGCGAGTATCAGATTCACCACTCGCCTGCATTCTGCCGGCGCTGTCAATGGTCATACAGTAATCGGGTGTTTCGCTCTTTATCTGGCAGTATTTGCCTGCAATCAGACTGAAATTCCCACGGTTGATGGCAGCCGTCACTTGGGCTGGAGTGTAGTTGCCTTTTGCCGTAGATGTTGCATTGGGCTTAGCTGAAGGCGAAGTGGCGTTCCCGCTATCGCTCTTCGAAGTTGATGATGACGATGCGTTCGCCTTCGCACTGGAGCCGGCTTTGGACGATTCGTTGGTATCCCCTTGTTTGATCGTCTTGGCGTCGATTGTGGTGAAGGTATCAAGACGCCGCGAATCGAGCGGATTTTCGACCAGGTAATATGCCGTGGCATCAGAAGGCGCTGGTTTGACGGCAAGGCGATGCTTCTCCCCCAAATATGAGATGAATGGGTTGATGGGGTCGGAGTCTGGCTCGGACGGCAAATCAGAGAAGGCCGCACGACGGGTTTTATACAGGCTCGGGTCACGTGCGACGATGTATGGGATATCGGCGTCGGGTTTGGCTTGCGACTTCGCTTTCTTCATCACGGCGGTATCGAAATACCCTGCGCGTTCAACGGCGGCGATGTCACCTCCCACGGGAACATAGACGTACCAGACATCATCCATCTGATAGCCTTTGCCTCCCGAAGCCGTGCAATCCTCAGTTTCGACGTCAAACCCCCAGTTCCAGCTCTTCCCGGTGCCGCAATATCCCATTTCGAGCTGTCTAACGGTTGTAATGTCAAGTGTGCCGGTATCCCCCATCATCAGGTATGAGGAACCGTCATACGATGTCACAGCGGGATCATAGGCGCAGATTGCCTGATACCATCCGCATGATAGCAAAGGTTGATGCGGAGCTTGGCTTGATGTAACCCTAGTGCACGAATCCCCTGTGCAGCCTTGGGCTTTCTCGTTGCCGATGGTGATGCAGCCGGTGTCGCTGCCCTTATGGCAGTAGGTGCCAGTGGTCGCCTCGATGCCAGATGGGTTGCCGTCATATCCCATGGAATTCGCGGAGCCATCCATATTGACGGTGAACAGGTCATGCGTGGCGCTTGCATTGACGCCGTAATATACCGTGACGGACTGGCCCGCGCTTGCCGCCGAGCCAAGCGCCGGATCGGTCGCCACCACCTTGCCGACATGGTCTTTTGTGGAGTATTTTGCTTTCAACTCCACTGAATCCCTTCGACTCCAATGATTTCTTGACCGTGTCGGGATCCTTGCCATAGTAATCGACGGGGATGCCATCGCCGTCTTGGACAACCGCGACCACAATGCCTTTCGATTTGTTCTTGACTGCGTTGCCATCCTTCGGGTAGGTCGCCAATACAGTACCCGCCTTTTTGGCTGATTTGCCGGAAGCGTCAATGGTCACTGCCTTGTAGGTGACAGGGACATGCATCGAGGCGAGGGTATTGACAACCGTCGAGGCTTTGGATCCGACTGTTCCTTGTGGCACTCCCGGACCTTGTGACGCCTTGATAACGATTGGAGTGTTGCGCCTGACACGCTGCCCCGGCTTGGCATTCGCATATCCAAGGAATCTGCCTGCAGGTTTGCCTGAATACTGCTTACTGACGCGCGTCTTGAATCCTTGATGCTGCAGGGCCTGTGCCATCATCTGCACCGTGACCGCTTGCTGGGAGGATTTGTTGTCCTTGGCGACGGCTGCCGTACTGGGCAACGCCACCGTCTCGTTTTCGTGGATGTGCCGATAGACCAGCAGCCCGCCGACACCTGCCGCAGCAACCAATATGATTGCGAGTACCGCGGCGAGGGCCCGTTTCGAAATTGCAGCAGCTCGCGTCTGCGCTGATGCCGAATTCGTCAGCGTCGGCGCAACGGCTGGCGCGGCGCTCGGCTGTGCGACGGAAGCATCCGGCTGCAGCCGATATCCGCACGCATCGCAGAATCGCCCCTGTTGGTTCTCGGACCCGCATGAAGGACACTTCATGTCTTGACCCCTCTCTCTCAATACAAACGACAGTATCGCATCGCGAAATCACAATTGGATTTACCACGAGACCATCTTCGTAACAGCCCACGAGCATACACGGCACGACGCACATACATTCAGATCACGCAAAGAATCCGGACAACATCATCCAAGCGTGCATAACGATATGCCCTTGTACGAAAGCATTTGTCATCCCATACAAACGAGTTACACCTGGAAGGCGTTTTTTGCGTAGACAGTTTGTGAAGAGACTGTCGCAGGTCAATTCACCGCTGTTTCTGGGGCTATTGGGTTATTGGTCAATAACCCCTATAACCCCACCACTGTTTCTGCCGACGATGAGGTGCCAGTGAACGTCGGCAGAAGCAGGTCGTGACATATGCTGCGGGATTTCTTATTGTGAATAACAAAAAAGGCTTCCTTTCGGAAGCCTTGCTTGTGTCCGGAGCGGGACTTGAACCCGCACGCCCGTTTAAAATAGGCACTAGCACCTCAAGCTAGCGCGTCTACCATTCCGCCACCCGGACATGTGCCTTGAAGCAACAGAAAGAAACTATAGCACGGCTCAAGCCTGACGCAAATCAAACCCCTCTTGGGCGTGTCGTTTTCCTGAGCGGCGACGATACATCCTGTGCCACTTGCGCAATCCAACAGCATGACCACCGCTGCCACACCGCACACAAGCCAGGAACCCGACCCAGTGATAGCCTTGCAACCATGACTGATCCGCTGTTTTTGTTGCACCCCGAATCCGACGACGCCCCGGTGAACACCGACTCGCTGCGTGAAGGATGGAACATCACGCTGCCCAAATCCATCAGACGCCACGCCATCCAAGCCATGCGCCTGCACGACGGCGACACGCTCCAGCTGTCTGACGGCAATGGCCTGCGCATCCACACCACACTAGTCGATGCCGAGCAGGGACAGGCGCAAGTCAGCGCGTTCAGCAAAGAGGAACCGCCTGTCACCCGACTCGCGCTCATCCAGGCGCTCGCAAAAACCGGCCACGACGAGCAGGCCATCGACATGGCCACCCAAATCGGGGTCGATACAGTCATCCCCTGGCAGGCGGATCGCTCCATCGCAAAATGGAAACACGGCCGCAGCGATCGCAAATGGTCGCAGACCATCGATGCTGCAACAGAACAGTCACGCCGGGCATGGCGGCCGCAGCTTGACGATTGCATCTCCAGCAAGCAGCTCGTGGCCATCTGCCGCCGGGCGATGGTATTCGGCGATATCGTCATCGTCCTGCACCAGGATGCAACCGCCAACTGGGAACAGATTGAACAGGCGGTCGCGCATATGGAACAGCGCTGCCTCGAAGACGGCCGCACCCGTACGGTCAATGTCGTCGTGGGGCCAGAAGGCGGAATCAGTGAGCAGGAAGCGCGTCAATTCGCCGATGCGGGGGCCATGTGCACGCTGCTCGGGCATAATATCCTGCGCGCTTCCACCGCAGGGCCGGTCGCCTTGTCGCTGCTGTCACGGGCCATGGGACGATACGCCTGACATCGCCCGACAAGGTGCCCGCATACTATGATGCAATAGAAGAACTGACGCGCCACGCCTTCGGGACACATCCTGACACCACGGCACCCGGCACGACATCACTATCGAGACAAGGGAGATCCTGTTTTCATGCGGCTGATCCATGTGGACAATATCGACGACGAGCGCATCGCCGCCTACACCAATCTCACCGAACTCCAGCTCCGCAACCGCCTTGAACCCGCAAAGGGACTGTTCATCGCCGAATCCCCCAAAGTCATCGACCGTGCGCTCGCAGCCGGCTGTGAACCGATTTCCCTGCTGGTGGAAGAGCCATGGATCGCTGGCATGAGCGACGAGTTCGACTACATCGACCAGCATTGGGGACCGGATATCCCCGTGTATGTAGCCAGCCCCGAGCAACTCAAGCGGCTGACCGGATACCGCCTGCACCGCGGTGCGCTGTCGGCGATGAAACGTTGGCCGCTGCCTAGCGTCGAAGAGGTCTGCCGTGGTGCCCGCCGCATTGCCGTCATGGAAAACATAGTCGACCACACCAATGTCGGGGCTCTGATGCGTTCAGCCGCCGCACTTGACGTGGATGCGGTGCTTGTGACGCCCTCGTGCGGCGATCCGCTCTACCGCAGGGCGGCCCGCGTGTCCATGGGCACAGTGTTTCAGGTGCCGTGGACGCGCATCGGTGGCGATGACACGCATTTCTGGCCGGTTCGCGGCCTCGCCCAGCTCCATGAGCTGGGGTTCACCACGGCGGCCATGGCTTTGGATGACGATTCCATCAGTCTTGACGAGCTTGTCCGTCGGCTCGACAATGATTCAGCGTCCCCTGACCATATCGACAGGCTCGCCTTGATCTTCGGCACGGAAGGCGACGGGTTGTCCCATCGTACGATCTCTCATGCGGATCTCACCGTGAAAATCCCGATGAGCCACGGCGTGGACAGCCTCAATGTGGCGGCTTCCAGCGCGGTCGCGTTCTATGCGACACGGGTGAAGCATTGATACGGCAGCGCGAGCAACCACGGCGATGCTTCCAGCCGCATCATAGGCGGCAAGGAGACATCACCGTGGTTAGCGTGCATATGTGACGGTATTGGCCGCAATCTATCGAGAGAATCAGTACTGCGGCATGGCGTCGAGGTTGAATCCGATGGCCGCCAACTGTTCCCTCCCTTCCGGCGTGATCTTGTCAACGGTCCAGCGCGGCTGCCACGTCCAGTCGATGCGGAACTCCTCCACGAGCCCGGCGAGCGTGCTGGCGCATTCGTCCTCGATGAGTTCCGTCAGCGGGCATGCCGGCGTGGTAAGGGTCATGGTGATGATCGCACGTCCGAGATTGTCGATCTCGATGCCGTACACCAATCCGAGGTCAATGACATCGATGCCGAGTTCAGGGTCGATGACCTGGTGAAGTGCCTCCTTCACATCCGCAGCGGTCGCGCGTCCGATATCGTCCACTGCGACCAACGGGATGTCATCCTCGCTGTCGGCTTCGTCATGCTCGCACTCGGCCTTGCTGTGCTTGCCGCAGGCGCAACGATCATCGTCTGATGCGGCTGCCGTATCGGACGGCTTGTTGTCAGGCGTGTCGTCGGCGTGTGTGCCGAGCGCACCCAACAGCTGCGGGTTGGCCATGACCTTGCGCGCGGCGTTGTCGTTGCCCAAGGCTTGGGACACGGTGTCGAAAATCGTGGATTGTGGTTCGGGTACCAGATTGCCTTGATCTGTCATCTTGCTCCTTATCGGCTCAGTCGGCTTCGCCGGCAGGTGTCTTGTCTTGCGAGGCCAAGGCCTTGGCGACGGCATCTTTCATACCTTCCCAGCCGAGCAACGCACATTTGATACGCATAGGATACTTCGAAACGCCTTGGAACACCACGGCATCCTCAAGCCGTTCGTTCTCGGCGTCATCGGCAAGCCCCTTGCCGCGGGATTCCATGAGCTTGTGGAATGTGGACCCGAGACTCATCGCCTCGTCAACGGTCTTGCCTTCGACCAGATCGGTCATGACGGACAGGCTCGCCTGGGAAATCGAGCAGCCGTGGCCATCCCATTCGAGCTGCTGAATGCGGTGGGGCTCCTGCGCGGAGACCTCGACGCGGATGGTCGCCTCATCGCCGCAGGTCGGATTGAACTGGTGGGATTGCCCGGTCTCGCAGTATTCGTGGTTCTGACGGACACTCGCCTCACCTTGGTCACGCGAGGGCTGCTCGGCCGCGGTGTCGTTCTCTTGGGCCAAATCCGGCGCAAAATGCGCTTTCCCGTGTGGATCGCGAGCCGCTTCGAGAATGACTTCCTGATACATCTGTTCCAAGTCGTCGCCGCTCATGCCGAAATCGTCGCTCATGCCTGTTCCCTACTCTCGTTCAACTGCTTGCGGGGGCATATCATACCCCCGCAAACGCGATAACGCCATACCTTCATGCCGGATACGCCTCAAGCACATATGTCTAGGCGCCCGGGACTGGAAACCGATCAGACCTTGAAGAACGGCCTGACCTTGGATACCGCCTCGACCAACGCCTGTGCATCGTCGACGCTGTTGTACACACCGGTGGACGCGCGGTTGGAGGCATACAGCCCGAAGTGGCGATGCACCGGCTGGGCGCAATGATGGCCGACGCGGATCGCGATGCCCAGCGAATCGATGAACTGGCCGACATCGTGTGGGTGGACACCTTGCACGTCGAACGCCACCGTGCCGATACGGTCGACGTTCTCACGAGGACCGAGGATTCGTACGCCATCGATATCGCCAAGTTTGAGCAGTTCGGCGGCGATGGTCCTCTCATGCGCCTCGATGTTCTCCATGCCGATGGCGCGCATCCAGTCGGCGGCGACGCCGGCGGCCACCACTTGGGCGACCGGCTGGGTACCGGCCTCGAATCGCGCCGGAGGTGCCATGTATTCGGCCGGCTTGTCCATCCATGCCAACTCGACCATGGATCCGCCGAAATTGGCCGGCGGCAGGGCTTCGAGCAGCTCGCGCTTGCCGTACAGGAAGCCCACGCCGGTTGGGCCGTACATCTTGTGGGCGCTCCACGCGGCGAAATCGACATCCATGGCGTGGAAATCGACCTTGAGATGCGGCACCGACTGGCAGGCGTCGAGGATGAACACGGCACCGACCTCATGGGCGCGGCGGACAATCGGCGCGATATCGGTGATGGCGCCCGTGGTGTTGCCCACATGAGTAATCGCGACGACCTTCGTGCGTTCGGTGATGACCTCATCGGCGGTGTCCGAACGGATGCGTCCGTCCTCGGTCAAATCGAACCATTTGAGCGTCGCACCCGTCCGATACGCAAGCTCCTGGAACGGCAGCAGCACCGAATGGTGCTCCGCCTTGGAAACCACGATTTCATCCCCGGGCTTCAAAGCGAACCGCTGGGCCGCCTTGCCTCCGCGACCGAGGCTCGCATTGCCGAAGGCGGCCGCCAACAGGTTGAGCCCTGCGGTCGCGCCTGCGGTGACGACGATTTCCTCCTCGCCTTCCGCGCTGTTGGCGCCGACCAGACGCGCGACCTTGGCGCGCGCCTCCTCGAACGCCAAGGTGCTGCGAGCGGCCAACTCGTGGGCGCCGCGATGGACACCCGCGTTGATGGTGCGGTAGAACTCGCTTTCGGCGTCGATCACGCACTGCGGCTTCTGCGAGGTCGCGGCGGAATCGAGGTATACCAGCGGATGGCCGTGGATCTCCTGGTCAAGAATCGGGAACTGCTGCCGAATCGCAGCGAAATCAACATCTGCCATTTCGATACTTGTCTTTCAGGTTGGTCAGGCCAATGCCGATTCGGTGCTGCCTTCCGGCAGGTATTCGTCGTAGCCGTTCTCCTCAAGCTCGTCCGCCAGCTCCGGGCCTCCGGTCTTGACGAAATGGCCGTCCGCGAAGACATGGACGATGTCGGGCTTGATGTACTTGAGGATACGCGTGTAGTGGGTGACCATGAGGATGCCGAGATCGGTGTTCTCCTTGGCGCGGTTCACGCCTTCGGACACGATACGCAGGGCGTCGACGTCAAGGCCGGAATCGGTTTCGTCGAGGATCGCGAATTTCGGCTTGAGCAGTTCGAGCTGCAGCACTTCGGCGCGCTTCTTCTCGCCGCCGGAGAAGCCTTCGTTGACGGAGCGCATGGCGAACTTTGGGTCCATGCGCAGCCGCTTCATCGCCTCGTTGAGCTCCTTGGTCCACGTGCGGATCGACGGTGCCTTGCCATCCACTTCCGTTTTCGCGGTGCGCAGGAAGTTCGTCATGGACACGCCCGGCACCTCGACCGGGTACTGCATGGCGAGGAACAGGCCTTCCTTGGCGCGTTCGTCAGGCGTCTGCTTGAGAATATCCACGCCGTCGAGCAACGCCTGGCCGGAATCGACCTCGTACTTCGGGTGTCCCGCCAGCGTGTAGGCGAGCGTGGACTTGCCCGAACCGTTGGGGCCCATGATCGCGTGGGTCTCCCCCGAGTGGACAGTCAGATTGACGCCCTTGAGGATCTGCTTGCGGCCTTCCTTGGTTTCCACCGAGGCGTAGAGGTCCTTGATTTCGAGAGTGTGCTGCATATTACTTTTCCTCCAATACGGCTTGCATGGCCGCGTTTTCGCCTCGTGCCAGGCGACGGTCGATCACGTTCATCAGATGCTGCGCGATCACGGGCACGCCGATTTCCTCGACGAGTTCCGCGAAGAATCCCTGGACCACCAGTTTGCGCGCCTCGGTTTCGCTGATACCCCTGGATTCGAGGTAGAACAGCTCCTCGTCATCGAATCGGCCGACGGAGCTGGCATGGCCTGCCCCGATGATATTGCCGTTCTCGATCTCCAGATTCGGCTCGGAATCCGCGATGGCGCCCGGCGTGAGCACCAGATTCCTGTTGAGCTCGTAGGAGTCGGTGCCGGGTGCCGTGGGCTCGATGAGCGCGTTGCCCACCCATGTGGAATGCGCTCCCTTGCCGCTCAACGCGCCCTTGTAGACGACACGGGACTTGCATTCGGGGTAGTTATGCACGACCATCGTCCGGTGCTCGATATGCTCGCCGGGATCGGCGAAATAGATACCGAGCATGTTGAGATCGCCCTGGGCACCGCCGAAATCCTGATCCATGCGGATGCGCACGACGTCACCGCCGAGCGTCACCACGGAATGGCGTAACGAGGCTCCCGCCCCGACACGGATACGATGGTTGCCCACATGCTTGGAGCCCTTGTCCCATTCCTGCACGAAGGTCGTGGAGATATGGGAATCCGCACCTGTCGCGATTTCCACGCCTTCGGCGATATGGGCGAGACCGTCATGCTCGACGATGATATCGCCGTGCGCGCGGTCCTCGGCCTCAATAACCAGATGCACCGCATCAAGCTCGTCACCGCCGCCGTGGATGCGTACGAGCACCGGCGTGTCGATCTCGCCGCGCAACCGTACCACGGTCGCCGTCTTGCCGCTGGCCCATTCGACCGCGGAAACACGGTCATTCGGCATCATCACGGTTCCCGAGGGCTGCTCCCCCATGGCGACCTGCGATACCTCGACATGCGAGGAATCTACGGGATTGCCTTCGGTATCGGTGACTTCGATGCTCGTCTTGCCGCTCGGTTCGAACACATCGAAGAATTCCTCGATGCGCTCGATTGGCGTGTATCGCCAATCCTCCTGCTTGCGTGTCGGCTGCTTGAAGGCGCTCACCTCGAAGGAACGCGGTTCACGGTCCGCGCTCGACGGCATGGCCGCCGGGAATGCATACGGGTCATGCGGGTCGGCCTGCGGGACCTTGATCTCCGTGTCCGTCGGCTGGGTTTGCGATTGTACGTCCTGCACGTTTTGCATTGTGTTCTGCTCTTGTTCTGCCATGGATCAGCCTACCGATCCTTCCATCTGCAATTCGACGAGCCGGTTGAGTTCCAGCGCGTATTCCATGGGCAGCTCGCGGCTGATCGGCTCGACGAAGCCGCGGACGATCATGCCCATGGCCTCCTTCTCTTCGAGACCACGGCTCATGAGGTAGAACAGCTGGTCTTCGGAGACCTTGGAAACAGTAGCCTCATGGGCCATCGACACGTCGTCCTCGCGCACATCGACATGCGGATACGTGTCGGAGCGGGAGAAATCATCCACCAGCAGGGCGTCGCACACGACCGACGAGCTCGAACCTTCGGCGCCATCAACGATCTTGACGAGTCCACGGTAGGCGGAACGGCCGCCGCCGCGGGAAATCGATTTGGCCACGATCGTGGAGCTGGTGTGGGGGGCGAGATGGATCATCTTCGCGCCTGTATCCTGATACTGCCCCTTGCCGGCGAAGCCCAGGGACATGGTGGAAGCTTTGGCATACGGTTCGGCGAGGATGCACGCCGGGTATTTCATGGTGGCCTTGGAACCGATATTGCCATCGACCCATTCCATCGTGCCGCCCTCACGGACATAGGCGCGCTGGGTGACGAGGTTGTACACGTTGTTCGACCAGTTCTGCACCGTGGTGTAGCGCACGCGTGCATGCTTCTCGACGACGATCTCGACGATGGCGGCATGCAGCGAGTCCGTGGAGTAGATCGGCGCGGTGCAGCCCTCGACGTAATGCACGTAGGAGCCTTCGTCCGCGATGATGAGCGTGCGTTCGAACTGGCCCATATTCGGCGTGTTGATGCGGAAATAGGCCTGGAGCGGAATGTCCACATGCACGCCTTTCGGCACGTACACGAACGAGCCACCCGACCAAGCCGCGGTGTTCAAGGCGCCGAACTTGTTATCTTCAGGAGGCACGACCTTGCCGAAATACTTGCGTACCAGATCAGGGTATTCGCGAACGGCGGTATCGGTATCGACGAAGATCACGCCCTGCTTCTTCAGATCGTCGCGGATGGAATTGTAGATGACCTCGGACTCGTACTGCGCCGCGACGCCGGAAACCAGCCGCTTCTTTTCGGCTTCCGGGATGCCGAGCTTGTCGTAGGTGTTGCGGATGTCGTCGGGAAGATCCTCCCAACGCTTCGCCTGTTCCTTGAGCGGTTTGACATAATACTTGAAATCGTCCGCGTTGAACCCGCTCAGATCAACGCCCCACGAGGGCATCGGCTTGTCGACGAAAGCCTTGTAGCCGCGCAGGCGCATATCAAGCATCCATTGCGGCTCATGCTTGTCGGCGGAAATGGCCCTGACGACGTTCTCGTCGATGCCTTTTTTCGCTGCCTCGCCGGCGGCGTCGGAATCATGCCAGCCGTAGTTGTAATCACCGAACTGGCTGATGATCTCGTCGTCCTGTTTGATCTTGTCCTCGTTGACGCGGGAACGGTCAGCCACATACTGGCTCATCTCCACGTCTTCCGCGGCGTTTGGTGTGTGTTCGCTCGCCACCGTACGCTGCCTCCATTCATTCGTTGTTCCAACCGCTAACCTAACAGACCGGGGCGGAAAACACTAGGGGTTGTCCGAACTACGCCTCATGCGAAACCGGATAGTGATATGGACGGGCGTGTCGAAACGAAAGCGCCTGCACATGGTCGTGCAGGCGCTTTCGGCATATGCCAGTCAGCCAAGTCGGCAGTTGGCGCAGTCGGCTATGACTCCGGTCAGTCCTGATCGGCCGCCTGATGGTCCAGGGCCGCCTTGACCAGCCCCGCGAACAGCGGGTGCGGGCGTGTCGGGCGGGACTTGAACTCCGGGTGCGCCTGCGTGCCCACGTAGAACGGGTGGACATCCTGCGGGAGCTCCACGAACTCGGTGAGCTCACCATCCGGGCTTTCGCCGGAAATCCGCAGGCCGCCGTCACGCAGCTGCTGCTTGTAGTTGACGTTGACCTCATAGCGGTGACGATGGCGTTCGGTCACATGGGTGCTGCCGTACAGCTGCGCGACCAGCGAGTCCTCCTCGAGGTTCGCCGGGTAGGAGCCCAGGCGCATGGTGTGGCCCATATCGCCGTGACCGGCGACAATGTCCTTCTGCTCTTCCATCGTGGCGATGACCGGGTTCTTGCAATCCGGCTCGAACTCGGTGGAGTTCGCGTCCTCAAGGCCGAGCACGTCGCGCGCATACTCGATGACCATGGACTGGAGGCCGAGGCACAGGCCGAGCGCCGGCAGACCAGTCTCGCGGGCGAACTTCAGCGCGCCGATCTTGCCTTCGATGCCACGGATGCCGAAACCGCCGGGGATCACGATGCCGTCGACATTGTTGAGCGCCGCCTTCGCGCCTTCCCAGGTCTCGCACAAATCGGCCGCGACCCACTTGACATTGACCTTGGCGTAGTTGGCAAAACCGCCGGCCTTGATTGCCTCGGTGACGGACAGGTAGGCGTCCGGAAGGTCGATGTACTTGCCGACGATTGCGACGTTCACCTCATGCTTGGGGTGGTGGACACGCTCGAGAAGATCCTCCCACTCTGCCCAATCGACATCGTGGAACGGCAGGCCGAGTTCGCGCACGACGTAGGCGTCCAGGCCCTCGTCGAACAGGATCTTCGGCACGTCGTAGATGCTCGGTGCATCCACGCAGTTGACCACGCCCTCGGAGTCGACATCGCACATGAGCGAGATCTTGTCCTTGATGGACTGGTTGAGCGGGCGGTCGGAGCGCAGCACGAGCGCATCCGGGGTGATGCCCAGCTGGCGCAGCATCATGACGGAATGCTGGGTCGGCTTGGTTTTCAGCTCGTGGGCGGCGGAGATGTAGGGCACCAGGGAAACATGCACGAACATGCAGTTCTCCGGGCCGAGTTCGCGGCGCACCTGGCGTGCGGCCTCGAGGAACGGCTGGGATTCGATATCACCGACCGTGCCACCGATTTCGGTGATGATCACGTCGACGTCGTCCGCGGCCTGGGCGCGCATACGGCTTTTGATCTCGTTGGTGATGTGCGGGATCACCTGCACGCACTGGCCCAGATACTCGCCTGCGCGTTCCTTGCGCAGTACGGACTGGTAGATCTGGCCGGTGGTGACGTTCGCCTTCTGGCTGAGGAAGACATCGAGGAAGCGCTCATAGTGGCCGATGTCAAGATCGGTTTCGGCGCCGTCCTCGGTGACATAGACCTCACCGTGCTGGAACGGGTTCATCGTGCCAGGATCGACGTTGATGTAAGGATCGAGTTTCTGCTGAAGGACGCGGATGCCGCGGCTGCGTAGCAGGCGTCCGAGTGAGGAGGCGGTCAGCCCCTTGCCGAGGGAGGAAACCACGCCCCCGGTGACGAAAATATGCTTGGTGACGTGTTCCGATGCATTGCCATGTTGTCTTCTTGCCATGGAACTCCAATCTATCATCTCGTCATGACCCGGCGTGTTTCGTTGAGTCGGCGAGAAAGACAGCTCAGTGAGAATCCCGATTTCTCAACCGTGAGACTAGATTGTGCGAGATGTTGAGAACAAAGTCTGAACATCTCGCATCAGCAGGCGTCTGCCAAGAGAAATTGAGATTCCGCGGCGGAAGCGCCTCTGTCAGCTGGCAGATCCGCGGTAACTGCGAGCCACGAACACCGCGGATCTGCCAGCCGGCAAAGAAATCAGTCAGTTTCCGTACCAATCCGGGTCGGTGGCGTTGCGGGCGGTGGTGCCCTGCCAGGTGGAGGGTGTGGCAGCGATATGGATGGCCACGGCCGAACCGGCGGGCACGGTCACGTTGAGTTTGCCGTCGATGCCGATATGCACCCTCGACGAGCAGTCGCCGCTCGCGTAGACATTGCAGTAGTCGCCGGCGGGCATCGACGTGGCATACGACACGGTGGCGTCGTTCTCGCCGTTGTTGATCACGATGTAGGCCCGGTCGCCGCGGCCGAAGCCGATGACATTATCGCCGTCATCATGCCAGTCGGTCATACGCGCCGACCCGGCGACATTATGCCAGCCGATCATGCCACGAATCGCGGTCCACCGCTGGGTGCATGTCCAATCGGATTCGGTGCCGCATGTGGTGTCCGGGACGGATGTCTTGGTCGCACCGGGGGCGCCGTCATCCGATTTCTCGTATTCGTAGCCGGAGAAGATGTTCGGCATGCTGTACGGGTAGGCGAGCATGAAGGCGTTGGCCAGCAGATAGGAGTTCTCGTCGCGGTATGTCAGGGTCATGCCGTTGCGTTCCGTATCCCAGTTGGTGACGAAAATCGCGGCGTCATCGCTCGGTACCAGATTGCTCGTAATGTCCTTGATTGATTTGGTGCCACCGACCAGTGAATTCGAGAAGAAAGTCTTGAGCTGGTAGGCGTACTGGAATTCGGAAACCTGTCCGGAACGCGTGTAGTTCTTCGGCTGGATGGCTGCGGCTTCATTCACATTGCCGATGACCTCCTGCATCCACCAGATGTCGTCCAGGGAACGTCCGGTCTTCTGCGCCACGAGCTTCTTGATGGCGAGAACGTCCGTGTTGGAGATGTGTTTGACGGCATCCACCCTGAAGCCGGCTACGCCGTAAGTCAAGAGTTTGGCGAAATACGAAGCGAGCGTGTCCCGTACATGGGCGGATGACGTGTCGAGGTCCTGCAATCCGGTGACACGGCAATTCTGCACGTTCTCCTGGTCGGTGTAATTGATGACATCGGTATCGCAGGTATGGAAATCCTTCGCCGTGTACCCGATGGCAGGAAAGTCGCCATCTGCATCGTACGAGCTGCCGCCCGTGCCGGTACCGCTGCCCTGGCCTACGCCGGTGGTGTGGTTGATGACGGCGTCGGCGATGACCCCCACACCCGCGGCCTTGCAGGTGGCGACCATGGATTTGAACTCCTGTTCGGTCCCTTCCTTGGAATTGAGGTTGTAGCTCACCGGCTGGTATGACGTCCACCATTGGGTCCCCTTGATGGATTCCTGCGGCGGGGAGACCTGCACGTACGCGACGCCTTCGGGACCGAGCGTATCGGTGCATTCCTTGGCGACCGATTTCCAGTTGGCCTGGAACATGGTCACGATGACGTCGCTGCGGTAGCTTGCCGGATCGAAATCGGCGGCGATGCCGGTAGGCGTGCGGAATGTCGCTACGGTAAGGCCTGCGCTGACAGCGATGCACAGCACGGCGACCAGTATGGTCCTGATGCGTTGTTTCATGGGTTCCTCCGTTGGATGGGCTGACAGCATTGTATGACGGGCGGCTACGCCATGCAAACGTTCGCATCCGGTGGTGGACGGTGCGTATATCGGGAGCACACACCAGTGCATGACAACGACAACGGGTGACGAACGTTGTCATACGTTCGTCACCCGTTGGTGGAGCCCGCCTGACACGGAGTCAGGCTAGGCATTGTGGGGCAAGTTAGTCACGGGAGGCACCGTGCTTGGCCTTGCGCTCCCCTGCTAGTGACATCGCGCCAGCCAAGGCCAGTGCGAGGCACACGAGGATGGCGCCGGCGACCGAAGCACCCGTCTTCGCGAGGTTCGCGGACGTGTCGGCGGCCTGCGCGGCAGCCTTGTTGCTGTCGGTCTTTGCACCGTTGGCGTTGCCGGAGTTGTTGCCCGGCTCATCCGTGGCGCTCTTCGGCGCGTAGGCGAGCACGGTCGCGGACAATGCGGCGGCGGTGTAGCCATCATCGGTGACTGAAGCGGTCTTCGCCTTGGCGGCATCGGTGGTGACCGAGCCGTCGGCGACGAGCAGCTTGTAGTCGCCCGCGGTCAGGCCGGAAACCTTGGTGTCGGTCTCATTGGCGTTGAGGATGACCACGTATGTGCCGGCATCATCCTTGACCTGATAGGCGACCACACCATCCTTGGCCTCAAGGACCTTGGTGTTCTGCGCAATCTGGTCGTAGCTGGACATACGGAACGCCGCAACCTTCTTGCGCAGGGCGATCAGGCCCTTGACATAGTCGGCGTTCGCGCCGTAGTTCGCGTCATTGAGACGATCCCAATCGATGGCGTTGACCGAGTCGCCGGACTTGTAGCTGTTGCCGTCCCCGTTCTTGGTGCGCAGGAACTCCTGGCCGAGCTGGATCTCGGAGATGCCCTGCGACAGGAACACCGCGGAATCGGCGAGTTCGGCGCGCTTGGTGCGTGTCGCCTCGTCGTCGTTCGGCACCGACTTGACGAGCTTGTCGTACAGCGTCAGATTGTCGTGGATTTCCGCGTACTGGACCACCTGGGAGGCGGTCTGGTAGTGGTCCTGCGCATTGCCGTTCCAGCACGTGGTGGCGCCTTCGCTCGTGTCATACGGGCAGCCGAGCATATTGTGCAGGATCAGCTTCTCCTGGTCCGCCTTGCCGGAAACGAAGCCGGTGTCGGTGTCGGAGAACACGGAGCCCTTGAGACCGTCACGGATCGAATCGTTGAAGAACGAGACAGTCGAACCGGTCTTGGTGCCGTTGAATCCGGTGTTGTCCAGCTCGTAGGCGTTGGGCTGGATGGACATCTTGGACTTGTCCATCGTGGAATTCATATCCCAGCCTTCGCCGACGATGATGATGCCCGGATCGATCTTGTCGAGGGCCGCGCGCACCGCCTTCATGGTTTCGAGATCCTCGAGACCCATGAGGTCGAAGCGGAAGCCGTCGATATTGTAGTTCTTCGCCCAATACGTGACCGAATCGACGATGTACTTGCGCATCATCGCCCGTTCGGAGGCGGTGTCGTTGCCGCAGCCGGAGTTGTTGACCATGGAGCCGTCCGCATTGTACCGGAAGTAGTATCCCGGGACAGTGAGGTTGAACGGGTTCGTCGAGGCGTCGGCCACATGGTTGTAGACCACATCCATGATGACGCGCAGGCCGTTGTTGTGCAGCCCGTTGACCATTTCCTTGGCTTCGACGATTCGCGTGGCGGGATCGCTCGCGTTAGACGAGTACGAGCCTTCCGGCACGTTGTAGTTCTCCGGGTCGTACCCCCAGTTGTAGTTGGAATCATCCAGCGCCTTGGTTTCGTCGACGCTCGCATAGTCGAACATCGGCTGGATCTGCACGTGGGTGATGCCAAGCTGCTTGAGGTAGTCAAGGCCAGTCGCCTTGCCTTGAGAATTCTTGGTACCAGCTTCGACAACACCGAGGTACTTGCCGCGGTTGGCTTCGGACACACCGGAGTTGGCGTTCTTGGTCAGATCGCGGATGTGGGTCTCGGCAATCACCGCGTTGGACGACGAGCCGAAGGACGGCATGCGGTTGAAGTCCTTGATGGACTTCTCCGTGTCGGACAGCACCACGGAACGCTTGCCGTTGACCACAGCCGCGGTCGCATACGGATCCGGCGAATAGTTCACCGTGCCGTCGGCGAAGGTGAGGCGGTACTGGTAGGCGGTATCCTTCAGGTCGCCGTCGATGGCGACGCTCCAGACGCCCTTGTCGCCCTTGGCCATCGGCGAGGTGTACGCCTGGTCGGCGTCCGCACTCGTGTCGGACTTGTAGACGACCAGGTCCACGCCCTTGGCGGTCGGAGCCCACACCTTGAAGGTGGTCTTGCTCTTGGTCCATGTGGCACCAAGATCATCACCGTCGTAGGCGTAGGTCTTGTCGAAATCGTCGGTGCGCACGATGGCACCGGCAACCGCAGTGGCGGAACCGATCTTATCGCCCTTGTCGTTGGTCACGGTCACGGTGTACGCGCCATCGACGGCGAGATCGTCCTTCGTGGTGACGGTCACGGTCGCCTTGTCGGCTTTCACATCGGCAACCTCAACGGTTTTGCCGTTTTCGTCTGTGACAGTCGCGGTCACCTCGCCGGAAGGTTCGCCGCTGAGTTTGGCGGTGATCTTCTTGGCATCGGCGATTTCCGCGCTGCGCACCGAAACGGTCAGGGACGGTTGTGCGGTGTAGACGGTCGGGTCGCCGGCGACCAGCCAGACCTCAGCCTTGCCGGTCTTGGTGGCGGAGTCGAACACCATGGAGTCGACCGGAATGAAGTGGTCTCCGCCATCAGGTTCCTTGACCCAGGCATCGCCACCGTAGCGGCGTAGCAAGCCGATGTCACTGGCTCCAGATGACGTGTCGGTGGGATACTTGTAGTTTTTCAGCGTCCACGTGCTGATTTCACCCCAGTCATCATGACTGGTGAGGTTCTGCTGCGAATTGACGCTGCCGGAACCTGACCACGTCCACAGGTCCCACTGCGGGGTCTTGTTCGTCGTGTCGCCGGCGTTGAAGTACAGGCCGTCGTCTCGGTAGTAGTGCACGGTGATGTCCACGTCATACCCCTTGCAGGAGCTGACGTAGTCGGCCGGGGCGGCGGTGAGCGTCTGCTCGAGGTCCGAGGCGGTACCGTCCACCCAGACCTCGGCGGTGCCGTCGGCAGCGACCTTCACATTGCGGTCGTTCTGGCCGACTTTGTCCCAATCGTCCTTGCCCTTGACGATGACACCGAAATCGGTGTACGTGCCGTCGAAGGTTACATTGGCGACTTCGCCCCAGCAATCGGTGCCGGAGAACTCGATCTGCTGGCCGTCAAGGCTCGCTGAGGTGTTGGAATTCGATCCCCACACCCACAGGGCACGCGCCTTGTCGCCGGCGGGCGCCTTGTAGTGGACGACGAGACGGGTCTTGCCGTCCTCGTGATACGCACGGGGAGCGCCGATAGTGCTGGCGTGGTCGGCGACCGTTTCCTGGATGATGCCCACGGCGGCTTCGTAATTCCCGCCGCCGGTCGGGTTATCCCAGTTGGATCCACCGTCGTTGAACACGTAGCTGATGTTCTTGCCACCCGTGTCGATGGTGTATTTCCAGTAGCCTGTACCGGAATCATACGTCATCGGCTTGTTGGCCGCGGCACTCCAGTCGCCACCGACACCGTAGTAGATGTTCGGCGTCGCATACTTCTCTGTGTTCTTGTAATACACCGTGAGTGTGGTGTCGGTGGGTTTGACGGCCTCGTCCTTGATCTCGACCTTCGGGTCGGATGGGTCGGTGGTCGCCGAGGCTGCCGGGTGACTGGCCTTGGTGGCGCCGCCGTACAGGGCGATCGCCGAACGTGCCGGGATGGTGGTCTTGACCTTGCCGTCGGAAACGGTCACGGTCTGGGAGCAATCCTGTACGGTAAACACATTGCAGTATTCGCCGTCCGGCAGCGTCGTGTCGTAAGTGACGTCAAGCGCCTTGGCGCTGTTGTTGAGCGCCAGGAAGCCCTTGGTGCCGCGGGAGAAGGCGATGCTGTCGTTGCCGTTGGACTGCCAGTCCTTGACCGGTGAGGTCGTGGCGTCGCCGACGTAGTTGTGGAAAGCGATCATGCCACGCGTGGAGGTCCAGCGCTGCTCGCAGTTCCAGTCTCCTCCGTTGGTGGCGCAGGCCTTGGCCATATCGACATCCGGGACCTTGGTTTCGGTCGCGCCGGGGGCTCCGGAGTCTTTGCTATCGAACTTGTACCCGGACATCAAGCGCGGGGTGCCGTAGCCATAGGCGAGCATGAACGCGTTGGCCAGCTGGTACTTGCCGCTGTCCTTGTACGTGATGGTGCCGTCGTTGCGCTCGGTGTCCCAGTTGGTGACGAATACGTTCGCATCGTTGCTTGATAGGTCGCCGCTCAGTCGCTTGGCCAAGTCCTTGAGCGAAGTGACGTTGTTGTTGAACGCCTGGCTCATCTCGCTCTTGAATCCGAATTCGGTCACCGTACCGTTCTGTGTATAATGCGGCGGCTGGATGCCAGCGGCTTCGGAGCCATTGCCGATGACCTCCTGGATCCAGTAGATATCGGCGGCGTTCTTGCCGATCTTCTGCGCAAGTTTGGCTTTCAGCGCGTGGAGGCTGTCGGTGTTGATGTGTTTGGCGGCGTCGATACGAAATCCGATTACGCCGTAGTTGTACATGCGGGCCATATAGTCGGCTTCGATATCCTGCACCTTGTCGGATTCGGAATCGAAATCAAGCATGCCAGACAGACGGCATTGCTGGACTTCTTCCTGATTCTTATAATCCGCAATCTGCTTGGTGCACGAGTGGAAGTCCGATGCAGTCAAACCGTCAGGATACGTGGATGTCGCGAATCCCGGGAACGAACCGGTATCGGGTGTGTACTCGCTGCCATTCGTGCCGGTGTAGGTAGTGACCTTGCCGTCCGTACTTGGGGCCGCGGTGTTGTTCATGACCACGTCGGCGATGATGCCTACGCCCTGCGCCTTGCAGACGGTGACCATGTTCTTGAATTCCTCTTCAGTGCCCAGCTTCGAATCGAGCTTGTAGCTCACCGGCTGGTATGAGGTCCACCACGAGCTTCCCGTGATGGATTCCTGTGGCGGGGACACTTCGACATAGCCCACGCCTTCGGGGCCGTAGGTGTCCTTGCATTCCTTGGCGATGGTGTTCCAGGTCTGCTGGAACGCGATGACCTGGACATCGCTGTTCACCCAATCCGCCGCGTTCGCCGCGGAAACATTGGATGAGGTGGTGGAGCTTGAGCCGGAGGAACCCGAGGTGTCTCCGGCCTGGGCGATGGACGGCAGGACGAGAGCGCCCGAGCCGAGGACCATCGCCGCGCAGACAGCGGCGCCGAAGGCCCGCTTGGCTGCTGAACTGAATCGTTGTATGGCCATATATCCTTCCAATTCTCAACTGTGAGAACGCCTCACACGGGTGACCGTACTGGATTGCACGCATCCTTGTGTGGCGGTGGTATGCCTCCCGTCACATCGGCTGTGACGGCCTACGGAGTTCCCGACATAGGGATTGCATACGTTTGTACTTAGACATTTCTATGATAACGTGAATATTTCGCGAGGACAACGCGGCAGCGAAACGCGCTGAAAATCAAGGAAACAGCCCGTTAGAGGCTGTATTGGCATTGTTATTTCACTAGTTGGACGTTCGCATCGTTGCGATTGCGCGGAAAACGTTGTCACAGCCAACGTCGGTTCAACGACTTGGGGCGGGAACCGGTCATGGCCCCGCCCCAAGTCGCATCAGGCATATCCGGCTATTCGCCCACGATATGGGCGATCGCCTCGAGGGCGAGCTTGTAGCCGAAGAATCCAAGCCCGGTGATTGTACCGGTCGCCACCGGGGAGATCACGCTGCGTTTGCGGAATTCGTCGCGTGACGCTGGATTGGAGATATGCACCTCCATCAGCGGCGCCCCGGCATCGCCGACCATGTGGGCGGCGTCGGCGAGCCCGTAGCTGTAATGTGTGAAGGCGGCAGGGTTCATCACCACGGGTATCGCGCCATCGGCGGCCTCATGCATCCAGTGGATCATCTCAGCCTCGTCATCGGTCTGCCGTACCTCGACATCCAGGCCAAGATCGCGCCCCCACTGTTCGCAATCCTCGCGCAGGGTCTCAAGGTCCTGATGGCCGTACACATCAGGCTGGCGGACGCCAAGACGGCCAAGATTCGGCCCATTGACAACAAGGACATGACGTGTCATGTGATTTCCTTTCTGCTCCAAACGGTATTGGGCGAGCGAACGTCTGCCGCGTCACTGTGCCGGGCGAATCCGTCCGAATGCCTCGTGGACCGCTTCAATCGGCGGATTGTCCAGATGGATCGGATGGCCGATGCCGTCGAGAATGACGAAACGCAAGGTGTTGCCGCGTGCCTTCTTGTCCCGGTGCATGAGCGCCAGGACGCTCTGCCAGTCACCACCGCCCCATGACGCCGGCAATCCCAAGGAACCAAGCAGATCACGGTGATAATCGACGAGTTCCTGGTCGATATATCCGAGGATATGTGACAGTTCGGCGGCGAACACACAGCCGACCGCTACGGCATTGCCGTGACGCCACTTGAAATGTTCGATCTGCTCGATGGCGTGACCCAGGGTATGGCCATAGTTGAGGAACTCACGCAATCCTGCCTCACGCAGGTCATTGGAGACGTGGTACGCCTTGACGGTGACCGTACGCTCGATCAGTTCGGCGACTACGTCCTCGAGCGGGGAACCCAGGAACGTGCCGCCGTCGAACGCACGCAGTTCATCGGCATGCTCCTCGAGGATGGCCAGGATCTGCGGGTCGCGGATGAAACCGGATTTCGCCACCTCGCCCAGGCCTTCGATGAAGATGTCGTTCGGCAGGGTCTCCAGCGCGCGCATATCGGCCAACACACCGGCCGGCGTATAGAACGAGCCGACCAGGTTCTTGCCTTGCGGCGTGTTGATGCCGGTTTTCCCTCCCGTGGACGCATCCACCATCGCCAGCAGCGAGGTCGGGCAGTTGACATACCGGATACCACGCATCCACGTCGCGGCGACGAAGCCGGCAAGGTCGGTGGCGGCCCCGCCGCCAAGGCCGACCACGGCATCGGAACGGGTGAATCCCTCATCACCCAGACGCTGCCATATGCCGTTGGCCACCTCGATGGTCTTGCCTGCCTCAGCGTCGGGAATCACGATGTCACTGACCTCGTAGCCTCCCTGGCGAAGCAGGGCGCGGGCGCGATCCGAATGCCGCTGTACCGGGGCCGTGTGGATGAGCGCGACCTTGACAGGCCTGTCCCCCAGCACCTCGGCGAGATGATTCGACGTCCCTACCCCGATGCGCACGTCATACGGCGTGATGGCCGCGCCCGTGACATGCACGTCATGCTCCATGACCATATCCATCACCTTCCTTGCCGCATGTTGCGGCGACGATCCATGGGTACGCACCTGCACATTCGCGATCTGACGGAATACCGGGTCACGTACCTCGTACAGGGCACGCCATTTCGCGTCGGCGTCCCCCGCCAGCATCGGACGGTTCCCGCCACGGCGGGCACGTTCCATCGCCTCACGTGGATCGGCCTGCAGGTAGACCACTTTCCCGCCATCGGCGATGTACGAGGACAACGCGTCCTGGACTTTCGCCGTCATCGGCGCTCCCCCGCCGAGTGACAGGATGCCACCCGCGGAATGGAGCAGATCTTGGATCACCTCGCATTCGAACGCGCGGAAACCAGGCTCACCGTATCGTTCGAAATACTCTGGGATGCGCATGCCGGAGCGATACTCGATCACCTCGTCGGAATCAGTGAAGCGTACGCCGAGCATCTGCGCCACTTCCCCGCCGATCCTGGTTTTACCGGCGCCGGGCATGCCGATGATGACGGCGACTGGAGGAACCGGTGTCGCGCCATGCCGGCGGGCGGTCCCTGCGTGCCTCATATTGCTGCGATCTGCATGGTCGCGCCTGCGCTCATGCCGGCGATGATGCTGGACCATATCACTTCACCTCATGTATCGCTGTTCACGGATGTCTACGTACGAACGGGCACCGTTGCCGCTCAACGCAGATGCTCCGGCCATGAGGCGATATAGGCCTCGGCATTGCGACGGGTCTCCGCGACGCTGTCTCCACCGAACTTCTCCAGGACGAACTTCGCCAAGGTCAGGCGGACCATGGCCTCGGCGACCACCGAAGCCGCAGGCACCGCGGTATTGTCCGAACGCTGGTTGATCGCCTGCGCAGGTTCACCGGTGAGCACATCCACCGTGCGAAGCGCCTTGGGAATCGACGGAATAGGCTTCATCGCGGCGCGGACGCGGAGTGGCTCGCCGTTGGACATGCCGCCCTCGATCCCGCCCGCGCGGTTGCTCAACCGGCTGATCCGGCCATCGTCATTGACGACGATCTCATCATGCGCCTGGGAGCCAGGACGGTCCGCCTCCTTGAACCCGTCACCGATCTCGACGCCCTTGATGGCCTGGATTCCCATGAGGGCGCCCGCCAAGGCAGCATCGAGACGCCGGTCAGACTCCACATACGTGCCAAGGCCCGCGGGCACGCCATAGGCAATCACTTCAATCACGCCGCCCAGCGTATCAGCGGCGGTTTTCGCCTCATCGATCCGCTCCATCATGCGCCGTTCGGCTTCCTTGTCCAAAGTGCGGACCGGAGATTGGTCCAATGCCTCGACATCGTCAGGAAGCGGAAGCGGCTGGTCCTCGTCGATGCCCTCCCCTCCGATGGAAATGACATGTGCCACGGTGCGGATGGACAGCGATTGTTCGAGGAACTTCGCAGCGACGGCACCCAAAGCCACGCGTGATGCGGTCTCCCGCGCACTGGAACGCTCGAGGATCGGACGGGCATCGGTGAACCCGTACTTGCGCATGCCGGTCAGATCGGCGTGTCCCGGGCGGGGACGGCTCAACGGCGCATTGCGACCTGTGGCCGGCAATTCATGGTCGAGTGGATCGGCACTCATCACCTCGGTCCACTTGGGCCATTCGGTGTTCCCGATCTCAATGGAAATCGGTGAACCGAGCGTGGAACCGTGGCGTACACCGGTCAGCAAACGGACCTGGTCCTGCTCGAATTTCATGCGGGCGCCGCGGCCGTAGCCCAGACGGCGACGGGCAAGCGCCTCGGAGATGTCCTTCGTGGTGACCTGCACGCCGGCAGGCAGCCCCTCCATCATCGCGACGAGCGCCTCACCATGCGACTCACCTGCGGTCTGCCAACGCAACATGTCGTCTCCTTTGCTGTCGGTATCTCCACGTTCTGTGCCACAACCTTGCGGCTTCTCGAATGATAGCGGCAACCCGTCCCTTGCGCGCGTGACTGTCTCCTATATGGACATCGCAGACAGGCACGCGAGTATCAGTACGCGTTGCTGTTCGAGCTCTTGTACTCGTCACGCAGCTTCCAGAACTCGTCCTCGGTCGCGGCGAATTTCGTCTCGCCCGTGGTCAGATTGACCGTGACGAAGTACAGCCAGTCGCCTTCAGGCGGGTTCATCGCCGCCTTGATGGCGGACTCCCCCGGATTACTAATCGGTGTCGGCGGCAGCCCCTGGTTCACTCGCGTGTTGTACGGGTTCGAGGCATCCGCCAGCATGGCGTCAGTCAGCTTGTCCGCGGTCGTCCCCAAACCGTAGGCGACCGTGGAATCCATGCCGAGCGGCATGTTCTTGGCGATACGGTTGAGAATGACACGTACGACCTTGCCGTAGTATTCATCGGAGTTCACCTCGGATTCCGCGATGGATGCCATGATCAGCATCTTCTGGCGGTCCGCACCGGTCGGGGCGCCGAGGGCATCGAGTTTCTCGATGCGCTTGTCGACCATCTCCTTGATGATTTCGCTTGCCGAGCCGCGGTTCTTCACGTTGTAGGTACCTGGCTCGAACCACCCCTCGAACTTGCCTCCGGCTTCGTCCGGCAGGATGCCCGCACCGCCGCCGTTGATCACCGCGTTGAAATCATCCGCGCTGATTCCCGACAGCCGTGCCGCATCGGCAATCACCTGGGACACCCGTTCGCCTGCCTTGACCTGCAAGAAACCGGTCGCCTTGGACTGGTCGGAGAGAATCGCGACGACGTCGGCCGAGGCCATATGCTTCTTGAGTTCATACGTTCCCGGGTACAACGTGCTGTTGTTCGCCGCGACCGCGCTGGTGAACGCGCCCTGCGATTTGACGATCTGGGCCTTGACCAGCTTGTTGCCGACCTCGGCCGGCCCTTCTCCGCTTTCCACGGTGAATTCCACCTTGCCGCTGCCCGGTCCCGGATAGTCGGCGGTCAACGCCTGCGACGCCTTCTCTCGGGCTTCACGCCAGGACCTGAGCTTGCTGTACCCAACACATGCGAGACCTATGATTACTGCGACGACAACGACAATGGCGATGATTCGTGTCAGCAGCTGGGTTCGCTTGCGCTCCTTGGACTTGCGGATCTCCCGTCTTGAGCGGGGGGCGTCCTGCGCCGCCCCTGAGTCGGCGTCATGCGGGGATCCGCCAGACGATACCGACGAATCGGGATCAGTCCATTGCGAACGTTCCTCGAAAAAATCTCGAAAATCATCTGCCATGTCCGTTCCTCTCCCCTGCCTTGTCGGGCTGCGCTTCATCGTGCCGCCCTCCTTCCGCACGTGCGGCATCCTCTGTCCTTGCGGTATCGAGGGCGGACTGCAGAATCAACACCGCGGACTGCTGGTCCACCATCGGCCTGTGCCCTCGAGCCGTGATACGCACGTCGCACAACTGTCGATGCGCGGTGACCGTGGTCAACCGCTCATCATGCAGTTCGACCAACGGGATGTCGCTGATATGCAACTGGCCGGTGTCACGATATTCAATCATGCGGGCGATGAGCTCATGGACCCACCGCCGGGCTTTTTTCGCGCTCTGCCCTGTATTGCCGCTCAGAAGCAGCGGCATGCCGACCACTACATGATCGACATGTTCACGTTCGATGATATCGATGACGTCATCGACGGCTTCCATGGCGTCGCCATGGACACGGATATTGCCAATCGGGTGTGCGAAGGTAAGCTCCGGGTCGGACAACGCCAGTCCGACCCGGGCTGCACCGAGATCGACTCCAAGCCACACCATGCGTGTGGTCAGCCTCTCATCGCCTCGTTACGCAACGACTCAAGCGCTGCATCGATCCTGCTCACGTCAGCGCCGCCGCCCTGGGCGAAGTCCGGCTTGCCGCCGCCACCACCGCCAAGCACCTTGGACGCGCCACGGACCAGATCGCCGGCCTTGATGCCCGACTTGCGGGCGGCGTCGTTGGTAGCCACGGCCACCATCGGCTTGTCGTCGGCATTGACGCCGGCGAGGGCGACGACAACCGGCTTATCCTCACCCAGACGGCCGCGGATATCGAGCACGGTCTTGCGCAGTGCATCGAAGGAGCCGAAATGACCGACATTCTTCGCGGCGACTGCCACCGGGGCATCGGAATGCTGCGCGTCGGCGACGATCTGCGGGATTGCCGCGGCAAGCTGGGACTCGTACATCGATGCGAGACGGCGATCGGATTCCTTGAGCTTAGCGAGCAGCGTGTTGACGCGTTCCGCGAGCTCATCCGGACGGGCATTGAGCTTGTCGGACAGCTGGGAGACCAACGCATGTTCACGTGCGTTGAATTCGTAAGCGCCCTGGCCGACCACGGCATCGACACGGCGTACACCCTGGCCGATCGAAGCCTCGGACATGATGCTGACCTGGCCGATCTTGCCGACATGGTCGACATGGGTGCCACCGCACAGCTCACGGCTCCAGCCGTCCTCGCCAATCGAGACGACCCGGACGATATCGCCATACTTCTCGCCGAACAGGTGCATCGCACCGAGGGCGATGGCATCGTCGAACTTCATCTCGGTCGTGGTGACAGCCAGATTGTCGCGCAGACGATCGTTGACGCGCGCCTCGACGGCGTTCATCACGTCCTTGCTCGGAGCCTTGGACCACTGGAAGTCGAAGCGCAGACGGTTCGGCGCATCCTCGGATCCACGCTGGGTCGCCTGCGGGCCAAGCTCCTCGCGCAGCGCCTTGTGAACCATGTGGGTGGCCGTATGCGAGCGGGCGATGGCCCCACGACGCTTGAGGTCGATATTGGCGTTCACGTCCGCGCCGACGACCAGGGTGCCTTCGGTCAGACGGCACTGGTGCACGATGAGATCCTTGATCGGCTTCTGCACGTCGTCCACTTCAAGTACGGCGCCGTCATCGGAGATGATCTCGCCCTGATCGGCGAGCTGGCCACCGGATTCCGCATAGAACGGCGTGCGATCGAGGATGACCTCGACATTCGCCGGCCCGGTCACCGCCGGAACGGAGCCCTTGCCTTCCTGCATGATGCCAAGGACCTTGGAACGGCTCGAGAAATCGGTATAGCCAAGGAAATCGATCGGCTTGGCAAGTGTCTTCTTGAAATCGTCGTAGACGCTCAGATCCACGTTGTGGCGCTTCTTCAAGGCGTCGGCACGTGCGCGGGACTTCTGTTCCGCCATGAGTTCACGGAACTTCGCCTCATCGACCTTGACGCCCTGCTCCTGGGCCATCTCAAGGGTCAACTCGATCGGGAAGCCGTAGGTGTCGTGAAGCTTGAACGCGTCCTCGCCGGAGACTTCGCCGTGCTGGCTCTTGGCCTGGCTCACGGCGACATCGAGGATGGTGGTGCCGCTTTCCAGCGTACGCAGGAACGCGTCCTCCTCGCCGTATGCGGACTCGCACACATCATGGAAGGTGTCCTTGAGCTCGGGATAGTTCGGCTCCATGGCCGCCTCGGACACCGGGAAGAGCGTGGGCAGCACATGGTCGCGCACGCCGAGCATGCGCATCGAGCGAACGGTGCGGCGCAGCAGACGGCGCAGCACGTAGCCGCGGCCCACATTGCTGGGGCGTACGCCGTCGGACATGATCATGAGGGCGGAGCGCACATGGTCCGCGACGACGCGGAAGCGCACGTCCGCATCCTCGTTCTCGCCGTATGTCAGTCCGGAGAGCTTCTGCGCGGCCTCGATGACCGGGAAGACCTCATCGGTCTCGTAGATGTTCTGCTTGCCTTGCATCAGATACGCAAGCCGTTCCAGACCGGCACCGGTATCGATGTTCTTGTGCTCAAGCTCGCCGACGATATGCAGGTCGGTCTTGGACTTGACGTTGTCGACCTCGTAGTTCTCGAACACGAGGTCCCAGATCTCGATGAACCGGGTCTCATCCGCGGCTGGACCACCATCACGGCCGTATTCGGGACCGCGATCCACATAGATCTCGGAGCATGGACCGCCGGGGCCGGGGCCGCCTGTGGTCCAGAAGTTGTCTTCCATGCCGAACACCTGCATGTGCTCGGGGTCGAAACCTTCATTCTTCCAGATGGAGCGGGCTTCCTCATCGTCGGTATAGGTCGTGACCCACAGCTTCTCCGGGTCGAAGCCGTACCCGCCCTTGTCCTGCGGGGTCGTCAGCAGCTCCCAGGCATAATGGATGGCCTCTTCCTTGAAGTAGTCGCCGAACGAGAAATTGCCCAGCATCTGGAAGAAGGTGCCGTGACGCGTGGTCTTGCCGACCTCGTCGATATCCAGCGTACGCACGCACTTCTGGTTGGATGCCATGCGCCTGGACGGCGGTGTCTGCTCGCCGAGCAGATACGGGATGAACGGCACCATGCCCGCGATAGTGAACAGGGTCGTCGGGTTCGGCGAGATCAGGGACGCCGAAGGCACGACCATATGGCCGTTCTTCTCGAAGTAGTCGAGGTAACGCTTTGCGATGTCTGCAGTGCGCATAAGCGAGATAACTCCTTGTTGTTGTTATGGGCCCGGCATGATTGGCGGCGGGCCCGGGAGAATTATTATGGCGCAGGATTCGTCGGCAGGGTATCTTGTTATTCCGCGATGCCTGAATATTGCCGGTTAAGCTCGGCCTCACGGGCCTTGCGTGCGGTGTTGAACTCTTCAATCAGCCCGGCGAGGGTGCGTTGCATGACATTGTCCTGGTCGGGGCCAAGCAGGAACTGCCTCGCCTTGTCTGGCGTGTTCGCCTTGACATAGGCCTGTGCTTTGGCGACTGCAACCACACCGATGGCCACGCCTACTGCAACCCAGAATGTTCGTTTCATCATGCCCCCTTGCCCTGGGAAGCCGCCGCCTTCGCCGTCGTGGCGGACGGCTTCGCGGAAACCGGCTTCACCGGTGCGCTCTGGTGCCCGGATTTCTTCGAGAAGAACGACTGGGCTGTGGATCTGACGGCGTACAGGGTCGACGCCGCCTTGATGACGGGCTTGCCGAGGAAGGATCCGTACAGATCGGTCAGGGCGCTGATGTTGCCCATGGTCG
The DNA here is from genome assembly GCF_037482445.1 of Bifidobacterium thermophilum. Classification (GTDB taxonomy): domain Bacteria; phylum Actinomycetota; class Actinomycetes; order Actinomycetales; family Bifidobacteriaceae; genus Bifidobacterium; species Bifidobacterium thermophilum_B. Next base: position 165,342 of record NZ_JBBHLY010000012.1, read on the forward strand.
TCGACGCGGAATCGGAAATCCTGTTGACGTCGGCCAGGGATTTGTTCACCTGCTTGACCGTGGTCACGCCCTCGTCAAGTGCCGGAATGGCATGGTCTCCCGATTCCTTGACGGTCAGGGCGATCTGGTCGAACAGCTTGCCCAGACGGATCAGGGGGTAGATGAGGAAACCGACAAGAATCGCGAATGCGATTGCCGCGATCAGCCCGGCGACGTCTCCGACACCCATGCGAACCTCTTTCTGCTCACGCGCACCATGCGCTTACAATACCGCGTCCAGCCTAGTATCCGGGTGAGACGGCATGGTCTGCCCGCCCGGATGGCCGTACACCTGCCAGTCTCAGGCTACTCGTTATAGGACACTACGCTGAGAGCATGGGCGAACGGCTGCTCAGTGTCAAGGTCCATTCGTGTGACACTGCCATTGGCCGGGCGCCGGGACAGGTCATACCCCTCGGGTGCGAAGCGCTGCATCAGACTGAGCAGTGTATTGCCGTGCGAGATCTGCAGAACGCAGTCCCCGTCATGCAAATCCCGGTTCGATGCGATGAGCGCGTATCCTCCGGCGATACGCTCCCAATACTGGGCATCCGATTCGGCATCGTGGAACGGGTCCGCCTCCTTGAGAAAATCGCGTGTCGCGGACAGGCCGTACCGCTCTACGATGGCATGGTATGTTCCGGCACCATGGGGAGCTCCGGCTGCCCACCATGCCATCGACATGTCCTGCCCTTCGAAATACCCGTAGAACTGTTCACGGAAATGCATGTCGACGATCAGAGGAGGGCGGGGATTGCCGTGCTGCTCGTTGACATCGAGGATACGACGGGCGGTCTGTTCCGCCCTCGTGGTGTCGGAACAATAGGCGGCGGCGAATGGGACGTCGGCCAGCTTGTCTGCCGCGGTGTCCGCGTCGGCGAGCCCCTGCTCGGTCAGCGGGGAGTTCGACCAGCCTTGCAGGCGGTTGTACCGGTTGAAGAAGGTCTGCCCATGCCGGACCAGATAGATGTGAATCCTCATGCACCCCATGCTATCGCCGCCCGGCGCGCGGATCATCCCGTGGCCGGCGTGTCGCGGCCTGCTACGTCGTCGGTGCTCAGTAGAAATGTCTATCGCATCGGCACGAGGAAAGGGAGCACGTTGGCAGGTTCAGCCGGCATAGGCAAGAGCGCCGTTTCACCGCAGGACAGGCGAACAGTATCGAGATTCCGCGGCATCGACGGGCTTCGCGCCCTCGCGATCATCGCGATCGTGGTATATCATGCCTCTCCTTCCACGTTTGCCGGCGGGTTCCTTGGGGTCACCGTGTTCTTCGTGATCACCGGGTTCCTTATGACGCGCGGCATCGAGCATGCGATGCAATCGGGACGGTTCGATTATGCGGCGGTCATCCGCAAACGGCTGATACGGCTGTGGCCGATGCTGCTCTCCTCGATCGCGCTGACGGTGCCGCTGATCTATCTGTTCGCCCCCTCACTGCTGCCGAAAACACAGGCGGATGCGCTGCCGGCGGCCCTGTTTGCCATCAACTGGGTGTATATCTTCCGGGAAGTGCCGTATTTCGCTGCGGCAGGACTCCCCTCACCGTTCACTCCCCTATGGTTTACCGCGGTGATCATGCAATTCGCCATGGTGTGGACGGCGTTGCTTTGGCTGTTGCACCGGGTGTGCCGCTCGCGCGCATGGCTCCACGGCGCGGTGTGGCTCATGATCATCGCCTCCGGCGTCGCCATGGCCTGGGCTGCCGCGCACGGTGACGATACGGCTCGCGCATATTACGGCTTGGACACGAGGGCCGCGGAAATGCTGGTTGGCGCCGAGCTTGCGCTCATCCACGAAGACGTGGCGAGCATCCGTGATGCCCGACGTGCACCGCGGATGCCTGCACGGCTGTCGCATGCGCTCAGCTGGCAAGGCGGTCTCGGACCGGTTCGAGTCGGCGTGATGGATATCGCGGCGATGATTGCGCTCCTGATGCTGGCCGTCGGATGCTGTACCGTCCACGGCGATGACGCGTGGCTGTATCGTGGTGGGTTCGTCGGTGTCGCGCTGTTATCGGCGTGTATTGTCAACGCATGCACGTCGGCCGGCTCGCTGACCGACCTGCTGCTGGGATGCGCGCCCCTAACGGCAATCGGTTCCCGGGCGTTTGCACTGTATCTGATCCATTACCCGCTGCTGGAAGTGATGAACCCGGCGACGCGTACCGCCGATTTGCCTTGGTGGGGATGGCTGGTGGAAATCCTCATTCTGGTTGCTGCGGCGGAGTTGATGTTCAGGTTTGTCGAACGCCCGTTGACCCGTACGTATGGCGCCAGGGGCGAAGCCTCTTGCGGGCATCCGGCCGAAGCCGACGACGGTATGCGCGGGCAGGCTCCGTCGTCTGCCCGTACCGTTTCCGCCAGCGCCACTCCCGCCATGCCGGGATCGTCCCCGCTCCGGCGCGGTTTCAGCACCACGGTTGCCGAAGCGGTCTCCTCCCTGCGCCCTGCAGCCCGCGTGCTCGCCATGACGGGTATCATCACCGCGGTGGTACTTGGCCTGGTCCCCGCCAATTGGCGGGAAATCTCGTATCGCCGTGCGGTCATGCTCCGCCCTGAGATCGCCGAGCGGAGCAGCTCGTCGCTCCATGGTCCGCTTCGCCGCAGACCTGCGGCGTCTCCCCGCGCGAAGAAGCCCGACGGTCACGCTGCCGCATCCTCTACCCCGCATGCCGGCGGCACGAAGCAGCCGTCGCCAGCCCCCTCGGTGACGCCGAAAGCGGAAAAAATCCCCAAGGGCATGCCGCTCACCCAGTGGACATATGATGCCGCAGCGGGAGCATGTTCGGCGGACCCGCTGATTATCGGCGATTCCGTGGCTTTGGGCGCTGCGGAACCTCTGCAGCAGGTCATGCCGCGGGCCATCATCGACGCCCAGGTCAGCCGCCAGCTGGGAACCGCATCGGATATCTATGCCCAGCATGCTGCGGCGGGTACCGCCGGTGAAGCGGTGGTCGTCGCGCTGGGCGACAACGGTCCGATCCGCGACGAGTCCACCTTGCAAGACATCGTCGACGCTTTCGGCGGCAAGCCGGTGTATTTCCTCACGCTGCGTGTACCGGTGTCGTGGCAGGATCCCAATAACGCTGTCATCCGGTCCTTCGCCTCCCATCATGCCAATGTCGGGGTCATCGACTGGTACGGGACCAGCGAAGGCCACAGCGAATACCTGTATGATGACGGCACCCATCTGACGCCGCAGGGCCGTGATGCCTACGCCGTGATGATGCGCCAGGCATTCTGCGGGCAATAATGTGTTCCTAGGCGCTGTCGCACGTATTCGGCGGTTAGAGGCGCGACATCACCCGTAAGGTGCGGTAGACTGTGCCCATGAAACGCTTTCTCATCAATTGGCTGATCTTGACTATCGCGGCCGGTGTCATGGTGGCGGTGCTGCCCGGCATGCAGGCGAAAGGTGAACCTCCGATCCTGGGCATCGCCGCATTCTCGCTGTTCATGGCGTTGATCAACGCATCGATCAAACCGGTCGTGCACCTGCTGGCGCTGCCCTTCTCCGTGTTGAGTTTCGGGTTTGTCGCGTTGGTGATCAACTGGCTGTTCATGGAACTCGCCTCGTGGCTCGCCTTCTCGTTCTTCGACGTGGGCGTGGTCATCGACGGGTTCTGGTGGTCGGTACTCGGCTCGCTCATCATGTCCATCGTGTCGTCAATCGTCGGGGGCGTGCTGGGCGAATAACGGCTGCACAGATAGCAGCGGCCGATGCAGGCGCGGTTATTGCGGCATGCGTCAGATTACAGGTATCTGCCGGTAACGCTGGCAGGGGTGGCGGCAACCTGTTCGGCAGTCCCCGCGCACACGATACGGCCGCCGTATGAGCCGCCTCCCGGCCCCATGTCGATAATCCAATCGGCGTTCGCGATCATATCCAGATCATGCTCGATGACGATGATGGTCGCCCCACAGTCAAGCAGGTTCTGCAACACGCCGATCAGCACTTCGACATCAAGCGGATGAAGGCCGATGGTCGGCTCGTCGAATACGAACAGCGCATGACGCTGGTCCTTGCCGATCTGCCCGGCGAGTTTCAACCGTTGCGCCTCGCCGCCGGACAACGCCGGTGTGGCCTCCCCCAGGGTAAGATACCCGATGCCCAGGTCGTGGAGCGTTTTGAGCTTGGCAACTATCTTGCGCTGGGAGACAAGGCATCCCATGGCGTCATCTATGGTCATGGCCATGAGTTGCGGCAGGCTCACCGTCACCGGATGCCACTTGTCCTTGCCGGTAAACGTGCGGGTGATTTCCCACGCATCGTGCCCATATCTCGATCCCCGGCAATCGGGGCAGATGATCTCGACATCGGGAAGGAACTGCACGTCGAGCGAGATCGTGCCTGTCCCGTCGCAGGTCGGGCAGCGCAGCGAACCGGTGTTATACGAGAAATCGCCGGCATGAAGACCACGCGACCTGGCGGTATCGGTCGCTGCGAATACGCGCCGCAACGGGTCCAGCACGCCGGAGTAGGTGGCGACTGTCGAACGGATATTCGCCCCGATCGGCGTGGAATCGATGAGATGCACCTGTTCGATGCCAGCGGGATCGATGCCGCGCACATGTTCCGGCAACGCTTGACCTGCCGTATGCCGTTCAAGCGCGGGAATCAGGCTTTCCAATACCATGGTCGTTTTGCCGGAACCCGACACTCCGGTCACGGCGGTGAGCCTGCCGACCGGGATACGCACGTCAAGCGACGAGACGGTATGGATCGGGGATGTCGACATGGTGATGGCACCGAGGGCGAACATATCGCGTTCCGATGCGCGTTGCCTCGGATGCACCGAACGCGAGCCGTCGAGGAATCCGCCGATGTGGGATTCCGCGGTCGCGGCGACCTGGGCGACAGTGCCTTGCGCGATGACCCGCCCGCCGGCGTCTCCGGACCCCGGGCCTATCTCGATGATGTGGTCGGCTTGGCGCAGGACCCGCGCGTCATGGTCCACTACGACCACGGAATTGCCGTCGGCCAGCAGATCGTCGATCACGCCGAGCAAACCGTCGACATTCGCAGGATGCAAGCCGATCGATGGCTCGTCGAGCACATACAGCACGCCGGTGGTACGGTTGCGCACCGCACGCGAAAGTTGGACGCGTTGGCGTTCGCCGGTGGACAGGGTCGCGCCCGGCCTGTCCAGCGACAGATACCCGAGCCCGAGCTGCTGGAGACGGGCGATGGGCTCGCGCATGGTGTCGATGATATCGGTCGCCATACCGGCGACATCACCGGGCATCACGGACGGGATATCCGCAAGCCAGACGGCGAACTCGTCCAACGTCATCGCGCACGCCTGGGGAAGATCGATGCCTTTGATGATCGGGTCGCGTGCGGCCTCACACAGTCTGGTTCCACCGCATTGCGGGCAGGTCTGCTCTTTGAGGAACCGCGAGACACGTTTGACGGCGGATTCGCTGGTGGCGCGCGACAACGCGTTTTCCACCGACCTGACCGCGCTGTAGTACGTGAAATCAAGCTCGGTGGCGGTATCGGTACCTTTGTTATGCACGACGATGTGATGCTTCTCGGCCGGGCCATGGAACACGATTTCGCGTTCCTGCGCGTTCAGCTCACGGAATGGAATATCCGTGCGGACGCCCATCTGGCGGACGATGCCCTTCATCAGCGACCACATGAGCGTGCCCCATGGGGCGACAGCGCCATCGTCGATGCTCAGGGATTCATCGGGCACCAACGTCGACTCGTCCACGACACGTTGCACACCGGTACCGGAGCATGCGGGACATGCGCCATCGCTGTTGAACGCCATCTCCTCGGCGCCGCGGCCGTAGAACTGTTCATGGCATTGGGGGCAGACGATCGGACGCTCCAGCGCCACGTTCATGGTCGGCGGCACGCGATGGCCGTTGGGACAGGTATACGATCCGGTCCGTGAATACAACAGGCGCAAACCGTTGAGCAGTTCGGTCATCGTGCCGAACGTGGATCTGATGTCAGGGACCGCCGGCCGCTGATGCAATGCCAGTGCCGAAGGGACATGCTCTACCTCATCGACGTCGGCACGCTCCGATTGCGTGATGCGGCGGCGGGTATATGTTGACAACGCTTCCAGATACCGACGCGACCCTTCGGCGTAGAGGACGCCGAGCGCCAGCGAGCTCTTGCCCGAGCCCGACACTCCGGCGATGCCCACGAAATTGTTGAGCGGGACCGAGACATCAATGTCCTTGAGATTATGGACCCGCGCTCCCCTGACCTCGATGCTGTCCGGAACCTGCCGTCGCCTTGTCTTCTCCGCCATGTCTCCTCCGTCACAGAATCGCCCGGCCAATGCCTTGACTGTCAAGCCCGCCTATATGCGCCGGTATGCAGATAGCATAAGACCCCGCCGGTAAAAGCGGGGTCTTATGCTGTATGTCCTTGAAAAATGGAATGGATCCAGGTCAGCGAGCGTAGAACTCGACGACGTACTGGATGTTCACCTGCACCGGGATCTCTTCCGGAACGGGCTTGCGGGTCAGGGTCGCCTTCAGGGAAGCGAGGTTGACGTCGAGGTACGGCGGAACGGCCGGGAGCACGTCACGGTGGACGCCTTCGGCAGCAGCCTGGAACGGCACCATGGTCTGGCTCTTCGGCTTGACCTGGATGGTCTGGCCGGGCTTGACACGGTAGGATGGGCGATCGACGACGTTGCCGTCGACCATGATGTGACGATGCACCACGAACTGGCGGGCCTGGGCGGTCGTGCGGGCGAAGCCGGCACGCAGCACGAGGGCGTCAAGACGGGTTTCGAGATCGGTGAGCATAGCTGCACCGGTCTGGCCGGCGGTACGGGTGCCCTTGACGTAAGCGGCGCGAAGCTGCTTCTCGGAGATGCCGTACTGGGCGCGCAGACGCTGCTTCTCACGCAGACGCACCGCGTAATCGGATTCGGTGCGGCGACGGGTGCGGCCGTGCTCGCCAGGAGCGTACGGACGCTTTTCGAACAGGCGCTGGGCCTTCGGGGTCAGTGCAATGCCGAGGGCGCGGGAAAGACGCACCTGACGGCGGGAACGCTGAGCGTTAGTCATATTGTTCCTTTTCTGTCGTTATCTGAACGGAACGCGAAAGGTATCCCCTCGCGCTGAGCCGGCCTCTCCAGTGCTTCATCGTGCCATGCACGAACGGAGGACCGCTTCATACGGACCGCCGCCGACCCACTGACGGGCTAAGACTCCAGATAGTGCGTGCGGTTGCACACACGAACGTCTAACATACACCATGCTCACGACTGCGTGTCTCGGGCAAGCAACGCCCTGCGCACCGACACGACAAGATACCACACTATCAGCGCCGCCAGCAGCACGATGACGACGACCTGGAACCGGTCAAGGAACGACACGATCACCTGCCAACGCTGGCCCAACGCGTACCCAGCCATGACCAACGCGGTGTTCCATACCGCGGAACCCAAGACGGTCAGTCCGATGAATCGGGCCAGCCCCATACGTGCCAGTCCGGCAGGAATCGAAATCAGGCTGCGCACAACCGGGATGACACGCCCGATGAGCACTGACAACCCGCCATACCTCGCGAACCAGGTGTCAGCGGTATCAATATCCGAAGCCTGCACCAAGGGCATGATGTCGAACAACCGGCGGATGCGCTGCGATCCGATCGCAGCCGCGATCGCATACAGCACCAATGCGCCGATCAGGGAACCGGCGGTGGCCCAGACGATCGCCTCGACCAGCCCCATTTTGCCTTGTGACGCGGTCACGCCCGCGAGAGGAAGAATGACTTCCGAAGGAATAGGCGGGAACAGATTTTCAAGGAACACCGCCACAGCCACGCCGATACCGCCCATCTGCGACATGAGGGAGACCAGCCAGTCGGTTATGGAAGAGATGATGCCGCCTTGTGAAGCGGCCATGATGATTGTGTTATCCATGTCTGCCGAGCGTACCGGGCGCCTGCTTAGATAACGCTAAGCTTGCGGCTGTGCCACCGGAAAAGTCAGCAGCATGGTGGTGCCCTGGGGTCCCGTGGACTGCACGGCAAGCGTTGCGCCGTACCGGAATGCCGCGTCGCGGGCCAAGGCGAGTCCAAGCCCATAGCCTTGGTGTCCTGTTCCGGCGTCCTCGCGGGCGAACCTGCGGAACAGCCGTTCAGGATCCCCGCTGATTCCCTGGCCCTGATCGCTGATGCTGACTTGGACATACGGGTTCGTGCGCTGCCGGTGACGCAGATGCCGCATATGCCACAGATTGTCGGTACAATCCGCTGCCAGCCTATCGGTTCGCCGCACAGTCACCGAAATCCTGCTGCCGGCCGGGCTGTGGGCGATGGCATTGTCAAGTACGGCGACGAAGCATCGCCCAATACCCGTTTCATCACCCAGAACAGCACACTCTCGCGTGTCAGGCTCGACCGTCAGATCCATATTCACATCGGCACGGTCTGCCAACGGCCGCATATCGTCAAGCGCCGAACGCACGATCGACGGCAACCGCACCGGGTGCGCCTGTACAGCCCCTCGAGCGGCGGCAAGCAAATCGCTGAGAATGGCGTTCATCCTGTCGACATCTAGGCTGAGTTCGTCAAGCGGCTCGCTGATATCCTCGCCACGTTGCTGACGAAAACGAATCAGTTCGACACGCGTGGTGATGACGGCGATCGGCGTTTTCAATTCGTGGCTGGCATCCGCGACGAAATCGCGCTGCATGTGCAACGCCCGCTGAATCGGGGCAATCTCCTTACGGGAGTAGTACCATCCGGTGGCTGCGACCGCCGTGATTACATCGAGCACGAACAGAACCGTGAATCCTACCGCCTTGGCGGTATCGATGACCATCAGTCCGCCGCCAAGCTCCCTGACGAATTCCCCCACCCCGGTGCCGGCGCCACGTTCGTTGATTTCGTGGCGCGAGCCGAGAATCACACCGACCACAAGAATAAGCCCACCCAATGCGGTGACGGCGGCCATGGTGATGGTCATGTCACGGACCAGCGATCCGGCGACGTCGACATCCGGGTCGATATCCGCCACCGTGCGGTCGCGCCCGTTGCTCGGATCCTGCCCGGCGGTCAACTTGAAACTCATCGTGGTTCCTTTCCGTTCGCCCACGGCATCGATATCGGTGCCGTCATGTCATTCGGGAGTGCCGATACGGTACCCGCGGCCACGCACGGTGTCGATCATGTCTCGGGTGGTTTTGTTGCGAATATACGAGACATACACATCGACGGTACCTGGATCGGAGCCTTGGGCGAATACTTGCGCCAACAACTCGGTGCGGGTGAACACGTGGTCCGGGTCGCGGGCGAGCGTAGCCAGGAGACGGGTCTCGGTGATTGTCAACGGTATGGTATGCCCTTGCGGGTCCTCGACATCCGATGCTTCGGGTTTCAGCAGCCAGTCCCCGATGACGACACTGCGCCCTTGTGCCGTGAATCCCCGGAGCAATGCGCGCAGACGGGCCTGGAGTTCGGCCATATGGAAGGGCTTCGCCAGATAATCGTTGGCGCCGCTGTCCAGTCCGCGTACCACGTCATCCGTGGATGACAGAGCGGTGAGCATGAGCACGGGGATGCCCAGTCCGCGCGTACGCAGCAATGTCAACAGTTCGAGCCCGTCGCCGTCGGGCAGACGCCGGTCGACAATCAGGGCATCGTATCGGTTGTCCGCAATACAGCCGCGGGCTTCACCCAAGGAGCGTGCCCATGACATGCGATAGTCCACGGCGAGCATCTCCTGCAGCATACCGCCCAGCTGCCGGTCGTCTTCCACGAGCAGGACCGACGGCAGCAGCATCCTCGCAAGGTCATCGGCCGCCAATGCCATAGTGTCCCCTCTCCGACGACAGGTGTGTTCCACCGCCAATCCTATCGTGACTGCGGTCTGAACGCTCGTTCTGGACCCGTCACGCGCCCGTACCTTAGGCCGTCACACTGCTCGTGGCGTCGCGGGGCGGATGGCGAGCGGCTCACAGCTTCTCGATCGGGGCGGCGCGCAGCATCAGCCGCTTGACACCGTCGGACCCGAAGTCCACGGTGATTACCGAGTTGCGCCCTTTGTCCTGGGTTTCCAGCACGGTACCGAGGCCATACTTGTCGTGCGTGATCTTGTCGCCTACATTGAAATCGGCGATGTTCAGGCCGTTGTCCTTGCCCACCTGCGATGCGCCGGATGCGGGGCTCTTCTTGTGCGAGACGGCTGAGGTGTGCCGGGTGGTCACTTTCCCGGAACGCCCGGAGCCGGATGACGAACCATAGCCGTACGAGCCGCGGGAACCATACGAGGAGCCCGAACGCGACCCGTAGCCGCGCGACGAGGACGAGCCGGACCGCGATCCGTAGGATGAGCCGCCATACGAAGACCCGCCGTAGGAGGAGCCGTACGTCGAGCCGCCGGAACGCCGGGACGATGAGGAACGGCCGGAACCATACGAGCCGCGCGAGCCGTATGATCCGAAGGTGGATCCGCCAAAGCTGGTCGAGCTGAAATCTTCATCATCGCCCCAGCCGCCGAACTCGTCATCGTCCAGGCCGCCGGACTTCCAGCCACCGCCCATGCGCTCGGTGCTCGCCTCACGCCGCTTCCAATCGATGAGTTCGTCAGGGATTTCGTCCAGGAACTGGCTGGGCATCATATCATCGGCACGCCCCCACTGCGAACGGACCGCGGCGCGCGTCAGGTACAGGCGCTGCTTGGCGCGGGTGATGCCCACGTAGGCGAGCCGGCGTTCCTCTGCCAGTTCGCTGGTGTCTTCGAGCGAGCGGGAATGAGGGAACGTGCCCTGTTCCATGCCGGTGAGGAACACGACCGGGTATTCGAGCCCCTTGGCGGTGTGCAGGGTCATGAGCGTGACCTTGCCACTGTCCTCGTTCTCGCCGGGCAGCTGGTCGGAATCCGCGACGAGCGCGGTGGTTTCGAGGAAGCTTTCGAGGGTCGCGTCGGGCGTATTCTGCTCAAATTCGGCTGCAACCGATTGCAACTGCGAGAGGTTCTCCACACGGGAGGCGTCCTGCGGGTCTTCGGAGCGTTGCAGTTCCTCGAGCAGACCGGACTTGTCAAGCACTTCGGCGACGATGTCCGACGGCTGGTTCGCATGGTCGCGCGCGAAGGCGGCGAGATGCTGCATGGTGTCGCGGAATGCGCCGAGCGATTTCGCGGTGCGCGTGGGCAGCCCCTCGATCTGTTCCATATTGGCTATGCCTTGCCAGAACGGCGCCGCATGGGCGTCGGCATAAGCGGCGACCATCGCTTCGGCACGCGCACCGAGACCACGCTTGGGCACGTTGAGAATACGTCGCATATTCACGCTGTCGGCCGGGTTGACGATCGCCTGAAGATAAGCGATGGCGTCCTTGATTTCCTTGCGCTCATAGAACTTGGTGCCGCCGATGAGCTGGTACGGGATGCCCGCGTTGATCAAGGCCTCTTCAAGGGAACGCGATTGGGCGTTCGCCCGGTACATGATGGAAACATCGGAGTACTTGTAGCCGTCTTCGGCGACCAGACGGGCGATTTCGGTGGCGATCCACAAGGCTTCCTGCTGCGCGTTGTCCGCCGCGTAGCCTGTAATCGGTGCGCCCTTGCCGGCTGCGGTCCACAGCTTCTTGGGTTTGCGCCCTTCGTTGTGGGAGATGACCGCGTTGGCCGCGTCGAGAATCGTCTGCGTCGAACGGTAGTTCTGCTCGAGCATGATGGTATTCGCGTCCAGGAAATCCTTCTCGAAATCCTGGATATTGCTGATATCCGCGCCGCGGAACGCGTAAATCGACTGGTCAGAATCGCCGACGACCGTCACCCACGCCGGACCTACCCTGCCGGCGCCGATCACCGAGGAGTCCGGCTGCTCATGGGCGTCGATGCCCGCAAGCTCGCGGATCAGCACGTATTGCGCGTGGTTGGTGTCCTGGTATTCGTCGACGAGAATATACCGGAACTTATGCCGGTAGTAATCGGCGACATCCGGCTGGGTGCGCAGCAGTTCGACGGTACGCATGATCAGGTCATCGAAATCGACGGCATTCGCCGCGGCGAGACGATGCTGGTATTCCGCGTAGACCACGGCATACATCTGCTCCTCATTGCCGTATCGGCCCAACTGGTAGCCGCGCTGGCCGGGACGGTAATCCGGGGCGAACTGCTTGAGCTGACCCTGCCACGTTTGCAGATTGTTCTTGTAATCCGAGATCCTGGCGAGCATCGCACGCGGGGTATAGCGTTTGATATCGATGTTCAGGTCGGTGGCGATGAGCTTGACCAGCCGCTGGCAGTCCTGGGTGTCGTAGATGGAGAAACCGGAGTTCAAGCCGATGGCCTGCCCGTCACGGCGAAGGATACGCACGCATGCCGAATGGAAGGTGGACACCCACATACGCTGGGCGACCGGGCCGATGAGCGTGGTCAGACGCTCGCGCATTTCTGCGGCAGCCTTGTTGGTGAAGGTGATGGCGAGGATCTGGCTCGCCCAGGCGTTGAACTGGGTGAGGATCCACGCGATACGACGGGTGAGCACACGCGTCTTGCCGGAACCGGCGCCCGCGCCAATCAGCAGTGCCGGACCCTGATACTGGACCGCCTGCGCCTGCTGCGGATTGAGGCCGCCGAGCAGCTCCTGCGCGCTGCGAGCGAGAACTGGGGAATCATTGTCGAACACTGTCACCCTCCGAATCATGCCATCGCCGACTGTACGGCGCCCATAATTTCTACCACAGCCACAGGTCAGCACGACGCGCGCCTACTGCCGGGCGGATGTGCGGCGCTCGCGGTATGCTCTCTCCATTACACCCGTCCCGGCCAGGCTCGTCGCGTATGTCGTCATGCGCCCCCGAACCGTATGAAATACAGTGCCGCGAGGGTGGCCAGACAAGCCGGGGCCAAGGCTCCACAAGAGAACACGAGGCAGGTCAATGAAAGAACTCGAAGAGCGCATCCGTCGTGACGGTATCGTCAAGCCGGGAAATGTCCTCAAAGTGGACGCGTTTCTGAACCATCAATGCGATGTCAAGCTGTTCGACCAGATGGGCCGGGAATGGGCGCGGCTGTTCGCCGGCAAGCAGGTCGACAAGATCCTGACCATCGAGGCTTCAGGCATCGGCATCGCCTGTGTCGCGGCCCGGCATTTCGGCGACGTGCCGGTCGTGTTCGCCAAGAAAGCGCAGTCCATCAATCTTGACGGCGACCAGTATGTCACGAAGGTGTACTCGTTCACCAAGCAGCGCGAGTTCCCGGTCATCGTGTCCAAGCGCTTCCTGAACCCCGGCGAGCATGTGCTGCTCATCGATGATTTCCTCGCCAACGGCAAGGCGATGGAGGGGCTGATCGAGCTGTGCCACGAAGCCGGCGTGGTGGTCGAAGGCATCGGCATCGCCATCGAGAAGGGCTTCCAGGACGGCGGTGCGAAGCTGCGCGAGGCAGGCTATGACCTGCAATCGTTGGCGATCGTGGACTCCATGGACCCCGACACCGGCGAGATCGCATTCCGCGAAGCCTGACGGGTTGCGCACGGCAAATACACGAACAACACAGAAGAGACCAGGAAAGACAGGCAGGAGACATATGGGCAACCCCATCGAAACGCCGTCGGAAGACGACAAGACGGCAGCCGACGAGAACATGACGACGACGGCTACGACGACAACTCAGGACAACGCGACGCAAGGCAAACCTGTACAAGGCAACACCGTGCAAGACACTGCCACGAAGGAGAACACGCCGGACACCACGGCCGCCGCCGCATCAATCGACACGGCGAAAGCGGCGACATCCAACCCGCTGACCGAATTGGATGGCAAGATTTCCTTCTGGAAAGGTATCCCCTTCGGCCTGCAGCACGTGATGGCGATGTTCGTGGCGAATCTTGCCCCGATCTTCCTTGTGACAGCGGCCGCGAAGATGAGCCCGGAACAGTCCGCGATGATCATCCAGAACGGTCTGCTGGTCGCCGGCCTGGGCACCTGCCTCCAGCTGTACCCGCTGTGGCGTATCGGCAGCCGCCTGCCCATGGTCACCGGTATTTCCTTCACTTACGTGGCGGCCGCCATCGCCGTGGTCAGCGACAAAGGGTATGGCGCGGTTGTCGGCGCGGTGATGGTCGGCGGTCTGCTTGAACTTGTACTCGGCCTGACCGCACGGTTCTGGCGCCGTTTCGTCCCGCCGATCGTGTCGGCAATCGTGGTCACCTCGATCGGTTTCTCACTGCTCAGCGTCGGCGCGACATCATTCGGCGGCGGCTCAGGAGCCAAGGATTTCAGCAGCTGGCAGAACCTGACCCTCGGTCTGGTCTCTCTGGTCGCCTGCCTGGCGTTCCAGCTGCTGATGAAAGGCACCGCCAAGCAGCTGTCGGTGCTCTTCGGCCTCGTGGTGGGCTACGTGGTGGCCTTGTTCATGGGCAAAGTCGATTTCTCCGGGTTCCAGAACCTGGCGGTGCTCAGCGCGCCGCATGTCATGCCGTTCAAGGTGCAGTTCGACGCGGGTGCGATCATCTCCTTCGCCCTGTTGTACGTGGTTTCCTCGGTTGAAGTGCTCGGCGACACCGCCGCGTTGGCGAAGGTCGGTCTCAACCGTGCGCCTTCTGAGCGTGAAACCGCCGGTGCAATCGCCGGTGACGGCCTGATTTCCAGCGTTTCCGGCCTGTTCGGCTGCCTGCCGTTGACATCGTTTGCACAGAATATCGGGCTCGTGGCGATGACCAAGGTCGTCAACCGCAAGGTGATTCTCTCCGGCGGCCTGATTCTGGTGCTCGCAAGCTTCGTCCCTGGCATCGCTGCAGTGTTCAACTCGCTGCCGCAAGCAGTGCTGGGCGGCTGCACCATCATGATGTTCGGCACAATCGTGCTCTCAGGCTTCCAGATGATCGCCGAAGCAGGTTTCACACAGCGCAATATCGCCATCGCGGCGCTCAGCCTGACCATCGGTATCGGCTTCACGCAGGTGCAGGGCATCTTCTCCCAGTTCCCCGCACTGTTCCAGTCGATTTTCGCGAGCAACTGCATCGCGCTGGCCTTCGTGGTCGCGGTCATTCTTAACGCGGTACTGCCCAGCGAAGAGCATTTCCTCACGTCGAACGGCAATACCGAGAAGTGACACAGCGCGGCTCATGTGGCCGATAGCTGAGCGAAGACTCAGATAACACCCGAATGAGGGCAGGTGGACGATGGAACTGCTGATTACCACGTTGCTGCTGATTGCCGCAGTGCTGGTGAGTGCCGTGCTGGACCAGATCATGACGCGCCTGTCACTGCCGCTCGTGCAGATGATCATGGGCGTGGTCATTATGCTGGTGGCTCCGACCGCGCTCGACACGCACCTGGATGCCGAACTGTTCCTGGTGTTGTTCATCGCGCCCCTGCTGTTCGATGAATCCCGGCATATCGACCGCAGAGCCTTAATGCGCAATCTCGGCGGGATCCTGTCGCTGGCAATCGGTCTGGTCATCGCGATCACGCTCGGCGTGGGGTTCGCCTTGCATCTGGTGGAGCCGAGCATCCCGCTTGCCGCCGCCTTCGCTTTGGGCGCGACTTTGGGGCCGACCGATGCCGCAGCGGTCGCTTCGCTCTCCGGGAGCGTGGCGCTGGATGAACGCCAGCGCGCGACACTTTCCGGGGAGGCGCTGTTCAATGATGCGTCCGGTGTGGTGTCGTTCCAGTTCGCGGTCGCCGCGGCGACAACGGGGGCGTTCTCGCTGTCGCAGGCGACCGGAACTTTCGCCATCTCCTTCGCCGGTGGTCTTGCATTGGGTGCCGTCGCCGGTCTGCTTGCCGCGCTTATCGGCGACGGTGTGCGCGCCATCGGTCTTGACGGTACCACGTTCCATGTGGTCTACGAGCTGATCATCCCCTTCGCGGTCTTCCTCGGCGCCGAAGCGCTGCATGTCAGCGGCATTCTCGCGGTGGTCGCGGCGGGCCTGGTGTTCACGCTGCTCCCCCACCGCCGTTCCACCGCCCGCGCCAAACTCGAAGTGGTGTCCTCCGGCATCTGGCAAACGCTGTCATTCATCCTCAACGGCGTGGTGTTCCTCATTCTGGGCATGCAGCTGCCCGCGGCGCTGCTGCCGTCGTGGAACGGATCGGTCGCCACCGGGCAGCTGCTGTTGCTGACCGCCGTGGCGACCATCGTCACTCTCGGCATTCGATGGGTCTGGCTCATGGCGATGGACCTGCTGCGCAATCGGCATGCCACGCGCCACGACTGGCGTTGCATGGCCCGGGACGCCGCGATTATGACACTGGGCGGCCCGAAAGGCGCAGTCACCTTGTCCATCGCGATGACCATTCCGGCCACGCTCTCCAACGGTTCAGCGTTCCCGCATCGCGATGACCTGCTGTTCATCGCATCCGGTGTCATTGTAATCACCCTGCTGTTGGCGAACTTCGTCATGCCGCTGCTCGCTCCGCAGACCGAGCATAAGGATGATCGCGCACTCTTGGAAGCGCGGCGTGCAATCGCCGAACATGTGGTGGAAGGGCTTACCGGCCGGCTGTCAAGCGAGCATACCAGGGAGGGAGCGTTCGCCACCGCGTTCGTGCTGCGCGGATACCAGGCGCAGGTGTGCGAGCTTGATGACGAGCTTGACCCCGTCACCTCATACGCGGTACGGGTGCTCATTGACGAGATCGGCACGCTGCAGGAACAGTATCTTGACGACATCGCCGCACAGGGCGGATACGATGAGGCGACCGTCGACCTGTGCCGTCAGGCGTTGCAACGGGCGGCACAGATGATGCATGGGGCCCGCCGTGACGGCAAGCCGGTCAGGCATATCCTGTCCGCCATCGGGCACCGATTCGCCGTTCGCGGCATGCACCGTCCGTCCGACCGGCATCTTGGCAGCCCAGCGGACCAGCGGCAGTTCATCGCGCTGGTCACCGCGATCCAGCAGCGTACCGACACGTATCTTCGTGATATCGCCGAGTCGCCGGAACCATTGACCGACGACCAGCGTGTGCGGGCGAAAGCGGCTCGACGGCTGACGCAACGAGGCACTCCCCTCGCCCATGCCAACCGTGCGCTCAACCCCGCCCCAGACGGCCATATGACAGATGGCACGGCTATACGCCCGGGTAAACCCGCACCGCGCATGACCGCCGGATGCCGCGAACTCATCCAGGACGCCCAGGCACAGGCGCACACACTGGAGTTGGAAGCGATCGCCGCGCTACGCGACAACGGTTCACTCACCCACGACCAGGCATCCCGCTTGCGCCACGACGTGGTCATCATGCAAATGGCCGATTCCGCGGGCGAAGGCGACTGAACGGCTTATCGGTCTCGTATCCTCACTGCCGTGTTGCATACCGGTCACCTTGCATTCTTCTTTCTGTGAGATAATGTGCGGTGACGGGGTACACCCGGCGGCGAAGGGAAGCCTTATGGACCGTTACACGAGCACGATGACCGAGCTCATCGGTCTGATGCGCATCATCGGCAATGACACCCAGCAGTGCGAGGTCAAGGAATGCAAGCGCAAGATGTCCTCGACCATCACCGAGACGCTGTCCGCGTTCTCCAACGGCTCCGGCGGCTGGATTATTCTCGGCTTGTCGGAGAAGAACGGGTTCACACCGGTCGAGGGGTTCAACGCGCGCGCCATGCAGGAGGCGCTCAGCCAGGCGTGCGAGCGGCTTACTCCCGTGGTGCGCCCGGTGATTGTCACCTGCCCGTTCGAGGGAACCAACCTGGTGTTCGCGCGGGTCGACGAGATGCAGCCGCGACTCAAACCGTGTTTCATCACCGCGCTCGGCCCGCATGACGGGTCGTTTATCCGTACGGGCGACGGGGACCGGCACATGACCGCATATGAGGTCGATCGGCTTATCGAGGAGCACAACCAGCCCACGTATGATCTCGATCTTGTTCCACGAGCGACTATCGATGACCTTGATCCGGCCCTGGTCCAAGCGGTAACCGGCAATGCGCGCGAACGGCACCCGCATGTGTTCGCCGGACGCAGCGACGAACAGGTGCTGTGCGATCTGCAAGTGTTACGCCATGACGACAGTGATACCTCCCAAGTCGGCGGCATGTTACGCCCCACACTCGCCGGTCTGCTCGCGCTCGGCAGGTACCCGCAGAAATACTATCCGCGGCTCGGCGTGTCCGTCGCGGTATTCCCCGGCACCAACGCCGATGACGTCTTCCGCGGTGACGAATCGTTGATTGCGACACAGCATGTGGTCGGGTCCATTCCGGTGATGATCGAGGACACCACGGAATCGCTGATGCGCTGGATCGGCGCACGCAAACCCGAATACCCGCCGGACGCCCTGCGCGAGGCGATTGCGAACGCACTCATCCACCGCGACTACTCCCCCGACGCGCAGGGCACGCCCGTGCATGTCAACGTGTTCACCGACCGCATCACCATCACGAATCCCGGCGGATTGTACGGCACTGTCACGCAGGAGGTACTTTCCAAACGTCCCCAGGACGACGGGCCGACGATGACATCCACGCGTAACCAGTTCCTGTTCACGCTGCTCGAACTCACACCGTCACCGCGCGGCGGCATGGTCGTGGCCTCCGAAGGCGACGGGTTCCGGCAGATCTTCTCCCAGCTGCGAGAGGCGGGTATCGAACCGGCGGCGGCACGCAACGAGCATGGCATGTTCACGATGACGTTCACGAAACGCAAACTCCACACCGTCGACTCGCCATCCGAGGTTTCCCGGGCGATTCTGGACCTGTTGGAACGCCATTCGGCGATGAGCGCGAAGGAGATCATCCGCGAGCTGCATCTGACGCCGCTTGCCGTGGCATCCGGGCTGCGCGAGCTCGTGCGCGCCGGGGAGGTCGCTCAGGCGCATCCGGCGGCCGAGGACGGGACCAAACGCTACCGGCTGCGCGGGCGGTGAAGCGGCATTGCCGCACTGATTCCCTTTCCGGTCGTTTCGAGATCCCAACGGGTTCCATACCTGGACAGTCACGCATGGACGTGCTTAGTGCGGAAAAGTAACCATGGCCAAGCATCACAAGAGGAAGACAAGCAGCACGGCGTATTGTTGGAATCATGCGGATTGTGAGATGCGCCGCACGCACTGCGCACGTATGTTCGAGGCCTTGGCGCCCGCACTGCGGAATTCCGTCAAGAATTCTCACGGTATGGAAAAGATACCGTTTTCTGGTGGTATCAGTGGGGTATGGCATAGGAGTATCAACCGCGATATTCCGCCATTTGTATCCCACCCGTACCGATGCATGTCGCGTGATGGACACGATGCCCCTCCACCGCTGCGGTATTGATCGACGATATCGATGCCACGGAACAGTCATCGGGGGTTACCGGATGAACCGCTCCCACTGACGTACGCGCGCCCGCATGCCGTCGAGGTCGAGCACGCCGCATGCGAAGCCCTTGCGCACCAGCTGCGGCGGCAGGAAGCGGTCGTACTTGTTGAAATCCGGGATCTCATCGGGGTGCATGAGCGTCAGCGGATCGGCAAGTTCGCGGGCGGCCTGTATAACCGCCGCGTAGAACGCCTGCGCGTCGGCGTCCATGGTGAAGGTCATGTAGTAGGGCGAGCACGCCTCCAGGCCCTTGAGCCCAAGCCCCGGCGCGCACCGCAGAAGCAACAGGCGTTTGAGCGCGAGGAACGCGTACGTGCCGAGCCAGGGGAACAATGCCCACATGTTGCCGCCCAGATGACGCAACGGTTGGTCGGCGAGCCCCATGGCCGCCGCATCGACGCGTGCCTGCTGCAGCCGGGCCGCGGCGTTGCGCATGAGATACGGGTAGGTGGTCTCCGGCGGTTCCAGAAGCACCTGTCGCATGCGTTCGAGGATCACCGTGTTGATGTCCCCGGGCACGTCGCCGAAATAGGCGGGCACTTTGCCTTTGACCATGGTGCAGTAGACGATATGCCGTTTGCGGTCCACCTCGTCGACCACCCACACATGGCCGGCGATGGCGATTTTCTCGCCGGCGGGAGGCGGGGCCACGAGCGTGCCGATCTCCTGCGATTCGCTGCGCACACTGTACTCCTCGTTCTCCTGGAATACCGCGTAGAACTTGAAGTTGCTGGTGATGCGCTCCCCCGCCACGCCGACAATCAGGCCGCCGCGTTCGGTGGTTTCTATATGGTCGATGCCGATCAGGTGACGTAAGAGGATCCGGTAGTCGTCCTGCGTGACACGTTTGAACACGGCGAGCGAAAGCACCTGGGATGCCAGTTGCGCAGGCGTCATCTCGCCTCCTGACGCGAGCGTGCTCATGGTCTGGTGGTACAGGAGACTGTAGGGCAGGCCGTCAAGCCGGGGCGGCTCCACCCAGCGGCGTTCCACATACAGTTGGATGAGCGCAATGCCCTGGATGAGTTTCCACGGGATGATATCCGGTGCCATCTCGCGCGATTGTGGCGGATCCTCACGCATGACGAACCACATTTCCTGCGGCTGGTCGCGTCTGCCGGTGCGTCCCATGCGTTGGAGGAACGAGGAGACGGTGAACGGCGCGTCGATCTGGAACGCGCGTTCGAGCCGCCCGATGTCGATGCCCAGTTCGAGGGTCGCCGTCGTGACGGTGGTCATGCAGCTGTTCTCGTCCTTCATCTCCTCTTCGGCGCTCTGCCTGATGGGCGCCGAGAGGTTGCCGTGGTGGATGAGAAAACGATCCGCCTCATGCCGTACCTCGCAGTACTGGCGCAAGGTGGTGGTCACAGCTTCGGCTTCCTCGCGGGAATTGCAGAATACGAGGCATTTGCGGCCGCGCGTGTGTTCGAAGATGTAGCCGATGCCTGGGTCAGCGGCCTGCGGGGCGGTGTCGGAGGCGGGTTCGGATTGGGCGAGCGTGCCGGTGAGCCGCTTATTCCGCCGTTCGTACGGGGATTCAAGCGAGGATTCAAGTTGGGATTCGCCGGCAAGCGTCGCTTCCGCCTGTTCCAACAGTGGTCGGGTTTCGCCGTCAACCGCATGCGGGTTTCGTGCGAATGCTGGCATGCGTAGCCCCCGTTGCGAGGCTTGCAGGCCGCTATTGAAGAAATGTTCCATGGACAGCCGCCAGGTCTGGCCACTGGCACCGATATTCGGCACGACCGTGCCCTTGCCGGTTCCGGCGCTCAAGAATTGCGCTGCCTGCTTCGGGTCGCCGATGGTGGCGGACAGCCCGATGCGGCGCGGGTTGACGCCGGCCATGCGGGACAGCCGTTCGATCAGGCACAGGGTCTGGCCGCCACGATCGCCGCGCATCAACGCGTGCAGTTCGTCAATCACGATGAAACGCAGGTCGCCGAACAGCGCGGGAATGGCCGCATGCCGGTGCAAGAGCATCGCCTCAAGCGATTCGGGCGTAATCTGCAAAATCCCCGAGGGGTGTTTCATGAGCTTGCGCTTGCGGGATTGCGAGACGTCACCATGCCAATGCCATACGGGTATGTCGCCTTGCGCGCACACTTCATTGAGCCTGTCGAATTGGTCGTTGATCAGAGCTTTGAGCGGGGCTATATACAACGCGCCGACTGATACCGGCGGGTCTTCGGCCATCAGAGTGAGGATCGGGTAGAACGCGGCTTCCGTCTTTCCGGATGCGGTCGAGGCGCTGAGCAGCACGTTCTGGTTGGTGCCGAAAATCGCTTCACCTGCGGCGACCTGCACGCCGCGCAGGCTTTGCCATCCGTGCTCGTAAATCGTGTCCTGGATGAACGGCGCGTACCGGTTGAACACATCCATGCGCGGCTCTCCTTTGCTCATTGCCTCATTGCCTTATCGCCTCATCGCCTTACCGACGACAACCTACTGTATATCTGTACTCCATATCAGTTACACACTCGTCTTGCCAAGGTGCGAGAAGCTCAGATCGTGAACTGGGCGTACTGCCCGCCCGCCTGAGGGCTCATCCCGTCTGACGGGTCGCCCTGCGCGTAGGAGAATTCGTTGGATGCTAGCAAATCGGCGGGTTTCTTGTCGGGATGCTGGTAGAGGATGTCCAACAGCTCGATGAAATCACGGATCACCTCGCGCGGCGTAATATGCGAATCCGCCCCAACCCGCTCATATTCCACGCGGATGAACATCGCGAGGTCCTCGTCGCCCAATACCGGCTCATACCCGTACAGCCGGGCGTGGATGTCGGCGAGTTTGCCCGCGAGCACGAGCATCTCCTCTGGGCCCAGCGGGTCGAGGTGAATGACCGGGGCCAGCAGGTCGCGCGACCCTTCCTTGGAGAACCGCCCGTCGGCGAGCCGGCTGCGCAACGCCTCATAGCTGTAAATGCCGCGATGCCTGTCCTCAACGCATTGCGGGGTGCCGCACATGATAATGCCCAAGTGATGCGCTTTGCCCTGCATGGTGTCGTTGTACATGGTGAGCATTTTCTCGTAGTTGTTCTGCCGACTGATGGCGTTCGGGATTTTGTAGATGTTGACCAGTTCATCGATCATGACAATCAGCCCGTGATAGCCGGCCTTGACGAGGAAATCGGCGAATAGCTTGAGATAGTCATACCAGTTGTCGTCGCCGATGATGACGCCGACGCCAAGCTCGCCACGCGCCTCGGTCTTGGTGGCGTATTCGCCGCGGAACCATTTGAGCACGCGCCCCACGGTCTCGTCATCGCCTTGCTGGCTGGCATGGTAGTACATGGTCAGCAGGCGCGCGAAATCGAAGCCGTGGACCATATCCTGCATGGATGCGATGGTTTCTGCGATGGTCTGGTCCACGCGGGCCGCGAATTCGGGGTCGTCAGGGCCGGGCATAGCACCGGTTTCGCCGGCGAGCGCCGTGGCCGTGTCTGTTTGTACGGTGGCGATCCACCGGTCGAGGATAAGCGGGAGCGTTCCGCCTTCCGGCCGTGTTTTGGTGGACATGTTGCGCATGAGTTCGCGGTAGGTGGCAAGGCCTTGCCCTTTGGTGCCTTGCAGGCGGCGCTCCGGGGAGAGGTCGGCGTCGACGACGACGAAACCGCGGTCCATGACGTGGGTGCGGACGGCTTGCAGGAGGAAGCTTTTGCCGCTGCCGTAGCGGCCTTCGATGAAGCGGAATGCTGCTCCCCCGCCTTCGATGATGTCGACGTCGTGGAGGATGGCTTCGATTTCGCGGCGGCGGCCGACGGTGATGTAGGGCAGGCCGATGCGGGGTACGACGCCGCCTTTGAGGGAGTTGATGATGACGCCGGCGATGCGTTTGGGGACTTGTCGGCGTGGCGTAGTCTGCCCTGCTCCCGTGCTGCCAGGGGTGTTGGCAGCCGATTCTGTATGGTCCATGTGTGCGTCCTTCACGTTGGTATGGTGGCGTGCGGCTAGCGTGCCAGCCATTGCCGCAGGTCGTCTTCGTAGTCTTCGATGATAACGGGCCGGTCGCCGTCGAATTCGATGACGGTGTCGCCGATCTCGTCCATCATGCGTTCGTTAATCCGGTCTACCAGCATACTCAGGCTTTCGTGCCGGCGACGCAGCTCGTCCTCGTATGGTTCGCCGTTGAGCAGTGAGCGAACAAGGAAGCGTTCGGGATCGTCGGTTCCGGGGTGTGCTGCGGATTGCTCTTCGGGTTTCGCGGTGGGGTGCGCTGCGGGTGTGGGAGTCGTCGCAGGTGCGGCCTGTGGAGTGGATGGCAGTGTCGGCAGTGTCGGCGGATTGGCTGGCTGCGCTTCCTGCTGCTCGGTGGGCTGTGCCGAAGACTTATGTACCGCAGGTGCTTGTACCGCAGTCGGTTGCGATGCGGCTGGCTCGCCGATGGTCTCCGCCGTGCCTTCGGCCTGCGTGTCTTCGTCGACGATGAGCGCGTCCCGTGTGAGGTCGGCGTCGTGGCGGATGCCGGCGAGCGCCTGCATGTCGATGGTGATATGCGGTCGGGCGGCTTCTTCGCGTTCATGTTCGATGGTCTCGATTGTCCGGGCGATGACCGGTGTCAGGCTTGCGGCGAGGCTGGACGGCGCGGGCGCTTTCATGGGGTGGCCGAAGTGGTGGTGCAAGCGCAGTTGCCTGTCGATTTCGCGGGTGATGTCGCCGAGCGTGCGGTTCGTAGAGCCGTTCACGTTGTAGGCGTGCAGATGCCAGCCACCGCCAGGGGTCCACTGGTAGAAACGGATGGGGTCGAGGGTCACGGTTTGCGGTTCGTGTCGGGTCAGGCGCATAAGCCCATAGTCGGGCTGCGGCTGGTAGCGTTGCGTGTCGAGGTAGATGGCGTCCCAGAACAGGGATGTTGGAGCTTGTGGCAGCGGGCCAAAGCAGGTTTCGGCGAGACTGCCGGCGTGGGCGGCTTTGAGGTGCTCGTCGATGGCGGCGCAGATGCGTCGTAGGGAGTAGCGCACGATGTCGGCGTGGCGTTTGACGAATGCCGAGGTGTCCAGGTGGTATCCGGACAGGTGCATAGCCGCGTTGAGGTAGTCGTCGTCGCTGGCGGACTCGGGGTGCGTGACGGTGTCGATCATCTCGTCGTAGGCGATGACCGGGAAGGTGTCCGCGCTGATGTATTCGGTGAGGTTGCGGTCGATGAGGTAGTCGCGAATCCACATGTCGATGGTTTCCGCGTAGCGTCGGTCCTGCCAGGCGTAGCTGTGTGCGATGCGGGCGAGTTGGCTCAAGCCTTGGTCGGCGTCGGGTTCGATGCCGCAGATGATTTCGTAAGCGCGGACTTTGGAGAACGCTATGCACGTGTCGTACCAGTCGCGTTCGCGCGGCGAGGGGCCGGCGTCGCCGTCGATTCTGGACCGGTCAGGGTGGTCTGCCTGGTCGGTGCGGTCGAGAAACCGGGTGCGCCAGGCGAAATATCCGCGTAGCTGGTGGTTGTCCATATCCCGGTAGGTGGGGTGCTGCCAGCGGAAGATGCCATGCCAGTCGTAGTCGTCGCGGTAGTCGGCGACGGATGCGCCTTGCAGGTAGAAGTCGAGGGCCCGGCCGAGTGTCACGTCGCGGAAGGTGTAGTGGGCGCGGATGGCTCGCATGTGGCGCAGGCGTGCGGGCAGGATGCTTTGCCGCGGGTTGCTTTGCCGGGAGTTTGGTTGCCGTGTGTCCGCCGGGCGAGTCGGGCGCAGTGGGCGCACTGAGCGAGACGGGCGCGCGGCGAGGTCTGATTCCTCAGGCATGATGATGGGCTGGTCGCGGTATGGGCGCGGTATGGCTCGCCCTGCGGGCTGGTTCGGATGCGCTGGTTGGGCTGACGCGGGCTGGGTTGCTTCGGATGTTATGGAGTCGTTGCGCCCGTACACCGTTCCGGTATCTGTGGGATCGGGATACGGTTCGTGGCCGCCGGGCTGTCTAATCGGACGACGGCGAGTGCCGGCAGACAGGCTACCGGCATCCTCGACATGCCCGAAAACGCCGGATACAACGGTCCTGTCCGATGCGGAAGCGCCCGATGCGGCGGGTTTTTCGGGGATGGGCGTGTCCGTGTACACCGTGTCTTGTATTCGCACCTGTCTCGAGGCGGTATCATCCGTCGAGACGGGTTGCTGCGATGAATCTTCCAGCGCCGCTATAGGGTTCGTTTTCGTGTCGTGCGCCGAGGATCGCGTTGCTTGCGCGTCGACATCTTCTGCGGGCAGGGATGCCATCGCATAGGATGACGTCAGATAGTCAGACATGGTTGGCAGATCAACCGTCCCATCAAGTTTGATGAACATCCACGTGTCATGATCGGCTTTGATGGTCGGCCCGAACCCAGGACGGGCGAGCAACGACGCGATATGCGTTGGATCGCAGCGGACGACGAGATCATGCCCGCCGATCAGCATGGCGTATCTCCTGCCGGTCGCCGGGTGGTCGAAAACCAGACTACCCGGCACACGCCCGCCCGGGCGGGGTTCAGTATGCAGCCGCTGTACCGCAAACCGCGCAATCTCCTGCGCGAAATCCCGTGTTCCTCCCGTCATAGCCATACCGCCGAGTCTAGCGTGGACGCCTCACCGTGTGAGACGGATGTTGTCGCAACCGCATCGCGGCCGATACGATACCGGTATGAAAATCGCGCTGGCACAAATGGGCATGACCCGCAGCATCGAAGACAATCTCAAGACAAGCCTTGCGATGATCGCCGATGCCGCCCGCAGCCATGCCGATATGGTCGTCTTCCCGGAAATCCAGTTCTCCCCGTTCTTCCCGCAATACCCGGCATCATCTTCTCCCCTCGACGCGGGCGGGTACACGATGCGGCTCGACGACCCTGCGATCGAAGCGATCCGCAAAGCGTGCGCGGACAGGCGGATCATGGCATGCCCGAACGCGTATCTTATGGAGCCTGACGGCCGCCGGATCGACACCACGCTCGTCATCGGCGCCGACGGATGCCTGCTCGGCAGACAGGGCATGGTGCATATCGCGCAGGCGGAACGCTTCTACGAGCAGGATTATTACTCGCCGGACGATGCGATCCGCGTCATCGACACCCCGTTTGGCATGATCGGCGTCTGCGTGTGCTTCGACCGGCATTACCCTGAGACAATCCGCACGCTCGCCTTGCGCGGCGCCGACCTCGTGGTCATCCCCACCGCAAACACGAGCGCCGAACCCGAGGAGATGTTCCTTCAGGAGGTGCGTGTGCAAGCGTTCCACAACAGCGTGAATATCGCGATGTGCAACCGCGTCGGCATCGAGGATGCGATGTGTTTCGACGGGCGGAGCGTCATCGTCGGGCCAGACGGCGAAGTGCTGGCGCTCGCCGGCGAGAGGCCTTGCCTGCTGACCGCCGATATCGATCTTGATGCCGCCAAGGCGATGCGGGACGCCAAGCCGTACACGAGTCTGCGGCGGCCGGGATTGTACGCCTGAACGCACTTTCATGCGTTAGGAAGCTCTTATTACGTTTGAAAACGTTGAAAACGTTTGCGATCGTTCTATAAGGCCCGAGACTCGAGGCTCAAGACTCAAGGCTGCATGCCGGGGCCGAGGCCGCGGTTCGGCGGATGCGGACGTCAAGCCTCGTGTTGCAGCAGCCGACTACGCAGATTGCGGATATCGCGTTCGATTTCACGGATCGTGGCGGTGAATGCCGCGTCGTCCTTGCCGGTCGGGTCTTCGAGCCCCCAGTCCTCGCGCGATCGGGCGGGCAGCAACGGGCAGGTGACACCGCAGCCCATGGTGACCACGACATCGATCGGCGGCAGCTGGTCGAGCGTCTTGGGGTGCTGCCCGTTCGCCGGCATATCGATGCCGTACAGGCTGCGCATGAGTCGCACGGCGTCAGGGTTGATTTCGGATTTGATGGTGGTACCGGCGGAATATGATTCGAACGCGTCCGCGGCGAGCGCCCGGCCCAACGCTTCGGCAATCTGGCTGCGGCAGGAGTTGTGGGTGCAGATGAATGCGACTTTGGGCAGTGTCATCGGTTCCTCGGCTTTCTGGCTTCTTGACGGTTGATGATTGTCGATTGGCAATTAGTGATTGTGTGTGGCCTATCGTGGTGGCGTCGGGTGCTGTTTGATCGCGGTGCGCGGTGTTGCCGCCGGATTCCTGTCGGCCGGTCACGGGTAGGACTGCCGCTCAGAAGGTCAGGCGCATCTCATGCCAGGGCACTCCCCCGTGTGTGGATGCGGACATGCCTTCGTCTTGGAAACCGAAAGCCGCGTAGAACTGCACGAGCCGGTCCTTGCAGGTGAGGACCACGCCGCGACGGCCTTGCTCGCGTGCGGTTTCGATTGCGTGGCGCAACACGCGCCCCGCATAGCCGCGGTGTCGGTAATCCGGGTGAGTGTCCACGCCGAAGATCATCTGCCACGCGCCTTGCGGATTGTGCATGCCGGCATCGTCGTACATCTCGTCGAGCAGATGCGGCTGGTCGGTGACCATGCCGTTGACGAAGCTCACGAGTTGTGTGCCCATGTCAGGGCCGTGTTGGGCTTCCAACAGCCAGAAATGGTCGGGGAACACGGCGAGTCGGCTGCTGATTGACGCGCGACTGGCCGCTTCCGCCGGTGGGAAGCATATCTGTTCGAGCCGGTCGATGGCATCAAGGTCCTGCACGGTTGCCGTGCGGATTGGCAGCAGGGCGAACGGTGGGGTCGGTGTGCTCATGCGGCCAATGGTATCGCGTCTTGGGGCCATGATCGTCTCATGGTCATTTTCGTCTTGCGACGAACCGCGAGATAACCAAGCCCACTGCGATGAACGCGAGCGCGAACAATGCCATGAGACCGGTTGCACCAGCCCACCGACCGATGTCTGGCGTGCTGGTCATCGCACTGCCTTGCCCGCCGAACGCCTCATACACGCCGTCCACGTACCACCAGCCGGGCAGTAGGCGTGCAAACGCTTGCAATGATGAGGGCATCAGCCATTGCGGCAGCCATGCGCCGGACAGGAACGCGGAAGCGAGCGCCACGGTGTTGACGATGCCGTTCATCGCGGCGGTAGAGACCCGGCATTGGCCGATGAGGAACCCCAGCGCACTGACTGTCAGGGAGAATACGAACGTGCCGATAAGCGAGAGCAACAATGGCCGCCACCCGATGCCGGCAAGACCGCCTTGGCAGACTGCGGAGCAGGCGATGGCGATACCGATGCAGCACAGCCATACCACGGCTGACGCGCCGCAGCAGACGAGCAGCACCTGCGCCCAGATGCTATGGCCGGGTTCGGCTGACACACCAACCCTGCGCATGGTGGTCGGCTTGTTGAACGCGGTGATGATGACGATCACGATGAACGCGATGTTGAGCATCAGCGGGTAAAGCATGGTGGCGAGGGTTGCGGCAAAGACCCTGCCGCTTGCGGCGAGGCTTCCCTCGGCGGACGAGCCATGCGCGTGGCTGTTGGATGCCGCTTCCACTTGGACGGATTGGCCGTTTTCCGCGCGTGCCTTGGCCACGGTGGCGGCGGCTTGGGCGAGCGTGGTGTGCTGGTCGGCGAACAGGGACGACCGCAGTGATCCGAGGAACCCGTTGATTTGGATGGTGAGCATCCGGGCAGCGGCAGAACCGGTGGAATCAGTGCCGCTTCCTGAGCCTGCCAGGCTCAGCGTGGGCAGGGTGCCTTGCGTTCGTGCCGCCTTGGTGAACGATGCCGTGTAGCCTTGCGGGACGATGACGATCACATCGACGTAGTCGGTGGCGATGGCGTCTTGGATGGCCTGCGTAGTGTCCTCGATTTCGACGATGTGGGCCGAGTACGAGAGATACGAACGCAGTGCGGCGCCTGTGGCATGACCGCCGGCGCTGTCACGGTCGATAATCGCCAGGGATGCTGTAGGAGGCTCGTAGGTGCTGGTCTGGTCGTCGCCGTTGGAGCCGAGTCCGATGCCGATGCCGAGCATGGCGGCCATAACCCCGGTCGCCAGCAGGTAGACCAGCAGTTGGAACATGTTTGCGCGCAGAACCAGCCATGCTGCTTTACAGGTGGTCATAGCTCACCTTCCTCAGTTCGAATGCGGCCACACCCAGCGCGATCGCCGACATGGCGGCGATCACTCCTACAGTGCGGGCGAATGGGGCGAGACTGTCGTAATACAGCAGGTCGTAGAACAGGTTCGTCACCTGTTTGGCGGGATTGAGGTATTGCAAGCCCGGCACGGCGCGTTGCACACTGTCGGCGAAGGCCATGTTGCCGTACAGTCCGGTGAAAATCGACAGAATCAGGGAGAACGCGACACTGATGCCGCTTTTCACGCCGAGCGAGATGACCGGGATTGCGCCGAGCACCAAACCAAGGCAATTGGCCATGCCAGAGCCGATTGCAATGGCAAGGATCGCAAGCCCCTCCCTCCCCGGGAAAGACACGCCCAAGGCGATGCGCATATATGCGTAGACGACGAGCATGCACAGGAAAGTCGCCAGCCATGAGGACAGCAGGACCGCACCGATGCGCGCGAAACGCGACAACGGGGATACACTGACCCTCGCCCCCAAGGGCGAGAGATTGGCTTGCAGAGCGCTGAGCATGTTGCAAGTCATCGACATGGCCATAAGGATGCTCATCGCGAGGATTGCGACATGGTAGCGCACCATGCCCTCAGCATGCCTGATACCGGATGCCTGTCGGGTGATCTCTTCAAAGTTGGCGCCCGCCAGAGAAGCGATCCACGCGCCGTCCGCCAGTTTCGACGGGTCATTGGCCGCCGCCTGCGCGATCGCCTGCGCGATGACCCGCGAACGCTCGTTGTACTGTTCGACCAGCGTGCCGAGGGTGATCAGGGACCATGCCTGACCGTCGGAGCCGCCGGACTTGGTCTGGGCGATATCCGTGGCAGCGTTCCGCGAAAGCGTAAGTCTCAGGTCGCCGGAATCCTCAACCGACAGGTAGGCGAGCGCCTTGCCCTGGCGCAGAAGAGTTTCGGCTTCGGCCACATCGGCGGCGTCGATCCGCTTGAACAGTGTGATATCGCCGTCCTTGCCGGCGGTGGATGACGAGCCTGTGGGTTCGGACGATGTGCCTGCGGACGTTGAGGATGTCGAGAACGCGTTGACGAACGTGTCCGCGCCTGGGTTCGAGTTCCAGGTGTTGTCGGCGACGACGGCAACAGGGGCAACCTCAAGGGTTACGTCTCCGGAGGCGATGGTGCCGAATACGCTTTGGATGAGCGTGGCGAGGATAATGGGGAACGCGATTATCCAGAACAGGACGGCGGGTGTACGCAGCGAGCTTTTCAGCTCCATGACGAAGGTATGCCACATGACGGTCCCCTTAGTCGCGCAACGCCGTGCCGGTCAGGTCGAGGAACACGTCGTTGAGTGTCGGCGGCTGTGAGGTGACACGCCCGGGACGGATGCCCCCGCGCCGCAATACGTCAAGCACGTCGACCAGGTTGTGTTCGCCATGCTTGCAACGGATGTCCAGCGTATTGCCGTCCGCTTTCGATTCGAGGACGAACGGAAGGTTGCGTATGCCTTCGGGCACGCTCCCGCCTAGGCCGGCGGCCTCGATGGTGATGCGCTCGCCGGTGGCGATCTGGGCTTTGAGCTCGTCCGCGGTACCGAGCGCCAGATGCCGGCCGTGGTCCATAATCAGGATGCGGTCGCAGATAAGTTCGACCTCCTCCATGTAGTGACTGGTGTAAACGACGGTCGCGCCCTGACGGTTGAGGCGTTTGATGCCTTCGAGAATCGAATTGCGGCTTTGCGGATCGACGGCAACGGTCGGCTCGTCGAAGAAGATGAGTTCCGGCCGGTGGGCGATCCCGCAGGCGATGTTAAGCCGGCGAAGCAGGCCCCCGGAGAGTTTCTTCGGCCGGTAGCGTCTGAATTCGGTGAGTCCGACGAACCCGATTGCCTCGTTGACCAGCTGCTTGCGGCGCTTGCGGTCTTTGACATACAGGGAGCAGAAGTAATCGATGTTCTCCTCGACGCTAAGCTCATCGAATACGGCGACCTCCTGGGGCACAATGCCGATCCGGCGGCGAAGCTCATATGCGGACGGGGTCATCTGCTCGCCCAGCACACGGATGTCGCCCGCCTCGAAATCCAGCAATCCCAGAATACAGCTGATCGCCGTGGTCTTGCCTGAGCCGTTCGGTCCGAGCAGCCCGAAGATCTCTCCGCGGCGCACCTGAAGGTCGAAGCCGTCAAGCGCGAGCATGTCCCCGTAGCGTTTGACCAGGTGCCTGACGTTCAAGGCGGTGTCGTTCGTATCGTTCATGATTTCATTGTGTCATGCCGACACGCCGGACATAGGCAAATTAGGCGAGGATTCGCGGGCCCGTCAATTGCCGTCCATATCAAGGATGACGATGGTGGCAGCCGACGCGCACGCGCCGGGCGAGAGGAGGCATATGGCACGGCTCAGCGACGAAATCGACGACGAGAACGGCAACAGGAGCGCATTCCCCATGGAATTGCTCTCCCAGGGCGCCGACCATGCGGCCGTCGGACTGCTCGGCTGCCTGCTGGTACGCGACTGGCCGGACGGCACCCATAGCGCTGTCCGGATCGTGGAAACTGAGGCCTACGACCAGAACGACCCGGCAAGCCACACCTATCACGGGCGTAGCGAGCGCAATCGCGCGATGTTCGGCCCGGCCGGCCATGCCTACGTGTATTTCACGTACGGCATGCACTACTGCGTCAACGTGACCGCCGGCGCGGACGGCTTCGGATGCGGCGTGCTCATCCGCGCGGGCGAACCGGTCGAAGGCATCGAACATATGACGCAACTACGTGGCGGACGCACGGGCGCCCAACTGACCAACGGGCCGGCGAAACTCTGTCAGGCGCTCGCCATCGACACATCCTTGTACGGCCATGATCTGCGCACGCCGCCGCTGCGGTTGATACGGGCGTCGTTACGGGAGGGCGAGCGGATCGCCTGCACGCCGCGCATCGGCATCAGCAAGGCGGCGGACCGGCCCAGACGCCTGATTATCATGGGCAACCCGTATGTGTCGAAAAGCCCGTTGAATGCGAAAGCCGTGCCGCTGGACACAGCCGGGCCGATGCACGGAGCACAAGCGAAAGGGACACAAGCGATGCAAACAAGGCAAACACGGCAAACGATTGCAGACGACAACGCCGACGCACAACGTTCACAGGAATCGGCCATATCGCAATCCCCCGCCGCGCAGCAACCCGGCAGCGCCCACATAACGGAACCGGATATGGAACCCGGCAACGACACCGGCGACGGCAACACCAGCTGCGATGTGAGAATCCGCCGTGTATACGAGGAACCATCCGCGGACGACGGGCTGCGCGTGCTGGTCGACCGGCTGTGGCCGCGCGGCAGGTCCAAGCAAAGCGCGCACGTGGATGTGTGGATCAAGGACATCGCCCCATCCAAGGAGCTGCGCACATGGTTCGGGCATATCCCCGAACGGTTCGACGAGTTCGCCTCCCGCTACCGCGAAGAGTTGGACGCCAACCCGGAAGCGGTCTGCCACCTGCGCGAACTCATCGACGGTCATCCCCGCGTCACGCTTCTGTATGGCGCCAAAGACAACGAGCGCAACAACGCGGTCGTCCTGCGCAAGTATCTGCTCGACACGCAGGTCTCGCGGCAGGCGGCAAGCGTCAGGAAGTCAGCGTAAGCCGGCCAAATCCTTGAAACCCATACCACCATTCATGTCCCATGTTTCACCCGACGCCACAGCCCCGCCGCCCGTCCAGGCATCGTATGCCGGGCGGGCGTGCGGCGACGCAGTTGGATCGGTTTGAGCGGGCAGCCTGCGCATAGCGGCGAATTCGGGTCGGGCGTGCAGCCGCCCGTGGCACAGCCGTGCGAGCCGCGCCACGTAACCAGATCGATCGTGCCTTCAGCTTCCAGGCTTTCGGCAATCTGTCTGACGAAATCCACAGGCATGCCAAGTACGCGAGCGCACGAAGCGATATCAAGCCCCTGCCGGATCATCGCCGCAACCCTGCCGCGGACGCCGGTAGGCATGTGGCGAACGGCGTGTTTGGCGGTTTCCGCGGCTGCATCTATTCCAGTACTCATTCACATCACCAGTCTGAGCAGTTGGAACGCGACCACCGCAAGCACATACGCGACCACCAGTCCCAGCGCGACGCTGCCGGCCGCAACACGCCCGCCGTATTGGCGTTTCAATTCCGCCACCGTCGCCAAGCATGGAGTGTACGCGAGTACGAACAAGAGGAACGCAATCGCCGCGGCGCGCCCATGCCCGCCCGAAGATTCATCGAATGATTCGCGCAGCTTGCTTCCGAGCGCGCCCTGTCCCTGCTGTTGTTCGGACTGGTCGTCTGTGCCGGAGATGCTGTAGGACTGGGACATCGAGCCGACCACCACCTCCTTGGCGACGAACCCGGTGAGCAGGGCGGCCGAGGCATGCCAATCGTCGAATCCGGCGGGCGCGAACACCGGCGCCACCGCATCGGCGACCACACCGTAAGTCGAATCATGCACATCCTCGACGTTCCCGAAACTTCCCGCACCTGCCGTTGCGGGAACGGAGGCGAGCAGCCACAGCACGATGATCACGCTGATGATGATCGAGCTCGCTCCGCGCAGGAAGCCCCACAGCCGGATGAGCACGGACCGGACCAGCGCCACGGCTTTCGGCCACTGGTAGGGCGGCAGCACCATGGCGAACGGTTCGGGTTTGAGGTCACGGAACACGGTGTGCCGCAGTAGCACGCCGATCGCCAGAATCAGCACGATCGAGATGACATACATGAGGAAGACGACCAAGCCCGCCGTGGAGTGGAAAAACGCGTACGCGAGCACAAGATATACGGACAGTCGCGCAGAACACGAGGCGAACGGTATCAGCATGCCGACCATGACGCGCTGTCGTGAATCAGTGAGCGTACGGGTGGCCGCAAGTCCTGGCAGATTGCAGCCGAAACCGACGACAATCGGCAGGAACGCACGCCCGTCAAGTCCCAGGGCACGCATCAGACGATCCATGACGAACGCGGCGCGCGCCAGATATCCGCAATCCTCCAGCAGGGACAGCATGATGAACATGATGCCCATCGGCGGGATGAACGTGGCCACGGTGATGACACCGTCGAGCAGACCGTCCACGATCAGCCCGTGCACCCAACCGCTTGTGGCGCCCGGGCCGAACAGTGACATGATCGCGTCGATCCCATCGGTCAGCCATCCGCGCACAGTCACGTCGAACCAGTCCTGCATCGGGCCGGCGAGCGTGGTGGTCGCCTGGAACACCAGATACATGACCGCGAGGAACACCGGCACACCCAGCCACGGGTTGAGCAGGACGCGGTCGATACGGTCGGAGACGGTCTGCCGCCCGGCATGGTCCAGGCCGAGCCGGTGGATGATGTCGGCAGCCCAGTCGAAGCGGCGGTCGGCGCCCTCACGGACCATGGTTGCAAGCTCTTCGTCGTTGCCGGCGTGCATCAGCTGCAAACCGTGCGGCAGCGGGGTCCCGCCGAAACTGTCGGAGACCGCGCGCATAAGCGAATCGGTTCCTTCGCCGGTGCGCGGGTCAATCGCGATCACCGGCACGCCGTCAAGCGCCTGTGACAACGTTTGCGGATCGATATCGTCGCCTTGGCGGCGGGCCAGATCGTTCATTGACAACGCGACGACAACGGGCATGCCAAGTTCGAGCACACCCGCGAGGAAGTACAGGGATCGGACGAGATTGGTGGCGTCCAGCACGGCCACCAGCGCATCCGGCGTCGGCATGCCGTCGATTCCCGCGGCGGCTTGCGCGGCGACCCGCTCATCCGGCGACTGCGGCAGCAGCGAGTAGGTGCCAGGCGTGTCGATAATGTCCCAGATACCCGCGGACGATTCGGGAATGCCCGGTTTGCCGGTCATGTCAAGCCGTCCACGCTCGACAAGCACCGTGGTGCCCGGCGCGTTCATTACGCGCGCGCCTGCACCCAGCAGCGCGTTGAACAGTGTGGATTTGCCGACGTTGGGGTTGCCGACAAAGACCACACGGCGGGCCGTCTCGCCGCTCACCATATGCCCGCCGCCGGAACCGTGATGGCAGTTCGCATCCGCGTCAGCACTGGGCGCGCGGCCAAATCGAATGGCATCGAACAGCCGTTCCAGCCGTCCTCGGGCGGGGCGTCCCTGCTGCATGCCGGCGGATGTGAGCCCGCATCCGTCAGCGCACGTGTCGACGTTGTGGCCGGCATGGCAATCGTCATGGCAATCGTCATGATGGTCGGCATGATGGCTTGCGTGACAGTCGCAGCATGGCGTATCCGGCGTGGTATTGGTGGTCATGACTCTTCTCCGCCTTCATGTTCATCGTCGCCGCGTACCGTCCGGGCAGCCTGAGTGATCTGAGTGGCTTGGGTGGTCTGAACCGCGCCGTTTGTATGGGTCATTTGGGCCATCGGGGCCAGGCACACCGGCCGTACGCTGATTGCCCGCGCCGTCGCCCCATCAATGGCGATCCTGCCGGTGCCAATCGCAAGCACCCGCCCGCCGAAATTCGACCGTTGGGTGACGCGTGTCACGCCACCGACGCGGATCCCCAGCTCGAGCATGCGCAAGGTATGCCGTTCATCCATGCTGATGCCTGTGATGCGCATATCCCGACCGGTCGGGCAATCCTCCAGCGTCATCATGTCATCCTGCGCCACGGCGGGCGCGCCTGCTCGGTCGCCCGGCTGCACCCTCATGCCCTTGCCGGCCCATTGGGCGGGCGGCCTGCGGTTCGTCCTGATTTCCTTCACGGTTCGACAATAATCGATACGATGGCTAAACGCCATCGCTGTTTCCGGCGGGCGTATGCGGCTGATGCGATGAAATGCGACGGCGCGCACCATGACTCCCCCAGCCTTTCACGCGAACTGAGAGTCCAGAAGTCTCGCCGGCGCCCCCACGCTGTTTTCCCTCGGCGTATCGTCACGCATGCCGTCGTTCTCCGCTACCATATTCATGGAATTATTTTTTCCACGTTTCATGCCGGTATACCCGACGGAAAGGAATAACCATGACCGACACCACGCCACACCACGCCCCCGCAAGCCAGGCCGGCGCCGCATCACCAGGCGGACAGGCACCCGCAAGTACGACACACACGCCGGCAAGAATCGTCCTGCTTGGCGGCAACGGGTATATCGGGCGCGCCGTCACCAGGGAATGGCTCGCCCGCGACCCTGATGCGCTCATCACCGTCCTGTGCGGCTCCGGGCACAACGAGCTCAACGACCCGCGCGTCACCACCATCAAGGCGGACATCCACGACCGGCAGGCCGTCAGCGAAGCACTGCCCACGCGCATCGACTATATCGCCGACTTCATCGGCGGCCCGCGCAACGACCCGGACAGCCTGCGACGCGACAACGACGAACCCGCCGACACCATGCTGCAAATCGCCCGCCAGCGGAAAGTCAAGGCCATGGGCTTCATCGGCGGGACTTTCGGACCGAAAACATTCGTCAGCACGAAACGCTCCATCATCGAACGGCTACGCCGCGAAGGCTCCCCCATCCCGCTGGCCGTCGTGGAACCGACCGTCGTCTACGGGGCCGGGCGGCACGACGCGATCGCGCGGGCGATCCCGCTCCTCAAATTCTGCGGTCTGTTCAACCATTCGATGAGACCCATGCGCGTCGAAAACGTCGCCCGCACATTCGTCGACCGCATGCTGGCCGCAGGATCAGGCAGCGCGGAATCCAGCACGACGGCAAGTCAGCCTCAGGGACGATAATCACAGGCATGCGCATCAGCAAGGCATTCGAGCACGGGGTCTGCGTGCTCCTGATTCTCGGGTCGCAACGCGGCCACACCCCGTTGACCAGCGACACCCTGAGCACGCTTCTACGCGTCTCCGACTCGTCGCTGAAGAAGACGCTGCGCAGACTCACGGTCGCCGGGCTCATCGTCTCGACACCGGGCAAGGATGGCGGGTATACGCTTGCCCGGCCGTTGTCGACCATGAGCCTTGCCGATGTATTCGCCGCCTGCGAAGGCGAGCCGACGGTCAAAACGCCGTCGTCGGCGCTCGCCGAGCGGATCTTCCCCGACGCAAGACACGTCCGACAGGTCGAAACGCTGATCGGGCAGACTATCGATGACGCCTCGCAGGCCTTCACGCGGCGGCTTGCCAAGGTCAGCCTCGACCGGATGCTGAAAACCGAAGCGGTGCATGAGGGCAGCGTGGATTGGGAAGACAAGGCTGCAACCACCGCGGTCAGCCGGGCGGACACCACCGACGACGACGTCCAGTAACACAGTAGTCCACCCCGGGCGCGTAGAGTGGACGCGTCTTTCCGCGCTGGATGGGCCCGTTCCCATGTGATCGGCCGCGGAGCCCGCCACTGGATCGAACGCCCGCGCCCACGGTTCAGACCAGGCCGCCTGCACGGCCCGGCAACGCTGATCGACCCGGCATGGCATCCACCGTCAACTGCGAACCCAAGGAGCATCATGTCGCGACCTTCCATGCGCCCAGAATCAGCACCTGACACCGCCGACAGGGCACAGACCCAGCACATCGCGGATTCCGTGACATCTGGTGCGGCAGGTCAAGCCAGTCCAGCCCGCTCAGACACCGCCACCCCGCACTCGCAGGACGCCGTCAGGCAGCTTCCCCCGGAATCATACGTACCCTGGCGCACCCGCGTGGCGATCGCGTCGATCGGCATGCTTTCCTTCGTCGGTATTCTCACCGAAACCTCGATGAACGTGACCTTCCCGACCCTCATCTCCAGTATGCACGTGTCATTGGCGACCGTGCAGTGGCTGACGACGGGCTATCTGCTGCTCGTGACCATCGTGATGAGTAGCACCGCGTACGTGCTCAAACGGTTTAACCCGCGCACGCTGTTCTTCTTCGCGCTCGCGATGAGCGTCGCCGGCGCGCTGATCTGCCTAGTCGCCCCCAGCTTCGCCCCTCTGCTGGCGGGACGTATGCTGCAGGCCGTGGCCACAGGAATCGCCACTCCCCTGATGTTCCAGACGATTTTCACGAAGATCCCCGTACACAAGCTGGGCGTGTACACCGGGTTCGCCGCGGTGATCATCTCCCTGGCCCCGGCATTGGGACCGACATACGGCGGCATTCTGACGAGCATATGGTCGTGGCGGGCTATTTTCGTGGGCGTGCTGCCGCTGCTCGTGGCCATCGGCATCGCCGGCGCGCTGAGCGTAAGCGGCAAGGCGCCGGGAACCGCCGGCCGCCGGTTTGACATGGTGGGTCTGCTGGTCCTGTCGTGCGTGTTCCTAGGGCTATTGCTCACTTTCAATCAGGCCGGTGTGTACGGCTGGCTGTCGTGGCAGTTCGGCGTGGGGTTGCTCATCTGCCTTGCTCTGATCGCGCTGATGACTTGGCATGCCGGGCATGGCGAGCGCAAGCTGTTCGACTACTCGATTCTGGGCAATCGGCTGATTCGCTTGCGTCTGTTCGGGTATTTCGGCATGCAGTTCATCAACATTGGCATGTCGTTTATTCTGCCGTTGTATGTGCAGGATGTGCTCGGCGGATCGGCAATGGCCGCTGGCTTGATGCTGCTGCCGGGCGCGCTGATCGGCGCGGTCGCCTCCCCGGTCGCAGGCCAAGAGTATGACCGTTCCGGTTTGCGCCGACCGATCACCGTGAGCATCGCCATGATGGTGCTGGCGCTGGTGTTGCTCGCCGGGTTCGCCGGATCGCTGACCGTGGTGCTCATGGGCGTGTTCTACGCGTTGCTGCGTATTGGGTTCAATATCGGCTTCGGCATCACCATGTCCGATGCGAGTACGGTGGTCGCCCCGCGTCAGAAATCCGACCAGAATTCCTTGTTCTCGATGATGCAGCAGTTCGCCGGGTCGCTCGGCACCGCGGTCATGAGTGCGGTGATCGCCGCGCAGACGCTACGCATGCCTGTAAGTTCTGCAACCGTGAGCGGCAGCCGCATCGATTTCATCATCCTGCTGGTGTTGGCGCTGGCGATCGGCGTGGCTACGGCACTGTCCTTCCGTGTGCGGCGGGAAGCGTAAGCCGGCTGGCGCGGCAGCGACCGAGCCAAAACCGTCTTCCCCGTCGGCTCCTGTCTGCATGCACCGGACTGATACAACGGAATACCGCGTGCACGCACCGCCATCTGCTGTATCTGTAGTACCTGCTCAGAACTATCTCGTCTATTTGTGTGCGTCATCGCCTGATTCGCGAGTA
Source organism: Bifidobacterium thermophilum (assembly GCF_037482445.1). Lineage (GTDB taxonomy): Bacteria > Actinomycetota > Actinomycetes > Actinomycetales > Bifidobacteriaceae > Bifidobacterium > Bifidobacterium thermophilum_B. The sequence continues at coordinate 204,742 of NZ_JBBHLY010000012.1, forward strand.
GCATCGTTGATATTCCGAGGCCGATACTTGCGATATCGACTTTCAGGAACACTGATAGAGCAGATGCGCTCCGGGAAGTACTACAGTAAGGCGAGATGCACGCCGAAAGTACCGCAGATAAGCGAAGTACCGTCAGCAAAGCAGTCTCGCCTACCCGGTTGGCTGCTTTCCAGATATCATGCCATGCGACTCGTGCGACAATCCCATTGCACCGAAGCCAGATAGCCGCCGGAATAATACTACTGAGCGGCGCTACCAAGCCCCTGTGCGACACCGCAGTCACACCACAGCGAGATATCCGCCCCACAGACTCCACCCGTCCAGTGATCTCGCCGCCATGCGACACCGCGACTGTGTGAGCCAATCCTCACACATCGGCCCCCAGCGCGATCAAAACCGCGAATCCCAGCTACCGGACCGGCCTTCGTGTGAGCCAATCCTCACACAACGACCCTCGGCACCGCCAAACCAGCCGATTCCAGCCAACAGACCCGTCACCGTGTGAGCCAATCCTCACACGATGGGCGTGAACGGCTTTGGAACTTCTCAATTCGACTCACCCAACCTCGAGCGTGTGAGCCAATCCTCACATGATAACGATCGACGCGCTGGAATCAGCCAAATCAAACCATCGACCCGACCGGCGTGTGAGCCAATCCTCACACACCGGTCCACGGCACCGTCAAACCAGCCGATTCCAGCAACCAAACCGGCCGCCCTGTGAGCGAATCCTCACACACTCACCTACGCGTGCACCTGCCACAGCTGGGTGACCGCCTCGCGCAGGAACGGCATGTCGTGGCTGACGACGATAACCGCCCCGCGATACGCGGCGAGCGCCCGGGCGAGCGCCTGTCTGGAATGCAGGTCGAGGTGGTTGGTCGGCTCGTCCATGATGATCAGATGCGGGTTGCGCGTCATGCCGAGGCACAGGAGCAGTTTGCGCAGTTCGCCCGGCGAAGGTTCGCTGGTGGCGGCGATGATGCGGTCGGGGTCGGCATTGAGTTGGGCCATGGCTGAGAGCACATTGCCGCGATCCGCGGGACTAAGCTGCGCAAGCTGGTCGAGCGCGGCGTGCGCGTCGTCACTTGTGGTGTTCTGCGCGATGACGAGCCGCGGCACGTCGGATGGTTGCGTGTCGAGTCGTGCGAGCAACGCGTTGAGGATGGTGGTTTTGCCGGCGCCGTTCGGCCCGATGATGCCGATATGGTCGTTCGGGCCGACGCTGAGCACCGGAATGCGCACGCCGCCCGGGGTGTGCCAGGCGTGTGCGGTCACGGGGATATCCGGCGCCGCCCCTGTTGCACCCGCCGATTGCGCGATATCAATCGGTTTCCCTGATTTTCCAACTTCCGCCGTATTACTACTCTCACCGCCCACACCTGCAACACGGTCGTCAGATTGCACCGAAACCCGCGCTGCCGATTCCCCGAACGGAGTAGCACCCGCGTCTAGCCGGACGAGTTCCGTCGCATGGCTGGGTTCGATGCGGGCGAATGCGGTCAGGTCCCCGTCGTAGCGTTTCGCGGCGACTGTAATGGAGTCCGCCGCCTGCCGGGCGGCCTCAACGCGGGCGTCGAGTCGTGCCTGCGCTGAACCGGCGGATCCGTCGACACTGGTCATTTTGGCGAGTTTTGCGGCGTTGCGAGCATCATGGTCTTTGCGGTCGATGGAGCGGTTGGCCCGCCATGATGTCGCGGCGAGCGCCGCCTCATGCCTGCGTGATGCGCGTTCGTGTTGCAGTCGTGCGGCTTCCTTGTTCGCTTGGTCGAGCGCCCGTTGTTCGCCCGCCTGCTGGGTTTGCGCGTCGGCGAATGCGGCCGTGTAGTTGCCGGGACGCACGATGACCTGGGTCACGTTGTTGTGTCCGATATGACGGCGTTCGAAGCAGGCGCACCGCATGGCAACTTGGTCGATGAGTTCGATGTCGTGACTGACGACGATACCGACGCGTCCCCGGCGCGGTGCTGGAAGCACGGCAGGCGCTGATGCAGGCGAATCAGCGCCTCCGCCTTGCCCGGTGAAGTCAAGCATGGCATGCGCGATGGTGTCGCGTGTCGGCGCGTCGACGTGGTTGGTCGGCTCGTCAAGGATCAGCACGTCAGGCTGCGAGGCGAGCGCGCAGGCGATTTGCAACCGTTTGCGTTCGCCTCCCGAGAGCGTGTCGTACCGGTATGGCCAGTCGTCCGCGATACCGAGCGTGTCGCGGATCGCTATGGTTTCCGGACTCCAGTCACCGGCAAAATCATCCAGATTGGCCGGTACAACGGCGACATCCTGCGGACAGAAGGCGATGACTGCGCCAGACGGGCTGACTTGCCCGCGTTCCGGTGTGAGCGCGCCTCGCGCGATATGCATGAGCGTGGATTTGCCGATGCCGTTGTCGCCGAGCACGGCGGTCCAGCCGGGTGCGAACGTAACGGTGACGTCTTCAAAGATCGGTTCCGGCGCCCCGGGGTACGTGTATGTGATATGTGACAGATTCAATGCTGCGATAGACATGCTGTGGTCGATATTGACAGAGACGCTGGACGGGGGCATCGGCGCTGGCATGTGACACCACAGTCGCACCACAGCCAGATAACCGCCCCGCAGCCTCCACCCGCTAAGTAATCTCGCCGCCACGCAACACCACGACTACACAACGAGCAGTTACGGCTGCGCAACGCCCATACCAAGCCGATACTGAGCCGCCGTGCGACATCACGCTCACACCGCAGCCGCATAATCACAGGCACATCCTCCGTAAGCGGCGATATCAAGCCGCCATGCGACACCGCAGTCGCACCACAGCGAGATATCCGCCACGCGACTCTCATTCACCGGGCAATTCCACCGCCGTGCGACACCATTATCGCACGCCAGCGAGTTTCCGCTCTGCAAGCCCTACCCCACACCACACCCCGCCAACCACACCCCACACCAATCACCCCACCCCGGAATACCATAGAACCAAGGCGCCACAGAAGAAGGAGGCCAATCATGCGGGCAACACAGGCAAGGTTCCTGGATCTGCTCGGAGCGGACAGGACCCAGTTCATCATCCCGGTGTATCAGCGTGAGTATTCCTGGGACCGCCCGCAACTTGAGGATTTGTGGAATGATGTCACGCTGGCGGGCAAGGACGGCATGACCCATTTCATCGGATCGTTCCTGTATATTCCCGAGGAAGACAGCACTGCGACCAGCATCCACCGCAAGCTCCTCATCGACGGCCAGCAGCGCATGACCACGCTGTCCTTGCTCCTCGCCGCACTGCTCGATTATTTGGATGAGGATGATTCCCGCGCGCAATTCCTCACGGACCTCTCCCCCAAATCCTTGCGAAAAAGCTACCTGTTCAACGATGACTATCGCGGTGAATCTCGGTATAAGCTCGTCCTGTCGATGGACGACAAGGCGACCATGCAATCCCTAGTGGACGGCACCAAATTGCCGCAGTCACCGATTCGCCGTCTCGTAGAAGCCAAAGCGTTCTTCACCGGCAACATCCGCAGCGGGCGAGTCTCCCCCGAGACATTGTGGAACGGCCTAAACAAGCTGGTGATCATCGACACGGAGCTCAATCCTAATGAAGACAACGCTCAACTCATCTTCGAGTCGATGAATTCCAAAGGCAAGCCCCTCACCCCAATCGACCTCGTACGCAACTTCATTCTCCTGTCACTGCCAGCCGGCAGACAGAAGGAGCTCTACGACCAGTATTGGAGCCATATCGAACACCTGTTTGGGCAAGATGCCGAGAACGAATTCAACGCATTTCTCTGGTATTGGCTGTATTTGAAGATTCCAGAGCGCAACCCGAAGCAGGATAACGCCTACCACGATTTCAAGTACTACGTCCAAAACCATGGCCTCGACCGAGAGCCGGAAATCATACTGTCCGAACTGCTCGCGTATGCGTCACGATACGCCCGTCTGTTCCTTGGACAGGAGCCCGACCCCGGTCTCAAACGCAGCTTCGACCGGATCAATACTCTTGGCGTAAGACCCGTCCGCCCGCTCCTGATGTGCCTGTACACGCTGATGGACGAGCGCAAACTCACCAAGGATGAGTTCGGCAACCTGTGCGACACCGTCGAATCCTTCCTGTTCCGCCGCATGGTGGTAGGCAAATCCACACAGGGCCTGAACAAGATGTTCGCCGGCATGTACCGCAGGCTCGATGATGCCGATAATCCGCAAGAGTGTCTGACAGCGCTACTGCTCGCGCCCGAGAACAACGCTACCGGCTACTTCCCGGATGACGGCGAGTTCGCCGAAGCGCTCACGACACACGACATTTACAACGGACTCAAGAAAGGCAAACAGTATCTGCTCGAGTGTCTGGAGGATTCGTATCATCCAAAGGAACACATTCATTCCGGTATGTACCAGATTGAGCATGTCATGCCGCAGACCATCGATGATTCCGATGCTTGGAAGACCATGCTCGGCCCGGACTGGCAGAACATCCACGACACGTTGTGCCACACGCTCGGCAATCTCACGCTCACCGGCTACAACCAGGAATATTCGAACAAAGCGTTCCCCGACAAGCAGAACCTCCAGCCTGGCGGGTACAAGTACAGTCCGCTCAGTCTGAACCGGTATATCGCCGATTGCAGCGTGTGGAACGCAGAGACCATTCGCCAACGTGCCGAGATGCTCGCTGATAGGGCCTGCAAGATATGGCCGCGCCCCACGTTGACGGAGAACATCATCGATCAATACCGTCCAAGACCGAGAACGACAACCCGTTCCACAAGTTGGACAATCGAAACCTCACAACCGGAACTCGCCCCCGGCGGCAAATGCCGCGAGCTATTCGAGCAGCTCCAGCAAGCGCTACGGGAAGCACGACCCGACTGGACGCTCGGCGTGAAAAAGAACTACGTGGGCTATTACACCGATAGCGGGAAGGCACTGCACATTGTCATCAAGGCACTCCCCAACTCGAAAAGCCTCGGCATTGGCCTCAACGCAACCATTGACGACCTTGACGATCCGAACGGCTACGCACAGGACAAGCGACCGCACGGATTCGAGGCGGGATGCCTGACACGGGTTGATCTGCGAAGCGCAGAAGATATTCCTGAGGTGATGAAGCTGATTAACCAGTGCTGATTGAAGGTTGTGCTACGGCAGCAAGTAGGCTACTCGCGGTAGCAGCACAACCGGTTCCGCGTCCTATGATCTGCCATGCCATCACAGGACGCGGAACCGGGAAAATCAACACAATGGACTACTCAAGTCAGGACAACGTTTGCAGTTCGTTCTCCGCGCTTTCATCATCCGCTGACGCTGCGCTGTGTTCCGCTTTGTATATCTTCACCATGCGCTTCCATCGAGCAAGATTCTTGGCATCCTGCTCTTTTCTTTCCTGAAGATAGCCTTGGTACTCCTCCAAAAGCTTCTCCCGCAACTGCTTATCGACCGCAAAGATATACAGTCCGTGCACCCCGCGCTTCATCAGGACATTGAACTGGTTGCGGATATTGCGAATTCGGTCCTCCTGTGATGCCTTCTTCTCCTTGGCGTACTGGTCGCAACTGGCATCAGGATCATATATCACCTTGCCGTCACGGTACTTGACAGACGGCCCAATGATGACACCGGCGATATTGAGATCGAATCCCTGAATGGTATAGGTCGAGCCCACTTCGAAAACCGTGTGCTCCTCTTCAGCCCATGAACGCTCTTCGGCAACACGATGTTTCGTTGAAGACCAGCGGTCCGAAAGCGATGCCAACGATTCGGTAACACTTTGTGGAGTCTCTTGGTAGATGCTGGTCTTATCATGTGATTCTTTAGTATCTGACTGTGTCTTTCCCGAAGTGTTGCCACCAAGGGACCCACTATATTTCGTGAATTCCATATTCCACGGCATGCAGAATCGATCATCTGGCATGGACGCGATAACGTCATCATCCGGGACACCCACATTCTTCGCCCCAATGCCGAAAGTCTCGACCAATGCACTTCCCATATACTGCGCGCATGCATGAACAGTACTGTCAATCTCTTGCTTCATGTCTCCAGAAAGGCCAGGCTGCCAATCCCCGTTTTCATCACGGTACATTTCGACATTCCAAAAGCCGCACGGATCGTTTTCATTTACTTTGCCTGACGTGTAAGGCCAGTCATACGTAGCGACGACTCTCGATAGACCGCCTTCATGCCTGTTGAGGTGATTCGGCCTCGCCTTCGTATAGATTGCTTGGAAGAGCTCTACCGGAGACTCGAAGATCTTGATTTCATACGGTTGCCGCACCCATTCAATCGTCGACGTCTTCGGCGCTGAATACGATCCGTCGATATTCCTATAATTCTCCTCCTGCGGTTCCCGCATTTCGCCTGGATCAGCAGGGATGTGACCGATGACGCCCCATGCTGATGTGCGATTATCATCCTGATGCTCGGCGATGAAATCGTCAATCCACTCGATGGTTGCATCATCCGCGCTGACGCGCATCTGCGCTTTCAGGACGATATTCGTCACATCGACGGTGAGCGGTTTCCTGTCGACCTTCTCAGGCTGCGATGGAACATCCATGTTGAGTTTCTTACGAGACCAGTAATCGATATCGGGTGTTTTCATCTGAACGATCGGCAAGTCCACACTCCGCGACCTGCTGTTCGCAGCGTCTGCGGCATTCTTCCGCAATGGGTCGGCAACTGCAAATTCCGCGGAAGCAAGGTCACGCCATCCTTCAGGGAAGAGACGCGCAATCAGGTCAGGACTCCAGTCACAACGCTCCTGAATAATCTGGCTCGGGTCAAAAACAGCGACCGTGACCTTGGAACGCATGATGATGTCGTACAGCTGGTTGCCGCCTTGGTATGACTGGCTTGATCTTGTCTGAAGCAGGTGTGCCTCGTCGACAAGCGCCACATCGGCAATTTCAGCCGGCTTATCGTAGTCGTAAAGCGTTACTTTCGCATCATCCTGATATTTGTTGCCTTCCTCGATTTCGACTTTCGAACTCTTCTCGTTGATGAACCCGATTGCCTTGGTCACTTCTGCCACAGTTTTCCGGCCCGTGACGCTGGAGGTATTGACCTTATCCATCCCGAGTTTCTTTGCGATATTCCGGTAGACGGTGAGCTGCTGGTCATGGTTGACGATGAGATCCACTTCACTCTTATCGCGAGCGCCCCGCATATCGCCGAGTTCCTCGTTCAACCGATAGAACAGATGACTGAGCAGGACGGTCTTGCCGGTTCCCGCCGCTCCGGCAACCAGAATCAGCGAATGTGCGGGAGCATCCCCGGATTTTTCTGCCTGTGAGAACGCCCGCAACTTGTTTTCGACAACATCCATGATGAGTCGTGCAGCTTTCCGCTGCTCATCGGTGAGGTTATGGAACGGGGATGCTTTGAACAACGCCGAGTCGAAAATGACCTGTTCATCAGGAAACAGTTCGGGGCTGTCCGGGTGCTTTTCGCTCCAGAAATTGCCGAGTCCACGCCAGATGTCATGAAATATCTGGGTGGTCATTTCGGACTGATGATAGTTGCTCTGCGGATTACGACGGCGGTTCATCAGTTTCTTGACGTCCGGGACACCGACCATATAGTCAATGAGACGGTCTTCGATATCTTCCGTCATCGACTTCGTGAAAAACTGATCACAGATAAGCACCTGCTTGTAGGAGCCAGGTTTTTCGGCGAGTCTTTTCGCAACTTCAGCCCAATCGGATCTGCCCGAAGGATCCGAGTTCAGATGTTCCTTAACACGACGGGCGATGTCATTGGTCTCCCCCACATACACGGTATAGCCGCGCTTCCACTTATAGCGATTCCCATCAACGCCTTTCGGCAAGCTCCGAGAATCCTTCTCTTGCGAATCCGCTGTAATCTTAGAATGTTCACGGCTTTCAAGAGAATCCTCGATATCGCTGCTATCGGGATCAGATGAGGCAATATATCGCCGAACAGCATTAGCGTCTTCACTGTCAGGGTTGAACCAGATCTTCCTGCCGTCGACAGTATCGTATTTCAGCGTAACATCGTACGCGCCGGTCTCTTCGTTGCCATAGACGATGTACACGACTGGATAATCAACTGTTTCGATACGCCGACGATTGAGATATTTCCGAGAAGCAGCAGAGAACGACTGGCCTTTCGTGTCGTCTTTCAAACGCTGAATGGCACGATTGGCGAATGCCAGCGAAGCTGACTCAACAATGGAATGATCAAGAAGTTCCGCATCATCAGCTTGCTCCTGAACGGCGTGCTGGTACCCCTCCGCGAAGAAATGAAGCAGCTCCGTCTCTAGTTCCGCCTTTAATGGCTGTTCGTATTCTCCGACATCCACACAGCGGTCATAATCCATTTGGATGAACGATGGCGTCTGGTCATCACGTTTGCCGGTGTGCCGGTTGAGGAGGTGCTTCAGTTGGTTCTCGAGTTCTCCGGCAAGCTCAGATTCATCGATAGTCGGCAGTTTTTCGGGGAGATTATCGTGAGAGTTCATGCTATGACCGTCCTTGACGCTACCGCCCAAGGATACTTGGGAATTGTTGTGATTCCCTACAGTCCCAACCAAATCCGACTGTTCAGCCATTATCTCTCCCTCTGAGCCAACTCTTTGGAATCATTGTAGCGGCAATGATGCGCGTCTGTATGAATTTCGACTTCAACTATTCATGTGAAATAGTTCGATGTATCGATGTACCGGCTATAACGTGAGATTGATGAATTATAGCTGTGTCGTCGAAGGCATAGTAATCAACCTACTATTTTGCAATGATGCGTCACCCCTCTCCCCTAAACTAATACCACCATCGAAATCACCAGCAAGGAGGCGCCATGAGTACTACCGCGCAAGTATCCGTGCCTGCTTCCATTTGGAAATGGGTGACGACCATCGGGTCTTCCCGCAAACTTTCCCCTGAGGATCATCGCCGTATCGACCGCTGGATGTCCGGCAACGCTACGCCGACAGTCAATCAACTCGTCAAACTGAGCAGCAAACTGGAAGTACCATTCGGATATTTCTTCCTCGCCGAACCCATTGATGATACACCCGCAATTTTCGCTCATCGAACCTTGAGAAATTCTGCCATCAGCCGTCCTTCCCGGAATCTGCTTGATACGCTGGGCAGCATGCAAGCCATCCAAGACTGGATGAGGCAGGACGCCATCGACCACGGTGAAGCGCCCATGCCCTTCGTAGGCTCTTGGCACCTCCAACACGCCGATGCCGCCAAACTCGCAACGGCAATCCGGGAACAGCTCGGATTGACGACTACTTGGTATTGTCAAAACGACCATTGTCTGCAAGCGGACAAAGCCTTCACAACTCTGCGCAAGCATTGCACCGACGCAGGAATCATTGTGATGCTCAACGGCATCGTCGGAGACAACACGCATCGCACGTTGGATCCGCACGAGTTCAGAGCGTTCGCGCTGATCGACGAATATGCTCCGCTGATTTTCATCAACCGTGCCGACAGTGTCAATGGTCGAATCTTCTCCCTTGCCCACGAAATCGCGCACATCTGGCTTGGCAAAGAAGAAATCTACAACGACGAATATCAGCAAACAGACAACTCCCCGATCGAAGTACTCTGCAACGCAGTGGCGGCGGAGCTGCTCGTCCCGCAGCAGGAATTCAGCCGCCAGTGGCAGACAACGCAAGCTGACGGCGACACTGGCTACACCGCGATAGACAAACTCGCGCAAGTATTCCCAGTTTCCCATGTCGTCATCGCAAGGCGTGCACTGGACAATCGTTTGATTCTCCAGGATGTCTACGACCATGTTGCCAAGGAATCCGCTGAACAGTGGGAGAAGCATCGAAAGTCCTCTTCCGATGCTTCCGGCGGCAACTATTTCCGCACGAAACAATCCAGGTTGGATCATCGCTTCGTTGAACATCTCGCCGCCAGTGTCTCTGAAGGACAGACCTCCTATACGGATGCATATCGGTTGACTGGCACTAATCGGAAAACCTATCCCAAGCTGCTTGAGACTGTAGGGGCATGACGATGACAACCATGGGCACGACCTCCGAGAACAATCCGCGCTACCTCATCGACACAAACTGTCTGGTCACGCCTTACAACGATTATTATCGGCTGCGCTATGCCATGTCTTCTTCTTTCTGGAAACGACTGAAAGAACTCGTTGACCAGGAAGAAGTCGGAATTCTTATGCAGGTCGAAAAGGAGATTCTCGCTGGCAGTAAGGACAACGACGCTTTGAACGACTGGATGCAATCAGTCAAACAAACCATCATCAATCCGCTGCTCGACTTGTCGGTACTTGCCGTGTATCAAAGCATAATGCGATATCTCGCCGATGAGAGGAATGAATTCTCTCAAAAAGCGCAGCGATCTTGGATGTCCTCAAAAATCGCCGACCCATGGTTGATAGCGACCGCGAAGTGTTTCAACGCAACAATCATCACCTTTGAAAAATCGGTCGGAAGAGTCAAGGGACAACCAGCAGCAAAGGTAAAGATACCAGACATTGCGACAGTATACGGCGTCCGTTGCATCTCACTTTTCGATTTCATGGATGAGGTTAGCGGATTTTGAATCGTGTGCATGAGCGTATCTCTTTTGTCCAACTGCGCATGGAAACACAGACATTGGTTTTCGAGCATGCGCTAGAGGACAGATGTGCCAGGCGTCGGTTCCCCCCGCAAGACACGGCACAGCGCACCCAGCATCATTGCTCGGTGCTACCCGCAGACTGCCCGGACGCATTCGCGCGGTGGGAGTTTAGCCCGATTCCGTCCATCTGCCAAAATGCTCCCGGGAGAACTCGCGGATTTCGGGATTTGGTGATTATCTCCCTAATGAGAATGTTGGAATTCCGCGGTTTTTGCACATCGGCAGGAATCCGTGGTTGGGAGATTATGCGTCGAATGGCCCATCTGCGGTAAACTCCCGGGAAACACGGAACTTTACCCGCCAAGCGACCGAATCGCACTCATCACCCACAACAGCACGGGACTTTACCCGTCAAACGACCAGTTTGCTGTAATCTCCCAAAATCTCCCAAGATTCCCGGCGAGCCCCAACGCCCGCATGGGAAATCATCTCAAACACACCCGTCAACGGACAAAATCCCACACACCAACCCGGATACCAGCACTCGTGCCAGCAAGTGCTGACACACGCCAACCGGCACGATACCGCGCACCAGCCCACACAGCCGAGCAAGCACCGGACAAGTACCAGCACCTACCAGGCAGCGCCCGCCAACACCGCCCCGCCTACATCGAAGCCGCCGTAGGATCAGAATCCAACTCCGCCCGCAGCGCGGCAATCTCCCGCTGCACACCGTCCAGGTGTTGTGCAGTACTGTAATACGGTGTGTCACGCCGCCCGTGTGCCAAATCACGGTAGTGGATAATCTCCAGCTTCTCGTAATACTCGAGCGCCTTGAGCGGACTGCGCTTGACTCCCCTGCCATCGCGGTACGCGAGCGCCAGCCGGCGGTACAGGGATTCCTCGTTCTCGGCGAACCAATCCTGCATGTCGTCATCAGTGACCTCGTCGAGAATCTCGAGATACGCCTGCACAGCTACCTTCTCGTTGCGCGGCACGCCGTAGCCGTTGAAGAACATGTCGGCCATCTTGTAGCGCGCTTCAGGATTCGTCGGATCGGCAAGATACGCCACGTTGTAGCAGTTGCAGGCTTTGATGTCATCACGCTCGGTCCCGTGGGCGTACTGGTAGCAGTAGCCCAAGTTCAGCGTCGCCCGGATTCCGCCACGTTCCGCAGCAGCCTGATAGTATTCGAAAGCCTTGGCGTAATCCTGCTCGCCGAGCACGCCATCGTAATAGTACGAGCCGAGCAGGGTCATGGCGCCGGTGACGCTGAGCGACAATTCAGGCAGATCATCGCCGGAATCCGGTGCGGTACGAATCACCTCTTCCAAGGTGGAACGCACGAAACTCGCCGCACGCCCGCCGGCTACGCTTCCGGCATCCTGCATGATCCGATGCGCGGTGGGCACGAACAGATTCTGCACAACCGCCCACACAGGCACCCCACCCTGCTCGTTGATCTGCCGTTCGATGTTCTGCAGCGTTTCAACGGTCACCGGCCCCATCTCGTCATGGCTCAGCGACTCTTCGAAAGACATGTTCTCATCATCGTCGAAATCGTCCACGCTCTTCCCTTTCCCTTGTTGGTTCCCTTGCTAGTTCCCTTGCTTGCGGCTGCATCATGACGCGTTGCACTGCCTCATGTTGCAGAACTTGCGGCCCTTCGCCGACCGGGCGCCGCGCCTATTGCGGCATCCGTTATTTTTCTACTCTACGCGATAGCAAGGCTGATTCCAACTTCCTCATGATTGTGCGGCTGTAGACCTGGACCTGCGACTTGCGGTTGCGGGTCTCGAGCTGACCGTGCTGCCGTGCTGCGATAGTGCCGTGATGCCGGCGGAGGTTGCGACTTCTGCCTCGACTCGTGTCCGTCCGCCGCGTAACCTCACGCCGATAGCCGGCGACGCAGCTCCTTGCCGAACGCCACCAACGCCTTATCGCTCCCCGCCGGACCGATCAGGCACACGCCGCACGGCAGTCCCTGCGCGGTTGCGATAGGCATGTTCAAGGCGGGAAGCCCGCCGATGCCGGCCAAGGAGGTCAGTCGCATCGTCTGTTGACGGGTGCGTGCCGCGGTTTCGGTGTCATCCTGCTGCGCAAGGGTCGGGGCAACGGTGGCAGCTGTCGGCATGAGCAGCACCTTGTTGCCGACCAGCGACCTGACCATCGCGCGCGACTGTTCAAGCCGTTCTAATCCCCGGCGGTATGCGGCTTCATTGATTAGCGCGTCATTGCGGAACCGCCCCGCGATATCCGGGGCAATCGCGTCCATATGCCCGCTGACCCAGTCCCCGTTGGCTTGCCACGCCTCGTAGCCGCGCACTACGGAGAAAATGTCAAGGAACCCGTCGAACATGTCGACGTCGAGCGAGAGCTCATCCCACGTGCCGTTCCGGGCGGCTGCTTTGATTGCGGCGGTGACGGCAGTGTCCGTGGTGACGGCATCCATGCCGGCGGAGTCCGTGCCGGCACTGGTTGCCGCATCGGCTGCCTTGCTGACTGCCTCATCGTCTGTAATATTCGCAGCAGCCTTGGTACGATGATGCGCGTCAGCCGCCGTGCTGCGCATACGTTCGCAGGAACGCGCGAACGCTTCGGCGACATCCGCGTCAACCATCTGCCTAGGCAACACGCACACCGCCACCTCGCCGGACAATGCCGCCGAATCCCGGTCAGGCAGCATAGCTTGCGCCACAGCGTCCATGATCTGCGCGTCACGGGTCATCCAGCCGACCGTGTCGAACGAGCCAGACAGCGGGTGGATGCCTTCACGGCTGATTCGGCCGTGCGTGGTGCGCAATCCCCATAATCCTTGATACGCGGATGGAATGCGAATCGAACCTGCGGTATCGGTACCCAAGCCGATGGCCGCCTGCCCTGCGGCGACAGCGCTCGCGGGCCCCGACGACGATCCGCCGGGCACACGCCCGGGAGCCCTTGGATTCGGCGGCGTGCCGTAGTGCGCGTTGACGCCAGCCAGAGAGTAGGCGAATTCATCCGTGCGCGCGATGCCGATAATATCCGCTCCGGCGTCAAGCAAGCGCTGGACGGCCGGGGCAGAATGCTCCTGAACCGACGCATCGGCCAGATATGCGGGATTTCCAGCCCCGACTCGCTGCCCGGCGACTGCATACAGGTCTTTCACAGCGACGCCCATGCCGGACAGCGGACCTGGTCGGGCGGCGGCAACCAGCGGCGTGCCGACAACACGCCAGATTGTCGGGTCGATGGCGGAACTGTGGTTCGCCGCGTGTGCTGTATTCGCCATAGTCTCCGTGTATCCGATACTCGTCGTCGGTGCGATATTCGCTGTGGGTGTGGCGGCATTGCTCTCCCCTACATGCCGGTCCGTGTGCCGATCTGTGCGCTGATCTCCATGCCGTTGCGATGCCCCGCGCGGAATCTGCCCTCTCATACCGTTCCTCCCGTCTCAAGTCCTGCGTATCCCGTTCGTCGGACGAACACCCCGCCCTAAATCCGAATATTGCCCCCATCCTAGGCCCGCTACATCAAGGGTGTGTGACGAAAAGACGTGTGACGAAAAGCGCGCGTCGAAAGGGCATGTGACGATATCAAACTTATCAATGAACCACAATCTGCACGCGAGACCCGCCGCGAGACCCCGCAGATACGGCAAGAGAAAGCAAGAGGCTCGGAAACCGTTGCAATAGCGGCTTCCGAGCCTCTTTGGGGTTACTGGAGTGTACTGGGATTATCTGAAATCATCTGAGATTCGCGGCTTTTCCCGCAGAATCCCGGGGATTCCGGCGATACGCTGTACCGAGCGCAACACAACCCCGGTGTCACTCCCATTCGATGGTTGCCGGCGGCTTGCTGGTCACGTCAAGCACCACGCGGTTGATGCCACGGCATTCGTTGGTGATGCGCGTGGAGATGGTGGCGAGCACATCGTACGGGACGCGCGACCAATCGGCGGTCATCGCGTCCTCCGAGCTGACCGGGCGCAGCACGATCGGCGAGCCGTACGTGCGTTCGTCACCCTGCACGCCCACGGAATGCACGTCGGCGAGCAGAACGACCGGGCACTGCCAGATATCGCGGTCAAGACCTGCCTTCGACAGCTCCTCGCGGGCGATGGCGTCGGCCTCACGCAGCAAATCAAGACGTTCGCGGGTGATTTCACCGATGATACGGATGCCCAGGCCAGGGCCGGGGAACGGCTGACGCCAAACGATATCGTCCGGCAGACCGAGCTTGGTGCCGATGGCGCGCACCTCGTCCTTGAACAGCGTACGCAGAGGTTCAATGAGCTTGAACTTGATGTCCTTGGGCAGGCCGCCGACATTGTGGTGGCTCTTGATATTGGCCGCGCCGTCGCCGCCGCCGGACTCGACGACATCCGGGTACAGGGTGCCCTGCACGAGGTACTTCACTTCGGCGCCGTTCTTGCCGGCTTCTTCGATGACCTGACGCTGGGCCTTCTCGAAAGTACGGATGAACTTCTCGCCGATGATCTTACGCTTGCGTTCCGGCTCGGAGACGCCCTTGAGCGCGGTGAGGAAGTCCTCGGATGCGTCGACGGCGATGAGCTTGATGCCGGTCGCCTTGACGAAATCATGCTTGACCTGCTCGGCCTCGCCCTTGCGCAGCAGACCATGATCCACGAACACGCAGGTCAGCTGGTCGCCGATCGCCTTGTGCACGAGAGCCGCGGCAACAGCGGAATCCACGCCGCCGGACAGGCCGCAGATCACCTGGGCGTCCCCGACTTCCTCGCGGATCTTCTTGACCTGGTCTTCAATGATGTTCGACGCGTCCCAATCGCGGTCGAGGCTTGCGCACTTGTGCAGGAAGGTCTCAATGAGTTCCTGGCCGCGCGGGGTGTGCTTGACTTCCGGGTGCCACTGCACACCGTAGAGTTTGCGGGATTCGTCCTCCATGGCGGCGACGGGCGCGCCCTCCGTGTGGGCGAGCACCTTGAAGCCCTCAGGGGCCTTCTCCACGGCCACACCGTGGCTCATCCACGTGGTCTGTTCAGCGGGAGAACCAGCGAGGATGCCTTCGGCGTCGTCAATGCTGGTTTCGGTCTTGCCGTATTCGCCGAGTGCCGCCTTGTCAACGGTGCCGCCCAGTTCGTAGGCCATGACCTGGAAGCCATAGCAGATGCCGAGCACCGGGACGCCGGCCTCGAAGATCTTCTTGTCGATGCCAGGGGCGCCGGGCTCGAACACGGAGGCCGGGCCGCCGGACAGGATGATGGCCTTCGGATCCTTGGCGAGCATCTCGTCGGCGGACATGGAATGGGGCACAAGCTCGGAATACACGTTGGCTTCGCGCACGCGACGCGCGATAAGCTGGGCGTACTGCGCGCCGAAATCGACGACGAGCACTGGACCTTTCGCCATAGGTGACTCTCCCTATCTATAACAATCGACTGATCACAACAACATACCTATTGTTGCGTGGCAAGCCGACAATGCCACGGTGGTAATGCGGCAAACTCAGAAAGCCATACTGGATGCGTGAGCAAAAAGCGACGGCCCAGTCTCACCACAACCAGTTACCACCCAGCACCGGATCCCAAAGCCGTGTAAACCGCCCGCCGTGCGACAATCCAATCACACAACAGCCAAATACCAGCCAGCGCTTGCCCCACCAGACGCCATACCCGCCCATCGTGCGACAACCCAGTCACACCGCGGCTAGATACCGATCAGATTCAGACCGCCGCATGGGAAGATGACCGACGTGCGCCTGCCAAGTCGCGCAGCAGCCCGATACCGGCAGAAATCAGGACGACGCCGGGCCAACACGGCAGCCGTGCGACAACCCAGTCGCACAACACGCGGATATCGGCCCTCACCGGTCCACCGGATGCCATACCTGGCCAGCCATGCGACATCTTGGTCACACTACAGCTGGATATCAGCAAACCCGAAACCAACCAGCCACACAACCCGCCCGCCGTGCGACAACCCAGTCACACCGCGCCCCAGTACTGACCGGCACCGGCACATCAACCACGTAACCAGCCCACCATGCGACAACCCAGTCGCACAGCGTGCGGATACCAGCCATCACCAGCCAGTTGAATGCCATACCCGCCAACAGTGCGACACCGCAGTCGCACAACAGCCGAATACCGGCCGGAATCATCCTGCGCCCCAGTCGCACAACACGCCGATATCATCCGGACCCCACCATCGCCGCAAGCGAACATGAACAGAACACGCCACGCGTCAACACGCCGCCATGTTTTCTGCCGAAATGAACGTACAGAATGTTCAGCAACCCTGACTTTCCTTGATGTTCCGCGGTTTTCGACGAGATTTCATCTTCCGTTCACCTTCACATCTCCACCATCTCAATCTCACAATACATAAAAATATGGCAACAGTTTCGAACACACACGCAAAAAAACGTGCAAAAGTCGTGTGCTCCACATACGATTGGTCGCGACAGGGAGAGAAGTCCGCAGACCGCAAGGCCTGAGGAGTTCTTGCCCGAACGTAAACAACCAATCGCACGAACAGTGCAGGAGTACAGGAGTACACATGACGAATCCTGTTATTGGCACCCCTTGGAAGAAGCTTGACGCTCCGGTTTCCGAGGAAGCCCTCGAAGGCGTTGACAAGTACTGGCGCACCGCCAACTACCTGTCCATCGGCCAGATCTATCTTCGCAGCAACCCTCTGATGAAGGAGCCGTTCACCCGCGAAGACGTGAAGCATCGTCTCGTCGGTCACTGGGGCACCACCCCGGGCCTGAACTTCCTCATCGGCCACATCAACCGTCTCATCGCCGATCACCAGCAGAACACCGTAATCATCATGGGCCCGGGCCACGGCGGCCCGGCCGGTACCGCTCAGTCCTACCTGGACGGCACCTACACCGAGTATTTCCCGAACATCACCAAGGATGAGGCTGGCCTGCAGAAGTTCTTCCGCCAGTTCTCCTACCCGGGCGGCATCCCGTCCCACTACGCTCCGGAGACCCCGGGCTCCATCCACGAAGGTGGCGAGCTTGGTTATGCCCTGTCCCACGCCTATGGCGCTGTGATGAACAACCCGAGCCTGTTCGTGCCGGCCATCGTCGGCGACGGCGAAGCCGAGACCGGCCCGCTGGCCACCGGTTGGCAGTCCAACAAGCTCATCAACCCGCGCACCGATGGTATCGTGCTGCCGATCCTGCACCTCAACGGCTACAAGATCGCCAACCCGACCATCCTCTCCCGCATCTCCGACGAAGAGCTGCACGAGTTCTTCCACGGCATGGGCTACGAGCCGTACGAGTTCGTCGCCGGCTTCGACGATGAGGACCACATGTCCATCCACCGTCGCTTCGCCGACCTGTTCGAGTCCGTCTTCGACGAGATCTGCGACATCAAGGCCGCGGCTCAGACCGACGATATGACCCGTCCGTTCTACCCGATGATCATCTTCCGCACCCCGAAGGGCTGGACCTGCCCGAAGTTCATCGACGGCAAGAAGACCGAGGGCTCCTGGCGCGCTCACCAGGTGCCGCTGGCTTCCGCCCGCGATACCGAAGAGCACTTCCAGGTGCTCAAGAACTGGCTCGAGTCCTACAAGCCGGAAGAGCTGTTCGACGACAAGGGCGCTGTGCGTCCGGAAGTCACCGCCTTCATGCCGAAGGGCGAACTGCGCATCGGCCAGAACCCGAACGCCAACGGCGGCCGCATCCGCGAGGAGCTGAACCTGCCGAAGCTCGAGGACTACGAGGTCAAGGAAGTCTCCGAGTACGGCCACGGCTGGGGCCAGCTCGAGGCCACCCGTCGTCTCGGCGTCTACTGCCGCGACATCATCAAGAACAACCCGGATTCGTTCCGTATCTTCGGACCGGACGAGACCGCTTCCAACCGTCTTGCTGCCGCTTATGAAGTGACCAACAAGCAGTGGGATGCCGGCTACCTGTCCGCTCAGGTTGATGAGCACATGGCCGTCACCGGCCAGGTCACCGAGCAGCTTTCCGAGCATCAGATGGAAGGCTTCCTCGAGGGCTACCTGCTCACCGGCCGTCACGGCATCTGGAGCTCCTACGAGTCCTTCGTGCACGTGATCGACTCCATGCTGAACCAGCACGCCAAGTGGCTCGAGGCAACGGTTCGTGAGATCCCGTGGCGCAAGCCGATCTCCTCCATGAACCTGCTGGTCTCCTCCCACGTGTGGCGTCAGGATCACAACGGCTTCTCCCATCAGGATCCGGGTGTGACCTCCGTGCTGCTGAACAAGTGCTTCAACAACGACCACGTGATTGGCATCTACTTCCCGGTTGATTCCAACATGCTGCTGGCCGTCGCCGAGAAGTGCTTCAAGTCCACCAACATGATCAACGCGATCATCGCCGGCAAGCAGCCGGCCGCCACCTGGCTGTCCCTCGACGAGGCTCGTGCCGAGCTCGAGAAGGGTGCTGCTGAGTGGAAGTGGGCTTCCAACGTCAAGTCCAACGACGAGGCCGACATCGTCCTCGCTTCCGTCGGCGACGTTCCGACCCAGGAGATCATGGCTGCTGCCGACAAGCTCAACAAGCTCGGCATCAAGTTCAAGGTCGTCAACGTGGTGGATCTGATCAAGCTCCAGTCTGCCAAGGAGAACAACGAGGCGCTCACCGATGAGGAGTTCGCTGACCTGTTCACCACCGACAAGCCGGTTCTGTTCGCCTACCACTCCTATGCCCGCGACGTGCGCGGCCTGATCTACGATCGCCCGAACCACGATAACTTCAACGTTCACGGCTACGAAGAGCAGGGCTCCACCACCACGCCGTACGACATGGTGCGCGTCAACAACATCGACCGCTACGAGCTGACCGCTGAGGCTCTGCGCATGGTTGATGCCGACAAGTACGCCGCTGAGATCGACAAGCTGGAGGCCTTCCGCGACGAAGCCTTCCAGTTCGCGGTCGACAAGGGCTACGATCATCCGGATTACACCGACTGGGTGTGGCCGGGCGTTGATACCGCCAAGCAGGGCGCCGTCACCGCTACCGCCGCAACCGCTGGCGACAACGAGTGATTGACGCGTCGCGAGACGCATGAGGCATAAGCCTTAAACTCAGGAGGGGCATCGGGAACAATCCCGGTGCCCCTCCTGCCGTAATGTCGGGGAATCGCAAACAACATCGGAAAAGACAGACCGATATTATCCGTTTTCAGAGGCTCACCGTGTTACGCATGCCGCGACATACACAACCGGCAAGAACACGAGGAATGATGGCAGATCCTCCGGCATCTACCATGTTGAGCATGCCAAGGCATACTTTAGATGCCGGACACACAACACCAAGCAACTCTCCCCCTAGGCATCCGTCGTGTTACGCATGCCGCGATATACGCGACTCAGCAGAACATACCTCATGGATGGCAGCGTCTCATACTATCTATCAATCTGCATATGCCTTGACATGCGCAACGTGACGCTCGGAAACAGACGAACGTCGGGGCACACGCCTCCGCGACATGTGACGTATACCTTGTAACCATTGATGATCATGTAATAGCCTTCACGCCGGAGCACGGGAATGGCACGATCATCATCCACAATCATGCCGCGCGACCGCAGCAACGCGGTGAGATCCGAATAATCCTTGAAGCGCTTGTGTAAACCGGTCATGCCGCCCCTCCTTGCGGTGATCTCCAGTTCGCATAGAAGCACCAAGGCCGCCCCGGTTTCCCGAAGCGGCCTCAGCGAGTCGAACTTAGTTCGCCTTATTTCGCAAATTCAGCTTGCCATACCAATCAGGCGACTGTCAACCAAAGACACGCCGACCTCGCCATTCGCAGATAAAGGACGCTTCATACTTCTACCTCATATCACTGCCCTATCGCCATGATAAAACAACTCAGCCATATCATCCACCGCTACCGCCGCATGAACAGGTGCACGCCCGAGCCCGCCACCGCCCCGTGTCCGGAATCCATCTCGTCAAGGAACGTTTTCAAATCCATATCGGTGCTCTCCTCGAACATCGCGGTATGCCACCAATTCTCAGAGTTCAAGTTCACTTGAAGTCACATCGGCATCCTGCACAGACTACGGGTCTTGCGGTCACTCGATGACGCACGTATCCGTTACCTGCCCACGATTCGTCTACTGTTTACCCGATGTTAGTCCTCATTCAAGTCGCCAAGATATAATATTTTCTACGATGCAGCTTCTGCTATACACAGCACATTGCACAGCACATTGGAAGAGAGCCCGCCGTCATGGATGACGCATCAGAAAATATCATTCCGCCCCAGCAATGCTCGCCGACCAGCCCTACGGCACCGGTTACCGCTCCGGACACCGTCGGCGCCACACCGCCGGACAGACAAGACTGGGTGCAGGAGACCAGTAAGACAACAAAGGAGAAGATTCTGTATGCCAGATTCGACTTCAGTAACACATTCACCCGCGTCTTCAATTTGCTGGCCTTTATGCTCTGTGTCATCATGCCCCTCATTGCCATCGTTCCGGCAATCCTCATTGGAGGCTTTGATTTCCCGATGAGCGAGTGGGGGACGCTTGACCGCTTCTATTACATCTGCGCACTGTTGTGTGTGCCCATACTCACGGTAACAGCGGTGATGTGCTGCGCCTTGCTGCGAGACGGCTTCCAGCACAAGTCCGAAACCGGGCCCAATCTGCGACCCTTCGAAGCCGTGATAGCCATCCTGGCCATTGTTGCCGCGCTCATCGCCGCTACACACTTCTTCTTCATCCCCGCGGTCAAGGACATCCCTTACGTCGGCAATCCGGAGCGGGTCACACTGACCAACATCAGCACGTCCAGACAAGAGGGATATGACCCGAATTGCGGCACATACGGATGCCATACCACCTACTACCATGTTCGAGGGACGGACGCGAACGGTAAGCAGGAGGGCGTGGAGGTCGACTCGGCGCTATATTACCAGTGCGACGCCGCCGCTCACACGGTGAAAGGAGGCAAACTCATCATCTCCCGGCTGCCGAATACGCACCTTGAAATCTCATACTCCTGTCCGTATGTCGACAGCCCGCTGAGACAGTAGCGGAGAAAGGAACAGCGACAGCTCCTCTTTCGACACAGCGGCATCCCGCGAAACACAACGACCGTACAATAGAACGGAACGATGATGCCCAAGCCTCGTGCACGGAAGCGCGCAGGCAAGATCCAAGGAGCAACATGTCGGAACGAGTGATTTATATCGCAAGTCCAGAAGGCGGCAACGGCCGCAACGTCGTGGCGTATGGGGTGCTTGACGCTCTGACCGCCGTGGCACGCACCGGGGTGTTCCGCCCGATCGCATGTCGAAAAAGCCCCATCACGCAAGCGCTAGTCGAAGCGTCGAACGCGGGCCAGAGCCTCGAGGATGTACGTGGGGTGTGCCCCAAGTATGCACGCGAGCACCCGCAGTGCGTCCGGCCTGACATCGTCTCCGCCTACTACGACACTGTGAAAGCCAGCGGCGCCGAGGCCATGGTCATCGTCGGCACGGACGCCTCCCACGTGTTCAACCCGCACAGCTTCGAACTTGACGTCGATATCGCCGCGGACCTCAAATCCCCGGTGTTCCTGGCGGTGTGCACTATGCGACGCAATGGCGAGGAAGTGCTCGCGACCGTCGAATCCTGCCGTCAGGCGATCGAACACGGCGGCTCGGCCGTCGTCGGCGTTTTCGTGACCGGCTGCACGCCTGAGAAAGCCGCCGATGCCCGTCAGGCCTTGTCCGGGCTTGATATTCCGGTGTGGACGATTCCCGCGGTCGATTTCCCCGATCCGGAGCATAACGATGCCGCCGAACGCGCGCTCAAAGCATTCTGCGACAACGCTCCCGCCGACGAGGTCCGGGCGGCAATCGGCACCCCCTTCTCCCCTGCCACCACGCCGTACGCGTTCCAGAACAAACTGCTGCATGGCGCCAAGGAGTCCGGCGCGACCATCGTACTACCGGAAGGCGAGGAAGGCCGCATTCTCGAAGCCGCGGATTATCTGCTCGAACGCGAGGTCGTCGATCTGCTGATTCTCGGCGAACGCGATGACATCCTCAAGCATGGCGACGAGCTCGGACTCAAGCACCTGTCCAAGGCACACTTCCAGAGCATGAACGATGAGACCGTTCTCGCTCCTATGATTGACAAGCTGTGCGAACTGCGTGCCAAGAAAGGCATGACGCCCGACAAGGCGCGCGAGCAGCTCAAGGATCCGAGCTATTTCGGCACGATGCTCGTCGTGCTCGGCAAGGCGGACGGGTTGGTGTCCGGCTCGGTCAATTCCACGGCGAACACCGTGCGGCCTGCCTTGCAGGTCATCAAGACCAAGCCGGGTAATTCGCTGGTGTCCGGCGCGTTCCTCATGTGCTTCAAGACGCATGTCGCTGTTTTCGCGGACGTGGCGATCACACCGAACCCGGATGCCCGTCAACTCGCGGAAATCGCCATCGAATCGGCGCGCACGGCCAAGAGTCTCGGCATCGAACCGCGGGTGGGCATGCTGTCGTATTCGACGCTCAGCTCGGGCAAAGGACCGGATGTCGAGCTGGTTGAGGAAGCCACCGCATTGGTGCGTGAGCAGCAGCCGGATCTGCCCCTGGTCGGGCCAATCCAGTTCGATGCCGCGTGGGAGCCGGAGGTGGCCGCAACCAAGGCGCCGGGCAACCCAGTCGCCGGGCATGTCAACGTGTTCGTCTTCCCGGATCTAAGCGCCGGCAATATCGGGTACAAGGCAGTCCAGCGCGCGTCGGGCGCCCGTGCGATCGGGCCGGTGCTGCAAGGCCTCAACCGACCGGTCAACGACCTGTCTCGCGGCGCGACCGTGCAGGATATCATCAATACCATCGCATTGACGGCGTTGCAGACGAAAGAAGACTGACCGGGCGGGCTGGCCCGGAGCCGGAGTTGCCGGGCAAGCCCAGTGACGAGGGGCGTACGCTCATGGATCCGCCATGGCGTACGCCCCGATTTGTAGCCGCTCGCGAGTAAAGTCAGCTATGGTAGCCGTGCAGAACCGCACGGATCGTACACAACAATGGAGGATGCCCACTATGGCGAAAACCGTCCTTGTCATCAATTCGGGTTCCAGCTCGATCAAGTACCAGCTGGTCGACCTCGAGACCGGTGAAGGTCTCGCTTCCGGCCTCGTCGAGAAGATCGGCGAGCCGACCGACGGCCATTACAAGCACGAGTACAACGGTGAGAAGCATGAGCTCGAGGAGCCCATCCACGATCACGAGCAGGGCCTGAAGCGCGTGCTCGGCTTCTTCGAGCAGTACGGCCCGAAGCTTTCCGAGGCTGGCATCGTGGCTGTCGGCCACCGCGTGGTCCAGGGCGGCTACATCTTCCCGAAGCCGGCGCTCGTCACCGACAAGACCATCAACCAGGTCAAGGATCTCGCCGTGCTCGCCCCGCTCCACAACGGCCCGGAAGCCAAGGGCGCCGAAGTCATGCGCCAGCTGCTGCCCGACGTGCCGCAGGTCTTCGTGTTCGATTCCTCCTTCTTCTTCCAGCTGCCTGCCGAAGCCAGCACCTACGCGCTGAACAAGGACATCGCCGAGCAGTACCACATCCGCCGCTACGGCGCCCACGGCACCTCCCACGAGTATGTCGGCTCCGTCGTCCCGGAGATCATCGGCAAGCCCGCCGAAGGCCTCAAGCAGATCGTCCTGCACATCGGCAACGGCGCTTCCGCCTCCGCCCAGATTTCCGGCAAGCCGATCGATACCTCCATGGGCCTGACCCCGCTCGAAGGCCTCATGATGGGCGGCCGTACCGGCGATATCGACCCGGCTGCCGTCTTCCACCTGATCCGCAACGCCCACATGAGCGTGGACGAGCTGGACACCCTGTTCAACAAGCGTTCCGGCCTGACCGGCATGTGCGGCCACGCCGACATGCGTGAGGTCCACAAGCTCGTCGCAGCCGGCGACAAGGACGCCAAGCTCGCCCTCGACGTGTACGTACACCGCATCATCAAGTACGTGGGCGACTTCACCGCACAGATGGGTGGCGTCGACGTGATCACCTTCACCGCCGGTGTCGGCGAGAACGACGAAATCGTGCGCAAGATGGTGTGCGATCGTCTCGCCCCGTTCGGCGTCAAGCTCGACGAGGAGAAGAACAACACGCGTTCCAAGCAGCCGCGCGTCATCTCCACGCCGGACAGCTCCGTGGTCATCGCCGTTGTGCCGACCAACGAGGAGCTCGCCATCGCCCGCAAATCCGCGACCATCGCAGCGGAGGGCAAGGACTCCTACGGCAACGAGTTCACCCGCTGAATTCGCCGGTCACACTGATCGGCCGGTCTCCGGCGACTGACCGCTGACACAGCTGAGGGGCTGTGAGCATGCTTGAACATGCTCACAGCCCCTCACTCATATACGTACGCAAACAAGCGCCCAGTACCGTTTTTCTGCTTCTGCCGACGCTGACTGCCTGTTCAGCGTCGGCAGAAGCAGAAATGGGAGCGGTCACCAGCGATCTGCATGACCGCAATGATACGAATCAGCGTTGTGCGAGCATATCCGCCCACATGCCAGGGAAATCGGGAATCGTCTTGCGCGTGGTCGCGATGTTGCTGATTTCGATGCCCGGCACGGCAAGCCCGATCATGGCGGCGAAGGTCGCCATACGATGGTCGGCATAGGTTTCCATGACCGCAGCATGCAGTAAGGCGCGCGGAACGGGCTCGATTGCCAGCCCATCCGGCAGCTCCCGGGCCTTCCCGCCGATGCGCGTGATCTCCTTGACCAGCGCGGCCAGACGATTGGTCTCGTGACCGCGCAGATGCCCGATGCCATGCAAGGCGGACGGCGTGTCGGCAAGCGCGGCCGCGGCGGCGATACTCGGGGCGATCTCCCCCGCCGCGGACATGTCGTAATCCCCAAGCCCGCGGATGGTGCCGTTGCCGGTCAAAGTCAGCGTTCCCGACCGGTGGGCGTACGACGCGCGCGGGTCGGTTTCGGCTTGCCGCATGGCTTCGTCGAATGGCGTGCCGTCGAGGGTGATGCTCGCGCCCATATGTTGGAGGATTCCGGGCAGCAGTCCCCCAGGCTGGGTGGTGATATACGGCCAGTTCGGTATGGACACGCTGCCGGAAGCGATCATCGCCGCCTCGAGGAAGGGCGCGGCATTGGACAGGTCGGGTTCGACGGTGACATCTGCGGGCAGTGCAAGCTGCGCTGGATTCACGATCCAGTGTCCCGGCTCGGGCATGCTGATATGCCCGCCCGCGGCTTCGACATCATGCATGGTCATGCGGATATGCGGCATGCTGGGCAGGTGTTCGCCGGTGTGGGTGAGATCGAGCCCACCGGAGAGCCGCGAGCCGATGAGCAGCAGCCCGGATATGAACTGGGATGATGATGACGAGTCGATGGCGACATGCCGGCACTGTCCGTCAATATGCGCATGCTGTGGCGGAGTGATGGTGAACGGCAATCGTCCGGACTCACCCTCGTAGGCGATGGTCGCGCCAAGTTGCTCGAGCCCGTCGAGAATCGGCCCCATCGGCCGCTGGTAGGCTTGCTTGTCCCCATCGAAGCGGACTGGACCGTCAGCGAACAGGACGAGGCCGGGCACGAAACGCATCACCGTGCCGGCGAGCCCGCAATACACGGTATCCGAACCGTGGAACCGCCCGTCTGCCGGAGGTGTCACCGTCACCGTGGTCTCGGTGTCTGGATTCGCCTCGCAATGCACACCGAGCGTGCGCAGTGCGTCCGTCATGAGTTCGGTGTCTCGCGAACGCAGCAATCCATGCAGCGTGACCGGCTTCGTGCCGAGCGCGGCAAGGATGAGGAAACGGTTGGACAGGGATTTGCTGCCCGGAATGGTCACGGTCGCGTGGAGCGGGCGGCTCGCCGTCGGTGCGGGCCAAGGGTCGGGATATGCGTGTTCGGTCATGGTCACCATAGTATCCGAGTAGCCGCACACGGCAGTGCCCTATTGCAGTATGTGGGAGCGCGGACGTGAACGAAGGCTTGAGTCGGGCGTGAGCGGGGACACCGCCGTGTCGCGCTGGTCGAGGCGTTCGGTATAATGATTGATTGTGCCGTTTGGCACAACGGGCTGTAGCGCAGTTTGGTAGCGCGCCTGCTTTGGGAGCAGGATGTCGCAGGTTCAAATCCTGTCAGCCCGACCGGAGAGCCGCGGGATTGCAACGATTCCGCGGCTTTTGCGTAACCACGGGAATCCGGGCGTGCGGCGGACGTGCGGCGCCGTCTACACGAGAGCGGGCATGAGGGACGCCACCCCGTTCAGCCGGCCGGGCAGGAGGCCGGCATCGGGTCCCCTCTATCGCTGGCGATACAATGGCGTCAGTCAGACAGAGAGGAGACCAAGGTGGGGCGCAATCAGCGGGCTGAATCGTCCGGGCTTATTTCCTGCGTCATCTGTGCGGCGGTCGGATTCATGGCGATGACGTTGTACCGCGCCCACGCTCCCGCGATCTGGCAGCTCACCCAACGTACATTCACCGCATGCGCCGCAATCGGCGCCGCATGCGCGGTCTTCTCGTTCATCGTCGGATACACGCATTTCTCCCGCTCGCTGCACGAGCAGCGCCATTGGTATCTCGTAGTGCGCCGGCTGTTCGAAGTCCTCGCCCTATCCGTGGTCTACGGGTCGACGATATTCCTGACATCCTTCATGTTCCTCGACATGATCAACGGGATGATGGGCAAGGCCATGAGCGGATACCTCCCCGCAATTTGCGCGGCGTTCTGCGCAATCTTCGGCTACGTCACCTTTGTGCAAGCGGAACTCATGAACGCGAAGACGCTGGCGTCGCTCCTGCCGTTCTTCATCATCGCAGGCGTGAGCACAGCGGGTTCGACCAGCGACGACCCGTATTGGGCGAACAACAATTTCTCCCAGCTGGGCGACCGCACCACGTTCGCGGCGCGCATGTTCAACTCCACGCTCATGCTTGGCGGCATCTGCATCGTCATCATCAGCTACTTCGCCATCACCGAGCTGGTGGCGAACTACCGGCAGCGTTTGCGCTGGCACGGTGACGAGACCAAACTGGGGTCGGGGCCCATCCCCCATTTCATGCAGCGCACCGTCATCCTCGCCATCCTGCTGACACTCGCCGGCATCGAATTCTTCGGTATCGGCATGTTCCGGTACACTCCGCATCCGATACTGCACAACGTATTCGCGCGTAGCCTGCCCGGCATCATGGGCATCCTGCTGATCGCCCTGCCGTGGCTTGCACCGCAATTGTCGAAAGCGGTCTACGTGATTTCGGACCTCGCGATCGTGGTATGCGCCTACGCCGGCGTCATCTGGCTGGAAGGCGACAATACGCTGACCAATGTCGAAGCGCTCGCCGGTCTGCTGTTCCTCGGATGGTTCGTGGTGTTCACCCGGCAGATCGCCGCGATCGAAACCGACCGCATGCAGGCGCAGGTGCTCCACGCCCAATACGATGCGGCAACGGTGTCGAACGACGCCGACGGGATGCGGACGGTCCCCATTCCGGTCAATGCCCCGGTCACCCGTGAATCCGTCGACAGTGGTGTCGGCGGCGCTAACGGTGCCGGGACCGGCAGGCGTCGTAGACTGCACTGGCGGCGGCGTCACGACGACAACGGGATTTCAGGGACGGCCGTCGAGCCGTCCCTCGAGTCCAGGCTCGCGTCCGACCAGTAACCAGGGACTCGAGGGCGTCAGAACAATTCGTCCTTGTTCTTGTCGTCGGCGCTCATGAGCAGCAGGAAGCTGCGCGATTGTGCGGTGATATCGAACCCCGCCTCATAGCTCAGTTCCGGCCCCTTGGGATTATAGGTATCCACGATCAGCTGCCACTTGGAACCGTATTTCTCGTCAGGCAGCGTGAACATGATCGGCTCGTAATGCGCGTTGAAGATCAGGATGAAATCGTTGTCGACCATCTGGTTGCCATACCAGTCGCTTTCGGGGATGTCCTTGCCGTTGAGGTACACCATCATGGATGAGGCGTGCGTGTTCTGCCAATCGTCCATGTCCATGATCCGCCCGAGATGGTCGAACCATTCGACCTGCGGGATGGCGTTCTCGTCATCGCCTTGCACACGCCCGGTGAAGAACCGGCGACGATGCAGCACCGGATGGTCGAGCCGCAGATGGACCATCTTGCTGACGAACCGCAGCAGATCCCTCTGGGAATCATTGAGATCCCAATTGGTCCACGAGATCTCGTTGTCCTGGCAGTACGCGTTGTTGTTGCCCTGCTGGGTGCGCGCGACCTCGTCGCCCCCACAGATCATCGGGATGCCCTGGCTGACCAGAAGCGTGGCGAACATGTTGCGCATCTGCCGCTGGCGCAGCTCGTTGACGTCCCGGATGCTCGTAGGGCCTTCCACACCGCAGTTCCAGGACCGGTTGTTGTTCTCGCCGTCCCGGTTGCCTTCGCCGTTGGCCTCGTTGTGCTTGTTGTTGTAGCTCACCAGGTCGTTCATGGTGAACCCGTCGTGCGCGGTGATGAAGTTCACCGAGGCGACCGGCCTGCGCCCGTTCTGCTCGTACAGGTCCGAACTGCCCATCAGGCGGCTGGCGAATTCCGGCAGGGTCGAAGGCTGCGAGCGCCAGAAATCGCGGACGCAATCACGGTAGCGGCCGTTCCACTCCGACCAGCTGGACGGGAAGCCTCCCACCTGGTAGCCGCCGGAGCCCAGATCCCACGGTTCGGCGATGAGTTTCACACGGGAGATGACCGGATCCTGCTCGACGATGTCGAAGAACGCCGAAAGCTTGTCAACCTCCTGGAACTGGCGCGCCAGGGTCGCGGCAAGATCGAAGCGGAAGCCGTCGACATGCATTTCCGTCACCCAGTAGCGCAGGCTGTCGGTGATCAGGCGCAGCGCGTATGGGGAACGCATGAGCAGCGAGTTGCCGGTGCCGGTGGTGTCGAAGTAGTGGCGCTGGTCATTGTCCACGAGCCGGTAGTATGCCTTGTTGTCGATGCCTCGGAAACTCAGGGTCGGCCCGTAGTTGCTGCCTTCGGCTGTATGGTTGTACACGACGTCGAGGATGACTTCCATACCGGCATGGTGGTACGCCTTGACCATCGATTTGAACTCGTTGACCTGTTCGCCGCGTTCGCCTGAACTCGAGTAGGAGTTCTGCGGGGCGAAGAAGCCGATGGTGTTGTACCCCCAGTAGTTGCTCAGGCCCTTCTCCTGCAGGAAGGAATCATTGACGAACTGGTGGATCGGCATGAGCTCGATGGCGGTGACGCCAAGCTTCTTGAGATACTCGATGACACCGGGGTATGCCAATCCGGCGTAGGTGCCACGGATGTCCGGGGGAACCATCGTGTTGAGGTTGGTCATGCCGCGCACGTGCGCCTCGTAGATCACCGAATCGTGGTACGGGATGAAGGGATGCTGATCGTTGCCCCAGTCGAAGTACGGGTTGATGACCGCGGCCTTCATGGTGTGGGCGGCGGAGTCGAGCGTGTTCATGTCATGGGTGTCGTCCGGGCTGCGGAACCAATACGAGTACAGGCTTTCATCGCCGTCGATGTTGCCTTCGATCGCCTTGGCGTACGGGTCCAGGAGCAGCTTGTGTGGGTTGCAGCGTAGCCCCTGTTCGGGGTCGTACGGCCCGTAGACACGGTACCCGTAGCGTTGTCCGGGCTGGATGCCGAGCAGGTAGTTATGCCACACATACGAGTTCTGCTCGGTCATCTCGACACGCGTCTCATGGTCATGCTCATCGAACAGGCACAGTTCGACTTTGTCTGCCACCTGCGAGAACAATGCGAAATTCACGCCCGCGCCATCATAGCTTGCCCCGAGCGGAAACATGGAACCAGGTCTGATTTGCATGATTCCAGTATCTCACGTTTTGGCGCTTCATGCTCGCAAGCAAGACGGCCGTGTGTTATCCGATCGTTCCACCCAAGCAGGTGCGGCGCAGCATCTCATGCTGGATGGCGATGATGGCGTTGGACTCGGTGACCGGGGTGTCCTGCAGCTGCCGCCATGGAACCCATGCGGATTCGACGTGCTCGTCGGCGTCGAAATGGCGTTCCTCAGTGTGCCACCGGTCAAGATGAATCACCATGATATGGGCGAGTTCGTCGGTCATGCCTTCGGACGAGTAGTATGCGCCGGCATGGTCGAAACGCGCGGCGTCGGCGGTGTCGGGCACCGTTCCGGTCTCTTCGGCGAGTTCCCTGAGGGCCGCCTGCTCGGGGTTCTCCCCCGGGTCCATCAGTCCTGCCGGCAAGCCGTAGGCGAAACGGTCGGAGCCGACGCGGTATTCACGTTCGATGAGATACCGGTCGCCGGGCACGTCATGAACCAGCATGACCACGCACGGGGCGTGTCGGATCAGCTGCCTGCGGATGCGCGCCGTGCTGCCGTCCGTTGTCGGCAGTTCGAGCACGATGTCGTCGATGGAGAAGATCGGTCCGGTGAACACGGTCGTGCGGCTGACCTCGCGGACCTGCCCGTTCATGTCGACGCCGTCTGACGAACGGTCAAGCATATCTTGGGCATCCCCCATATCATCACCGCTGTGTTGTTCCCCTATGTGCTCTTCCACGTGTCCTCCCATGTCGGCTCCTTTCCTGCGCACGCATGTGATGCCCGTGCGCGACAGCCTGTCTGCTCATTGCTTCGTACGCCGTTCAGCGAAGCACCAGATCCCAGGGGTCGGTACGCATCCTGATCCACATCGTCTCGGGACGTTCTCCGGTCTGCGCCTCTACGGCTGCGGGCACGTCGTCGAGCGCGTATCGGAACCACAGGGACTCGATCGCCGAATGCGGGGTGTTGATCAGGGCAGGGCGAATATGCCCGTCGCCGCTGCCCGCATGCAGCCCTTGGCGCCGCAGCGAGGCTTCCCATCGCGCCTGCTCCAGCGCGTCCGTTGCCGGGTGGTGACGCAGGTCGCTGGTGACGTACACGTCGGCGCCACTGGCGCGCACCTCATTGAACATCGAATCACCTGACCCTGGCAGCACGGCTACCGTGCTCACCGGCGCGTCCAGCTCGCCGGCGACCTGGATGCCATACTCGGTGCGCGGCAGCGTGCGGGCCACCAGGCCTGCGAAATCCCGCAGCGGCATCGGTTCAGCCAATCGTCCTACGCGCCCGATACCCACCGCATGGTCCGATGCCGGGTCATCGATCGGCGTCAACGGCCGCTGGTCGACCAGACCGAACGCGTCGGCCGCCGCCTGCCCTACGCCACGGTAGGCGGCATCGGCATTCGTATGCCCCACCCACAGCGCGCAACCATGCCGGTACAATGCGCTGACGACCGCGCCATGCACACCGGCGGCGGATACTTCATGGGCAGCGCGGAACAGGAGCGGATGATGGCATACCAACAAATCGGCATGCCAGCGAATCGCCTGCTCGACGACCGCGAAAGTAGGGTCCGCGGCGAACGCGATCCGTGCTACACGGGCGTCCAGGTCGCCCACGATCAGGCCGGGCGCATCCCATGATTCCGCGTACCGCAACGGGTAAAGCGTTTCCAGCGCATCCGTCACCTGTTGAAGATTCGGCATCTTCCCTCGCTTTCCTTCCCGGCAGACGCCGTTGGTGCGGGCGCCTGCCGAATCCGATCAATGGGCGGCCAGCTGCCAGTCGGCCCCGATACCCACCGATACGTCGAGCGGGACCGCCAGCTTGACGGCATGCTCCATCGCGTCACTGACCAGAGCGGAAACCTGCTCCTGCTCACCCGGGGCGATTTCCACGACCAGTTCGTCATGAATCTGCAGGATGATCCTGCTGGCCACTCCGGCATCGCGCAACGCCTGGTCTGCGCGCACCATGGCGATTTTCATGATGTCGGCGGCGGACCCTTGGATCGGCGCGTTCAACGCGGCCCGTTCAGCCGCCTCGCGCGCCTGGCGTTTGGCGGAATGCAATGCCGGGAAGTACCGTCTGCGGCCGAACACCGTTTCGGTATACCCGTCTCGTCTGGCGTTGGCGACCAGGGATTCGAGGTAATCATGGACCTTGCCGAAGGTCGCGAAATACTTCTCCTTGAGCACGTCGGCCTCCGCAGGACTGATATGCAGCTGCTGGGCGAGCCCGTACGTGCTCAGCCCATAGGCCAGGCCGTAGCTCATCGCCTTGACGTGGCTGCGCTGGTCGGGGGTGATTTCGCTGACCGGGACCTGGTATACCAGGCTCGCCACGTATTTATGGAAGTCCGCCCCCGAGCGGAACGCCTCGATCAGCGCCTCGTCGCCCGAAAGGTCCGCCATGATGCGCAGCTCGACCTGCGAGTAGTCGCAGCTGAGCAGCGACGCGTACCCCGGCCCGGGAACGAAAGCGGAACGTATTTCACGCCCGGCGACATTCCTGTTCGGGATGTTCTGCAGATTCGGGTCGACGGAGCTGAGACGCCCGGTCGCCGCGACCGTCTGCTCGAATGTCGTGTGGATGCGGCTGTCGCGCTGATTGGTCGCGTCGATCAGGGTCTGCACGATTTGCCTGAGCTTGTTCGTCTCACGATGCCGCAGCAAGGCTCCAAGGAAATCGTTCGCCCGCTCATTGCCGTTCGCCGAACGCGCGTACAGTGCAGTAAGCGTGGCCGCGTCGGTGGTGTATTGCCCGGATTTCGTCCTGCGCAAGGGTTTGAGGCCCAGGTCCTCGAACAGGATGGTGCGCAGTTGCTTGGGGCTTTGCAGGTTGATTTCACGCCCGGCGGCCTTCCACGCGATTTCCTGGGCCTGGCGGGCATCCGCGGCGAACTGGTCACGCAAGGCAACCAGCCGTGACTGGTCGACGCATGCCCCGACATCTTCCATGTGGAACAGCACTTCCGAGACGGGAAGCTCGAGAGATGTGAGCAGACCGTACTGCTTGCGCTCGTCGAGGGTTCCCGACAACCGGACCGCGAGTTCCCTGATAGTCGCCAGACGGGTCGCGACGGCCGCGTCATCATGCGTATCCTCGTCGCAATCCGTCCCGTCAAGGTCGAGCTGGCCTTGGGCGGGACGTTCGTGCTCGTCGATATGCACGTCGATGAACCGTTCCGCCGCCTGGTCCAGGGATTCGGGGTGGAAGTCGGGAAGTACGAGATACCCGGCGAGCTTCGTATCGAAAACCGGCCGTCGGGCGACCAGTCCGGCCGCTTCCAGAAGATGCATGTGCTCCTTGTACCCGTGGACGATCATTTCGCCGTGGTGACGGTCGATGAACCCTTGCAGGGCAGATCGGGTGTCATCGTCGAGCGGGCATGCGAGCACGAGCGCCTTGTCTTCCACGAGCAGCGCGATGCGGGTGCAATGGGCGTCTCCCGGCTTGCCGCTTCCTTCGGCATAGAGCACCCAGCCGCGTCTGACATGCTCGGCGCCTTGCGCATCATGGTCGATGTCGAGGCCGGTCCGTTCCACCGGGGTGTCCAGTCGCTCGTCATCCTCCGGGCCGGATGATGCGGCATGTGCAGATGATGCGGAGGATCCGGCTGTCGCCGTCCGACCGTCATCCGGCGCCGCAAGCGACGCGGCGTACCGTTGTAGCCATGCCCGAAGCTGCGAGGCATCCTGCGCGTGCATGACATCGATGGATTCGCCGGGCTGGTTCATCCCGGCTTCGGCCGCCCCGGCCTGTGGCGGGGATACCGCGGCCGCGCCGGCCGGCTTACCGCCGAAGGCCTTCATGACCTTGCTGCGCGTGCGCACACCGAACTCAAGCTGTGAGAAAAGTTTCGCCACACGGTCGGGATCCATCGGCCCGAACGCGAAATCGTCCATACCGACATCGAGTTTGACGTCACGCACCAGCGCGTTGACCTTGCGGTTGAGCTTGACCTGCTCGATGTTGTCACGCAGCGCCTGGCCCTTCTTCCCGCCGATGTCGTCGGCATGCTCGATGATCCCCTCCAGTGAGCCGTACTGGTTGATCCACTTGGCCGCATAGCCGTCGCCGACTCCGGGCACGCCGGGAATATTGTCGGCGGTTTCGCCGCGCAGGGCTGCAAGATCGGGATACTGCTGCGGGCTCACGTGGTATTTCTCCTCGACAGCCTGCGGCGTCATATGCTTGAGGTCTTTGAAATGGTGGCCCGGGAACAGTACGGTGATGGCGTTGTCTACCAGTTGGAACGCGTCACGGTCGCCTGAGAGCACCAATGTGCGGTATCCCGCGTCCTCGCCCATCGTGGCGAGCGTGCCGATGATGTCATCGCCCTCATAGCCTTGCTTCTCGATATGCGCCACCCCCAGGGCGTCGAGCAGCTCCTGGATCAGCGGCAGCTGGGTGAGCAGGTCCTCTGGCGCGGCATCACGCGTGCCCTTGTACTGGGGCAGCAGCGTGTTGCGGAATGTCCCGCCTTTGACATCGAATGCGACCGCAAGCCGGTCGGGATGTTCGGCTTCGATGACCTGCGCAAGCATGGTGGCGAAGCCCCATACCGCGTTCGTGGCCTGGCCTGATGTCGTCGAGAAATTCTCGACAGGCAGGGCGAAGTATGCACGGAACGCGAGCGAATGGCCGTCTACGACAAGCAAGGTGCCGCGGAAATCCTTGTCCGCGGCACCTTCCTGGCTACCTTGTTGTTCGGTGGCGTCACTCATCGGCGGTTTCCGGCTTCTGGTCCCCGTACTTGGCGATGATGGCCATGGCCAGGCGCTTCTTCGGGATACGCTGATCCATCGAGGTCTTCTGGATCCAACGGAACGCACCCTGCTCCGAGAAGTCCGCCTTGTCCATGAGCAGACCCTTGGCACGGTCGACAAGCTTGCGTTCCTCGAGCGATTCCTGCGCCTTCTTGAGCTTCTCCTCGGCTTCATGCAGCTGGTCGCGCGTCTCATTGAGCTCGTGCTCGCTGCGCTCGACATTGTCGAGCAGATCGTTGATCTCCTGGAACCGGCCCATGGCCACTTCGAGCGCCGGCAGGAGCTTGGACTCCTCGTACGGCTTGGTGACGTACGCCATGGCGCCGGCACCGGTGGCCTGCTTGACCAGATCAGGCTGGGAGAACGCGGTGAGCATGACCACCGGGGCAATGTTCTCATCGCAGATCACGCCGGCGGCGGTGATGCCGTCCATGCGCGGCATCTTGACATCCATGCACACGACATCCGGACGATACTTGCGGGTGAGCTCGACAGCCTCCTCGCCGTTGGCGGCCTCGCCGACAACCTCGTAGCCGCTGTCCTCAAGCATGGCGACCAGGTCCATGCGGTTCACGGATTCATCCTCGGCCACTACGACCGTGCGTTTGCGATTCTCGTCAGGCTCGGAAGCGGCTGCCTCCTGATCGGCGGACGCCACCGGCTCGCCTGCCGCGACAGCCTTCAGCTCGTCATCAGTGAGCACCGGGGTCGCCGGCTGTGCCTGTTCCGTCTCATTCTTCGCAGTCATCTCTGCCTCTTTCCTAATTCACCGGCAGACACGCCAATACGCGCCGCACCGAAGCCGAGACCGATCCATGCCCTTCTACGCGGACCCACACCGCAGGCACAATCTGCCGTCATTCTGTTAGCGATGATACCAGCTGTCCATGTCAAGACAAGCGGCATAGCGAGAAATTTCGGACACCGGCGGATGCCGGCGGCCGGTGAAGGAAATGACGGATACGGAAGGAAGCGGATTCCGCACAAAGCAAAGCCAGGAAAAGCAGAGCACCCGCCGTGATAGCGGATGCCGATGCATTGATGCCGCACCGGTGGGACCCGGACTTGTCACCACCCGTCCAATCAGTCTGCCAATGCGTTAGGCGATAGGCTCGGGCCACGTCGCAATAACCAGCATCGGAGCAGAAAAACATCCATAGCCTGCCCTCCAGATGGCTTGCCCTTTGTCGCGCTACTCCGTCTTGCTTGGCGGCAGGTAATAGATTTTCCCATTCTTGGAAATCAACTGCACGTCCTGCGCATAAAGATTTGATGTGTCCCATCGTTCAGGCGCATGGTTCGCCTTTTGATCTTTTATCATTCTTACCGTCTTGCCATCAAGCGCTTCAAAGTTCTGGTCATCGTTGAACAATCCGGGAATGAAATGGACCGCCCCGTCGAATCCCGATCTCTTACGCCTTGCCTTCTCAGCATCGACTTGCAATCGCTTCGCCATGGCATCGTGCCATTCGGCCAACAACTTCCGTGTATCTTCAACCTGCTTGGCATACATTGGCAATACCGCATTGCACTGTTCCCTCGATACTGCCCCAAGATGAAGCGCGAAACGAAGATCCGAGATCTTATAGAGCATATCGAGAAGCATTTTTTGATACGTACACCAGATCTGCGCCTCCTGTAATTCCTTTTCATAAGCCTGATAATCCAGATCATGATGCTTTGCATATCCCGCCAGGGTAAAATTCGCCTGACCGAGCAACTCGGTGCAATCCTTTTCCAGATTGTCAAGTTGCGCTATCCCCGGTAACCTCAGCTCATCCTTCTCAAGGGTTTCCATCTGAAAATCAGCAATACGCTTCACGCGAGCTATGAGCGACGCCACCCGACTTTTAAACTCATTCTTCTGAAAGTCTGCGACTTTTGAAATCTCATTATTGATTTTTTCAATCTTCCCATTGATCTGAGCCATGTAATACTGACCTACGACCATAGACGCAACGCTCATGGCAGCCGACGCGGTATTTGCCACTGCAGCCGCCCCATTCTGCGCATGTTCAGCAACGAAATCGGCGTGTCCGGCTATTCTTCCGTCAGCACCACGATAAAAACCGCGCACGGCTCCTACCGTCCCCTTCGACTTCGCAAGAGTCGCACCAGATGGAATGATGGCACGATACAGAACTTCGCTTCCGGCATTCGCAGCTTGGATGGCATTAGCAGTCGCCAAACCCGTCTGAGCAAAATTAGGAATGAGATTATTCACATGTGCCAGAACCTCGCCATCGGTGATTTCCACCAACTGATCATCCGGCGCCGCTTCTACCGGAAGCATTTCCACGAGAATACCGGGCTTGCTCGGATTTTGGTCCGATGAGGATGATTCATCAATCCCCTTCGTCACCACGACGGCACCATCCGGATGAGATTCATTCTGCTGATGACGATATCCTGCGTTCTTCTCCCTAAACACCAGCAAAGCAACGATGACAATCGCCGCCACGATGCAGATCCCAACCACCACATACCCCATAGACAACGCGCCTCCTTGCATCTCGTAGATTTCCTTTCCGACATCCCTCACAGACGAATTGCTTATTGTCTCATATATACAGTTTCAGGGTCACCAGTCAACATCTGTGGGGTACTGCGGAGTGTCGTTCTGAATGAGCACATGCTGTCGATTACGTCTGCAAACCGGTTACACTAGCGGTGGCCTTAGCGTAGACAGTTTGTGGAAGGAATGGCGGCGGGCAGGGTTAAATGACAAAATGTGTGTTTTATTCTGCCGCTTATCCCTATTGCTGTAAGGCGTGTCGAGGGGTGATTTACCGTCCGGGGCATTATCGGAGTCCCCGCTTGACTTTTCCGGAAAACATGATTCGGCAGAGTCAGATGACAGACGAGAGGACATTACCCCGGATACTCTCCTCATAGCAACCAGCAGAGGGGATGTGACGCCGACATCACACGGATCGGGCGTATAGGGAAAATCGTGGTGCCAATGATGCCGCCGAGCCCTTGCGGGGGTTGCGTGTCGTGGGATGATTCATCGTTCGCCTGTCCGTCCCCGACTATCGGGATGTCGTGCCGCCGGCCTGCGCCTGCCGACGCTCACGGCACACCCGGCGTCGACCAAGGCTTGTTCTGCCTCTGTCGACACTGAGACGTCCCTCAGCGTCGGCAGAAGGTGTGATACACGGTTTGCGAGCTATGGGGCGCCGGCGCCGGAACGCGTGTCGGCTTATACGCTCCCAAAGAACGAAGCCTAAAACACCACGATTTCTCCTATACGCCACGGATCGGGGCTTGATGCAGGAAACGACCGAGCGGGATACGCCGATGACGCCACCTCGACACGCCGGAATAAAACACACATTTTGTCATTTAACCCGTCGAACCTGTTGACCAACCCATGCTGGCTATAACCCAAAGAGAAAGCCGCGGCGGGTGGTACCCGTCCGCGGCTGTTCGTCAATCCGGTGCCCCCGGTGGGACTCGAACCCACACTGCGCAGATTTTGAGGCTGCTTCCTCTACCAATTGGGATACAGGGGCTTCATTTCCCGCTTGTTCGCGCGACAAGGCAATATTCTACCACACTATACGGACCTGCGATTCGGAACGTCATTCCCAGCCAACGAACCGATATTTCACCACGGGTTCAACAACGCGACATCATACCCCACCGAGGATTCATGTCAACGTCAATCCCGCTTCAATCCGTACGCATATAGTGCCTTCTGTCCATACAGACACAAAAACCAACGAATGAAATCAATCTCAGGAAAGACTGGTACATATGATTTCCCTGCGTAAGGCACTCGCCATCCCCATGGCGGCGGTCCTCGCCCTGTCCATGGCGGCATGCGGCTCCTCCTCGTCCTCGTCTGCGTCGTCAGGCAAGGCGGTGACGGTCAACGAGAAGTCCGCCAAGGCGACCTCCCTGAAGGACTTCGGCACGATGGACGATCTGGTCGCCGCAGCCGAGAAGGAGGGCGCGCTCAACGTCATCGCCCTGCCACACGACTGGTCTGATTACGGCGAAGTCATCGCAGCGTTCAAGAAGAAGTATCCGAAGATCAAGATCACCGAGCTCAACCCGAACGCCTCCTCCAAGGAGGAGATCGATGCCGGCAAGACGAATAAGGGCACGGACGCCGCCCCCGACGTCTACGACCTCGGCCTTGCGGTCGCCTCGACCAACACCGAGCAGTTCGCGTCGTACAAGGTGCAGGCGTGGAACGACATTCCCGATTCCGTCAAGGACGCCGACGGCAAGTATTACGCCGATTACACCGGCATCATGTCCATCGGCTGGAACGCCGACAAGTACGGTGATATCAGCTCGATCAACGACCTGCTCGATTCCAAGTTCGCCGGCACCGTCGCGCTCAACGGCAAGCCCGCCGAGGCAGGCGCCGCCTTCAACGGATACCTCATGGTCAACCAGCTGTCCGGCGGCACGATCAAGAACCTGCAGCCCGGCCTTGACTTCTTCAAGAAGCTCAAGGAAGCCGGCAACCTCACCACCGTCGACGTGACCGACGGCACCATCGATTCCGGCCAGACCGGCGTCGTGTTCGACTGGACCTACAACCAGGCTTCCTACCAGAGCAGCCTGAAGAAGAAGGGCGTCACCTGGAAGTACAAGACCTTCAAGGACGCCCAGGTGGTCAGCTACTACAACCAGGCCATCAACGTGGACGCCCCGCACCCGGCGGCCGCCCGCCTGTGGGAGGAGTTCCTCTACACGGCCGACGCACAGAACCTGTGGCTCAAGGGCGGCGCCAACCCGGTGCTGCTCGACGCGATGGAGAAGGCCGGCACCGTTGACAAGACCGCGCTGAAGTCGGCGACCACCATCGAAGGCGACCCGATCACCTACACCAACTCCGATTCCACGCGAATCACCACCTGGCTCCAGAACAACTGGGACTCGGCGATCGGCAACTGAACACTCCGGTGCCGCGATGCTGACCGGCGAACCCGACGGGCTGGAGCATTCCCCCGTCGGCGTACGCCGCAACGGCATCACGGCACCGATTCATCGATGAAAGCGCACGTCATATGACTGCAGCAACATACCCCGGTTCCCCCGCCACCGCCGGCGCAACGCGCACGCCCGCGACGGCGGGGCCTTCCGCTTCCCCGCACCTGTCCATCTTCACCCGGCACCGTAAACAGCTGGGCACCGTCGCGGTATCAATCCCGTTCTTCGCATACACCGCGTGCTTCCTGCTCGCCCCCACCCTCATTGTGGTCTTCGGAGCCTTCCGGTCACCCCAGGGCGGCTTCACCATGGCGAACTTCCACAAGCTCGCCGAGCCGAACACCATCTCGGCGTTCGCGACGTCATTGCTCGTATCCGCCGTATCCGCGCTGATCGGGGCCGTCGTCGGGGCCGCGGCGGCATACGCCTTGACCATCGGAGCCAAACCGAACGGCGCACTCAGACGGGTGGTCTCCGCCATCTCGTCCGTCCTCGCCCAGTTCGGAGGCGTCATGCTCGCCTTCGCGTTCATCGCGACCATCGGCATCAATGGCGTTGGCACGATGCTGATCCACCAGCTGACAGGGCAGACCGTCAATCCGAACTGGCTGAGCACCCTGCCGGGGCTCATCACCATCTACTGCTACTTCCAGATCCCCCTGATGATCATCATCTTCCTGCCCGCCGTCGACTCGATCCGCCCCCAGTGGCGGGAGGCCACCGAAAACCTCGGCGGCAGCACTTGGCAGTACTGGACGAAGATCGCCGGGCCGATCCTGCTGCCACGGTTCATCTCGGCACTCCTGCTGCTGTTCGCCAACGCGTTCTCCGCGTATGCGACAGCCGCCGCCCTGTTCTCACAACGCTCGATCCTCGTCCCGTTGATGATCCAGGGCGCCATGCGCAACGAAATGGACCCCAACCAGCAAGGCTTCGCCCAAGTACTCGCTTTCGCGATGATCGTCGTCGTGGCCGCGGTCATGATCCTCAGCCATGCCTTGGAAAGGAGGGCCGGACGTTGGCAGTAAGCACCACACCGGATATCACGCACAATGCGGCGCCAGCCGGCACCGTGCCGGACACCGTCACTCCCCCGCAGTTGCGGCTCGAACGCATCCGTCGCCAGCGCGCCATCAAGACCGCCGTGCTCGCACTCACCCTGCTGTTCCTCGGCATCCCATTGGTCTCCATGCTCATCTTCACCCTCAGGCACCCCCTGTCGGGCCGCTGGAGCCTCGCCCCATGGAAGGCGATTTTCACCGGCGACGGCAGCTCGCTGGGCGCGGACCTCTCGACCCTATGGTCGGGGCTGGGCACATCCCTGGCACTGTGCGTGGTGACCGTCATCATCATGCTGCTCCTGCTCGTGCCGGTGATGGTCATCGCGCATATCCGCTCACGCCGCATGGAACGCGTCATCGAATGGATCGCCACACTCCCCCTGACCATCCCCGCCATCGTGCTTGTCGTAGGCCTCGGCCCGATCTACCGCTGGCTGTCCGCCGACGTACTGAGCACCAACCCGATCTGGCTGTGCTTCGCCTACGCGATCCTCGTGATGCCCTACGCTTTCCGGGCAATCGCAGTCGGGCTCAACTCAATCGACGTGCTGACCCTATGCGAAGCCGCACGCTCATTGGGCGCCTCATGGCCGCGTGTGTTCTTCCGCGTGCTCATGCCCAACCTGTGGCAGTCGATCCTGTCGGCATCGTTCATCTCCATTTCCGTCGTGCTCGGCGAATACACGGTGGCATCCCTGTTGGGACGCATGAACCTGCAAGTCGCCCTATACCAGCTGGGGCAATCGAACTCCCAGATCTCCACGGCCATGTCGCTGCTCGCGCTGCTCTTCGGCGTCCTGCTGCTCGTGTCCCTCGACCTTATCTCCGGCGCCATGCGCCGATCCAAGGAGGATAACTGAAATGTCCATGACACAACGCCATTCCGTCGCCCACGGCGCAAGCACACCGGGCAGCACACCAGCAGAGGCGCCGGATGGCAACGGCAGCGTCGCACAGGCCGCGCAAGCGGTCCTTGCACAATCCTCCGGTCGCGGAGGCGGCGTCCAGATGCTCGGCATCGACAAAATCTATCCTGGTTCCGACGTCAAAGCACTCGACGATTTCAACCTCGAAATCAAGCCAGGC
This sequence comes from Bifidobacterium thermophilum, assembly GCF_037482445.1. Classification (GTDB taxonomy): domain Bacteria; phylum Actinomycetota; class Actinomycetes; order Actinomycetales; family Bifidobacteriaceae; genus Bifidobacterium; species Bifidobacterium thermophilum_B. Next base: position 246,899 of record NZ_JBBHLY010000012.1, read on the forward strand.
GAGATGGTCGTCCTGCTCGGCGGCTCAGGATGCGGCAAATCGACCGCACTACGCTCCCTGGCAGGGCTGGAGGACATCCAGCGCGGCCGTATCTTGGTCGGCGGCCAGGACATGACATCGGTCGCCGCGAACAAACGCGGCATGGCCATGGTGTTCCAGGCCTACTCGCTCTTCCCTCATATGAGCGCATTGCAAAACGTCGAATTCGGCCTCGAGATCCGTGGCGTCGGCAGAGAGGAACGCCGACGCCGGGCCATGGGAAAACTCGAACTCGTCGGCCTGTCCGATCAGGCAGGCAAATATACCCAGCAGATGTCCGGCGGCCAGCAGCAGCGCGTGGCACTCGCCCGCGCACTGGCCATCGACCCGCGCGTACTGCTTCTTGACGAACCGCTGTCCGCACTCGACGCCAAAGTGCGCGTCCAGCTGCGTGATGAGATCCGCCGCATCCAGCTTGAAGCCGGTACGACCACCGTGTTCGTCACCCATGACCAGGAAGAGGCGCTCGCCATCGCCGACCGCATCGGCGTGATGAACCATGGGCGCATCGAACAGATCGCCGACCCCCTGACCCTGTATCGCCGTCCGGCAACGGAATACGTCGCGACCTTCATCGGTCTGACGAACAGGCTCCCCGGTTCCTCCGACGGCACACAGGCCGAGATATTCGGCCATCGTGTCCCTCTGCTGCCAAATTCCGCCAAGGGCGCCGCGGTCAACGTGCTGGTCCGCCCGGAGAACATCACCCTCCATGCCGTTGCGGATACGGATGCGCCGGGCGCATTGGGCGGCGAGGCGCAGGGCGCCCCGGCGAGGGTTTCGATGGTTCATTTCCTTGGGTCCCTGGTGCGTGTGGATACGGTGGTCGATTACAGCAAGACCCAGGTCACCGTGCAGATGCCTGCGGGTGAGCTTCCGGCATCGCTGGGCATCGGCTCCCCCGTGACCCTGGAGCCCCGCCCGGTACCGGCGCTCGCGGTATGAGGGCATTCGGAAGGAGGCACTGGCCGTGTTCACGTCATATCCCGACATATGGCGCGAACACGACCAGTGCCTCCTCTTGTTGCCCGGCGTAGAATATGCGAAGGCGGATACCTACGTACAAGGCGATTATCAAGGAGGAACAATGAGCGAGACAACCTTCCGCAAATTCGATCCGTGGCGTCCCGCACCGGTGAAGGAAGAAGCACGGCATCAGGTGATGCACAGCCACTATTTCAATGTGGACCAGGTGTCCTTCGATTCCTCGCAGGTCGGCCATTTCGAGCGGTTCTTCGTCGAGGAGAACAACGGGGACACGGTCGGTATCATCGGTCTGACGGATGACGGTCGTATCCCGCTGGTCGAACAATACCGCCTGCCTACCCACCGCTGGACGTTGGAGATTCCCGCGGGCCATGCCTCGGATTCCAACGAGCGTCCCCATGAGGTCGCCGTGCGCAAACTGCGCGAGGAGGCCGGATATGAGGCCAAGGAGCTTGTCCAGGTGGTACGCTTCATCAACACCCCGAGCTTTTCGACACAGCATACCTCCATTTTCTTCGCGACTGGACTGACCGCTGTCGAGCGTGGCGAGCTCGGCCCTGAGACCCCTCGTCCCAACGTGCGGCTGGTGACCCCGGAAGAGGCTTCCGACATGGTCATCAACGCCACCATCGTGGATGCGAAGACCATCATCGCCATCATGCGCCTGAGGGAGCATCTGGAAGCTGAAAAGGCGGAGCAGTCGGGCGTGCACCCCCGGCTTATTCAGCGCATCGCGAAAGCGCGCGCCGAACGCCGAACCAAGTAATGCCTGTTCGGGCCTACCCGTTATCTGACACAACAGGAGGGGCTCCCAACCATCTGGGTTGGGAGCCCCTCCTGTTTGTTAGATGACGCTGTGGAGCATCATCAATGAGCCCGCATCAGTCGCAAGCGCCGACCGTGTGCACGTAGATTGAATCCGTGCTGCCGGGACGATGCTCGCCCTGCGCGGAGCTGAGCACCACGATGCGGTCACCATCAGCGACCTTGCCTGCGTCACGCAGCACCTTGTCGGTGAACACCATGAGGTCGCTGCGGTTCTTGTCATGGTAATCCTCATCAAGCAGGAACGCTTCGGTGCCCCAGCTCAGAGCCAGCCAGTGGTAGGTGTGCTCGTTGGTGGTCAGGCCGTAGATCGGGGCGGCCGGACGCTCGCGGGAGACGCGATGCACGGTGTTGCCGGTCTGCGTGTAGGCGACGATGGCCTTCGCGTTGACCTTCTCTGCCAAATCAACGGCGGCGGAGGACACGGCGCCGCTGTTGGACATATCCAGGTTCTTCAGCGCCGGGATGCGGTCGAAACCGTGCTCGGTCGCGTAGCCGGAGATGCGGGACATGGTCTTCACGGTCTCGGTCGGGTACTCGCCGACAGCGGTCTCGTTGGAGGTCATGGTCGCATCGGCGCCGTCAAGCACCGCGTTCGCGCAGTCGGACGCCTCAGCACGGGACGGAACCGGGGAATGCACCATGGAGCCGAGCACCTCGGTGGCCACGATGACCGGCTTGGCGTACTGGCGAGCCAGCTCGATGCAGCGCTTGGTGACCAGCGGCACCTCCTCGAACGGCATTTCAACGGCCATATCGCCACGGGCGACCATGATGCCGTCGAAGGTCTTGACGATCTCCTCGAGATTCTCGACAGCCTGCGGCTTCTCGATCTTCGCGACGATCGGGATACGGCGGCCTTCCTCGTCCATGATCTCGTGGGCGCGATCGATATCGGTCGCGAAACGCACGAAGGACATGGCGATGATATCGGCGCCGGTGCGGATGGCCCAGCGCAGGTCGGCCTCGTCCTTCTCCGTCAGGGCGGGCAGGGACACCGCGACACCCGGCAGGTTGATGCCCTTGTGGCTGGAAACCGGACCGGCCACGACAACCTTGGTGTGCACGTTGTTGCCCTCGACCTTGGTGACCTCGAGACGGACCTTGCCGTCATCGATGAGGATCGGGTCGCCCGGATGGCAGTCACCCGGCAGGCCCTTGAACGTGGTGGAGGTGATATGCTCGTCGCCTTCGACATCGTCGGTGGTGATGATGAACTCCTGGCCTTCGGTCAGCTGGACCTTGTCCTCGCCCTCGGCGTTCTTCTTGAACCAGCCGCAGCGGATCTTCGGGCCCTGCAGGTCAACCAGCGCCGCGACGTTACGGCCGGTCGCCTTGGAAGCCGCACGCACGTTGTTGTAGACCTTGAGATGATCCTCAGGGGTGCCGTGGGAGCGGTTGAGACGCGCGACGTCCATACCGGCTTCGACGAGCTTGGTGATGCCTTCGAGGGACTCGGTGGCTGGACCGATCGTGTCGACGATCTTTGCTTTACGCATGAATACCTGCCTCTGTTTCAACTTGCTTTTCTATCGAACAGGCGAGAATCCTGTTTCCGTATGCTAGTCTACTCGGTTCCCCCGCCATGCGCCAACCATTCGGACAACTGTGTTGTGAACGCTCACAACGGCTTCATGACGCATTCACCGCCGGTATATCCGCATGTTACCGCCGGGCAATCTACGGGTCGGGAGCCGGCGGGCCCATCGACCTCAGTCGCCTTCGGAAACCTGCTGTGCCTGTTCCCGGCGCTCCTCCTGCTTCATCTTGAGGACACTGGCCAACGCCGAGCCGCCAAGCGCGAGCACAATCACCAGCAGGGACAGCCATGTCGGCACTTCCGGCACCCACGAGACCGGGTGGCCGCCGTTGATGAACGGCAGCGAATTGCCGGACAGGGCTTCCATGATGAGCTTGATACCGATGAACCCAAGGACCACGGACAGGCCGACAGGCAGATAGACGAGCTTGTCAAGCAGCTTGCCGAGCAGGAAGTACAGCTGCTGCAGACCCAACAGCGCGAACACATTCGAGGTGAACACGATGAACGGGTCCTTGGTCAGGCCGAAAATCGCCGGAATCGAATCGAACGCGAACATGACATCCGTGGTGCCGATGGTGAGGAACACGATGAGCATCGGCGTCCAGAACCGTTGTCCGTTCTTCACGGTACGCAGCTTCTCGCCATCGTATTCGTCGGTGATCTTCATGACCTTGCGCAGCGCGCGGATGATGCCGTTCTCATGGTATTCCTCGTCATCGTCGTGCCCGGTGACCAGTTTGAGGGCGGTGACGATGAGGAACGCGCCGAACAGGAAGAACACCCAGGTGAACCGCTGGATGATCGCGGCCCCGACCAGGATGAAGATGCCACGCAGCACCAGCGCGACAGTGATGCCGACACTCAGAACATATTTCTGCAGCTCCTTGGGCACCGCGAAATTCGACATGATGATCACGAAGACGAAGAGGTTGTCGACGCTGAGCGAATACTCGGTCATCCAGCCCGAATAGAACTCGACCGCGGGTTTCGACCCCGCGACGGCCCAGATGATCGCGCCGAAAATCAACGCTGCGACGACGAAGAAGGCGATATGTTGCAGACATTCCTTGGTCGACGGCACATGGGGCCTGCGGCCGATGATGAACAGGTCTACGACGACGAATACAGCGAGAACCGCGAAGGTCGCGATCATGAATGCTACCGGTGTTTCTGCCATACGGACAAGCATAGAAAGAACGGCTGACGCATATCGACAATCCGCCGGTAAAGCCACCTGCACGCGCTACGGCCGTGCGAGCGCTCCCGCACCCCTCGCCCGCACTACTGCTGCGCCTGCGTCATCTGCCGCAGCTCCTTCTTCAGGTCGCGGATTTCATCGCGCAGCCGTGCCGCAAGCTCGAACTGGAGCTGCTCGGCGGCCGTGTGCATCTGATCGCTCATCTGGCGGATGAGATCGGCCAGATCCTGCGCGGGAAGCCCCGCCTTGAGGATCTCCTCATGCCGCTTGTCGATCTCATCCTGGTCGACATTCGGCACGCCCAGATGCGAGTTGCCGGCCTTCCCGGCGTTCCGATAGCCGCCCGCCAACAGGGTCTGCGTGTCGACGTCCTCCTTGGCGATCATGTCGTTGACGTCGCTGATTTTCTTGATCAGCGGCTTGGGGTCGATATGGTGCTCCTTGTTGTAGGCGATCTGCTTGGCGCGCCGCCGCTCGGTCTCGGTGATCGCCTTGTTCATGGCGTCGGTGACCTCATCGGCGTACATGATGACCGTGCCAGACACGTTGCGCGCGGCACGGCCGATGGTCTGGATCAGCGAACGGTAGGAACGCAGGAATCCTTCCTTGTCGGCGTCCAGAATCGCCACGAGCGAGACTTCCGGCAGATCGAGCCCTTCTCGTAGCAGGTTGATGCCGACGATCACGTCGATCTTTCCCTCACGCAGCTCACGGAGGAGCTCCACACGCCTGAGCGTATCGACGTCGGAATGCAGGTATTCGACCTTGATGCCCTTGTCGAGCAGGTAGTCGGTCAGATCCTCCGCCATCTTCTTGGTGAGGGTGGTCACGAGCGCGCGCTCGTTCTTCGCGACACGGTCCTTGATTTCGGCGAGCAGGTCATCGATCTGCCCCTCGACCGGCCTGACCTCGATCTTCGGGTCCAGCAGGCCGGTCGGGCGGATGATCTGTTCCACCACGCCGTCGGAAAGCCCGAGCTCGTAATCGCCCGGGGTCGCCGAAAGGTAGACGGTCTGTCCGACGCGTTGCAGGAACTCGTCCCATTTGAGCGGGCGGTTGTCCATTGCGGAGGGCAGACGGAACCCGTGTTCGACCAGCGTGCGTTTGCGGCTGGCATCCCCCTCGTACATGGCCCCGATCTGCGGGACCGTGACATGGGACTCGTCGATGACCAGGAGGAAATCGTCCGGGAAGAAATCGAGCAGGGTATGCGGCGGGGTGCCCGGCTCACGGCCGTCGAAATGCCGTGAATAGTTCTCGACACCGGCGCATGTGCCGACCTGGGTAAGCATCTCCAGGTCATACGTCGTGCGCATGGTCAGACGCTGCGCTTCCAGCTCCTTGCCTTGTTTGCGCAACTCCGCTACACGATGGTCCAGCTCCTCCTTGATAGTGCGCAGCGCCCGTTCCATACGTTCGGGGCCGGCGACATAGTGGGAGGCGGGGAAGATATGCACCTGGCTGACGTGGTCGATGACATCGCCGGTGATCGGATGCAAGGTCGAGATACGGTCGATTTCGTCGCCGAAGAACTCGATACGGATGGCCAGCTCCTCATACACCGGGATGATCTCCACGGTGTCCCCCCGCACACGGAAAGTACCGCGCGTGAATGCGATATCGTTGCGCTTGTACTGCATGTCGACGAATGTGCGCAGCAAGGTATCGCGATCGATCTGCTGGCCCTCCTTGAGGAACAGCATGCGCCCCGCGTACTCCTCAGGCGTACCCAGACCGTAGATACACGAGACGGTGGCGACCACGACGCAATCCCGACGGGTGAGCAGATTCGCCGTCGCGGCGTGGCGGAGCCGCTCGACATCGTCATTGATATTCGAGTCCTTCTCGATATACGTGTCGGTCTGGGGAATGTAGGCTTCCGGCTGGTAGTAATCATAGTAGGACACGAAATAGCTCACGGCGTTGTCCGGCATGAGCTCGCGGAATTCGGCGCACAACTGCGCCGCCAAGGTCTTGTTCGGCTCGAGGATCAGGGTGGGCCGCTGCAATTTCTCGATCAGCCATGCGACGGTCGCGGTCTTTCCGGTGCCGGTGGCGCCCATGAGCACAACGTCGTTCTCGCCGTTGTTGATGCGCCCGGCGAGCTCCTCGATCGCCTGGGGCTGGTCACCGGACGGTTGGTATGGTGCCTTGACGACGAATGGGTTGTCCGTCCGCTCGATGGAGATGCTCACAGCCGTTCCTTCCGTGATGATTATCCGCACGCCTGACAGGCCTGCCGAAGCCCAGACGGCGCTGAAGCCAAGGCTGGACCTTGGCGTGTTCGTGCTGTCACCAGCGTAGCAATGCTTTCGTACTTATGTTCGATTTGTTGCCCTACAGCGGACCGTTATGCCGGCCGCACACACGATTCCCGGGCCCACTGCGTGTACAGGCGGTCAACGCGGGCGAGCATCACCGGAAGGTCCGCATCGGAATCCACGACGGTATCCGCGATGGCAAGACGCGCCGACCTGGGGCTCTGGCTGTCGATCCTCGCCTGGGCCTGCCCCCTGTCCATGCCGCGGGTGCGCATCATCCGTTCGATCCGCACATGTTCGGGCGCTTCCACGGTGACGATGTGCGCGAAAGTGAACGGCAGGTCCTCGATGACCTCGGCCAGCAGCGGAATATCGTGCACGATGATCGCGTCGCCGGTTTCCGATGCCGCCAGAGCATCGAGACGCTTCGCCTGCTGGAATATCAGCGGATGCTCGATGGCGTCAAGACGTTGCCTTGCCTGCGGGCCGGCCTGCGGGCCGAATACCTGTCCGGCAAGCCAGCTGCGATCCAGCCGACCGTCAGCGCCCACGGCTTGCGGACCGAATTCCTTGACGATACGGGGCAACGCCGCTCCCCCAGGCTCGACAATCTGCCGGGCAAGGGCATCATAGTCGATAACCGTCGCCCCGAGTTCCCGCAGCCGGCTTGAAACGGTGCTCTTGCCTGCCGCGATGCCTCCGGTCAGTCCGATTCGTATCACCATACCGTCCATCGTACCCAGTCCCTGCGCCCGGCGTTCTTATGCGCGGATCATCATATAGAAGCCTTCGATCGCTGGAATACAGGATGGCCCCGGACACCACGGTGCCCGGGGCCATCGGAATCGTTTCAGTCAGTTACGACTGAAACGCTCACTTCTTCTCCTTGAGCAGCTGCTCGCGCAGGGCGGCCAGCTGGTCGGAATCGGCAAGCGTGCCTTCGGAGGCGTTGTTCGAGGAGTAGTTGGAAGTCTCCTGGACCTTCTCCTCGCGAGGAGCCTGGCCGTCCTCGGCTGCGGAAGCCGCGGCGTTCTCCAGTTCCTTGGCGACGAAGGCCTTGTGTTCTTCCCACAGGTCGTGGGCAGCCGCATACTGGGCTTCCCATTCCTCGCGCTGCTTCTCGTAACCGGCGATCCACTCGTTGGTGTTCGGGTCGAAGCCTTCCGGATACTTGTAGTTGCCGTCCTCGTCGTACTCGGCCGGCATGCCGTAGGCCGCCGGATCGAAGTCCTCGGAGCCCTCGAGGTAATCGTTCGCCTGCTTGAGCGACAGGGAGATGCGACGACGATCGAGATCGACGTCGATGACCTTGACGAACACGGTCTCGCCCTGCTTGACCACGGTCTCCGGGTTCTCGACGTGGCGGTTGGCCAGCTCGGAGATGTGCACCAGGCCTTCGATGCCGTCTTCGACGGACACGAACACACCGAACTGCACGATCTTGGTGACCTTGCCCTTGACGATCTGGCCGGGAACGTGGGTGCGGGCGAAGCGCTGCCACGGATCTTCCTGGGTGGCCTTGAGGGACAGCGAGATACGCTCGCGATCCATGTCGACGTCGAGCACCTCGACGGTGACCTTCTGGCCGACCTTGACGACCTCGGACGGGTGGTCGATGTGCTTCCAGGACAGCTCGGACACGTGGATCAGGCCGTCAACACCGCCCAGATCGACGAACGCGCCGAAGTTGACGATGGAGGACACGACACCTTCACGGATCTGGCCCTTCTTGAGCTGGGACAGGAAGGTCTCACGGACCTCGGACTGGGTCTCCTCGAGATACTGGCGGCGGGACAGCACCACATTGTTGCGGTTCTTGTCGAGCTCCAGGATCTTGGCCTTGATCTTCTGGCCGATGTACGGGGACAGGTCGCGCACGCGACGCATCTCGACGAGAGAAGCCGGCAGGAAGCCACGCAGACCGATGTCGACGATGAGACCGCCCTTGACGGCTTCGATGACGGTGCCTTCGACAACGCCATCGGCTTCCTTGATCTTCTCGATGTCGCCCCAGGCGCGCTCATACTGGGCACGCTTCTTGGACAGGATAAGACGGCCTTCCTTGTCTTCCTTGGTCACGACAAGGGCCTCGATGGTGTCGCCGACTTCGACGACATCGTCGGGATCGACGTCCTTCTTGATGGAAAGTTCGCGGGAGGGGATAACGCCCTCGGTCTTGTAGCCGATGTCGAGCAGGACCTCGTCACGGTCGACCTTGACGACCGTGCCCTCGACCAGGTCACCATCATCGAAGTTCTTGATGGTGGAATCGACTGCCTTGATGAAGTCCTCTTCGGTGCCGATGTCGTTGATCGCAACCTTGGCGGCTTCTGTATTGTTTTCTGCCATTAAAATAGTGGTTTCTGTTAACTAGTGGATGGATAAAATCGTTCTTCAGTTATCCGGCGCGTCCTTGCAGACACACCGTCGTTTACCTTACCGTGTGCCATGCACAAAAGCCGTCGGCGGACATGCTGCGTGTCGCGCACCGGTCGTGGCCGCGACGTGGCGGTACGCAGCCGTGATTCACTTGGCGATTACCGGCGAAGCGAACGCTCGGCGATTTCCACGACGTTCGACAACAGCATGGCCCGCGTCATCGGCCCCACCCCGCCGGGGTTCGGCGTATAGGCGCCGGCCTTCTCGTAGCAAGCCCTGTCGATGTCGCCCTTGATGCGGTAGCGCCCTGCCTGCTCATCCCACACGCGCGATACCCCGACGTCGACGAGCACGGCCCCGTCCTTGATATCATCCGGCTTGACAAATCCGGCCGACCCCATCGCCGCGATGATCACGTCGGCCCGGCGCATATGCCCGCGGATGTCCCGCGTACCGGTATGGCACAGCATCACCGTGGCGTTGACCTCGCGACGGGTCAGCAGCAGGCCGATGGTCCGCCCGATGGTGATGCCGCGGCCCAGCACGCAGACCTCCTTGCCGTTGAGGTCGATGCCGTAATGGTCAAGCAACGTCAGTACGCCGCGGGGGGTACACGGCAGCGGCGTGGCGATTTGCCCGGAGGTGTGCAACACCAGTTCGCCGAGATTGTAGGGGTGCATCCCGTCGACGTCCTTGCCCGGATCGATCCTCGCGATGGCGGACATCTCATCGATGCCTGCGGGCAGCGGCAACTGGACGATGAAACCGGTGCAGGCGCGGTCGGCGTTCAGCTCGTCGATGGCCTGTCTGACCTGACCGGCGGTCGCATCCGCAGGCAGGTCCTTGCGGATCGAGGTAATGCCTACCTGGGCGCAGTCGGCGTGTTTGCCGGCGACATATTTCACCGACCCCGGGTCGTCGCCGACAAGCAACGTTCCCAGGCCGGGCCGGACGCCCTGTTGCCGCAGCGCATCCACCCGCCGTGCGAGGTCCTCCTTGACTTGCGCCGCCACGCTCTTGCCATCCAGTACGATGGGCATACCCGCCTCCTGACTATGGGTTCAGACATAGATGTACCGGGCCGCCCGCCATGCAAAGGGGTAGGCGCCCCATTCCGTTTTCTGTATCGTAGGCTATCGTGGAAGCAGGCACGACACGCGTTCCGGCATGCGGAGCGTGCAGACAAGGGAAAAGACGAAGGTGACGTATATGAAGGCAGGGAAGCTCGTCGGACGGGTCATTGCAGGCATCGCGGCAATCGCGCTGGCCGCGCCGCTGTCCGCATGCGGATTGCCCGGCCACACCGCCACTTCCCCGGCATCCCCGACTTCAACCGCCCCAGCCAAAGGACCGATCAAGGTGGTCGCGTCCGTCAACCAGTGGGGCACCCTTGCCCAGCAGATCGGAGGGGATGACGTCACCATCACCACCATTGTGAGTTCAACCAATGTCGACGCCCATGATTTTGAACCCAAGACCTCTGATATCGCGGCCATCCAGAAGGCGCAGGTCGTGGTGACCAACGGCGCCGGGTATGACACGTGGGCCGCGAAGAGCATCGCCAAAGGCGCCGTCAGCGTTTCCGCCGCCGCCACGGTGGGTGCGATGAACGGTGACAATCCCCATCTTTGGTTCTCCAAGGACGCCAGGAACGCGATGGCGACCGAGCTCGCCGACGTCTTCTCCAAGACGCTCCCGGCGAAGCGGAAAAACTTCGACAAACGGCTCAAGGCTTGGAAACGCCAGGAAAGCGCGCTTGAGGATGATATTTCCGCGTTCGCCAAGAAGCACAAGAACACGCCGTATGCCGCGACCGAGGCGGTCGCGTATTACCTCATGTCGGACATGCAGCTCAAGGACCTCACCCCGGACGGGTATACGCAATCGGTGACTTCGGGAGGCGAAGCCGCGCCCGCCGACCTTCAGGCGTTCGAGAAACTGCTCACAACCGGCGGCATATCGTTGTTGGTGAACAATCCCCAGGAAAGCAGCGATTCGGCGGCGGCGCTCACCGCGTTGGCGTCCAAGAACGACATTCCGGTCGTCAAGGTCACCGAGCAGATGCCCGCCGACCAGCACACGCTGACCGGGTGGATCGGCTCCCTGGTCAGCGACATGACCAAGGCTCTGGACGCGGATGGCGACGCGCAGGACGCATCGGCCAGCCCATCGCCATCAGCATCGGCGAGCCCGTCCGCCACCCCCTCGTCGTCGGCGGCAACCTCCTCGCCCGGAACTTCCGACTGACGCGCGATCCCCTTTTCGATCTGTCGCCTTGGAGCGATGCGTGGCATCGGGACATATAAATGATAATGATTGTCAACACCATTGACGATACTGGGACCAGATGACATCCTCGATTCGGCCCTGGGGCCACCCGGCGCCGGACCCATGCACGCAAAAACGGAAAGGGCACGGCATGAGTGTTTCCACGCAGCAACGGCCATCACCGGTAGCGGACCGACGCACGGAAGGCACAATCCAGCCCGCAATCGTCTTCGACGACGCCGCCATCAGGCGCGGCGACCGGCTCATCTGGAGCCATGGCGACTTCACCATCCCCCAAGGCTCGGTCACCGCGATCGTGGGCACCAACGGAGCCGGAAAGACCACCATGATGAAAGCCGAGCTCGGACTGCTCCCCCTGGCGCACGGCAGCGTGAAGGTACTCGGGGAGCCCGCAGGCAAGGCCAATCAACGCATCGGATACGTGCCACAGAGCTATACATCCGACATCGATTCCAACCTCACCGCCGAACAGTCGGTGCTGCTGGGACTCACCGGCACCATGTTCGGCTTCCACCTCACCACCAGGACGCAGCGCCGGCGGGCGCTGGAAGCCATGGACTTCGTGGGCGTGGCGGACAAGGCATCGTACCGCCTGTCGCAACTGTCCGGCGGACTACGGCAGCGGGTCGCCATCGCCCAGGCCCTAGTCGGAGACCCGCAGCTGCTGATGCTCGACGAGCCCCTGGCCAATCTCGACCTCGCCAGCCAGCGGGCCACCGTACACGTACTCGCCCGGCTCAACCACGAGCTCGGCATGACCATCCAGGTCGTGGCGCACGACCTGAACATGCTGCTGCCCATCCTCACCGGCGCCGTCTACCTGCTCGACGGACACCCCCACTACGCGGCGATGAACAAGGTGCTCGACGCCGAACTGCTCACGCACCTGTACGGCACGACGGTACAGGTGGTGACAACGCCGCAGGGCGACATGTTCGTCACCCCCACCCCGGACGAGCCCGCGGACATGGAGCAGGACACCCATGCCCCCGACGAGGTGGCGCGCTTCCACCACCATATGGACGGCCAGAAAGGACAGTGAACGCCATGGACGACATCGTTTTCTCATTCGACCCGCAATGGGCGCAGACCCTAGGCATGCCCTTCATGCACAACGCGTTCCTCGCGGGACTGTGCATCGCCGTCGCCGCAGGGGTGATGGGGTATTTCACGATAGCCCGGCACTCCACCTTCGCCGCGCATGCCCTGGCCCATATCGGGTTGCCCGGGGCCACCGGCGCCGTTCTGCTCGGCCTGCCGGTCTCCTTCGGGCTTGGGGTGTTCGCCCTGGGCGGAGCGCTCGTCATCGGGGCGCTCGGCAAGCGCGCATCGCAGCGCGAAATCGCCACCGGCACGGTGCTCGCCTTCGCCACCGGCCTCGGCCTGTTCTTCGCCCGCCTGTCAAGTTCCGCATCCCAGCAGATGCAATCCATCCTGTTCGGATCGATCCTGACCATCACGGATGACCAGGTCATCGGGTTCGCCGTCTTCGACGTGCTGCTGGTGGTCGTGCTCGCGGTGGTCTACCGTCCGCTGCTGTTCAGCTCCCTCGACGAGCAGGTCGCGCAGGCCAAGGGCGTGCCCATCGGCATCATGAACGTACTGTTCATGGCGATCATGGCCGGTGTCATCACCATCGCCGTGCCGGCGGTCGGCACGCTGCTGATCTTTGCGTTGGTCGTCACTCCGGCGGCGACCGCGAACATCATCGCGGCGTCCCCGCTCAGGGCCATGGTGACGGCAAGCGTGCTGTGCCTGGCATCCATCTGGGGAGGGCTTGTGCTGTCCGCGATGTTCCCCGCCCCGCCGAGCTTCATCATCGTGACGTTGTCGACGCTGATGTGGGCGATCGCACGAGGCGTGGCATCATTGCGCAACCCGCGCTGACCGGCGCAAGACACCCGCCACCCTACTGCATCCATACACCGGCGGATTCATACACTGCAGGCCCGTGGTGTCCGCGTCAGTCGGACACCACGACCATCGCGGTCGCCATCGCGGCGATGCCCTCGCCTGCCCCGGTGAAGCCCATGCCGTCCGTCGTCGTGGCGCTCAACGCGACCGGGCACCCGACCGCACGTGACATCATCCGCTCCGCTTCGGTGCGTCTCGCCCCGATCCGTGGGCGGTTGCCGATGAGCACCACACTGGCGTTCACCGGCGTGGCATGGCGCCTGCGCAGGATACCGACGGTCCGTTCAAGCATCGGGCCGCCATGCTGGCCGGCACCCGCCGAATCGCCTCCCACACCGAACACCATGCCGATATCCCCGAGGCCGGCCGCCGAGAGCAGCGCGTCGATCAACGCATGCGCAGCGACATCACCGTCGGAATCCCCCTCGATGCCGGTGCCGTCCCATTGCAGGCAGGCAAGCCATAATGGACGGGCGTCCCGCGCGAATCGATGGGCATCGAACCCCATCCCCACCCGCGGAACGCCCGGACCATAGGATTCCCCGACCATCGATGGCTACTTCTTCTTGGACTTGGACTTCTTCTTCTCCGCCTCAAGACGGGCGAGCGTCTGCGACGCGGGCTCCTGGGGCGCCTCGGTATGATGCTTGGCGTCGCCGGGCAGAGGATCGGCGTAACCGAGGTTCACGTCCAGCAGGCGCTGCGCCTCATCCTCGGAGATGTCCTCGGACAAGGCGATCTCTGAAGTCAGGATGCTGCGCGCACGGGTGAGCATGCGCTTCTCCCCCGCGGACAAGCCGTGCTCGTCGACATTGCGCTGGGACAGATCACGCACGACCTCGGCGATCTGATTGACATCGCCGGTGGAGATCTTCTCGACGTTGAGCTTGTAGCGCCTCGACCAGTTCATCTCCTTCTCGACGATCGGCGTGCGCAGGATCTCGAACACCTTCGAGACCGCGGCGGCGTCCACGATGTCGCGCACTCCGACCTTCTGCGCGTTCTCCACCGGGACGTTGATGACCAGGCCGTCAGAGGACAGGACTGACAACTGGAGGTATTCGCGGGTCACACCCTTCACCGTGCGTTCGGTAATCGCATCGACCCGTGCCGCACCATGACGCGGATATACGACCATATCGCCGACTTTGTAACCCATGAACCCTCCGTGAACCAAGCAGTCAAAGACTTTAACCTTACATATTATGTCCGCAGGCCGGGACTTGCCCGCTACGGCCTTCCCCGCACCGGATCCGCCGAAAAAACACGCCGACACGACGGGACAATCGGCAAAAGTATGCCTATGCTTCATATATGGCTATGAACGAGACGAGAATCAACGGAGATATCACCATGTTCACTGTAGACCAAGGAAAGCTGGACGCTGTCAGCAATGCGACCTACTTCAACCCGCACGAGGTGCTCGGCGGACATATCGTCGAGGACGATCCCGACGGCACCGTCACCGTACGCGTGCTGCGCCCCCTGGCGAAACAGGTCGACATCATCACACAACAGGATGGGCATCGCGAACGGCACGCCGCAACCCACGAGCATAACGGGATCTTCTACGCGAATATCCCGGCGATCAGGACCGATGACGGATGGGGCGTACCGGATTACCGCGTCGCCACCACCTACGAGAACGGCGAGACCACGGTGGAGGACGATCCGTACCGCTACCTGCCGACCGTAGGCGATCTTGACATGTACCTGTTCGGGGAAGGCCGGCATGAACGGCTCTGGGAGGCGCTCGGGGCGCGCGTCATGCATTACCAGGACCCGATGGGTTCAAGCGACGGCGTCAGCGGGAGGCCCCTGGTCGGCACCGCGTTCAGCGTCTGGGCCCCCAATGCGCACGCGGTACGCGTCGTCGGCAACTTCAACGGCTGGGACGGCCGCAGGCACGCCATGCGCGAACTGGGGTCCTCCGGCATCTGGGAGCTGTTCATCCCGGGCGTGAAGGACGGCGAGGTCTACAAGTACCAGATCCTCAACGCGAACAATGAGTGGGTCATGAAGGCCGACCCGATGGAACGCTCGCACGAGATCCCGCCGGCCACAGGTTCCGTCGTGGTCGATTCGCAGTTCGCATGGGACGACCAGGCATGGATGGACCATCGCAAGCGCACCAACCCGCACGACGGCCCCGTGAGCATCTACGAGGTCCACGCCGGCAGTTGGAAGAAGGGCATCAAGAACTACCGTGAGCTGGCCGACCAGCTTGTCGACTATGTCGCCAAGGAAGGCTTCACCCACGTCGAGTTCATGCCGCTTGCGGAGCACCCCTTCGCCGGCTCCTGGGGCTATCAGGTGACCGGGTATTATGCCATCGACTCCCGGCTCGGCGGCCCCGACGATTTCAAGTACCTGGTCGAGAAGTTCCATGAGGCCGGCATCGGCGTCATCATGGACTGGGTGCCCGCGCACTTCCCCAAGGACGCGTTCGCCCTGGGACGCTTCGACGGCACGCCGCTGTACGAGGACCCGGACCCCACCCGTGGCGAGCATCCCGACTGGGGCACCTACATCTTCAACTTCGGACGGCATGAGGTGCGCAACTTCCTCGTCGCCAACGCCTGCTTCTGGCTGGACGAATACCATATCGACGCCCTGCGCGTCGACGCGGTCTCCTCGATGCTCTACCTCGACTACAGCCGCAAGCCCGGCCAGTGGCATCCGAACATCTACGGAGGCCGCGAGAACCTCGAGGCCATCGACTTCCTCAAGGAGGCCAACGCCACTGCGTACAAGAACAACCCCGGCATCATGATGATCGCCGAGGAATCCACCGCGTACCCGGGCATCACCGCACCGACCGACCAGGGCGGCATCGGATTCGGCCTGAAGTGGAACATGGGCTGGATGCACGACACGCTGCAATACCTGCACGAGCAGCCCATCAACCGCAAGTGGCATCACAACGAGATCACCTTCTCGATGGTCTACGCCTATTCGGAGCATTACGTCCTGCCGATCAGCCACGACGAGGTCGTCTACGGCAAAGGCTCGCTGTTCGGCAAGATGCCGGGCGATGACTGGCAGCGGTATGCCGGCGTGCGCGCGCTATTCGCCTACCAGTGGGCGCACCCAGGCAAGAAGCTGTCGTTCATGGGCAATGAGATCGCCCAATACGGCGAATGGGACCACAACGGGTCCGTCGACTGGGATGCGCTCGACTGGAAGGAGCACCGCCAGGTCCAGCATCTGGTCGCCGACCTGAACGCCATGTACAAGGCGCATCCGGCGCTGTGGAGCCAGGACTTCGACCCCGCCGGCTTCCAGTGGCTCACGAGCGACGACGCGGACCACAATACACTGAGCTTCGTGCGAATCGGCGCCGAAGGCGAGCAGATGGTCGTCGTGGTCAACTTCTCCGGCGAGGCATGGGAGGATTACCAGGTCCCGCTGACCCGCGGAGGCCGTTGGCGCGAAGTGCTGACCACCGACGACGAGCAGTACGGCGGTTCGGGCATCCATAACGGCGAGTTCGAGGCGGACGCGGGCGCCTACCATTCGCGTGATTGGTCGGCGAAACTCACTATTCCGGCATTGGGAGCGGTATTCTTGGAACCAGAAAACTGAAAGGTGGTCCCATATGCTCAGCACTTCCTCACACCAGAACAGCACACGCACGATTCTGGTGGTCGAAGACGAACCCGATCTCGCCACTGCCATAGCGCAGCGCATCACCGCGAACGGCTGGACGGCACGCGTCGCATCCGACGGCGCCTCTGCCGTCCGCGCGGCCAAGCAACTCAAACCCGACCTGGTCATCATGGATGTCATGCTCCCGGTGATGGACGGCATCGAGGCGACCAAGCGCATCATCGCCGAACGTCCCGTCCCCGTCCTGATGCTGACCGCGCGTGACGCGGAATCCGACAAGGTGATGGGCCTGGGCGCCGGGGCCGACGATTACATGACCAAGCCGTTCTCGCCGCGCGAGCTCATCGCCCGCTGCGAGGCGCTGCTCCGCCGCGTCGAACGCGCCACCATCATCGCGAAGAACATGGAAAACGAGAAGGTGCTCGATTTCGGGTCCCTGGTCATCGATCCACGCCAGCGTATCGTCACGCTCAACGGGGAGCAGGTACACCTGACCCCGACCGAGTTCGACCTGCTCGCCACGCTGGCGCGCAAACCGAAGACCGTGTTCAAGCGCGAAAAGCTGCTTGAAGAGGTCTGGGACTGGCCGGATGCCTCCGGCACCCGCACCGTTGACTCGCATGTCAAGGCGCTGCGCCATAAGCTGGGCTCCCAGATGATCCGCACCGCCCACGGGGTCGGCTACGCCTTCGAGCCCCCGGAGCCGGATGAGGGCGACGGCAAGGAAAGCGGGACCCGCTGATGGCGCGACAGCCGTCTTCGGCACAGCCCGGCACACCGGCGAAAAAACAGCAGAAAGCCAATAGGCTGCTCGACAGCGACCGGCCAATCGGCTTTTTCTCGTCGCTGAAATTCGAGCTGAGCGTACTGATCGTCATCTCCACCGCCATCGCCTTCACCATGGCATGGTTCCTGCTCAAGGTCGGGCTTACCGGGTGGGTGGCCATGCCCATCACCCTCGCCGTGGCCCTGGGCATCACCTACCTTTTCTCGCGGGGATTGACGGCCCCCCTGCGCCAGATGCGCGACGCGGCCGAAGCCATGGCCGAAGGGGATTACACCGTCCGCGTCAAAACCGGCACCGACAGCAATGACGAGATCGGCATGCTGGCACGCTCCTTCAACGAGATGGCCGAAGAGCTCCAGCACGCCGACCAGATGCGCAACGACCTGATCGCCAATGTCAGCCATGAGCTACGCACCCCGGTATCCGCATTGCAGGCGATGCTCGAGAATCTCGCGGACGGGGTCGTGGAGCCCACGCCGGCCAATATGGAAAGCATCCTCAACCAGACCCACCGTCTGAGCGACCTCATCGCATTCCTGCTCGACCTGTCCCGTATGGAGGCGGGGGCCGCGAGCCTGCAGATCGAACGCTTCAATTTCGCGGATTTCATCGACGAGACCATCGAACCGCTGGAGATAGCGGATTCCGGGCATGCGCACAGCATCGACATGCGTGTACCCGACGACCTGGTCATGGAAGGCGATCAGGACCGGCTGCGCCAGCTGTTCACCAACGTCATCGGCAACGCGCTGAAACACTCCCCCGATGACACCGAGGTCCTGATCGAGACCCACGAGGACAAGACAAGCGACACCATCGTGACCAATGTGGTCAATTTCGGCTCGCAGATCCCGGTCGAGGCGCGCGGCGACATCTTCCGCCGCTTCGTCAAGGGCAAGACCGGGCCGGGGACCGAATCCGGAGGCACCGGCCTGGGGCTGTCCATCGCACGCTGGGCGGCACAGCTGCACGGCGGTACGGTACGTGTCGTGGACGATCCCCGTGGCGCGGATTTCGAAATCACCTTGCCCAAACACCATATTCCCCCGGATACCGGGAAGCCAACGGCAGCCGACAACGACTGACGAATCCACCACGATGGGGTGCCACGGAATCCCGTGGCACCCCATCCGTTGTCTATGCCCTCAGCCATACTCGTATTCGAACATATGTTCGAATGGAGGTATGCCATGGCCGTCGACACCCATCAACAGCCGCACCACCGGACCGGCGACAGTCCCGGCAGCGCCGTCAGCTCTGTGTGGCATACCGGCGTACGTCCGGCGCCTGTCCCCCAGGCGCTCGAGGCGGTGCATGCCGGATTCCCTTCGGTCGCCCAGGATTATTTCAATGGCGATTTCAGCCTCGACGAGCACATCATCAAGCATCCGGACACCACATTCATCGTGACGGTCGCCGGTGACTCGATGGTGAACGCCGGCATCTGGGATGGCGACCTGCTCGTGGTCGACCGCGGGCTCGACCCGCAGGACGGCGATGTCGTCATCGCGGTCCTGAACAACGAACTGACCGTCAAACGGCTTGTCCTGCACGGCCGGACACCCATATTGCATCCGGAGAACCCCACGTACCCTGATTTCATCCCTTCCCCGGACCAGGAGCTCCTGATCTGGGGCGTCGTGATCGGCAACTATCACTGGCAGCGCAAGCCACGGCGGCGGCCACAGGACAGACTCCCCCAAGTCACCTATCCCGGGGACGACCGTGTGCAAGGGCCGCTGCAACCCACGGACGGCCCATCGCATCCCGATGCCTATGCCTATCGGGGTTGGGGGCGGCGCCATGGCGGGTGACCAAATGGCAACAGGCGGCGTGGTCCTTGCGGACGCGAATAATTTCTTCGCCTCATGCGAAGCGGTATTCCATCCCGAGCTCGCCGGCAAGCCTCTCGTCGTGCTGTCCAATAACGACGGATGCGTGGTGGCGCGGTCCAACGAAGCCAAACGTCTCGGCATTGTCAACGGCACGCCTTGGTTCATGATCCGCGAAACCGCCGAACGCGACCATGTCATCGCCCGCAGCTCCAATTACGAGCTGTACGGCAGTCTGTCACGCCGCATGATGTCCATACTCTCCACCTTCCTGCCCGACCAGGAGATGTATTCGATCGACGAATGCTTCATGCGCTCGCCGTGGGACACCGAACGCACCCGCCAGGTCTGCGTGGATATGCGCCGGGCCGTGCTGCAAGGCATCGGCATACCGGTCAGCGTCGGTGTCGCCCCGACCAAGACCTTGGCGAAAATCACCAACCATTGGGCCAAGCGGCACGAGACATCCCACGGCGTGACCCTCTGGCATGACCTTGCGCAGCCGGACGGCGGAACGGGTGTCTTGTCCTCCATCCCGGTCGAAGACATCTGGGGCATCGGACGCCGCATGGCCAGACACCTGCGAGGCATCGGCATCCGCCAAGCCGCGCAATTACGCGACAGCGACCCCGTCGCCATGAGACGCCGATTCTCCGTCCAGCTGGAACGCACCATCCTGGAATTGCGAGGCTTTGCATGCATCTATGATGCCGACGGCATCGGGGAGAACATACGCAACTCGGCATTACTGTGCTCACGCATGTTCGGCGAACCGGTGAACAGCGAGGAAACCATCGCCCAGGCCGCATCCGTATACGCCCAGTACGCGTGCAGAAGACTCCAGCGCCAGCACAGCCTGTGCACAATGGTATCGGCATTCTGCTCCAGCGGCAATGCGCGTTCAGACATCCCCTCGGCGGCGCACGGCAGCGTAACGCTGCCTGATCCCAGCGACGATCCCGTCATCATCGCCGCCGCAGCCAGATCGGCATTGCACGGGAAGATCATCCCGTCCGTACGCTATGCCCGTGCAGGGGTCCTCTTGACCGGGCTGGTCGACGCCGATTCCTTCCGGACCCTTCCCACGCTGGGGGCCGACACCGACCCGGGGTTGGGTGCGGCACTGGAACAGGTCAGCAGACGATTCGGCCCCATGCGCGTCGGCATCGGATGCGCCGCAGGTATCAGGGGCAAGGGCCGGGCAAGCGAAGAAGCCGGTGCCCGCTGGACGATGAAGCGCAATATGCTCTCGCAACGGTGCACCACACGATGGGACGAGATGCCGACGGTCCGCGCAAGCTGAGCAGCGACAGGCGCCGGGACGCCCATTACATTGGTTAGTGGGTCCCGCGCCGCGGGGCCCGGTCGCCGAGTGTGGTATGGCCGGATTGCCCTGTCGTTCATGATCCGGGGGTGTTGCCGCCGCAC
>NZ_JBBHLY010000013.1:0-9670 GCF_037482445.1 Bifidobacterium thermophilum
TACACCGGCAGCATCCCACGGAACGTGCCATCAGGATACCCCGTGGAAATACCCGAACCACCAAGCCAACGCACCTCCGCCGCATGAGGCGTCGCATCAGACACATCCGAGAACGACCTCGGCTCGACACCACCGCCCCTGCCGGCCTTCACCGCCAGACGATACAGGAACGCCGCCATATCCTGACGGTACACCGGCAGCATCCCGCCGAACCTCCGCATGCGGCGTATCCCGCGTCACATCACGGAACCGCCTCCAATCCGCGTCCGACGGCTTCCACGAGGAGGCGTCACCCACACCCAGGCGCCTCGCCTCACGACGAAGGAACGCAGCCATATCCTGACGCTTCACCGAATCCATCCCACGGAACGTACGGGAACCATCCGGCTCCGGCCAACCAGTCGACACACCAGTATCAGCAAGCCACGCGATATCCTCCGCATGCGGCGTCGCGGACCAATCATTATTGGCCAGTACTTCAGACCGGTTATTCACATCGATGAATGTCGATTGCTGCGGCGGTGTCGAGGTTTTCCAGCCCGCGTTCTTGCGCAGATTCCAGATCACTTGTTTGGCTACAGGGTCGGTAACCGTGATCACAGTACCATGTCGAGGACCGTCGCCATCGGCATTATTCGCCGTGTTCACCGTCTTCGATGCACCTGATGATGTATAGGCGTTGACCAGTGATGGCGAAGTCCACCCGGATTGCAGTCGCTGGGACATCTGTACGTGCGTGCCCGTGCTGAAGTAGGGACGACGCACATGGTCATCAGGCGTCCAAGTTGCCAGCTGGTCAGTATAGAAGTAGTACCGACCGTTATACTTTGTCAGCGACGGAGCTTCATACCCGGTCAAGACATTGCTGTTGACGAGTGACCATTTCCCGGTCAACGTGGCGTTGTTCTTCCAGATTTCGTTGGTCACTCCATGGCGTTTAATGGAAAGGTACGCCGACGTGCCTTCGAAATACAAGGAATCATCGATACGGTTGCTGTCCTTAAGAGAAAGGTCAATTGGTTCAGCGGTCTTTGCTTGGGCGTGAAGCACCGTCGGATCATTGGCCTTCGGATTCTTGGCGGGGTCATTCGTCGCGTACAGTTCCGTGAACCTGACCAGATACGGGTACATAGTGTCATTTTCAGGATGCCCGTGGAAAGCACCATAGTATCCCAGCGATACAACAGCATATGGGATGCCCGCCGGCGACACAGCCCAATCCGCGGCTACAGCGTCGAACTGATTCCCCGTACCGTTGCTATGCACATTCGCAGGGACTGCTATTTTGACCTGCCGCTGGTCCGACCAATGGACAAGATCCTTTGAATTCGACACCACAAGGCGCAACGTATGGTCATTGCCGCTGTTGGCCTCGTTCGAGAGCATCCAGAAGTATCCGTTGTGGAATATGATGCTCGGGCAGCTGAAAGCATACAAGTCGTACTTCCTGCCGTCCTGGCGAGAGCCTTGCGCCTTGTTCTCCGCAGCGTTGTTCGGCGTCAAGTCCTTGAATGCTTCGCTGATTTTCTCCATATGGACACCATCCTGCGACATGTAAAATGTGTCCGTGCCATCCTTCGCGCTGTTGCTGAAGACGCCAAGCATGACGTCCGGGAGCACGTCAGCCTGGGCCGGCGTCGCGGCGGTCATCAGCACCATTGATGCCGCGAGTATGATGCAAACAAAGTGGAATAAGCCTTTTGGCCTTCTCTGGAGCCCCATCTTCCATACCTCTCTATATCTCTATAGAAATTTCTCACCGGGTTCGGCGTCGATAAAAGCCGGACCTGCAACAATTATAAGAAAGCGGTATTTCGCAATCCACGGCTGTCTTGCGAAATACCGCTATTCCTTTACACATCAATGAAGATGCTACTTTGCCTCGTGATAGGATTTTTCGGTGTTGACCGACCAGACGTTCTTCTTGTCTTTTCGTCCGCTCTTGATATTGCTTACCGCCTCCATCGCAGTGACCATGGAATGATCCATGTTGTTATAGCGATGTTGTCCGTTTCGGCCAACGCAATACAGGTTTCCGAAGCTGTCCAGCCAAGGGGTCAGCTTATCCATGTCATACCAGGTATCGAAATACGCAGGGTAGGCTTTCTTCACGCGTTCTCGATGGGCATCAAGCACGTCGGACTTTGAGCCGATAATCTTCATACGAATCAACTCTTCGATTGCGAAGTTGATTCCTTCCTCATCGGTCTGGTTCCAAAAATCGTCACCTTCATTGCAGAAATATTCGAGACCGATCCAGACTTTATTATCGACATCCTTAACAAGATAGGGACTCCAATTATTGAATATCTGGATTCTACCGACCTTGACGCTGGTGTCTTGCACATAAATCCAGCAATCAGGAACAATCGGAGGATTGCCGAGGGTCGGAATAGAAGTTTCATTCTTCAGGTTCAGCTTGTCGACGAGCAGACCCACTGTGACGAAATCACGATACGGCAAACCGTTGGCGATGGTCAGCTGTTCCTTGCTGACAGGTTCCGCGCTTTCACCGGCATCAATCGCGTTGACGAGGTCTTTAATCGGCATCGAGGAAATGAACACATCACCGTACACCGTGTGTTCCCCGCCTTGAGAATCGCGATACACCACCGATGAGATGGCGCCATCCTTCTCGTTGACCTTGGTTACGGTGGCGTTCTTGAGAATGGTGCATCCATTGCCCATATCGATTTTTGCCACGGTCTCCCACAATTGGCCTGGACCATACTTTGGGTACCAGAATTCCTCAATCAGCGAGGTTTCTCCCTCACCGGTCTTTTTTTGCTTCCCCAGAAGCTTGTCCCACGCGTCCTTGAGCACAGCCGTAATGGAGATACCTTTCACGCGCTGTGAACCCCAATCCGCGGAAATAACACTCGGACGGCGTCCCCACAGCTTCTCAGTATATCCTTCGAAGAACATGCCATACAGCGCACGCCCGAAACGATTGATGTAGAAGTTCTCGAGGTTGTCTTCAGGCAGCTTGTGAATCAGCGATTTGAGATACGAGAACCCGACTTTCATGGTCTGGGCAAATCCCATGTTCTTGAGTGTGTCCCATTTCAAGCTCACCGGGTAGTCGAAGAACTTGCCGTGCCAGTAGATTCTGGATACGCGGTGCCTCTTGAGCATCACCTCATCCACTTTTTCCGGATCCGGACCGCCGGGTTCAAGATCATGGACTCGGCCGAGCTTCTTGTCATCATATGAAGGCGCTCCTTGAAGCGGCAGAATGTTCTTCCACCAGTCCATGACACGGTCATCCTTCGAGAAGAAACGATGGCCTCCAATGTCCATACGATTCCCGTTATGCTTTACCGTTCTCGAGATACCGCCGAATTCGTCACTTGCTTCAAGGACTGTGACATTATAGCGGGCTGCTCCACCGTCTTTGAGCAGCTCATACGCAGCAGTCAGACCGGCGGGGCCGCCGCCGATAATGACAACAGACTGAGTATCGGTCATCGAATTACAACCTTCCTTACGGAATAAACCAATAGTATTACCATATATGTCAATTGCGACGTCAGGGATTCAACCGTCATGAAGCCGATCAGTGCACGACCACGTCCCCGTTTTGGAACCGCTGACGCCACCAGCCCCCGCCCATGCTCTGCTCATCCGCGACCGGGCCGCCCAACGACTTGAACCCGCCATTCGCGTAATACGAGTCACGCAGGCTCAGCAACACCACATACTTCTCACGCGAGCCGTTCCTCGTCCACACGTCCCCGTACTGGAACCGCTGACGCCAATACCCGCCACCCATGTTCTCCTCGTTCGCCACAGGCGCACCCACACGAGAGAAGCCGCCATGCTGGTTCCACGAATCACGCAGATCGAACTTCACCACGAAGAACTTGCCGGAACCGTTGCACCACACGTCCCCGTTCTGGAACCGCTGACGCCACCAGCCCCCGCCCATGCTCTGCTCATCCGCGACCGGGCCGCCCAACGACTTGAACCCGCCATTCGCGTTAAAAGCCTTTCGCATAGAATCAAGCACGATGAACTTGTTTTCTGTCCCCCTAGTCCAGATATCTCCGTGTTGGAAACTTTGACTCCACCAATTCCCAGCATGACGCTGCTCATCGGCGATTGGATATCCAAGCTTTCCTGATTCGAATCCGGTCATTCTCCATTTTTCACGCAACTGCCCCGCCGTATAATGTGCTCCGGTCGATGGAGTCCATGAAATCGCGCCATGCTCAAAATTCTGGTAGCAATTCACGTTTCCTGCTGTCCAATTGCACACCTCTTCGGCTATCGGCCACCCGATGACGCTGTTCCCGGCGCCTATGGATTGCCACTCCTGTCCCATGGCGCCTTTGACTTGATAGTCCTGCAACGGGTCACCCGCCGGGTTCTTGTTTCCATAAGCATTCATATCCACGCAGCCTGAAATACCGTTGATGCTGCCACAGTCCGAATATTGCCATGCACGTTCGTTCGTCGGGAACGCGGTATAGGACATATTGGGGCCATATTGCGCAACCCATTTCGTTTTTGCATGGATATTCGTATTGTTCAAAGCACTATTCAGATAGCTCGTATAGGAATATACAGCGAGATTCGTATACCCGGCTGACTGCAATTCCCTCCACCATGCGTCAACGATGGCGCTGTTCACATTGGGGTCTGACGGAGGCGTGTGCCCTGTCCATACCCATTTTTCGAGATCGTAATATACTGGCAAGCGCATGTCGTGAGGAGAAACCCCTGCTTCTCTCAACAGGTTTGCCATGCTTCTGCCTTCTTTTGCAGCAGTATTCGCGTCATATGCGTACGAATACAGGTACACCCCGAACGGGATGCCGAGGCGTTTGCATTCGTTAATATTCCGAACCGCATACTTGTCGAATCCATTGCCCCAGCCGTATCCGATACGTATAATCGCGCCCTGTACGCCATCTGCTTTCGCGGCTTCCCAATTTATGGTCTTCTGGTGTTCGGAAACATCAACGATTCTCTTGGCTTGTTGAGCAAACAGCACGTCAACCTTGCTTTTCGTATTTCCATTCTTGACCGCTTTACGCCCGAAGAATGCAGAAGAGCCGTTATACTCCCCCCAATGGGCGCCATACTCGTTCCCGCTGAAAGCAATGGTTTCGACCGACGCACTCTGTTGCCGGGTTTCTTTGCCAGAATCGGATATCGCTTCTCGTACTTCTGCCACAGATACCGGAATGAAAGTTCTGCCACCTGTTCTCGCCAACGGATCCGGCGCTTTATCGGTCGTGCCCACAATCTTCGGGTCGGTGATTACGGTACCGTTCCTTAAATTCCTGACAACTCCAGAAGAGGAAACGGCAAGCTGCGGCGAAATCACCGTTGATTCATCAGTAACCTTCGATGACACGTGTTGAGGGAGAGCGACATTCGGATTTTCCGGCATGGCCACCTTGCTGCTCTCGACGTTTGACGAACTGTCCGTAAGAGTGCGGGATTCATCAGATGTGTCCACAGCCCGGTCGTGCGTTTCCTGCATGCCCGCTGTTGTTACCGACTGTTCCAGCAGCAAAGGAAAAGCCACCAACGGCACCGCGATAACACAACCTAAGATTCGTCTGATGATTCCTTTCATGTATTCCGAACCTCACAATCTGTTGCCGACGGACAATCTGCCGATCTGTGATTTATTATCGCATAATGCCATACATTGTCACCCCTCACCCCCGTGAGCATTACCCATGGGCCAGTCAGTAGGCTACATTGGTGAATCATGAGCGGACAAAGAACAATCACTGACGACAACGTGCTTATCAATTCGAAAGCCATCAATGCAATCAGTCGGACGTCTCCGGCAGATGATGGCAAGACGCATTCGCACGATATCCTTATCGCGGTTTGGAGCGTCATTGTCTCTTTGGCATCCGTCTATTCGTTGCTTCTACCGTATCGGACAGCAGGTGATTTCCTTCCGCAAGGTCGCCTCAACACGTTTCTTGATGATGTGCACGCTATAAATATCAACGGCAGTGTCCCACCTGCTCTGCTGGTTCTTGCACTTACCGTCCTCTGCATACCGGCAGTACAGGTCTTTGCAGGAGCAACAAGGCGGATCCGTTTTCTGGCGGCGCTTGGCGGGGCAGGTGTTTCATGGTCGATCACCTTCAGCAGCATGGGAAGGATACGTGTCGGAGAATCCTTTGCAGATGCCGCGCCTGATCTTGGATTCCGCGTATTCTCCGCGATATATCAAGGCATACGCTGGTTGTCTGTAGCGGCGTTGTTCACCGTACTTATTGCTTGGATGTTCCAGCGGATTCACCAGCATCAGAATAACTCGAATCAGATCGACGCCCCTGATGACAATGTTTCGGGGAATATCTTTTCCAGGGTTTGGACGAGCCTATGGAAAGGCCTGTCATGGAGTAAGGGAGTATATCGTTCGTTCACGACTCCTCACGTCATGATCATCACCGGCACCATACTCTTGTGCTGGATCCCTTGGATCATCATGATGGCACCTGCGAATATCGCCGCGGACACCGTGGCCCAGCTGGTCTGGATGAGAACCGGCAAAGCATGGGACCCGTCCACACGACTCGATTTGCCTGCACAATACCATCTCAGCGACCAACATCCCTGGTTCGATAGCTTGATTTATGGGGCCTTCGATCATCTTGGACTTGCTGTCGGCAATGAGGCGTTCGGACTCATGCTCCTGGCAATCGTCCATGTGATAGCTATCACCGCGGCACTCGGTATCACCATCTCGTATCTTGGCGGCAAACTTGGCGTGTCATGGAGACTGTGCCTGGTGATTACTGCCGCATACGCTTTGATACCTGTTTTCGGCCGGTTGTCCATGAGCGTCGTCAAGGACTTGACGTTCATGCCGTTTTACTTGTTATGGTCGGTACTGTATGTCGAATATATCAGAAGGGTGCAGCGGGAAGAACGCCTGGGCTGGCGCTTTCTTCTCGCGTTCTACTGTCTTGCCATGCTGTGCGGGCTGACCAAAAAACTGGGGATCTATGTCATTGTCGCAGCTCTGGTGGTTTTACTTGTTTTCATGCACAAGCGGATTATCACCGCAATGCTGATTGTCGCATTGGGAGTGAGTACTCTGATAATACCGAAGATTGCCTATCCCCAGTTGCACGTCGCTCCCGGAGGAATCCAAGAGATGATTGCGCTACCCCTACAGCAGGGGGTGGCTGCGCTTATCCGCCATGGTGACGAAATGACCGAAACCGAACGTGATGCCATCACTGCCGTATTCTCATGTCCGATAGAAGAAATCGAACATCGTTTCACAACCAATGCCTCCGATCCGGTGAAGGATTGCTACGACAGAAAGACGACGTCGAAGAATCTGATGGCGTTTATGAAAGTGTGGGCCGTGCAAGGTCTGCGCCATCCAAAAACATATCTTGAATCAACAATCTGGACATTGAAACCGTTCGTCTTGGACGGGGCATACGACGAAGGGTTCTTCGTCCGTTGGGGATGGCCGGAAAAGGGCGGCAACATGATTCTGCCCGAATACAAGGAGTATCAGAAATCCGCTCCCCAGCAGGTCGGTTCTTCCGTCTATTCGATCATGGAGGATACTCCTGTAATCGGCGTACTGATGCGCGAAGGCATATATACGCTTTGGTTGCCGTTGCTTGCGCTGCTTGCCTGCCTTGCGCAACGCCGGTATCGCAATCTTCTGTTCCTTGCGCCCGCGATGCTCACCGTGTGCACTATGGCCGTGCAACCGATGCACCAATTCAGGTACTCCTGGCCGTTGGCGTTTGGTATGGCGTTCATCATCACAGCGCCCTTCATCAGCGAGACGATGATCAAGCGCCCGGAGACACAACCCAACGAATAACAGTTGTGGCTTCAGGGCAATCCGATTCCAATGCTCTGAAGCCACAACCCACAATTCTAGCTTCTACCGTTTCGTCTCGCAGGCGATACCATCGCCATCGCGATCCAAGGCGCTGCGATACCCCGGATCCCCGCGGCGCAAAGGCGCCTTCCCCGCTTTCCTGACCTCGGTGCAGTTCTTGTAATACACCGTTGCAGGAGGATTAGATGGCTGGGACGGCCTGGCCGGCTGCGATGGTTGGGACGGCTTGGATGGGGTCACCGGCGGTTGCGGCGGGGTATACACCCATCCCTCGCTGATCCCCTTCAAAGTGAGCCAATAGATGTCATGGCAGTGTGGAGTCGACTCGTTCACATCAACATAACGATCATAAATCCACGTGTTCGATGATTCCGGACTCGCGGGCTTCCCCGCAAGACGATACAGGAACGCGGCCATATCCTGACGTTTGACCGAATCCATACCACGGAACGTGACCCTGCCATCGCTCTCGGTCCAGCCACTGCTGACACCGGTTTTCGCCAACCAGAGAATATCGGCATAATGCGGTGTGGCTGGCGTCACATCGGCAAATGCGATACCAGCTCCCGATGCGGGCCCATACACCCCGGCGAGTTTGCGCATGAACGCCGCCATATCCTGACGCTTCACCGAATCCATACCACGGAACGTCCGAGAACCATTCGGTTCCGCCCATCCGACGCTGATGCCTTCATGGGCAAGCCACCAGATCTCCTTGGCGTGTGGGGTTGACCAGCTTACATCCGCGAACATGCGCATATCGCTCTCGGACGGAGCATAGTCCGGGCTTCCCGCCCAACGATACAGGAAAGCGGCCATATCCTGGCGGAGCACATTACTCATGCCCCGGAATTCGTACCGCTCGCCGTTGGAAGATATCGTCCCGGTGTCGACAAACGGATGACCTGAAGGCTGGCTTCCTCCCCGGGCGATCACCGCCCTTACCAGACTGGTTCCCTCAGATGGCAATGGGTACCCTTCGCAAGTATTCAGCACACGATTCATGGCATTGCGCTCGTTGGCAGTAACGCCCAGTGAATATTTGCGCTTCACTGCTATCTGCTGGGCGACATAAGGGCACTGAGCCACGGCGTTCGACGGCTCCCACTCGTCTGCGGACTGGTCGCCTTTCTGCTGGTTCGCAGGTCCGTCCACCGCTGCCAGATTGAACTGGTCATTGCCGAAGCTTTCAAGTTGTTGTCTGCTCCATGCCGATGCCCCATCATTCCACGCGTCATGCAACGCAACGATGTGGTCTATCTGGACAGCCGAGGAGGTTTGACGCCCGCGAACAAATGCAATGGTTCCGCCGGTATACGGATCGCGCAGCGAACCGGATTCCACGGTGCACCCCTGTCGCTCGACATTGTCGAGATCTCTGGCGAGCACATCGTCGCGCGTCCTGCAACCATCATGGTCGGCGTCGACCGTATCATACGCGAACTCTGTTCTGTCATATCCGGCAATATTATGCTGTGGAACAACAGTCAATGTTGATAGCACCGATTCAGCATCCGGCTCAGCCGCCTGAGCGGCGGAAACAGTGATCGTGACCGTCATTCCAAGCGCGACGACGCATAAAGCCGCGGGAAATACACGCTTCATTGACACCATGGGCTCTCCTTCTATTCTCCAGCCGAAAGAGTGAACTTCGGCAACCCGATGTACAGACTACTCGTCTTGCATGTACCGATTGGACGTACACGCCGACCAATGGAGAGCACCCGACGACCGCCGGCCCCCGGACAGGCCGCACGCCGGACAACCGTCCACGAAAACACACCCCCCGGATACGGGAAGGTCCCGCAAGGCAGACGCCCC
>NZ_JBBHLY010000014.1:0-7047 GCF_037482445.1 Bifidobacterium thermophilum
CCGCAGAATCAAACGACACAACCAATGTTGCCGCACGAACCGTCACTGTTGCCGTAACGGTAGGCGACACCCCTTGGGCGAATTGGCCGTTCACCGTACCTTGCACGGTGAATGTTCCGCCTTGCTTCATGGAATACAACGACTTGTCGTAAGCCTGCCATGATACCGCAGCCGTGCCCGTCGTCCCGTCGGAGAACGCCACGCCGACAGTCGCCGGCAATGACGGCGCCTTCCCCGAATCGGTGGCCACTGACGGATTATCAACCTTTGTGATGACTTTCTGGCCTGTAACCGTCACTTTGACGGATACCGTTCCTGAATAGGGAAACTCCTTCTCGCCATTTTCCTTGAAGGTATACGAATATGTTCCGGCTCTTACCGTCGAGGGCCATGTCACCACGCCGTTCTTTGAATCGAGCGTGGCGCCCGTTGGTGTCGAGCTGGTAATCGGCATGTATTTGCCATTGAGGTCCTTGACCGCGGGAATGCTCAATTTCGCATCGGATTTCACGTTCCTGGCCGGCAGTTCGATCTTCTGGTCATTGGCAGTGCCTCGATGCATTAACGTGCCGTCGCTCGCCGAATAGGCTGAACCCGCCAAGGGCGTCAAATCCATGATGCTGTTGTTGTCGAAGCACACTTCCCTGAGTTCTTTCAGCCCTGAGAGTGGTGAGAGGTCGGTGACATGATTCCCGGGGATATCAAGGAGCCATAGGCGCGACAACCCTTTGAGATCACTGATGTCAGTGATTGCGTTATCTTCCACGTACAGCTCCGTGAGGCTCGACAACCCTGCTATCGGGGACAGGCTCGTGATATTATTGCCGCACAGAAAAATCTCTCTAAGGCTCGAAAGATTCGACAATGGCGAAATATCCTTGATGGGATTGGCGTTCAGCTCAAGCATGTCCAGATGTTTCAAGCCGCCGAGTGTGGAGATGTCGGATATCTTGTTGTTGCCGAGAAACAGTTGTTTGAGCTTGGAGCCCATGCCCGACAATGGCGTCACATCCGTAATCTGGTTCTTGGTCAAGTACAGTTGCCATAGGTTCGTCATGTTACGAAGCGGCGTGATATCGGTGATGTGATTTTTCACCAGATTAAGCTGTTCCAGTTTTGTCAGATTCTGCAACGGCGTGATATCCGAAATGCCGTTATCCAACAGTTCCAGATCCTTGAGATTGGTCAAACCCGCAAGCGGCGTGATATCCAAGGCGTGCCCATTGGACGGGATGCTGAATGCCACGAACTTCTCTAGCTTCGTCAGATGGGCGACCGGGGCAATCGAGGTAACCGGATCTTCATATATTTCCAAATCGGTAAGGTTCTTCAGGCCTGCGACGGCTGAGAGATCGCTTACCTTGGTTTTGCTGATCGACAGCATTTCAAGCTTGGTCAGTCCCGCAAGCGGCGTGATATCGGTGATATCGGTTTCATACGAATACAGCCTGGTCAGATTCTTGAAAACCTGTATGCCCTGCAGGCTCGTCACTCTCTGCTTGTAGGAGGAATATTCACCGGTATCATCAGAATAATGCCACCAGGCAGGGCTAAGTTCCGTTGTCTTGTCAACGAAATCCTGGGTCAGTACATCAGTCACTTTTGCCGACCGGTATTGTGAGGCCGCGACCGCTCTCGCAAAATTGATATCCGGAAAACATTGAGCGAATGTGCTGACGCCGATTGTGCAACTACCGGCCGATTGGCCCGCAGCCTGCGCCACAGCGGGACACAGCAAACATGCCATGGACAACACGGCGGCAACCAATATGCTTCTTCTCTTCCGGGACTTTCCCATATCCTTTCCTCCCCACGGCCGCATCCCCACAGACACGATACCGTCGATACAAAAATATACCCGGCATCTCCCAGAGATTTACCATGCTTGCCCCAGCCGGCATGCCGCCCCAGCACCTCGAAAAAGTCTGGGTTTGGCTACGGGGGGGTATGTTGTGGTTGTGGGAGGGTGTTGGTTGTCCTCCCGCCTTATTGGAGAGATGTGTTTTTGAGGAGGGTGCCATGGGTGTTGCTCGTGGTCGTTGTTGGGCTGCCGGTGTGGTGGCTGGTGTGGTGGCTTGTGTGTTGGCGGTGGCCCCGTCGGCGTCGGCTGACGTGCCGTCCGTGCCGGCGTCGGGTGGTGTGTCGCAGTGTGTGCCGGACAGGTCGACGATAGCGCAGTGTTTCCCGGACCAGGCATTGGCGCAGGGTATCGCCAAGAAGTTGAAGGGTGATGCGGGCAAGACGGGTGAGGTGCTCACATCCAAGGACGCGCAGCGTGTCTCTGTTCTTAATTTGAGCGATTCCCAGGTGGCGAGTGTACAGGGCTTGCAGGTGTTCACGAACCTCGTCGGGTTGTATCTGTCTGGCACGAAGGTGTCGGATACGTCACCGTTGGCGGGGCTGACGAAACTCAGTAGGCTGGATCTGTCTGGCACGAAGGTGTCTGATGTGTCGCCGTTGGCGGGGCTGACGAAACTCAGTAGGCTGTATCTGTCTGGTACGAAGGTGTCTGATGTGTCGCCGTTGGCTAAGCTGACGGACCTTGATGACCTGGATTTGTCGAATACGAAGGTGTCTGATGTGTCTCCGTTGGTGAAACTGGTGAACCTCGGGTCCCTGAATTTGGATAAGACTCAGGTGTCTGATGTGTCTCCGTTGGCGAAACTGGCGAACCTCGAGAGCCTGTATCTGTCGGGTACGCAGGTGTCCAACGTGTCTCCGTTGGCGGGGCTGACGAACCTCGGGTTCCTGGATCTGTCTGGCACGAAGGTGTCTGATGTGTCTCCGTTGGCGAAGCTGAATCTTTCGCTTCTTGATTTGTCGGGTACGGGTGTGTTGGATCTGGGCATGTTGCATGGATTGTCCCTGTATGGTGACAATACATATACGAGTACATATACGGGTATAACGTCGTTTGCCGGTGTGCGTCCGAGCGCGAAGCTGACGGTGAATGGGGATGGTTCGGTGAGTATGCCGGCTCCGCGTTGGCTGGACGGCACGGTGGTGGCGCCCTCGTCCACATCGCCTGCGGGCGGCACGCTGGATGCGAAGCGCGGCGTGGTCACATGGAAGAAGTACGACGCAGGCGCTTCG
The DNA here is from genome assembly GCF_037482445.1 of Bifidobacterium thermophilum. Classification (GTDB taxonomy): domain Bacteria; phylum Actinomycetota; class Actinomycetes; order Actinomycetales; family Bifidobacteriaceae; genus Bifidobacterium; species Bifidobacterium thermophilum_B. The sequence continues at coordinate 3,094 of NZ_JBBHLY010000014.1, forward strand.
TATTCGTATGATTTCAAGAAGTCCTTCACCCTCAAGACGGATGGCAGTGCCGTGGAGTTCAGCGGGCGTGTGGCGCGGTGGCGGATGGTGTTCCGTGATGTGACGAAGGATACGCCGCATGCGGAGGATATCGGCTGGCTGGCTGATGCGGGTGTGTCGACGGGTTGGTTGGAGCCGGATGGTTCGTATTCGTTCCGTGGGATGGATTCGGTGAAGCGTCAGGATATGGCGGCGTTCCTTCGTCGTGAGGCGATGCGGCTGGGTGTGGGTGACGCCTCCTCGTGGAAGCCGTCGGACGCGGATTGGAGGCGGTTCCGTGATGTGTCGCGGGATACGCCGCATGCGGAGGATGTCCTGTGGCTGGCGCATGCGGGTGTGTCGACGGGGTATCCTGATGGCACGTTCGGCGGGATGCTGCCGGTGTACCGTCAGGACATGGCCGCGTTCCTCCACCGGCTCGACAACCTCAAGAAGTAGCCGGCCGGCGTCAAGCCTGTCTGCAAAGGCCTCGCGGAAGCTGCCCAATATGCTTCCGCGAGGCCTTCTCATTCGTAATATCCGACCCGCGGGGTCTTAGCCCGCCGCCTCGGCAAGTAAGACAGACTCAGGAAGCAACCCGGTCAGGAGCCGGATAGATGCCGTCCACGCTCCGCCTGATGTCATCCCGGTATTGCTGAACGATTCCCGGGTCGGTGAACCCGCCACCGGCCGCGGGAATCCCGGCGTTCATGGCGATCCGGGTCCAATGCGATCCCATGCGGAGCACCGCCTCATGCTTCACGTCGTAATAGTCCGGGCTGACGGAGATATACGAGCCGGCACAGCCTGCAGCGGCTGCCAGGATATGCGGATGGTATCGTGTCGAAATCCATCGCTGCCCTGCCCTCGCGGGGAATCCCCGCTCGAGCAGTTCGACCGTGGGGAAGAACCGCAATCCTGTATACCCGTGGTTTTGCAGATACTGGAATATCGGTGCATCAATGCGCGGATTGCATTCCACGATCCCGATACCGTCGTCTTTCCCCACTCCCCAGTGTTCGATGGCCTGCTCGACGCGCGCGTACAAAGCCGGCTGGTCATCAACGAAATCAGACTGGATGCACAGCATGGTGTCAGGCAATCCCTCATCCTGCATATAGCATCCTTCAAGCCCGTTGACGAAACAGTCGTCGGGCGCCAAACCGGTGACCGCCGCCGCGTTTTCATCAGCCCGCAACGCGTTGAAAGTCGCGGTGTCACGAACCGTAAACGACTGGAATGCAGCCACGCACCGCTGCGCGTACCGCAAGGATTCACCACTGATCGGCATGAGCCCGATACCGGTCCCCACGGCGGGTATTCCCTGCTCGCGCGCCCACGGGCCGATAGACAGCCTCGACAGGTTCGACGTCCAGTCGCCGCGCATATACCCGCCACCGATCATGTGCACCGCCTGCACGCCGCGATGCAGCAACCGGATGCCGCAGGCATAGTTCGGAGCCACGCCATCATCGTGCAGCGCCGCAGACACGAACCCGGAGATATCATCAATCGGACCATCATAGGGGAACGGATTCTCCGTAGCCAGCCTGCGCAAGGTGTCGGTGAACGTCGCGTGCGGATGCTTGTCGCGCAGAATGACGGCTGCCGGGCCGGGCCGGGCGCAATCCAGCACCACGGGCACATCCGGATATCGGGCGGCCAGGAATTTCAGCCATTCCCCGGCAATAAGCTCGTCACCAAAGTTCGGGTATCCCGGTTCCCCTACAAGGTAGAACGCCTTCGGAGGCTCCGCCGGCGGCATGGCATCATCGGGTTTCCCGGTTTCGGCGCTGCCGGTCTTCCGCCGCAACGCCTCCCACAGCGCGTGTCTCATTGTCTTGCCTCCCGCAGGTATTCATGCCAGAACTCGAACGATGTCATACTCGCCCGGCTCTTCCGATACGCCTCGCGTACCGCGGTATCGTCCAACAGTGTGCACGCAAGCCCGTCGAACCTGGCGATCAGCTGTTCGCCACGCTCATCGTCGCGCACCCTCATCACGCCACGCTGCCCTGTCGTATCCACCGCAAGCGCCTTGCCGGCGTACCGCACCACACGCCATGGACGGCACCATCCGTCGATCGGGATAATCGCCATGTCTGTGTACACAGGCTTGCGCGGAGGCTCCACAGGCTGCGGTTGCGGAACAGATACAGGCTGTTCCACGTGGCGCAGGATATGGTAGACCTTTCGCAACCCACGGTAGACGACACCGTGATGCGGTTCAGGCGCCGGCTCGGGTTCCGGTTGCGGGGCCGGCGGCTCGAGCTCGGGGCGGATTACCACGTTCTCGTCGTTCGCCTCAAGCTCCTGGGTGAAGATATCCACCGAATCAGGGGCACCGGGGATTTCGCTGAGGGGCATGACCTTCTCGGCTTTCGCCGCCGCCTGCTTGAAGAGTCGCTCCCCCACGGGATGACGGTAGAAATCCGGGCCCCTGAGATAATCCTCGATCGCGTCACACACCAGTTCCATCGACGGATAGTCGAATCTGCGCCCATGCTTGATGACAGCGTCGCGCATCAAATCGACCATGGCCTGCATACTGTACCCGGCATCAGGCGTGAATGCCTGCTGAATAAGCATGTTTCTCGTGGACAGGTACACTTCGACGGCCGGATTCCAGCGCAAATCGAACGCGTCATGCCATACGCACACGCCATTGAGCGTAATGAATTTGAGCGGCTCCTTCTCCTGGATGCGTGTCGCGTATTCGACATCATCCCGGCGGTAGAACAGCGGGATCGGCAGGCCATAATCCCTGACCCGCTGCACCGGGAAGCAGGAATACCACCAGGCCGAGTACAGGCCTTTCGTGTCGGACGACGGGATCAGCTCCTCATTGAAACAGATATCGTATTCACGGTCCATGATCAGCCGCGGCTTGAACGGCTGCAGATTACGCTCGGGCTGGATCCTGCCGATGTCCTCCTGCTGCATCTCGAAATTCGCGGTGGACAGCATCGCCCCGGCGACTGTGGCGTTCGCATACTCGTCATCAGCATATTGGAGCAGCCGCACCGTACGTTTGAATGATTCAGGGCACACGGTCACATCATCGTCCATCAGCAGAACGTGCGTGGCCCACCCGGACTCCGCGGCGTGGAGCATGCCCGCGGCGAACCCGCCCGCGCCTCCGACATTCCCGTTGGGGATCAGGGTGATAGACTCTTCGCCCGCGGCCAGATCAGAGGGGAGGGTGCGGCCGTTGTCGACGACGGTCAGCCGGAAATGCTGCCCCCATTGCGGGTCTTCCAGCAGTTCACGGCGAATCATTGCGATATTGCCCGTCACCTGCTGTTCTTTGTGATACGTGGTTGTGATGATTTCAATACGCACATCCCGCGCAGGCTGAAGATCCGCGCAATACCGCACGTTCCTGATAGTCGCCGGTTCGGCTCCGGCGACAACCGTGAACGCCACAAGCTGTGCATCAATGCCCTCTGGATATGCAATCACATACCGGTACCATCCGTCCGCGGTCCGCTCCGTCGGCTGGTCGATTTCCCTGATCGCCCGCTTTTCAAGCCTGCGGTACACCATCTTCGTAAGGGTGATGCTCACCGGCGCGCTGGTCTCCAACACCAATGTCGGGGTCAGGTTCTTGACACCGGTGTAGCGGCGCCATTTCTTGACAGAGAACGAGCCGAAATACGTCATGAAATCAGCGAAGCTGTGCGCGCCAAGAGTCAGATCAGCCGGACCCACTCCCGCATAGGACGGCGATTTCACGTACAACGGGAGAATAGCGCATGAGGACAGCGACGGTTTCCATATCGGGCGGCTCAAATCAACAAGCATGGGCAATACCTTTCAACGACCTGCAACCAGTATCATATCGGCCCGAGACGGCAGACGGCGGGCGGGACACGGTCAATCGCATCCCGCCCGCCGCCGACACCAGCCCGGCTACTTACTTCTTGAGCCCGTCGA
>NZ_JBBHLY010000015.1:0-4397 GCF_037482445.1 Bifidobacterium thermophilum
GCAGAATCAAACGACACCGTAAACGTCTTCGGCACCGGCGTCCAACGCGCATACAAGGTCAGCCCGCCGGTCACCGGCTTGCTGAAATCATACTTCGAACCGCCGGCCTTCGCGGTATACCAACCCTGGAACACATACCCCGCCCTCACGGGATCCTTCGGCGCGACAGCCCTCGCACCATACTCGACCGTCTGCGACGCAACCGACGAACCACCAGCCGAATCAAACACCACCGCAAACGTCTTCGCCACCGGCTTCACACCCGACACACGGCCGCTGAACTCCACGGACATGCCATCCGCCTTGAGGGTGAAGGACTGCTTGAAGTCATACGAGTACGACGCCTTCGGGTCGTACGTCTTCCACGTGACCACGCCACGCTTCGCGTCCAGCGTGCCGCCGGCAGGCGACGTGGACGACGGCGCCACCCATGTGCCGTCAAGCCAACGGGGCGCCGGCATACTCACCGAACCATCCCCCTCAACCGTCAGCTTCGCGCTCGGACGCACACCGGCAAACGACGTTGTACCCGTATCTGTACTGCCACCATACAGGGACAATCCATGCAACACGCTCAGATCCAACACACCCGTACCATACAGATCCAGGTACTCGAGCTTCGTCAGCCCCGCCAACGGAGACACATCAGACACCAGCGTACCATACAGATCCAGGGACTCAAGGTTCGTCAGCTTCGCCAACGGCGACACATCAGACACCAGCGTACCCGACAGACACAGGGACACGAGCTTCGCCAGCTTCGCCAACGGAGACACATCAGACACCCGCGTATTAGACAAATCCAGGAACCCGAGGTTCGTCAGCTTCGCCAACGGCGACACATCAGACACCTGGGTCTCCGATAAATCCAGATGCTGGAGCTCCGTCAGCCCCGCCAACGAAGACACATTGGACACCTGAGTCTTATCCAAATCCAGGGACCCGAGGTTCGTCAGCTTCGCCAACGGCGACACATCAGACACCTTCGTATCACCCAGACGCAGGACCCCGAGCTTCGCCAGCCCCGCCAACGAAGACACATCAGACACCTGAGTACCATTCAAATTCAGCGACTTGAGGTTCGTCAGCTTCGCCAACGGCGACACGTTGGACACCTGAGTATTGGACAGATCCAGGTAATCGAGCTTCGCCAGCTTCGCCAACGGCGACACGTTGGACACCTGCGTACCCGACAGATGCAGGTACTGGAGGTTCGCCAGTTTCGCCAACGGGGACACATCAGACACCTGAGTACCAGACAGCCACAGGTCCCCGAGTTTCGTCAGCTTCGCCAACGGCGACAGGTCCGACACCTTCGTCTTATCCAGATTCAGCCACTGGAGGTTCGTGAACACCTGCAGGCCCTGCAGGCTCACTATCGAAGAACTTGGACGCAAATAAGACTCGGTGAAGAGTCGGGTGGTGTTGTTCACGTCCTTGGATGTGAGCACCTCACCCGTCTTGCCCGCATCACCCTTCAACTTCTTGGCGATACCCTGCGCCAATGCCTGGTCCGGGAAGCACTGCGCTATCGTCGACCTGTCCGGCACACACTGCGACACACCACCTGACACCGACACGGACGACACGTCAGCCGACGCCGACGGGGCCACCGCCAACACACAAGCCAACACGCCAGCCACCACACCGGCAGCCCGACAACGACCACGAGCAACACCCATGGCACCCTCCTCAAAAACACATCTCTCCAAAAGGCGGGGGCAACCAACACCCTCCCACACAACCACAACATACCCCCCCCCCGTAGCCAAAACCCCATCAGACAAACCCCGGCAAACGCCGCGACACCGGTGGAACGGACCCCATATTCCCGCAGGCACCCGACACCACAACATGCATGCCGACTATCTGCGTTATCTGCAGTACCTGCCGCAACCCATTTCGCATATCTGTGTTCGCGAACACCCGATACCCCAAGTAGCATCGTCGGTATTCCGCGGATCGTACCCGCGATACCGGGCGCGCATGAACACCGATAACGCAGATACAGCCCGGCAGGTACTACAGCCAAACGAGATGCACCCCCGCAGACACCACAGACACGCAAGAAACCCGCAAGCCAGCGACCGCACCGCCTTCGACGGCGTGCGGTCCTTTCTCTCATACGCCCTTTTATCCGTCCCTTATTTTCAGATATCGCCCGTGATGCTTTCGACGAGAAGGTCGACGGTCGTGCACCAGGTTTCCCCGGGGACGGTCTTGTCGTTCCCTCCCCCAAATGACGCGCGCCGCTGCCGTGCCCTGCCGATCGCCCGCCGCACGTCCTCGGCGGTGAAGACGACGCCACGCAAGTGCTTGTGCGTCCCGTCGTACCGGCATCTGGACCCGTATTCGCGTTTCATGAGCTCCCTGAGACGCCCGGCCGCCGCGGAGGATGTGTTGGGCTTCGTCTCGGCGTGCAACAGCACCCATATCTCGAACATGGTGTTGGATACGGCCAAGTGGCGGTGCTCACCGCCCCGCGCCCATTGTTCCAGCGGGACGTACTCGGCGGAAAGCCTGTTCTCGGTGTCGGCGACAATCCAGATCTCGGCGTTCGGGAACCTGTGCTCCTCCCGCTTCGCCATCCCGACAAGCGTACTGTACTCGCCGCCGCCGGATTCGACGTGGCAGCGGACGTTACCGGGGATGAGGCCACGTATGCACTCGTTGAAGTAGTCCGGCTCGGTGGCCTTCCCCTCCGCGAGGATACGCACGACGATGTTCTGCTCCTTGAACCCCTCGGACCGCCTGATGGACGGGTGTCGGGGGCGGACCGCGTCATTCCGTCTCGTTCTGGCCATGGCTACTCCTCCGTCCCCTCCGAGCCGTAGGACGCGTCGATGGACGGAAGGCCGCCGAACCGCCCCTCCAGATAGCTCCTGCGCAGGTCAAGGTCCTTGCGTATCCCCTTGTAGGAGCTGAGCGCGGCCAGGGACGATTCACCGGACCGGGACCGTTCCGCTATGTAGATCTCGTCGGCGCGCAACAAATCGGTGTCCATGAGCATCAGGTCGTGCGTGGTGAAGATCATCTGGCTGCGGTCATGGGCACCTCCCGAGGATTCAAGGACACGTCGCACAAGCGCCTGGGTCATGTCCGTATGGAACTCCTTGTCGATCTCGTCAAGCAGCCAGACGCATTCCGTGTCACCGGACCACAGATCGGTGAAGACCGGGAGGACCTCGAGCAGGCGCCTGGTACCGGAGGACTCGTTCTCGAACCCGAACCGCTCCTCCGTCCCATCCCGCCGGCGGCGGTATGTCTGGACACGGCGGACGCTGATGTTCCCGTCTTTCTTCGTGACGAGGTACACGGCGTCGGTGATATCGTGGAGTGGCTGGTGCACGAGCTGATACATGGTGTCCCCGTCGGATTCCAGCCGCGCGAGGAACCTCGGGTCCATGCTTCGCTCGATCTCGGAGGCGGGAGCCTCCTCAAGACCGACCCTGTCGACCCCCGTGTCGAGGGCTCGGAGAATCTCCCCGAACATCCTGCAGTACCGTTCATCGGTAAGCACCCTGGAGAAACGGGTGTACTGGGTGTCCGCCCCCGCGTGGCGCAAGGTGGAGTCGAACCACCCGTAGAGGTGTGCGAACACGGGGATCCGCTGCCCCACGGTATTCGAAAGGAAAAGCCGGTAAGGGCCGGTTCCCCTGGCGCATTCCACGAGCCTGCCGCACAATTCGGCGTCCCAGCCGGGCAGTTCCGGGCATGCAGCCGGCTGGAGCTCGACGACAGCGTCGCCCCCGCCGTCGGTGGTACGGCTGTAGACGTTCCTCCAGCCACTGTCGCCGATCCCGTCCTTCGTATGCCAGTACAGGGCCTCGTCGATGACCCCGGAACGGGTCAGGGAGAATTCAAACAGCCACATCCGGCCGTCCACGATGAAGACGATGGAGAACCGCGTAGGGTCGTCCGGACTGCCGGGACGGAACCCACGGACGGGAATCCCTCCCCTTGCGGTCTCGTACTCGCCGGTCACGAATGCCTTCACGAACCGCAACGCGTCAAGGATATTGGTCTTCCCGCCGGCGTTGCCGCCCCAAATCCCCGCGACGGGCAACAGAGACAACCCCCTGTAGCCGGGAACGGGAATCAGGGTGCCGGCATGGCTCCTACCACGGCCGGCGACCATGCTCAGGCCAGCCGGCCCCCGGTATGATTTCCAGTTCTCGAACGTGAACGATACGAGCACGCCGACCTCCCTGACCTGTGATATTAACGACGGCTTCATTCTCTCACCGACCGCGCGAAATGCAAAATTTTCACGTTTCACGCAGTCAACGGGGATGCCGTCAGCATCGATTCCACCGGAGACGCTGCGCTTGCACATGAACAACAGGCTGTCGGCATCGACCCGCGGATACGGGAAGGCCCCGCAAGGCAGACGCCCC
>NZ_JBBHLY010000016.1:0-46550 GCF_037482445.1 Bifidobacterium thermophilum
CCGCACACGCCCCCAGACCACGACAAGACACGACACACCCCGGCACCAGACGCACTTGACAGATTACATAGGACCCTCCCAGTACCCTCCTCGCCCGCACCCCTTCGCCCACGGCACGTGCCAAGGAGCAATGCGGATGAGCCCCATCCCGCGCGTCATCAATGCCGATTCCGTTATGGTGGAGGGGGCGGAGTCGGTTCACCCCGCAGACGGTGCGCGGCGCCGCAGTCGGATCCGGTCCCCCCGTACACGATACGATTATGCGCGATACGACTGATGAACGGAGGCATGTATGGCGGTTATCCCGCATGGAAGCGGGGCGGACGCCCAACATCCGCTCAGACACAATGCCGAGGTCCTTGTTGCCGCGCTCATGTGCATCGCGCTGATTTTCGGATTCTTCTCCGTCCAGCAGCATCGCGCTGATCTGCAGGGTGCCACAGCCGGCACCAAGTCGGCAAGCACGGCCATCGCCCATCACAAGGTTTCCTCACCGGACAGTACTCATACGCTCAACCGTTCCGCCGTACCCGCAATCAACACCGAACCGGGCACGCACACGAATACTCAAATCAAGGGCACCACCATCGACTGGCGCGCCCCATCAGGTGGCTCACAGCCGAACCTGTCCGAATACAAGAATCTGAGCATTGCCGTCGATTTATCCGCCCAGCGCGTGTACGTGCGTTCCAGTGGCAAGACCATCTATGCGATGATCGCCAGTACGGGGCTTCATGACAGCACCCCGCACGGGGATTTCACCATCAATGGCCGTGGCGACCATTTCTACAATCCCTCCGACGGCTGGGGCGCTGACTATTGGGTGTCCTTCCGTAACAACGTCTTCCTGTTCCATACCGTGCCCACCAAGCAGGATGCGGGATCGTACGTGGTCAGCGAGGCCGTGAAACTCGGGCATCCGGCATCGCATGGATGCGTGCGTTTGACCCTGTCAGACGCGAAGTGGCTCTATGATCAGGTTCCTGACGGCACGCCCGTGCATATTGGCTGACGTGCCTGGCGTGCGCCGTCTGAAACGCATTGTCTGAAGCACGCTGGATGGACTCGCGGTGAATTGTCGGTGTCGTTTGCGCCCTGCGCGCGAAGTCGGCTGACGTGTCCGCCCGTCTTGCGGTAGCGTGGTAGTCAGGAATCGTCCCGCGTCGTAGCGGGATACGGCTGACGGCTGTCAGCTGACAGCTGACAGAAAGGAGTGCCTATGGGGATGCCGCTTGATCTGTATGTGATCCGGCACGGTGAATCCGAGGCGAACGTGATTATCGAGGCGGGGGAGCAGGGCGATACGTCCCTGTACACGCAGGATAACGTGACGGTGCCGGATCGCTCGTGGCGTTTGACGGCGACCGGCCGCCGCCAGGCCGATTGCATCGGACGCTGGCTGGTCTCCCAGCAGCAACTGTTCGACCGCTATCTGGTCTCGCCGTATGTCCGCGCCCGCGAAACGGCCGCGACTATGGCCTTGCCGAAGGCGAAATGGGAGGAGACCCGGGTGCTGCGCGAACGGTCGTGGGGCGAGATCAACACGATCACGCAGGACGAGTTCAAAACGAACTACGAGCGCAACTGGCTGTTCAAACGTACCGACCCGTTGTACTGGCGCCCGCCGGCAGGTGAATCGATTGCGGATGTCGCCGAGGACCGCGTGCACAACCTGCTCACCTCGCTCAACCGCCGTTCCGAGTCGGAATCGGTGGTCGTGGTCACGCATGGGGACTTCATGCTGGCGATGATGCTCACGCTCGAGGACCTGTCCGATGAGGAGTTCCTGCACCGGGCGGACAGCGACGATTGGAAGATCACGAACTGCACGTGCCTGCATTATTCCCGCCGTGACCCCCATACCGGGCGCACGACCGAACGGCTGCGCTGGGAGCAGACCGCGCGGCCGGTACTCGATCAGGAGACCGGCCGTTGGGAGGTCAAGGTGGAACCGTGGCGCGAGTTCCAGCGTCCGCTGCTGTCGAACGGCGACTTGGTCGATGTCGTCCATTCGGTTGACCCGCATCTGACGCAGTTCGCGAAGTGACCGCCGTGATGCTTCTGCGCTGGCCCGCTCGACGTCACATGATGCGACACGCCTGAAAATCCGCGGGTTTACCGATATCGTCGTGTCTCGTGCCATCGACATCGCTACCATGGTGCAAGGCGTTGGCGCGCATTGCGCGCGCCCGGCGAATTCCAAGAAGAAAAGGAGCGGTAGATGAGCAGCGGCTTGTTTACATGGAAACTGCATGGCGACGGCAAGACATTGAAACCGGGGGAGGTGGTCGAACCCGACGAACGCCTGTCCTGGCCGCGTACCGCCGGCATCGGCGCCCAGCATGTCATCGCGATGTTCGGCGCGACCTTCCTGGTCCCGATCCTCACCGGCTTCGACCCGTCGACGACCCTGTTCTTCACCGCGATGTCGACGGCGCTGTTCCTGCTCATCAACAAGAACAAGCTGCCAAGCTACCTCGGCAGCTCCTTCGGCTTCATCGCCCCGATCGCGGCGGTCACTTCCGCCCATAAGGGCATTGCTGTCGCAAGCTTCGGCATCATGGTCACCGGCCTGCTGCTCGCCCTGGTGGGCGTGCTTGTCCATTTCGCCGGCGCCAAGTGGATCGACAAGATCATGCCTCCGGTGGTCAACGGCGCGATCGTGGCCATCATCGGCTTCAACCTCGCCCCGTCCGTGTGGACGAACTTCCAGAAGGCCCCGGACACCGCGGTGGTGACGCTGGTCGCCGTCCTGCTGATCGGCGTGCTGTTCCGCGGCCTGGTCGGGCGTCTGAACATCCTGCTCGGCGTGCTGGTCGGCTACGCGTACGCGTGCATCCGCGGCCAGGTCGATTTCAAGGCCGTGGAAAGCGCCGCCTGGGTCGGTTTGCCGCAGTTCCATCTGCCTCAGGTCGATTTCTCTATTCTCGCGATGTTCATCCCGGTCGTCCTCGTGCTGGTCGCCGAGAACGTGGGGCACGTCAAGTCGGTAGCCCAGATGACCGGCCGCGACTATGACGACCAGATCGGCACCGCGCTCATGGCCGACGGTATCGGCACCGCGATCGCCGGCTTTGGCGGCGGCTCCGGTACGACCACCTACGGCGAGAACATCGGCGTCATGGCCTCCACGAAGGTGTATTCGACCGCCGCCTACTGGTGTGCGGCGGCGTTCGCGCTGATTTTGAGCCTGTGCCCGAAGTTCGGTGCCGTGATCAACACCATTCCCGCCGGTGTGCTCGGCGGTGTGACCACCTTGCTGTATGGCATGATCGGCATGATCGGCGTGCGTATCTGGGTGGACAACCATGTCAACTTCGACAAGCCGGTCAACGTGATGACCGCGGCCGTCACGATGATCATCGGCATCGCCGACTTCACCTTCGCGGTCAGCGGCGTGCAGTTCAACGGCATCGCCATCGGCACAATCGTCGTGCTCGTCATGTACCACGGCCTCAAGGCCATCGGCAAGGCGACCGGAACGATCGCCAAGGACGATCCGGACGTGCTGTGACCATATGGGCACGACGCTGTTCGACGGGTACATGAATGGTGCATGAATTCGCCGGATGGCATCCCTACTGTTGTGGGCCGCATCCCGTATTCGGGGTGCGGCCCACAACGTTGTATCGCCCGGTTTGTTCGGTATTCGGGTTTATGCGGTTCCTGCCGACCTACCTGCCTGCCGACATTCACTCGGCAGGCAGGTCGTCACCGCTTCTTTCCGCGCTCGACCACGGGTTTGTCGCGATACTGGTCGTCGGGCGTGAAACAGGTGCGGTACACCATCACCATGATCAGGGTGTCGGCCAGCAAGGTGAGCGCGGCGATGGAGGCGAGGATCACGAACTGGTATTTCGCCGCGTTGAGCGGGTCCCCGCCGGCGATGACCTGCCCGGCCATCATGCCCGGGATGGTCACGATGCCGCTTGAGGCGAGCGATGCCGTGGTCGGCAGCAGGCCGAGGCGGATCGAGGAAATCACCGATGGCCGTGAGGCCTCCCAACGGGTCGCGCCCAACGCCAGCAGCGTGTCGACCTCGTCCCGCCGCTCCTTCATGCTCTCGTAGAAGCGGCTCAGCCCTACGGCCAGCGCGGAAACCGTATTGCCCAACAGCATGCCGGTCAGCGGCACCACCAGCTGCGGCGCATACCACGGGTGGGGGCGTACGACCAGTTCCGTGACCATCGAGATCATGATCAGCATGGTGATGACCAAGGTCAACAGTACCGGGCCTGCAAGCCCTTTCGGCACGCCTTTGGCGCGTGACAGGGTGATCTGCACGGCCGCCACCAGCATGACGGCGACCAGTGCGAGCACCAGCCACGGGTTGCCGGATTTGATGACGTAGCCCATGATGAACCCCATGGCGCACAGTTGGACGAGCGCGCGGCATGCGGACCATAGGAGCGTCTTGCCGATGCCCAGATGCATGAGCCAGGACAGTCCGGAGGCGACCATCACCATCGCCAGTGCGATGAGCAGGCCCCAGATGTCGATGGGGTAGGAGGTGCCGGAGGTCCCGGCTGCGGCGAGCACGTCGTGATATGCGCCGGCGTGGGCCAATCCGGTTGCCGTGAGTGCAGTCGTGGTCATCGCAGGCCTCCTTCGTCGAGCGTGACGGTACGGGTGGCGACCCCGTCCGGCGGCCTGTGCCGGATGCGGATGACCGCCATGCCGCGTGCGGCCGCATGGCCGAGGATGGTGGCGACTTTCGCGGCGTTGTCGTCGTCGAGCCCGGCGTCGACCTCGTCGGCGAGCAGCAGTTTCGGATCCGTCAGCAGTGTGCGTGCGAGGCTCACGCGCGCGGCTTGTCCTCCTGAAAGGTCGTGCGGCGCGCGACCAAGATTGATGTCCTCGCAGCCGATGGCGTCGAGGGTGGCGCGGATTTCGGTATCCGGAAGCATATCGACACCGTTGTGCACCGTGCCCCAGATGCCGCTGCGGTGCCGTTTGCCGCGGGGACGGGCATGGGCTTGGGGGTCGGCAGGGTGACTTGTGTCGGGCGAGCTGTCATCCTGCTCGTTGCGGATCGCCAGGGTCCATGGCAATCTGATGACTTCTGCCACGTTGTCGCCGATGAGCACCGGCTTCTGCGGCAGATAGGCGACGCGGCGCCGCCATTGCTGCGGGCTGAATTCCGTTGATGGACGGCCATCGAGGAGCATGGTGCCGCTGGCATGGGGGTTGAGCCGCGCGAATGCGGTGAGCAGGCTGCTTTTCCCCGCGCCTGACGGGCCGACCAGATCGACGATCTCGCCGGCGTCGATGTCGAAGGACAATCCTTGGAAAATGGTCTTCTCGCCGTCCGGCGAGGGGACTGTGCACGTCATGTCGCGTGCGCTGAACAGATGCGTACTCATGGTTCAAGACTATCGCGCCTTGCGTGCGCCGGTCGGTCGCTTCGGGGCGTTTCGCGGATAATCCTCAGCGCCGAATTCCCGGCACCTAATTCTCGGTACCGCCCCTCTACCAAACCAATCTGTGATTACGCTGGGCGTTTTGCTCCTCCTTGCCAGCCGGTAGGCTGGAAACCATGTCAATGTTTGATGATTTCGGCAACATGTTCGGCTTTCCCGGCGGCAGGCGCAACGACGACGACCCCGAGATCGTCGACGTGCAGGTCGACGGCGACGCCAAGGCAGGCTCGTCCGGACCCGCCCGCACGGCCGCGGCCAAGCCGCGCCTTCCCCGCCGTCCTGCGGCCAAGCGGGGGAACCGGCATACCGGTACCGCGGTAGGGCTGACGCTCATTGCGGTACTGGTCGTGGCCGTCGGGCTGTTCTTCGGCCTGTCACGGTTCATCACCGATGTCATGTGGTTCGACCAGCTCGGCTTCCAGCGTGTGATCTGGACTCAGCTCGGCGTGAAGATCGGCTTGTGGGTGGCGTATGCGCTGCTCATGGCGCTGGTCAGCTTCATCGCCGCCATTGCGGCGATCCGCACGAGGCCGGATGGGGCGGACGGGTCGACCGTACGCATCAACGGCGATGTCATCGAGATCGGCAAAGGGGTCAGCACCCGCACCGCCACCCGGGTGGCGGTGGTCATCTCCCTGATTGTCGGGATCATCTTCGGCGCCCAGTTCAACGCGAACTGGTCGCAGATCCTGCTCATGTTCAACGCCCAGCGTTTCGACACCACAGACCCGCAATTCGGGCTGGACAACGGGTTCTACGTGTTCGTGCTGCCGGGCCTGAGACTTGTGATGTCCGCCGTGTCGATGCTGCTGGTCATGGGCATCATCTTCTCCGTGGTCACGCATGTGCTCGTCGGCGGCATCCGCCTGACCATGCCGGTCCATGGACGCGGCCTGTTCGCGATCACCAAGCATGCCCGCCGGCAGATCGGCATCTGGCTGATGCTCAACATGCTGGTCTGGGCGGTCAACCAAGTGCTTGGCGTGTTCTCGAGCCTCACCGCGCAAGGCGATCGCATCACCGGCGCCACGTATACGACGGTCCATGCCACGATCCCGGTCACCTTCATCATGGCCGCCCTGACAGCGATCCTTGGCATGGTGCTGGGCATCTGGCTGATGCGCTCGCACCAGCTCGAAGGCCCCGCACCCGTAGGTGTGCGCGCCAGGGCGGCGCTCAAGGCATGGCGTGTCCCGACCATAGCCATCGCCGCCACCCTCATCGTCGCCTTACTCCTCACCGGCGTCTGGCCGGCGCTCATGCAGCGCTTCCGCGTCAACCCGAACGCGCAGGAGGCGGAATCCTCGTACATCCAGCGCAATATCGACGCCACCAAGCAGGCGTACGGGCTTGACGGCATCAAGGTCGAACAGTATGCGGCGACCACGGAAGGCAAGTCCGGCGCGTTGAGCTCCGATGCGGAAAGCACTGCGCAAATCCGCCTGCTCGACCCGCAGATCGTCTCGCCGACCTTCAAGCAGCTGCAGCAGTCCAAGCAGTATTACACTTTCGCCGACACGCTCGCCGTTGACAAATACACCATCGACGGCACCAGCCAGGACACGGTGATCGCCGCACGCGAACTCAACCTCGACGGCAACGACAACCGCAACTGGGTCAACGACCATACGGTGTACACGCACGGATACGGCGTGGTCGCGGCCTACGGCAACAAGGTCACGGCGGACGGCCAGCCGAAGTTCTTCGAATCCGGCATCCCCACCCAGGGCAAGCTCACCGAGTCTGAACATTACGAGCCGCGCATCTACTTCTCGCCGAACGCCCCAGAGTACTCGATCGTCGGCGCACCCGAAGGCACCAAGTCGTGGGAATTCGACTATCCGACCGGCTCGAAGGGGGCGACCAACACCTTCGACGGCAACGGCGGCCCGCGCATCGGCAACATCTTCACGCGCGTGCTGTACGCGATCCGCTTCGGCTCCGACCAGATCCTGTTCTCCGACCGCGTCAACTCCCAGTCACAGATCCTGTACAACCGCAGCCCCAAGGAGCGCGTTGCCGCCGTGGCGCCGTATCTGACGCTGGACGGCCGCGTCTACCCGGCGGTCGTTGACGGGCGTGTCAAGTGGATTGTGGACGGGTACACCACATCCGACGCCTACCCGTATTCGCAGATGACCGATCTGGGCGCGGCGACCCAGGACTCGACCACCCGCACCTCGCAGACCGTGCAGGGGCTGGGATCGCAGAACGCCAACTACATCAGGAATTCCGTGAAAGCCACGGTCGATGCCTATGACGGCTCGGTCACCCTGTACGCGTGGGATCCCAGCGATCCGGTGCTCAAGGCCTGGCAACGGATCTTCCCGGGCAACTACCATCAGATCTCCGAGATCTCCGGCGATCTGATGAGCCATTTGCGGTATCCGGAAAGCCTGTTCAAGGTCCAGCGCCAGCTGCTGACCAAATACCATGTGGACAGTGCGAGCCAGTTCTTCTCCGGCGAGGATTTCTGGCAGTCGCCGGTCGACCCGACCGAATCGCAGCAGGCCCAGAAGGAGGACGTGCTCCAGCCGCCCTACTACCTGACCTTGCAGACCGGCGGATCCAAAGAACCCGTGTTCTCGCTGACATCCTCGTTCATTCCGGCGGGCTCGTCGACGTCCACGCGTGAGATTCTCACCGGCTTCCTGTCCGTGGACTCCGACGCCGGGAGCACCGCCGGCAGGATCGGGTCGAACTACGGCACCATCAGGCTGCAGGAGCTGCCCAAGGACTCGAACGTTCCCGGTCCTGGCCAGGCGCAGAACAACTTCAACGCGGACGCCGATGTGTCCAAGGAACTCAACTTGCTTGAGTCCGGTTCGACAACCGTCAAGCGGGGCAACCTGCTCACGTTGCCGCTCGGCGGCGGACTCGTGTACGTCGAACCCGTGTACGTGCAGTCCAGCGGCTCCACCCAGTTCCCGTTGCTCAAGAAGGTCCTCGTCGCGTTCGGCGACCAGGTCGGATTTGCCGACACGCTCGACCAGGCACTCGACCAGGTCTTCGGCGGCAATTCCGGCGCGAACGCCGGCGATGTGGACAATCGCACGGCGTCCGACGGTGGGGCGGCGGGCTCAACCGGCTCATCGGGCTCGTCAGGCTCATCCGGTACCGACAACGGGACGACGGGCGACACGTCGGGGTCCACCGGCCAGTCCTCATCCAGTGGCGCGCAAAGCGAGGAGCTGAAGTCCGCGCTCGCCGATGCCGCGCAGGCGATGAAGGATTCCGACGCCGCGATGAAATCCGGCGACTGGGCCGCCTACGGGCAGGCGCAGAAGAAGCTGGAGGATGCCATCAACAAGGCCATAGAGGAGGAAAACAAGACTTCGGCCAGCAAGTAGCCGTCGCAAGCCGCGACAAACCGCCCGGCCCCGCCCGCACTCGTTCGTGCGGCGGGGCCGGGCGGTATTGCGTACAGTTGTGCCGGACGCCGTTGCGCGAGGATCCGCTCACATGATGGCCGGTTGGTTGGCTCGGAATAGCTGGTGGGGCGGCTAGGTCGGTTGCTGTGTGAGGATTGGCTCACATACTGACGGTCAGGGTGGTTCGGAATGGTTGATGTGCCGTTTCGACCGGTCACTGTGTGAGGATCCGCTCACACAACGGCCCTTTCGATTGCGCGAATCGTGGATTTTGCCGGGTCGCCCGTCATTGTGTGAGGATTTGCTCGCACGATGACTGGTTGGGTGGTACTGGACGGTTGTTTGGCCGCCCGCATCCGCCGCTGTGTGAGGATTCGCTCGCACACTGACGGGTTGGGTGGTCTGTCCCGATCGCGTGTTTGGCGATGAGAGGGCCTTTCTCGACGCATCACAATCTGTCAGCGTCTACACAAGCTTCTGCCGACGCTGACAGCGGTCTCAGCGTCGGCAGAAGCTTGTGTGGTTCGGGTTCGGCCGTGGCGCATTCGGTGGTGCCGCAGCAATACCCGGTGTTGTCACAGCTGGTCGGCATCCGGGTCCTCATCCTCGTCCGCGGGGCCGAGCAACACCCGCTCCGTCAAGGACACCGCGATGAGCAACACGCAGGTCAGCACGATAATCATGAATGTCGCCGAGAAAATGAGCGGCATGCGGAACGAGTTGTAGGCAGCTTGCAGCCAGATGCCGAGCCCCCGTCGAGCCCCGAGATATTCCGCCGTGGCGGCGGTCGCGAATGTGTAGGCGGCGCTGATGCGGATGCCGCCGAAAATCTGGCGTGCCGCGACACGCAGCTTCACATGCCATAGCGTCCACACCGGGGTGGCCCCGCAGGTCAGCGCGACATCGACGTAGTAGCGCGGCACGTCCCTGAGCCCGCGGATGGTCTGCACGGCGATGGGGAACAGCCCGAACACGGCGACGATCACGATCTTTCCGCTCGTCTCGAACCCGAACCAGATCAGAAACAGCGGGGCGATGGAAATCAGCGGCATGGTCTGCGCGGCGTACAGCAGCGGAAAGAGCGCGGCGTCCAAGGTTTTCGAAGCGTAGCAGCCGACCCCCACCACAATGCCGGCCGCCACGGCGAACAGGAAACCGATTGCGCCCTCCTCAAGGGTCGTCAAGGTCGCCGGCCACAAGGTCGGCCACGTTTCCACCGTCGCATCCACGATTTGCGTGGGGGAGGGCATGACGGTCTGCGGTACATGCGCAGCCTCGACCCACACCTGCCATATCACGAGAATCGCCAGAACCGCCGCGAACGTGGGCAGCCATCGCAGGTATCGGCGGGAGTGATGGGATTGACGTGATTGACGAGCCATAATCACCTTGCTTTCCGCGCTAGGGCGCACACGCCGCCGGGGAACGCAGTAAGGTGAGGAGCCTGCGTGCCGGTCGGCCGGAACAGTCATTGCCGATTCCATTATCACGAACCCGCAGACCGCACACGAATGTGCCGGGTCTGTCGCCGTTGCGGCCCGAGGAGTGGCACAATGGAACCTATCTTGACATGACGGGAGAGCAGAATGCCGCAGCATAGCGCTGATACCAGGGCAGATGGCAGCACATACACGCGGGCCGGCAGTCCCCGGCGAGGCAGGCGGATTGTCGTGTCCGTCATTGTGATGCTCGTCGTCGTGGCATTGGCCGCAGGGGCGTGTCTGTGGGTGAGATACGCGCGCAGGGGGCAAGCCGGTGACATCGGCGCCACCCAAGCCGTGAACCTGCCTTCTTCCTCGCCGACATTCACCAGCAGCGTGGACGCGAACGGCAACGGCGTGGACGATTACACGGATATCGTCCGCGGAGCCCGCAAGGACGCCGAGGCGATGCCTGCCTACGATACCGGCTACTATCAGGGCGGATACCCGCCGTCCGACCGTGGCGCCTGCACCGATGTCGTCTGGCGGGCGTTCGCCAACGCCGGGTATGACCTCAAAGCCATGGTCGATGCCGACATAGCCGCGCGGCCGCAGGCTTATTCGCGTGTGATTTCCAAACCCGACCCGAATATCGATTTCCGTCGCACCGGCGTGCTTGACGTCTTTTTCAGTACCTACGGCGTGACGCTCGGCACGGATATCCACGGCGATGACTGGGAACAAGGCGACATCGTTGTTTTCGAACATACCCGGCACATTGGCGTCGTCTCCGACCGGCTCGACAAGCAAGGTATGCCGCTGATCATCCACAACATGGGACAGAAACAGCGGGAAAACGATTATCTCGCGTTCCGCACGCATATGGCGGTCACCGGGCATTACCGGTTCGATGCCTCGCGCGTCCCACAATCGGTGATCAAAACCTGGTCCGGACCGTTGCCGCGGTGAACCGTCCCTGACAGCGATGACGGCTGGAAAGGCGGCAATCGCAGGAATACCGAGACCGATGATTGCGTTGCCGGCGCAACAACCCGCCGCCACCACCGTCTGCCGCGTTCGGTCCGCAACAGGCAGCCGCCCGCTCACAAGGATGACCACGCCTGAAGATATCCTTGACACCGCTTGCGTGCCCATGTGTGGCGAACCGTCCGGCCCGTGGTCAACGCGCATGACATCATGACGGCCGGGCGGGGACATGGGGCAGGCGGGGCCGGCCCTCACGTTCGTTCTCTGCCGAATCCGCCCGAATCCAGAGAACGGAACATGTCATGATTCAGGACATCATATGAGCTATCTGCCACAGGCTGCCCGTGCACGGCAGCACACCGCAACATCCATCATCAGCCGCATCCGTGCAGGATTCGCCGCTGCGGCCATCATCGCCGTGATTGCGTCCCTCGGCGCGTGCGGCACCGCCGGAACATCCACGAACGGGCTGACCAAAACCACCTTCATGCTCTCGTGGGCGCCCGACACCAACCATATCGGCGTGTATGTGGCCAAACACAACGGGTATTTCAAACGAGCCGGCCTTGACGTCGATATCGTCGCCGTCGCCCAGGCGGGCGCCGAACAGTCGGTGAACAACGGGGTCGCGGACTTCGCACTGTCCAATCTCACGAATGTCGCCAGCTACAGCCTCAAAGGCGCCACGCTCAAGCAAGTGCTGCAAGTGCAGCGCAAGCCGAGCGCCATCTGGTGCTCACTGGCTTCGAACACATCCATCACACGCCCGCGGGATTTCGACGGGAAAACCTTCGCCACCTTCGGCTCGAACGAATCCGACGCGGTCATCAAGCAGATGATCAAAACCGACGGCGGCAAAGGGCAATTCGACAAGGTGACGGTCGGCACGTCCACATTCCAGACCCTGTCCAGCGGCAAAGCGGATTTCGGCGGGTTCTACGCGACGTGGGAAGGCGTGCAGGCCGATATGTACGGCCCGAAGCTCAACTGCTTCACCGAGCCTGATTACGGGGTGCCCGGCAATGCGGATTCCATCGGCATCATCACCAACAGCAAGACCATCAAGAACAATCCGAAACTGGTCAAGGCCTTCACCCAAGCCGCGCAGCAAGGCTACGAGTATGCGTATGCGCATCCTGACAAAGCGGCGCAGATCCTGGTGGACGAAGCCCCGGAAGCCAACCTCAAGCTCGCGTTCGTCAAGCGCAGCATGCATGTCATCGTAGACGGCCAGTATTGGGGGGATCCGAAGGACATCGCGTCAGGCGAACTCGTGTTCGGCAGCAACGATACGGCGACGGCGCAACAGTATTTCGATTTTCTTGCCCGCGCGGGTGCCTATACAGACGCCTCCGGCAACGTGGTGCATACCACCCCGAAAGCCAAGGATCTGGCCACCGACCGTTTCCTCGGCAAGTGATCCCGCATTCGTGACATCCCGCTGCGCGTGCGCGCCAGGCACGATATCATGGGAGCGGAACCAAGCCGGGGATGTCAACCCGGTATCATGCGCGATCAGGGGAGGGAGTGTATGGATTCGATGACCGACCACGAGGATTCCTCCCGAGGCGCGCCTGCAGCCGGGGAAGACCAGTTGGCGCCCATTTTGCTGGATATGGACACCGGCGTCGATGATGCACTGGCCATCGGGCTGCTCATGGCATATGCGCCCGAGCGGCTGGTCGCCGTCATCGCGACATACGGCAATGTCACACAATCAGTGGCGCAACGCAACACCCGCGATGTCCTTGATTTGCTGGGAGGCGGGTCAATTCCGGTATTCGACGGCTGCCGTTGTCCTTCCTGGGCCGACGGTTTCGTCGCAGACCGGGCATGCGCGCATTTCCATGGGGACAACGGGCTGGCGGACTTGCATGTCCAGGATTACATGCCGGCGCCTGCACGACATGACGGCGCTCCAAGTGTGCGCGGTGGCGGCGCGGTCTACGATTTTTCCGCCAGCGACATCGATTTCACGGTCGCGGGGACGATGAACGCCGGCGCGTTAGGTGCGGATACCCGGCACAGGACCGCCAAGACCCCGGTTTCGTCGTGGACGGATGAGCCGGCCGCGACACAATCCGCCGAGCCTGAATATCTCAAGTCAATGACCCCGCCGATCATCTCCGTGGGCGGGTACCTGCCCAAGCTGCCGGACCTGTCATCGGCACCGCTGCGCGGCCGTAATCTTCTGTCGACACTCACCGAGGAATACGGGCCGGTCGAGATGGCGGTCCGCCCCGCCGATACCGCCGGCGTCCGGGCGATCATCGAGGCGGTTCGCCGATGGGGCAAGAACCTGACGGTAGTGTGCACCGGCCCGTTGACCGACGTCGCTGCGGCGATGATCGAAGCCCCGGACATCATCCCCGATCTGCGACTGGTCATCATGGGCGGCGCCCTCACCCAGCAGGGCAACTGCTTCGATACGGTCAGCGAGACGAATATCCTGCAGGACCCTGAGGCCGCGGATCTGGTCTGCCGTTCGCTCGCCGACATCACCATGGTCGGCCTTGACGTCACACACCGTTGCCTGCTGGGCCGGGAAACGGCGGAACATTGGGCGAACAGTGGTGTGGTGGGACGGTTCTTCACTGATCTGTCCTACTTCATGATCACGGCGAACGAGGAATCCGACCCCATGTTCGCTTCCGGGGCCCCGATGCATGACCCGCTTGCCGTCGCCGCGGCGATTGACCCTTCGCTCATCCGCGTCTTCGACGTCGCGCTGCGGGTCGATACCGCGACCGGCAACCGTGAAGGGGTGCGCGGCAGGACAATCGGAGACGGGTCGCGATTGAACGACCCGTCGGCGCCACGCTGCCATGTCGCCCTCGATGTGGACGTGCCGCGCTTTCTCGACATGCTCGACCGCGGCATCCCGGCCTTGTCGCAGCGGCTGGCATAAGCGGCGAGCCGGCGTGACACCAGTCGATATGATGGGGTGGAACGGCAAGAAAGGCGGCATATGCAACCGGTACAGTCAAACGGGCCCGCGAACGCCCATATCCGCGCCGCGCGCGAAGACGATCTCCAGGCGATTACCGACATCTACAACCAGGCAGTGATCGCAGGCGGTTCGACCGCCGATCTTGTGCCGCGCACCCTCGAACAGCGTCGGCAGTGGGTGCAGTCGCACCACCCACGCGACCGGTATCCGGTCGTGGTGCTCGAAGATGACTCTGGTCGGGTGGTCGCGTTCGGCTCGCTGTCGAAGTTCCATCCGCGTGAAGCGTACGACGGTGTCGTTGAACTCAGCTATTACGTTGATGAGCATGCTCGCCACCACGGGTATGGCACGGCGATGGTCTCATGGCTGCTTGATGCGGCGCGCACGCGCGGCTACCGTATCGCGACCGCGCTGATTTTCGCGTCGAATGCCGGTTCGATCGCGCTGATGAACCATTTCGGGTTCGAACGGTACGGTTTCCTGCCGAAGGCGTGCTTCGACGGCACACGGTATCTGGATATGTCGTACTGGTGTCTGTCGTTGGGTGATGATTGACGGACAGCCTGCCTGATACGGGTTGACCTGGCCTGCGGGCATCGCCAGAGCGGTGCGATGTGCGGCAACGGCGTGGTCTTCCGCCGCGCGGGTACCCGGGTCTGCGGCGGCGAGTAATATAGGCGATTCTGGCAACGAATCGTGAACGGGATCATCCACGGCGTGGCTGCGGCGCAACCATATGATGACGGCGATGAGGGAGAGGAACGGTATGGCATCGGATTTCTGGCTGGTTGTAGGATTGGGCAATCCCGGCAAACAGTACGAGGGCACCCGGCACAACATGGGATTCATGGCGGCGGACGTCCTGGCCGAACGCTGGTCGGTGAACTTCAGCGACCATAAGGGCATCGCGATGCTCGGCAAGGGCGTAATGAACCTGCAAGGCAAGTCGGTCAAGTTCTTCCTCGCCAAACCGCTGACCTACATGAACGAATCCGGCACCGCGGTGGCATCCATCAGCTCCTACTACCAGATCCCGCCCGAGCATATCGTGGTCATTCACGACGACATGGACCTCGACTTCGGCCGCATCAAAGTCAAGGCCGGAGGCTCCGCGGGTGGGCATAACGGCATCAAATCCATCGACCGTTCCCTCGGTACCAACGCGTATGCCCGCGTACGGCTCGGGGTAGGACATGCCCGTCGCGGACCGAACGCGCATGACAACACCGTCAACTGGGTGCTGGGCGGTTTCGGCCCGGACCAGCGCAAGCAGTTGCCTGAATTCCTCGCCGACGGCGCCGACGCCGCGGAAACCATCATCTTCTCCGGACTGAGCCGCGCACAGGAGCAATTCAATGGCCGGTGAGCAGCAGTCGCCCGCTGTGCCGTCCGCCCCCGCTGCACCGTCAGCCGTGTCGCCTGCCGTGCCTCCAGTAGCGCCGACCGCCGGTGCGCTCTCCGGGCTGCTTGAACAGCTGGAGCGTGACCGGTCCTTCCACGACCTGTCGCACGGATTGATCGATGTCCCCGTCAACGAGACCCAGGACCCGGCACTCAATGTGGAAGCCGTATCCGGTATCCGCCCGGCGCTCGCGGCAGCCACGGCAGGGCGAGCGCCCGTGGTCGTCATCGTGCCTTCGGGACGCGAATCCCAAGAGGCTGTCGAGGCGATCCGCAGCTGGTATGACGGCGATCCGCAAGATATAGCGGAACTCGAGGCATGGGAGACACTGCCGCACGAACGGCTCTCCCCGCGTGCAGACACCGTCGCCTCACGTATGGCGGTATTCCGGCGTCTGACGCACCCGGAACCCGGGAACAGCCTGTTCGGGCCGATCAAGATCCTGGTCATGCCGGTGCGCTCGCTGATCCAACCGGTTGTCGCAGGCCTGGGCGACGTTGAACCGCTCGTGTTCACGGCGGGGGAGGAGCTGCCGCTCGACCAGGCTGCGGCCCGTCTTGTCGAGAACGCCTACACCCGTGTCGATCTGGTCATGGATCGCGGACAGTTCGCGGTGCGCGGCGGCATACTCGACGTGTTCCCGCCGACCATCGCTCATCCGGTGCGCATCGAATTCTTCGGCGATGAAATCGACACCATTAAGGAGTTCCACGCCTCCGACCAGCGCACTTACGGCGACGGCCTGCACACTGTCTGGGCGACGCCATGCCGCGAACTGCAGCTGACACAAGCGGTACGTGACCGCGCGAAATCGCTCATCGGACAGATTCCCAACGCCGAGGACATGCTCGCCTCCATCGCGGACGGCATTCCCGTGGAAGGCATGGAATCCCTGATGCCTGCGCTTATTGACGACATGGAGCCGGTGCAGCGCATGTTGCCCCAAGGCGCGGTCATCATGCTCTCCGACCCGGAACGGTTGCGCCGGGCGGCGGACGACCTGACGAAAACAGCCAACGAATTCCTCGCCGCCAGCTGGCATGTCGCGGCCAGCGGCCATGGGGCAGGCGCGCCGATCAGTTTCGACCAGGCGAGTTTCCTTGACTACGAGGAGACCGTCAGCTCGCTCGCCTATTCGCGCGATGAGGTGTGGAAACTCGCTGATTTCGGCGTGGACCCCGGTTTGCCGGGCAATGTGCGCATCGGCGCCAGCTCCCCGCAGGAATACCGTGGCGATGAGTCGAAAGCGGCCACCGGTATCGAAGGGCTGATCGACGCCGGATTCGCCGTGACCATTACCGCCGGCGCCCAAGGCACGCTCGCCCGACTCAAACGAGCCGTCAACGAAACCGGCATCACGCGCTTCGACGTATTGCGTTCGCGCGCCGTCGACGGGTTCGTGGACCGGGACGCGCGAATCGCCTTGCTCACCGAACGCGACCTGACCGGCCGTTCCAGCGCCGTCGGGCAAACCAAGACACCGAAGCGCCGGCGCAAGGCCATCGACCTGATGGAACTCAAACCCGGCGATTACGTGGTTCATGAGCAGCATGGCATCGGGCGATACACCGGCATGCAGCAGCGCCAAATCGGCCCTGCCGGTGCGAAAACGACACGGGAATACCTGGTCGTCGAATACGCGCCCAGTAAACGCAATGCGCCCGCCGACAAACTGTACATCCCCACCGACCAGCTCGACCAGGTCAGCAAATACATCGGCTCTGACGCCCCCAAACTCAACAAACTCGGCGGCTCTGACTGGGCGCAGACCAAGGCGAAAGCCCGCAAGCATGTGCACGAGATCGCCCAGGACCTCGTACGCCTGTATTCAGCCCGTCAACGCACCAAAGGCTTCGCGTTCAGCCCGGACACCCCGTGGCAGAAGGAACTTGAGGACGCCTTCCCGTATCAGGAGACCCCCGACCAGCTGACCACCATCGACGAGGTCAAGGCCGATATGGAGAAACCGGTGCCGATGGACCGTCTGATCTGTGGTGATGTCGGCTTCGGCAAGACTGAGATTGCGGTGCGAGCCGCCTTCAAAGCCATCCAGGACGGCAAGCAGGTGGCGGTCCTCGTGCCGACCACGCTGCTCGTGCAACAGCATTACGAGACGTTTACGGAACGCTACTCGGGCTTCCCGGTGGATGTCGCCGCGATGAGCCGCTTCCAAAGTCCCAAGGAAATCAAGCAGACCATCAAAGGTCTGGAAGACGGGTCGGTTGATGTCGTCATCGGCACGCACAAGCTGCTCAACCCGAAAATCAAGTTCAAGGATCTCGGGCTGCTGATTATCGACGAGGAACAGCGGTTCGGCGTCGAGCATAAGGAAACGCTCAAAGCGTTGCGCACGAACGTCGACGTCCTGTCCCTGTCGGCGACGCCGATCCCGCGCACCTTGGAAATGGCGGTGACCGGCATCCGCGAGATGTCCACGCTCGCCACCCCGCCCGAGGACCGTCTGCCCGTGCTTACGTATGTCGGCCCATACGAGGACGCGCAGGTCACGGCGGCAATCAGGCGCGAGCTGTTGCGCGGTGGCCAGGTGTTCTACGTGCATAACCGCGTTGACTCCATCAGTGCCACGGCAGACAAGATCCACCAGCTGGTGCCCGAGGCGAAAATCGGCGTCGCACACGGCAAGATGGGGGAGAAGCAGCTCGACGCGATCATCCGCGATTTCTGGCATCGCGATATCGACGTGCTCGTATGCACGACAATCATCGAGACCGGGCTGGATATCTCGAACGCGAACACGCTGATCGTCGACCATGCCGACCGTTTCGGATTAAGCCAGCTGCATCAGCTGCGCGGCCGTGTCGGTCGAGGCCGGGAACGCGCGTACGCGTACTTCCTGTACGACCCGTCCAAGCCGATGACCCAGCAGTCGCACGACCGTCTCGCGACCATCGCGCAGAACACGTCGCTTGGGTCGGGCTTCGATGTGGCGATGAAGGATCTCGAGCTGCGTGGCACCGGCAATCTGCTGGGCGACGAGCAGAGTGGGCATATCGAGGGCGTCGGTTTCGACCTGTACGTGCGCATGGTTTCGCAAGCTGTCGAAGAGTACAAGGAGCCTGAGCGCAAGGAATCGGTAGCCGTCAGCATCGATTTGCCGATCGAGGCGTCGATTCCGGTGGATTACATCGATTCCGACAAGCTGAGGCTCGAGGCGTATCGCAAACTCGCCTCGGCGAGGAGCGAACAAGATCTCGACGATGTGCGCGACGAGCTGACCGACCGCTACGGCAAGCCTCCAGTAGAGCTGGATTCGCTGTTCGCCGTGGCCAGACTGCGGAACAAGGCGCGAGATCTTGACATCACCGAAATCATCGCCCAGGGGCGGAACGTGCGTATTCGTGGGATTGAGCCGGCAGAATCCCTGATGATGCGATTGCAGCGCATCTACCCGGGAGCCCAGTACCGGCCACTCACGCGCACGTTGACGATTCCGGCGCCGTTCGCCGGCTCGCTTGGCTCGGGGCCCATGCCCGGCGACCAGGTGATTGCCTGGACCAACCAGCTGCTCGACGACCTGCAATGGAAGCCCAGGGCGGCCGGCAAGTGATTGGCTGGGTGCGCCCGGTGCGATTCACTGGGGTGCGTGGCGTGACCCAATCCCCGCGGTATCTACCCGCCGTGTGACCGATTGGTCGCACCGCCCAGAGATACTAGTGTGATGCAGCCCAATCCCCGTAGTATCTGCCTTCCGTGTGACTGACCGGTCACAGTGCGTAGGGGATTGCCGAGCTTCCCGCATTGTGTCCTCTGCTATCTACCTACGGTGTGACTGTAGTGTCGCATGTCTCCGCAGTTCTCTCGCAGTGTAGCCGTGCTGCCTTCAGCTCCCGGTGTTATCTGCCCCGTGTGCGATTGACATGTCGCGCAACGGTCCGGTTGCCGGAGTGTCCCTGCCGCGAAGGCAGTTATCTGCCCGCCGTGCGCTTGGCCGGTGCACGGTGGCGGGGTTTCCGTTGTCGTTGACATCAGACGTATTGCCATCTTTCCATGGTGTGACGGTCATGTCGCACGCTTGGTCGCGTCTATTATCCACATTCCCTTTCGTGACTTGCCCGGCACCGGAGTGCATCATGTAGTGTCGGCAACATGAATGAGGTAACACAGTTGTCCGGTCTGCTCCAGCAGGCGTGTGGATTGAAACCGCGTCAAGGCGTCGAACCGACCGGCGAAAGACTCGCCCGTGTCTTCGCCGTGACGCTCGAGCGATGCAAACAAGTACAGTCACGGTCCGGCAGGCCGCTGATCTTCGCGTCGACGACCGCGCTGAAACTCGCGTGTGTTGATGTGCCTGTCGAACTCGATCACGATGATGACCTGGCCGTCATCGTGCCTGATCCTGCCGTCCGCAGCCATATCAGGGGAGTGCGGTTCATGGTGTGGGGGTACCCGATGCGAATCATGGTGGTGGACGGCATCCGGTTCGTCACGCCGGACATCGCATGGCTGATGCTCGCGCGCAAGGCGTCGATTGCCGATCTCGTCAAGATCGGCGATGCGATGACACGTCGCGACGCCGATCAGCGTTGGTTCTCCTCGCGGGAACTGGCGCAGTTGATCAGTGACTTCCAACACGAGTCACGATTGGCGGGGCGCAGCAGCCTTCCATCCGGGTTCGACAAGTGTCGTCGCGCCTCGGTATTGGTCCGGGACAACACCGATTCGTTCCGCGAAACCGAGTTGAGATTGCTTCTGGACAGTTACGGGCTGCCTGAAGCGCACGTGAACTATCAGCTGGCTATACCCCAGCATTACGCCCGGTATTTCTTGGATTTGGCATATCCGGACGCCAAAGTCGCAGTGGAATACGACGGCGCCCACCATGCCGGTCAGTGGGAAGCCGACCAGGCCAGGCTCAAGGCGATCGAGGACGCCCACTGGATGCATGTGAGTGTGACGAACAAGGATCTGCGCGATGAAGCGTCCCGGCGCCGGCTTGTTCGCAGCGTGGCGGATAGATTGTCCCGCTCGGGCTGCCAGGTCACGTTGTCGGCCAGGAGGACGAACCGGCAGCTCACTGATGGCCGCCGGATTCGATGGCGGCGCTCCGACGGTGGGGGCGGGACACGTCCTTGAGCCCGCATAAGTATGCATGGTGTTCATGTGCACTCATGAGGACGTGCCGCGCCTGTGATTAGTCTTGCGGAAGAGCTATGGCCTCGGTGTGATTCGGGGCGTACACGACGCAAGTTGTGACTGACATGGCCCGGGGCTCATGGTATTGCGGCGTGCCGGTGGGCATTATCGCTCAGATGTGTGCCGATTGCGGTGCATGATGGAGCGAAACGCCCGGTTGGAGGGTCTGGCACACCGCGGTTCCCGCTTGCTGTGCGACACCGGCGCCGCACAGCACGTCGGCCCGCACGGCTGGCCTGTCGGGTAGCGGTGTATCTGCCCGTGGTGCGACCGGCCAGTCGCGTGGCGACGCGATAGCAGCGAAGATCGGCTTCTGCGCCACCTATCCGGCCGCTGTGTGATTGGAGTGTCGCAGCGATCCCCGAATACGAGCATCAATCTCCCGTAGTCATGCGGTACCTTGTTGTTGTGCGATTGCTGTGGCACACAGTGAAGAGATTGCGCTGTACCTGTGGCGACCTTGCCTGATATCTGCCTGCTGTGCGACCCGGATATCGCATGGCGTGAGGGTGTCTTCGCGCCCCAGCGTCAGGAGAGCCCTATCTGCATGCTGTGTGATTCATATGTCGCACGGTGGTCGGATTCTCCTATTATCAGTGTCGGGCAGACGCCATCCCCATGCCGTGCGATTGGCGTGTCACATCGCATGGAGAATAATCCAGACCGCTGAGGCCTTTCGCACAATTCCGTCGCCGTGTGACCGACCCAGTCGCATGGCGACGCGATAGCAGGGGAGAACGACCTTGAACCTGCGATACCGTGCCGCTATGTGATTGCGCAGTCGCACCGCGGCTGGGATAGGCTAAGCAATCCATTGCAGCCGGGGCGAATCATGCTGTTGTGTGATTGAGCAGTCGCATCACATCGCGGAAAGCGACAGGAGCCTGCCATCGCAAGCGACGCCGCTGTCGAAGCATCGCGCGAAGCTGGAAGCGCCATGAAACACAACACAAACAGCATCACGCCATCCACGAACGAATGGCGCAACGTCATCCCCGCGCTCACCCCATGGGGCAAAAACCGCGTCAAACCGGACGAAACCATCAAACACGCACTGATCATGCCGGGCATCGGCTATACCGTCGATCGTCCGCTCCTGTACTGGGCGTCACAAGCGCTCGCCGCCGAGGGCTGGTACGTCGACCGTCTGGCGCTCACCCTGACCGAAGACGTTGAATTTCCCGAAATGATTGCCTGCATGGAGCGGGTCATCGACGTGTGGAAGGCGAAATCGATCGCCCGTGCGCACACCGCCGCGCAGCTTCTGCCTGATGATGCCCGCAACAGCAATGCCAAGGCACAGGATATCGCTGACAATTCCGCTGCTCTCAATGATTCTGGCGATTTGGCCGATTCTGACGGTCCAGCCGACAATCCCGCCGATGGTTCCGCCGTCCGCGCGGAATCCACCCCGAAGCTGCTGGTGGTCACGAAATCCCTGTCCACGCTATCCTTCCCCCACGCGGCGAGGGAAGGCTTGCATGTCGCGCTGCTGACCCCGGTGCTTAACCCGCCGCCCTTCGACGTGCACAAGTCGGTGATCCCAGCCCCGCTGCCGGGTGCGCAACGCGCGCCGAAACCGCTGATTTGCGCGGGTACGGCGGACCCGTATTTCGACGGGTCCAAGGCGCATCTGCTCACCGAACGGGTATGCACGTACCAGGATGCCAACCACTCCATCGAGGTTCCCGGCGATTGGGCGCGTTCCATCGACTATCTCAAAGACGTCACCGGGCGTATCGTCGAATATTCGCGCACAATCTGATGACGGCAACCATGCCTGTGCCGGCGGCCGAATCCCGGTGATTGCCGGCACAAGCCCGAGGGCAACCGGTTGTCAGTGACGGTCGCTACGAACGGCTTCACTGGCATCACCGGGCATCATCGTGCAAGGGGATCGCCGCTTCGAGGCTGAAGCTTCCGTCGGCCTGATCCCAAGTCATTGAACCGCCATGATGTTCGATCAGCCGTGCGTGCCCGCGCAATCCGAGCCGTGTCCCCGATCGGGCCGCATCACCCATGGGCCCATCCATGGAACCATTCACGGAACCGTCCGCGGCAGCCTCAACAGCACTCTCAACAGCAGCCCCGTAGCAGTCTCCGAAGAGCCGTCCGAAGAGCGGCCCGTAGGCGCGCCCTGCACAGTCGTAACCGTTGCAAGGCCGGATTCCGAGACATCCGCATCTTGCGCACCGGCCGCGGATGCTACCGTATCGCACAAGGCGATGGTCATATCGTCGCCCCGGCATCCTTGCTGGCTATCTCGCACGCGGCTGTGAACGCTCACAGGAAACAGTGAGTGAAATCGGCGATATCGTCCAACAATTCCACTATCCTTGACAGTGTCATCACAACCTGAGCAAAAGGAGTAGTTGTGGCAGCAATTGAAAGCGTATACGCGCGCGAAATCCTTGATTCCCGTGGCAACCCGACCGTCGAGGTCTATCTCGAGACCGAAGACGGCGCACAGGGCCGCGGCCTGGTTCCGTCCGGCGCCTCCACCGGTGCCGCAGAGGCTTGGGAGCGTCGCGATGGCGACAAGTCCCGGTATCAGGGCAAGGGCGTGCTCAACGCCGTCAAGGCCGTGAACGAAGTCATCGCTCCGAAGGTCATCGGCATGGATGCCGCCGATCAGCGTGCTCTCGACGACACGATGATCGAGCTCGACGGCACCCCGAACAAGGGCAAGCTCGGCGCCAACGCCATCCTCGGCGTGTCCCTCGCCGCGCTGTATGCCTCCGCCGAGTCCGCGGACCTGCCGCTGTACCGCTACATCGGCGGCACCAACGGCCACATCCTGCCGGTCCCGAACATGAACATCATGAACGGCGGCGCTCACGCAGACTTCGCCACCGATATCCAGGAGTACATGATCTCCCCGTACGGCTTCGACACCTACCATGAGGCCCTGCGCGCCGGTGTCGAGGTGTACCACACCCTGAAGAACGAGCTGAAGAAGGACGGCCTGTCCACCGGTCTCGGCGACGAGGGCGGCTTCGCTCCGAAGATGAAGTCGAACCGCGATTCGCTCGACTACATCATGAAGGCCATCCAGGACGCCGGCTATGAGCCTGGCAAGCAGATCGGCATCTGTCTCGACGTGGCTTCCTCCGAGTTCTACGGCAAGGGCGAGGAAGGCAAGTATCACTTCGAAGGCGGCGAGCGTGACGCCGAGTACATGCTTGACTTCTACGAGCAGCTGATCAACGATTACCCGATCGTCTCCATCGAGGATCCGTTCCAGGAAGAAGGCTGGGACGACTGGGCGGCCATCACCAAGCGTCTGGGCGATCGCCTCCAGTTCGTCGGCGACGACCTGCTCGTGACCAACCCGGCTCGCCTGCAGAAGGCCATCGACATGGGCGCGGCGAACTCCCTGCTCGTCAAGCTCAACCAGATCGGTTCCGTCACCGAGACCCTCGACGCCATCGAGCTGGCCACCGCGAACGGCTACACCTCCATGGTGTCCCACCGCTCCGGTGAGACCTCCGACACCACCATCGCCGATCTCGCGGTCGCCAAGAACACCCGCCAGATCAAGACCGGTGCCCCGGCCCGTGGCGAGCGTATCGCCAAGTACAACCGCCTGCTGGAGATCGAGGACGAGCTTGGTTCCGAAGCCCAGTACGCCGGCTACAGCGCCTTCAAGGCCTGCAAGAAGTACATCGCCAAGTGAGCCTAGCCTCACCGGCAGTGTGCTGACGGCATGTCTGTAGACGTGCCGCGCATTACTCGATACCCGCCGTGTTCGCAAGTCGAATGCGGCGGGTATTTTCGTCAATATGACAACCAGCTCGCGAAAACCGACGCGTCAGCGTACGCAACAGCCGAACAAGAAGCATATGAACAGCGGACCGGTTTCGTTCTTCCTGGCGGTCATCATCGTGATCATTGGCCTGATGCAGCTGGTATCCACATTCCATGATTACGCGGTGAACCTGTCCGAACTCAACGCGCTGAAGAAACAGGAGGCCTCACTCGAAGCGCAGAAGCAGGATCTTGAAAACGACATCGCCCGTTGGGATGACAAGGCGTATGTCACCGCGCAGGCGCGTGAGCGTCTCGGCTTCGTGTTTCCCGGTGAGGTCTCGGTTCATGTCGAGCATCCCGAGGCGGTGACCGGGTCAACCGGCACGAAGAGCGGCGACAGTGCGGCTACCTCGGACGAGCGGACATCATTGCCGTGGTATAAGGAACTCGCGTACGCGTTCGAACAGGCGGATACGTCAGGCAAGTCCGCTTCGGGCTCATCCTCGACTGGAGAGACTTCCGATTCCGGCTCGTCGCCATCCGCTGGTACGTCCAACTCGCCATCGCCTTCCGCATCATCATCGGCGCAGTGAGGCGGCCATCCCGTGAACCCAGACACCAAGCAAGTGAATCAAGACGGCACCAACAGGAGGAACACCATGCCGATGACACCGGCGACAGCAACCCCCACCCAGCGACAGCTCGAGCAGGAAGCCCGTACGCTGCTTGATCGCCTGATGGCACAGCCGCCGACAGCCAGGGACATCGCGACCGTCAACCTGCAGCTCGGCCGATTCCCGCGTGGCATGGTCGCGGTCGGCGCCCGTTGCGTATGCGGCCGGCCATTGGCGGTACTGACCCGGCCGTTGCTGCCGGGTGGCATCCCGTTCCCGACGACCTGCTACCTGACCAGCCCTGAAGCGGTCAAGGCGGTATCCCATGTCGAGGCAACGGGCGTGATGAAGCAACTCAACGAACAGCTGGGTGAAGATGCGGAGCTGTCCCAAGCCTATGGCATAGCGCACCTGCGGTATCTCGCTTTCCGGCATGAGCTCGCCGAGCGGCTCGGGGACAGCGAGGAGCATGTCGCGGGCATCAGCGCCGGAGGTATGCCAACGCGCGTCAAATGCCTCCACGCCCTGCTCGCGCAGACACTGGTCATGGGTCGTGGCGCCAACCCGATCGGCGATATGACCCTTGAACGTATCCGCGACGAATTCAGCCCCGAGGTCTGCCGTTGTACTACGGTCGTAGATGACGGGCAGATCGCGCAATTGTCGCAGGAACGATAGTCACAGGCGCGCGAACGATCCATCATCGCATTCGATGGCAACAGATGGCCGGCACACAAGGACACACAGGGACACATAGGGAAAGGAAGCATATGGCACAGCTTGCATCGCAACAGCAAGGCGGTACGGGGAAGTCGGTGACGGTCGCCGGCATTGATTGCGGGACGAATTCCATCCGTCTGAAGATCTCACGCGTCGACGCCAACGGGTATGAGGATATCGTCCCGCGCGTCCTGCGGGTCGTCCGGCTTGGCCAGGACGTGGACAAGACCCACCGTTTCGCCGATGAGGCGCTGGAACGCGCGTACGCGGCGGCGCACGAATTCGCGCAGATCCTCGCGGAGCATCCGGTCGACGGGCTTCGCTTCGTCGCCACATCCGCGACCCGCGACGCCGAGAACCGTGCGGCATTCGAAGACGAGATCCAGCGCATCCTCGGTGTACGGCCGGAAGTCATTCCCGGCACCGAAGAAGCGGCGCTGAGCTTCCTGGGCGCAACCAGTGTCGTACCGCGCGGTGAGCTTGAACCGCCGTATCTCGTGGTCGACTTGGGCGGAGGGTCCACCGAGCTCGTACTCGGCGGCGGAGACGAACAGACCGAAACCAGCGTGAAGGCGGCATTCTCGATGAATATCGGCTCGGTGCGCATGACCGAACGCCATCTGCACACCGACCCGCCGACCCAGCAGGAGATCGACGAGGCGATCGCCGACATCGACGAGCATATCGACGAAGCCTTCCGCACGGTTCCCGCGGGCAAGACCCGCACCATCATCGGCGTGTCGGGCACGGTGACCACGATGACCGCGCTCGCCATCGGCCTGAAGGAATACGATCATTCCGCAGTAGACGGCCGGCGCCTGTCGCTCGAGGACGCGTACGCGGTCGATGACCGGTTCCTGCGCATGACACGCGAGGAACGGCGCGCCTATAAGACCATCCACCCGGGCAGGATCGATGTGGTCGGCGGCGGCGCGCTGGTGTGGAGCCGTGTGCTCGCCCGTGTCTCGCAAGCGGCGCAGGAAGATCACGGCACGGCGATTGACTCGTTCGTCGCCAGCGAACACGGTCTGCTCGACGGCATCGTGCTGGATTACGGCCGGCGGCTGCTCGCTACACGCTGAGCGCCACGTCCTGCGAGCCGCAAGTCGCGTGTCGTATGTCGTGATGCGTGTATCGGCGCCGCGCTGTCAGCCCGCATGCTAGCATGGAACAGTTGCCCCCTTGGCGGAATTGGTAGACGCAGTGGACTTAAAATCCATCGCCTTTGGCTTGCGGGTTCGATTCCCGCAGGGGGCACGGTACAGCGGAACCCGTCGGCGACGGCGGGTTCCGTTTGCGCTATCTGCTGTGCCGTGCGGGGATATATGCACTCGGCAACACGTGCGGCGACGCAAAACAAGCTGCCATGCCATCATCCTGTCACACGACGAACAGATACGTCCTGTCTGCGGCTTTTCTCGCGGGATATCCTGCCGGCGTGTGGCAGTGGTGTCGCACGCGATGATAGATTACCGTTCATAGGGTAATATCAGCACGGCTACCGGCGTCTTGTGCGACACGATAGTCGCACGGAGGAGCACATATGACCGAGCATTATCTGTCAGTTACTGAAGTGGCGCAGCTGTTCGGTATCAGTTCGGCGGCAGTGAGTGCATATCGTCTGCCGGAGCCTGATGCCATGATCGGCAGAACGCGAGGCTGGAGGCGCGAGACCATCGAAACATGGAACGCCGCCCGGCCTGGCAGGGGTGTCGGAGGAGGACGGCCGCGCTCGAGGGGTTGAAACCGCCGCAAACAGGAAGACAAGCCGATATTGTCAAGCAAAGACAAGTACCATCAATCGCAATAGAGCGAGACGAAGCAACATCAAACCATGCCGAGCTCGCTCAGAACAGATCAGATACACGCAAAGGAACATCATGGTCAAACAGACGAACAGTCCCGCTCGCGACGGCAGCCGTCACGTACCAGTCATCTTCGCGCAGGCGGTGATTGTCGCGCTGGTGCTGTGTCTGGGCGAGATCCTGTGCTCGCCGCTGTATGTCGGCATGTCCTTCCATACGCTGGCGCTGGTGCCGTGGTCCGCGGTCGCCGGGCTGCTTTCGGTCGTGTTCGCCTATACGGTCGGATTCGCGGCGTTGTGGGCGGCCGGCAAGGTCTCGAAGAAGGTGCCACGGGCGTGGCGGCCCGTCATCGCCGCCCTGTTCGGTCTGGTGCTGTTCGGTATATGGGGGTATTTCGTATTCGCCGCGGTGCTGAATTCGGTCATCGTGCCGCTCGGCCATGCGGCGTTAGGCGGTGCGCAACTGGGCTCGATCGCCTTCAATTGCGCGGCTGTCGGCCTGGCCTCATTCTTCTGCGCATCCGCTTTCGGCGAACGCCTCGCAGCGTTGCGCACCTGGGTGTGGGGCCTGTTCGCTTGCACCCTGCTGTTCGCCGCGTTCGGCGTGTTTTTCGCCGTACACATGGCAGCGCTACTCTATTGAGTTGTGCCGAGGAAATAGCCAAGTCGCCTGCCTGGGCTGCGTATTCGGGTTGGCAGGCGGCCGGCATACCGGCCGATGACATGACTTGCCGGCGTGCGGCGCGGAGGAACATCGATTGGATTGTCCTGCGCTGCGATATTGAAAACGGAGGTGACCATGGTGTTCAGCGTGCTTGACATGTTCACCATCGGTGTAGGCCCCAGCTCATCCCATACGGTCGGTCCCATGAAGGCGTCGTGCAGGTTTGCCAGTTCGCTGCGCGGCTCGGGGATCCTGCATCAGGTCGCGCGTGTGAAGACCATCCTGTACGGCTCGCTGTCACTGACCGGTCTCGGCCACGGCACCGACCGTGCGGTGATCGCCGGTCTGGAAGGCAATATGCCGGATTCGGTCGATACCGTGTACCTACGGCACAATCGCGAGGAATGCACCAGGTCACGGTACTTGGTATTGCCCGGTGCCAAGCGAATCGCCTTCGACCCGGACAGGGATATCGTCCTCGAGAAATGGCAACGCCTCGCCGCGCATCCCAACGGCATGCGTTTCCAGGCCTTCGACGCCGAGGGCAACCTGCTCGACGAGCAGGTATGGTATTCGATCGGCGGCGGGTTCATTGTCCGGGGAAACCCGGAAGACATGCTTATCGGCATCCATGACCGCCCGCCCGCCGGCACGGTGTTCGCCGACAGTGGCGAGGAACAGGCCACCAGGTTTGCCGACAACGCCCCGTACCATTTCGACACCTGCGAGGAGCTGGTGACCCTGTGTCAGCGCGAGCATAAACGGATTTCCGACATCATCTGGGCGAACGAGACAGCCATACGCCCGGCCAGTGACGTGCGCGCCAGGCTGCTTGCCGTCTGGGAGGTGATGGGCCAGTGCGTGCAGGCGGGGTGTAGCAGTGACGAGCCGGTTCTGCCTGGCAGCCTTGACGTGCCACGACGCGCCGCCGGTATGTATCGTCTGCTCATGTCGACCGGGGATGTGCTGCGCCGCAGCCATCACCGCATCGACGTCGTCCTGGAATCCTCGGATGCAGCCTGGGTGAATCTGTTCGCGCTCGCCGTCAGCGAGGAGAACGCGGGCGGCGGCAGGGTCGTCACCGCGCCGACCAACGGATCGGCCGGCATCATTCCCGCAGTGCTGGAATACTACTGGCATTTCGTCGATGGCGCCGACGAGGACGGCGTAGTCCGGTTCCTGCTCACCGCCGGGGCGATCGGCTACCTGTTCAAGCGCAACGCGTCGATTTCGGGCGCCGAGGTCGGCTGCCAGGGGGAGATCGGCTCGGCCTGCTCGATGGCGGCGGCCGGATTGTGCGAGGTGATCGGCGGAACCATCCAACAGGTCGAGAACGCCGCGGAAATCGGGATCGAACACAATCTTGGCCTCACCTGCGACCCCGTCGGCGGCTTGGTGCAGATTCCCTGCATCGAGCGCAACGCCGTGGCGGCGAACACCGCGATCAACGCCGTGCGTATCGCGATGCTCGGCAACGGCTCGCATATCGTCACGCTGGACCAGGCGATCCGCACCATGAAACAGACCGGCGAGGACATGATGTCCAAATACAAGGAGACTGCCGAGGGCGG
Source organism: Bifidobacterium thermophilum (assembly GCF_037482445.1). Taxonomy (GTDB): domain Bacteria; phylum Actinomycetota; class Actinomycetes; order Actinomycetales; family Bifidobacteriaceae; genus Bifidobacterium; species Bifidobacterium thermophilum_B. The sequence continues at coordinate 29,829 of NZ_JBBHLY010000016.1, forward strand.
GCTCGCGGTGAATGTCGTGGAATGCTGATCCGGCGAACCGCGCGAACGCGACCCAGCCCTGCGAAGCGTCGCAAAGCGTGCTAATCTAAGTGACATTGTGCCGATGATCCTGTTGTGTATGGGGTCCGAGCGGAGGGCACAGTCGAGGCATCAAGGAGGCAAGCATGGTCAGCAATATGCCCGAGGTCAACGCTGAGTTCGGCGTCACGCCGGCGATCGCTTTTCCGACGGATAAGCCGCCGGTGGGGCTCAAGTCGATCGAGATCGTGGAAGGTGACGGCCCGATGGTCCGCCGTGGCGACACGGTGACGGTCAATTACCATGGCGTTGTCTGGGGCAAGGATACGCCGTTCGATTCCAGCTTCGAACGCCACCAGCCGGCAAGCTTCGGTATCGGTGTGGGCCAGGTGATTCGTGGATGGGATATGACGGTTCCCGGCCATAATGTCGGTTCCCGTCTCGTGGTGTCGATCCCGCCGTCCTACGGCTATGGTGCCCAGGGCGTCCCGCAGGCGGGCATCGGGGGAGACGATACCCTCGTGTTCGTCATCGACATCATCTCGACGCGCTGACGCGCATCCGTCCGGGCGCCGGTGATCGCCGGCGCTTTTTCGTGTAATGGCACATTCGCGCGGGTGTCGTCGCGTGTGCCGGTCATCAAGGTCAGGAGGAACAATGGCCGAGGAAGAAAAGACGATCCTGCTTACGCAGGAAGCATACGACAAGATGAAGCAGGAGCTCGAGTATCGCGAGGGCCAGTATCGCGATGAGATCACCGAGCGTATCGCAGCGGCGCGCGCCGAGGGCGACCTGTCGGAGAACGGCGGCTATCAGGCGGCCCGCGAGGAGCAGGGCAAGAACGAGGGCCGTATCAACGAGCTGACCGTCAAACTGCGCAACGCGAAGATCCTTCAGGCCCCGAAGGCCGGGACGGTCGGTAACGGTTCGGTGGTGACGCTTGAACTGGCCGGCAAGGAGATGACGTACGTGCTTGGTTCGCGCGATATCGCCGTCGCGACCGATTATGACGTCATCAGCCCGGAATCGCCGATTGGTGCGGCCATTATGGGCGCCAAGGCCGGTGACACGGTGACGTATGCGACGCCGACCGGCCGCCGGATCTCCGTGACCATCAAGGATGCCGAGCCGCTCAAGGCATAAGGCCCGGGTGTCGTCCGGAGGATACGCTTGTGGCCCGGTGCGCTGATGCGTACCGGGCCACAAGCGTACTGGAGGGCCGTATCCCCGGATTCGTCCGGGAATGCGGCCGCCGTCTGCTAGCGCAGGTTGCAGATCACCATGTAGATCGCCACCATGTGGCAGGCGTATCCGGCGATGGTGCCGAGATGGAAGATCTCGTGGAACCCGAAGACCTTGGGCCATGGGTCGGGTCTGCGCAGGGCGTACACGATGGCGCCCAGAATGTAGCACAGGCCGCCTGAGGCTATGAGCACCACGACAGCGGGCCCGGCTGCCGGGGAGACCCAGAACAGTCCCATGTAGGCGACTCCGGAGACGCCGAAGATGATGTAGACGAGCACGTACAGCCAGCGTGGCGCGTTGATCCAGATGACGTGGATGATCATGACGACCGCCGTGCACACCCACATGCTCACGATGATGATGTCGCGCATGCGCGGCTGCAATGCAAAGGAGACCGGTGTATAGGTGCCGGCGATGAGTAGGAAGATGTTGACGTGGTCGATGCGCCTGAGCACGTTGGTCACTGCGGGTGACCAGTCGCCCAGGTGATAGACCGCGGAGTTCGTGAACAGCACGAGCGAGCAGGTCATGAACACGGCGCACGCCCATTTCAGGCCTGTGCCGTGTGCCAGGCAGATCAGGACGATGCCGGCGGCCAAAGACAGCGGGGCGGCGATGGCGTGCAGCCAGCCGCGCATGAGCGGTTTGGGGCGCCCATGGACATCCAGACGGACCTTCTTCTTGATTTGCGGGACGGTGATGCCTTCGATCTTCGCCGCTTTCGCTTCGGCCTTGGCGATGACCCGTTCCGCTTTGGCGTCAGCCTTGCCGCGGATGCTGTCCGCTTTCGCATGGGCGTGCGTCCGGATGGCTTTCGCTTTGGCCTGCCTGGCGCGGTAATCGGCTTCGGCGACTGTGTCGCGCCGTTCGCGCCGCCGGGTCTCGATGGCGGCTTCTTCTTGCTTGTCCATGACCTCACATCCTTAAGGTTACGCTGACGTAACCTACGTTATCGTAAGTATCGGATTTGTCAACTTGCCGCACCGGATTCGCCTGCGATGCGTATCATGGACACTATGGCAGAATTCACGCAGATCCTTGCTCAGCGAACGGACTTCGACGATAGCGACCGCGAATGGCTTCATCAGCTTGTCACCGATTGGCAGGTCGTCGCGGACCTCAGTTTCGCGGACCTCCTTCTTATCTTGCAAATGCCGAATGGCAAATTCATCGTCGCCGACCAGTGCCGCCCTTCCACGGTGATGACATTGCGCAGCGAGGACGTCGTCGGCAAGGAGGTCGACGAGGAGCTGTCCGGGGAGCTTAGTGCGGCGATGCGTTCGACCTCGATCTTCCGTTCCACGGTGATGCGCAGCATCGGCAAGTCGACGGTGTGCAACGTGTACGCGCCGGTCAGGCACAACGGCAAGACGCTCGGTCTCGTCGTGCGCGAAACCAATATGGCCACGCGGGAATCCAACGGGCGATATGAGTCGGAAAGCATCAATGCCGGCAAGCAGCTGTATGAGATGATTCCGCGCGGCCAGTTCCCCTATCATGACCCGGTGATGAACCAGCGTCACAACGCGCGCGTGGCCGACGGGTTCATCATCCTCACGGTCGACGGCATCGTACGCTATGCCGCACCGAATGCGGTGAGCTGCTTCCGCAGGCTCGGCTCGCTGTCCACCATGCAGGGACAATACCTGAGCGAGGTCGGCACACAACTGCTGCACACCAATGACACGTTCCCCGAGAGCCTGCCGCTCGTGCTCAGTGGCAAGGCCGCCGCGGATTCCGAGCTCGAGGCGAACCGCTCTGCCGTCTCGATGCGTTCGATGCCGTTGTATGACGCCAACGGCCGTGTCGGCGCCATCATCCTGTGCCGTGACGTGACCGAGCTGCGCCGCCGTGACGTCGAATTGCAGACCAAGGACGCCACCATCTCCGAAATCCATCACCGGGTCAAGAACAATCTCCAGGCGATTTCCGCGCTGCTCAGGTTGCAGGCGCGCAAGACGAAGTCGGAGGAGGTGAAGAAGGAGCTCGCCGAGGCGCAACGCCGCGTGCAGACCATCGCCATGGTGCATGAGGGGCTGAGCCAGACCGCCGACGAGGTCGTCGACTTCGACAAGGTCATTCCAAAGCTGCTGAGGATGAGTGTGGACCTGGCCACGATGAGCGACCAGCATATCGATATCGCGTTCGACGGGTCGTTCGGGCTGATGCCGGCGCAGGACGCCACGCCGTTGTCCTTGGTGTTGACCGAATTGGTGACCAATGCGATCGAGCATGGCTTCGAACACAAGGACTCCGGCCATATCCTCATCCGGGTGCATCGTGACGGCACACATCTCGATGTCGCTGTCGAAGATGACGGTTCCGGTCTCGAAGCCGAGGAGGAGCACGGTATGGCGAAGTCCTCCGGTTCCGGGCTCGGCACGCAGATCATCAATACCTTTGTCACCAACGATTTCGCCGGCAGCGTCCATTGGGAACCGCGTGAGGGAGGCGGTACCAGGGTCGAGGTGAGCATCAACCTGCGTGCCGCGCAGGCCGAGTAACCCGGCACGGAAAACACCGGAGCCGGCCACACATGGGTATGGCCGGCTCCGGAAAACTGGATGTCGTGACTGGAACTCAGATCTGCATCTGCATGTTCTGCGAACGACGCGCACGCATCGCCCGGCGTTTCAGCGCCCGGCGCTCGTCTTCACTCAGACCTCCCCAAACACCGTAATCCTGGTTGGTGTCAAGCGCGCATTTGAGGCACGCATCGATAACCTTGCAGGTACGGCAGACGGCTTTCGCCTCTTCGATCTGTTGGTAGGCCGCGCCCGTATTGCCAACAGGGAAGAACAGCTCCGGGTCCTTGTCGCGGCATGCGGCCTTTGCCCGCCAGTCATAAGCACTGCTCATTGCTTGTCGCCTTCCTTCGTGCCAAATGAAAACCAGTACCAGATAATCACGAAACCGAAGACTTTTCAAGAGGTTCAGCCCAGAGAATTGTCATCATTCTGTGGATATTGGTATCGCAAACACTGTACTATCCCCGCCTTCGCGCCGTCAAGCACCACGCATCTTCCACAAGTGGCGTAATCATCGCGTTCGAACTTGGACAGGACAGCCGGTGGGATACCGAGCATCATGTCATGCGCACGGTCGCCCGTCGGGAAAATCACCCTGGTCGCGGCATCCTGGATGCCGATATGGCGTGTCGTTCCCGCGACGATGGCGACAACGGTGCTGTCGTCGCGCATCGCGGCGCGCAGCCTGACAGCGGTGGGGTCGCCGTTCAACGGGTCGAGTAGGTCGTCCGCGTCGTCCGCCACCCACAACTGCCTTTCCCCTCGGAGGTTTTCCCCTGCCAGGGGGAGCGGCGGCGGCCCGTGCCTCGGGCCGTCGCACAGATCGACGACACGCATGCCCCTGCCGCGTGCCTGCCTGGCCAGCAGGCTGAGCAGGGTGCTTCTTCCTCCTCCCGAGCGTCCGATGATGGCGATATTGCCGTGATGCAATCGCAGGCCCGCGGCATGCCATGCCGTTCCATCGTCCTCGATACCGATGGGAATGACCGGGGCACCGCTGTCGTCTGCCGCTGCACCAGCCGCCAGCGGCGTGGGGATGGCGTCGACCGTCCTGGGCAGGGGAGGGAAGAACAGCGCGGCGGGCCGTGTGCCGCTGAAAAAGCGACAGGCCAATGTGATATGCCGGGTCAGCCGCCGGATATCGCCGACTTCCGAGCATCGCAACGGTTGCAGGGATTCTCCGTCATAACAGTACGCCGCGCCCGGGCAGCGGGGACTGATCGCCTGTGCGGCACCGGAGCCGAGCATCTCGCTGGATTGCATGACGTCGTTGACCCTCAGACACACGTGCAGGCTGATATTCGCCTTCATCTCGGCGCTGACCTGCCCAAGCGGGTTCTGCGTACATGCGATCAGATGCATACCCAGGGATCTGCCGAGCGACGTGACGCGGGTGACACGGTCGAGATAATCGGGCAGCATCGCACGGACCGCATGGAACTCGTCGGCTACGATGACCAGTCGAGGTGGGGGAGCGTCAAGATCATCCAGCGATGCACAGCCCGCCTGGGCGACGAGCTGTTCACGCCGGCGCAGTTCGCGCTCCAGGGCAAGCAGCGCGCGCGTGGCATGCGCCAGATCAAGGTCGCATACATTGCCCACGCAATGCGGCAATGTGGCAAGATGGCGGAAGGTGGCACCGCCTTTGAAATCCAGGAACACGAAGTTCAGCCTCGACGGGGGATTGGCCGATGCAAGCGCAAGACACCAGGCCTGCAACAGGACCGACTTGCCTGAGCCTGTGGTGCCGGCCACGAGCGCGTGCGGCCCCTGCCTGCCGATGTCGAGCAGTATGGCCCCGCCGCCATCGCCGTATCCGACCGGCACTGCCAGGCGGGGGCCGGCGAGCCAGCCCCGCACGAATGATTGCCACGATAGCTGTCCGCTGTCTGTCGTCAGCAAGGCCTCAAGCGTCGGCGGCTGAGGCAGATCGCCTGGTTGCGGTGCCGGGCGAGGGCATGGCGATGCCTGTCCGGATGCCACTTGAGCGGCGATATGCTCCCGCTCTTTTTCGTTACGCATGCCGTCGATGAGCAAGGCTGCAGAGGCAAGACAGCCGAACAATCCTGGAATGAACATCATGACCAGCGGCCAGCGTCCCTCGATGCCCATGATGATCGCCATCGCGCATTGTGAGGCGGCCGGGGCCAACGCGCTGGAAACCAGCAGGATGCGGCGCCTCCTGTCCCTGACGGCCTGCCGTCCGGCACCTGGTGCCTTCCTCCTGCGGCGGCGCTTACTGCCACCGGTGGATTGATCCGTACAATCGTCGTAAATATGCATACCCCTCAGCATGAGGGGAGGACGCCCCGGAAAGCAACCGGTGACGTGAATGTGGACGGAAGTGCGTATATGGGCGGCACCGCCGCAGAGCGCCGCTGACTATGCGCCGGTGTCAGCTGGACGAGGATTCCGCCAGTGTGCCGACATTGCCGGGCGCGTGCGTGCCGGCGGCAAGTTCACTGAACAGGGCGGTGTTCTTATCGTCATCGAGCAGAACACACGAACCGACCCCGGAAACATAATACCCTGGATTGGTCCAGTACAGGCTTCCGGTGATCCCCTTGGAGCTTGACGCGTTCCTGAACGCGATGACCATCGACAGCAGGGTGGCGGGCGAGGTGTCATTATCTACGCTGACGGATTGCAACGCGGTTTTCGCGACCTTCGTGGCGGTGGCGAAATCCGTGAGCGTCGAACGGGACGTCGCTTTTTTCATGATGGCGGCGATGACCTGGCGTTGCCGGGCGGCACGACCGAAATCGCCATCCGGATCGGAATAGCGCATACGCGAGAACGCGAGCGCTGTGCCGCCGTCCGCCGTATGGCACCCGGATTGCCATACCAGACCGGAATTCGAATCGTTGACCGTATGGTCGTAGCATAATTCGACCCCGTCAAGCGCATCCACCACCTGCTGGACGCCCCCGAACTTGACCATGGCGACGTGGTCGATTTTCTGCCCGGTGATATCTTCGACGGTGCTTACCAGCTGCTTCTTGCCATACAGCTGGTACACCGCGTTGATCTTCATCGACGTGCCGTCGATCTTCACGAGGGAATCCCTGGGAATGGAGATCAGCGAGCTGGCTCCGCTCTTCGGTTTGGTCAGGACGAGGATCGTATCTGTGCGAGTACCGGTGACATCGTATGATTCGTGGACCGAGCCGTCACGTTCATCGGACCCCAGCACCAGCCATGAGGTTGCCTGCCCACGGTCCTTGTCGCTGAGCCACGAGGACTTGTTCAGGTTGCTGTTCACCCAGCTGTATGCGAACACCGCAGCGGCGATGACCGCCACCAAGATGATGGCGATGAGCCTTCTCAGCACTTTGGCGGCGTTGATATGGCCGCGCGTCCGGGTAGGCCGGGGGCCGCTGCCCGATGGTCGGGGCGACCGGCCGGCAGCGGTATAGACGTGCTCGTCGTTGGTCGCGTTGCGTGACGAGCCGCCTGAGACCCGTGCCGGCTGGCGGCTCGCACGATCGTAGTAATCCGCCTCTGCGCCGGCCCGTGACATGGAGGAAGACGATCTCGAGCCTGACGAACGCTCAGAGGCGGGGGAGAAACTGGGGGGGACGACCTGGCCTGTAGCCGGCTGGGCCATGGTATCCGGGCGCACATGATGTTTCGGGGTCCCCGCAGGCAAGAAACTGGGCGGCTGGCTGTTGCCGGCATCCCACTGCGATGATCCTTGAGCCATATGACCTCCTGTGCGCGTACGTGCTAACTGTTACTCAGCGAGGGCTTTCCTTGCGTGATTCGGCTCATTCCTCCGCATTAACCGCACATACCGTGGCATTGAGATACCGGTCCGCGATGCCCAGATACTGGCCGGTGGTCGGGTCGGTGATCGTGCCGTTCTTCTTGTTCACGATGCCGCCCGTGTTCGGGTCGACCAGTGTGCCGTCCGCCTTGGTGATCAAGCCGGTGGTCGGGTCGACCGTCTCGCTCGGCGACGCCGAAGCGGATGCTGTGTCGTCCGAAGCGGACGGGCTGCTGCTCGGGCTGGATTCGGACGACTCGTCGGAGGAAGCGGAGGAGTCCGTCTGGGTCAGCGGCTGTTCCTTGCGCAGTTTCTCCCATACCTCGTCGGCGTTCGACGCCCACACCACCCGGTTGATGTCCTTGGACCATGAGGTCACCGGAATCGTCTGCATGTACAGGTGGGTCGGATCAAGATCCTTCATGCTCATGGCCAGGCCGACCAGGGTGGATGCACTGGCAAGCCCCGAACTGATGTTCAGTGCGCTCAGCGCGGTCTTCGCCAGCTGGTAGAGCTGCGAGCTCTGGGTGAACAGGTTCTTCGACAACGCCTCCTTGATGATCTCCTTGACCAGGTACTGCTGGCGCGTGGTGCGCATGATATCCGAGCCGTCGGTGCCGGTGCCATGGCGCATACGCGCGTATTCGGTGGCGGTGGTCCCGTCAAGATGCTGCAGGCCGGGCTGCAGGTCGATACCGGTGGTTTCGTCCTTGGTGGCGACGGGAATGCACAGGTCGACGCCGCCGAGCGCGTCGATCATATCGCGCATGCCTGCGAAATCGGCGATCACGAAGTTCTTGATATCCAGCCCGGTCAGTGAATTGACCGCCGCCATCGTGCAGCTGCCGGCGGAGGCGAGATCGCCGCCCTTGGCGTATGCCGTGGCGAAGATCGAGTTGAACATCACGTTATAGCGTGCCGGCACCGTACCCTTGGTGGTCTGGCAGCTCGGCGCGTTCACGATCGAATCGCGGGGGATGGAGACCAGATTGATATAGGAGCGGTCGGCGCTGATCTGCAGGACCATCGCCGTGTCGGACTGGTGGTTCTCCGCCTCCCCGGGGCCTCCGAGCGCCTTGTTCGCATCGCCGGAGCGGGTATCCTGCCCCAATACCAGGATGTTGATGACCTGTCCCGCGTTCGGGTCGACGACCGTGTCCTCCTTGCTTCCGGATTTCTGCGGGATGATCGAGATCTTGTTCACGTCGATGGTGTGGCTGAAGTCATACCATGTCGCCGCGGCGGCGCTGCCGGCGAACACCAGGACGGCGGCGACCGCGCCAGTCACCACGGACCGTACCTGATGGCGGGCCCGGTACCCGAGACTGTGGCGCGGCTTGGGCTGATTCCAACCGTTGAGATTGGGAAGCTTCTTGTTGCTGCGATGAGATGTCACGCGTGGACCTTCCTGTGTGCGTGTCAGCCTGAGCCGAGCGGTGGACTGTCTGGTACTTCTAACCCAAAAGATTGTAGACCGTCGCCATGATGAATCCGGGAACAGGTCTGTGGCAGGCGACGATTCTCGACGGTTTCATTACAACTCCGGTGCATTGCGGCCCTGCTGGGCGCCGGCGAAGGAGTGTCTGCCATGAGGCGCCCGGGGGTGCACGAAGGGGGCCTTGACGTGCAGGAAGCTTGAAAAACCGGGCAAAAGGCGTGTAGTGTGGGGAAACACACTGGTTGACAAATGAAGGTCAAGGAGGAGAACTATGTGGGATGCGTCCCATGTTTCCGACGGTAACGGCGCCGCGGATTCACCTACGCTACATGACGCCTGGGGGTTGTTCGGCGATGCCGATTCGTCGTCATGGCAGCATCGGGCATTGTGCTCGCAGACCGATCCGGAAGTGTTCTTCCCGGAAAAAGGCGGTTCAACGCGAGACGCCAAACGCGTGTGCGAGTTGTGCGAAGTACGCGAACAGTGCCTGGACTGGGCGATCGACCATGATGAACGATTCGGCATCTGGGGCGGCATGAGCGAACGGGAACGTCGCCAGTACAAGAAGGGGCGGCGCTGCGCCTGAGGCTTACGCACCCTTGCGTACACTATAGAACTATGGATTTCACAGGCAGCAGCGACATCGAACAGGTAGTGGCCGGTGTCCTGGCGTCACGCGCGTACACGCATCGCCAGGATGTCGACGACTCGGTGGCGGCGGTCATCACCGTCGAGGAAGACCGGCGATTCCTTCCGTCGACACTATCGGCGGTATGCGCACAGCGCATGTTGCCATCGGTCATCGTCATCGCCGACTGCACCGGCTCCCTGCCACAGCCGCTCCAGACATCATTCGATGTGATCCCGATGCCGTCCGGCCCCGCCACACGGTTGCCGGATACCAAACGGGTGGATGTACGCATCGTGCCGGTATCCGGCGCCAGATCGTTCTCGCAAGCGGTATCGCTCGCCACGGCATCCGCCGGGCTCGACCCCGGCGTGCGCTGCCTATGGATGCTCCATGACGATTCACGCCCCGCGGACAACCAGTGCCTGGAATCCCTGCTCGAGACCTGGCATAATGCCCCGACGGCTTCGATCCTGGGAGCCAAGCAGCTTGACTGGACGGGCGTGAACCTGCACGATGTCGGCAAATACGCAGGACATCACCGCCTGCACACCCTCGTCGTGGACGGAGAACCCGACCAAGAGCAGTACGACGGCCGCCAAGACGTCTTCGCCGTCTCGCTCGCCGGCGCCCTCGTCCCCGTTGATACCCTGCGCACCCTCAACGGCATATCCCCATGGTTCGGCACCTTCGGAGAATCCGCTGACTTCTGCCGGCGCGTATGCCTCAGCGGCGGTCGTGTCGTGGTTGTCCCACGTGCGAGAATCGCACACCGCAGGGCACGGTTCGAAGGGATCCGCACCAAAAACGGCCAGATCCTCGAAGAGGAGGATCGTCAGAACACCTCGCTGCCGCGGATGCGGGCCGAACAACGGTACGCCTATACCGATATCCGGCTGCTGTGGTGGCTGCTGTGGTGGATATGCAGCATTCCGGCGGCGATTGGCAGGGCCGTAACGAAACTCTTCGCCAAACAGCCGCGCGACGCCGTCAGCGAACTGATCATGCCATGGTCCGCCGTCCTATCCTTCCCCGGGGCGATCGCGGCACGACGCCAAGTAGCGCGACAGACCAAGGTCGCGCCGGCAAGACTGGGCGTACTCGTCGCCGACCGGCAGCAGGTCGCCCGTTGGCGGGACCGGCGCAACGCGATGGACAGCCAGCGCCGCATGATATTGCTCAGCCCCCTGGCCAAGGCGCATCTGCGCCGACGCAGGATTAGACGCTGGATAGGGGCCACAGTGATGATGATCGTGGCCGCCGCTGTCATCATCGCCACCCAATGGCAGCTCATCCGATCGCTGGCCATGGGTGGGACACTCTACTCCGACCAATGGCTACCGACGGACGCGCCATGGCGCCAACTCGTCGAATCAGCCACCACGCAGTGGGTGTTCGGCGATGGCATCGGCCGTTCGGCGCCGCCAACACCCTGGCTGCTGGTCCTCATGGTGGCCTCGATACCCACGTTCGGCCATGTATCGACAGCGCTGAGCCTGATTTACTGCCTTTCCGCACCGTTGGCGGCACTGTCGTTCTGGGCGCTCGCCGGCATTTTCACCCGCTCTGATGCCGTGCGTATCGCAGGAGGCCTGTCATGGGTCGCATTCGCCGCCGCGCTGGGGCTGTACCAGTCGGCGAACCTGGCGATGCTCACCATGATGGTGTTCTTGCCGGCAGCGTTCGCCTTCGTGTTCCGGGCGGTCGGCATGTACCGCACCGAAGACCCGATGAAGCCGAAGGCATCGGTCCAGGCGGCAGCGTGTGCGGCGCTGTGCTTCGTGGTCGTGGTGCTCTCGGAACCCCAGGCATTGCTCGCTCTGGCGGTCGCTTTCCTCGTGTTTCTCGCCATGGTGCCGGACCATCGCACGATGCTGCTGCTGATTCCCGTGCCCTCGGCGTTCGCCGTGGCCCCGACCCTGCTGAACTCGATCCACTATGGGTCGCGAGGCATGTGGCGGCAGCTGTTCGGCGATATCGCCGTTCCGATCCGCCAGGTCAACGGCGGCCCTGCCGCGTTGAGCCTCGCACAGGCCGTATTCCGTGCATTCGGTCTGGATTCGGGTGGGGCTTGGCGCGTCGATGCCCCGCAATCCATAGCTCGCGTCGGGGTCGTGCTCGCCATGCTCCTGGTCGCCGGGTTGGCGGTGATATCGCTGTTCCTGCCGTTTGCATTGCGCACGTCGAGAATGATGTGGATTGTCGCGGTATGCGGGGCGGTATTGTCCTTGGTGTCATCACGCGTGGCCGTGGCTGTTGACGCCGACGGCCAGGTCGCGGGTTCCGTGCTGCCGGGGATGGTATTGGCCATGGTCGCGTTGCTGTCCTGTGTCTGTCTGGTCGCAGGCGGCGCAGTCCAGCGATTCCGCCCCCTGCGCACGTCACTGGGCTCTGAGGAGACCGCGGCTCACGCCCAGCCCGGGCAGTCACGGCATACCACGTCTGTGGCACGTGGCGCGCGTGGACTGCTGGTTGTCGTCATGGCTGCCGTCGCCGCCGCTTGGGGGTGCTTCGCCGTGCTGGCCAGCCCTACGCAGCATGCGGGAGCCAGCACCGGAGGGCTGCCGGCGGTGGCTGTGGATTATCTGAAGAAGAACGGCGACAATCGTATTCTCGCCTTGCGGGCCCGTACCGACAGCTCCATCGAGTATGCGGTCATGCGTACCGCCAAGGGGGATCTGCTTGACGCGTCGCCTGCCAGACGGGCGCAGATCGTCTCCGGGGAATCGGACGACGCGGCGAAGACCCTGGCAAAGGCCGGTGCCGCTTTGCTGTCAGGCTCGGATGATACCGCGATCACCGCCATCGGGGAGCTCGGATTCGGCGGCATCTATGTAGTGTCCGGGACCGGCGACGCGGCGGCGAAGAACGCCACGGCGAGTTTGATCGCGAACATCACCGCATGTGATGGCGTCCAGACCGTCGTCAGCGCCGACAGCGGTACGTATTACCGGATCTCCATGAACAGCGGCGCGGATGCGACACAGCACATCGACACGGCATGGCAGCGCAGGGCGCAGGCAAGCATCTGGCGTCATGTCTGGCTATGGTGCCTTGTGATTACTATCGTGGGCTATTGCCTTGTCGCGCTCCCGCGACCTGGTTCCGGTCTGATGCGCGATGATGAGGAGGAAGCATGAGCGACACACGCGCTGATCGCCGTCGTCTGGAATCCGGACATCGACGGGCTGCAAACGTTCGCCGGATCATCGTGGTACTGGTGACCACCTTGCTGATCGTGGCATTGTCGGTGGCGCTGGTGCTGCTCAAACCGGTCGGATGGCTGGTCGACAAGCCCACGGTGACCGGGGCCTCGATGCTCCAACGGGTCAGCCAGACGGAATACGGCCTGTACTGCCCGCAGCAGATGACCCTGGCGGACGATGCGGATTTCGGCGACAGCGAATACCAGGCGACCACCGGCGATATCGCGTCCTCGGCGCTGTACGCGGCATTTGGCTCGGTGTACTCCGCCGACGTGTACGACTATCCGCTGGCGTCCGGGCAGGACGCGAGCGTGCAGCAGCTTTCCGACGGCGATGCGTTGGATTCCGCGAATATCAAGACACTCGCCGGTGACGTCTCCAAGCACGCCCAATATATCGACGCCAGGCTTCTTGAGGCGAAATCAGGCACCGGTGTTTCCGGCGCGGTCGCGACATGGGCCACTACCGGGGATATCCGGGGCGTATCCGCCGCCTCCTGTGTGACCACCGCGCTGTCGAATACGTTCCTGCTGCCGGCGACCGATACCGGCGTGACCGAACAGCTGGTCGTTGCCAACCCGTCCCAGAAGGCGACTTCCCTGGACATCACCGTATACGGCACCAAGCATGCCGGGGCGCTGTCCCTGTCCACACGAAGCACGCTGACCGTGCCCGCAGGTGGACAGTCGACGTGGGATGTCGCCGCGGCCGCCCCGGGGCAGGACGGTGTCTATGTCACGGTATCGAGCAAGGAGACGCCGGTCGCCGCCATCGTCAACGTGGTGCGCATGAACGGGCTGAAACCGCAAGGTTCGGATATCGTGACGCCGTTGGGCGAGTCTTCGGACAATCTGGCGATGCCCGGCGTGAACGGGGGCGACGATGTGACCGCCCTGGTGTATGCACACAACAGCGCGACGGTGACGCTGTCATGGGCCACCGCAGACGGGAAAGTCGAGGCGCAGACGGTTTCCGTCTCGGCACGGCGGGTTTCGGCTGTCGACTTGGGGAAGGCCCCTGACGGTACACTGGCACTCATCGCGAATGCCTCGACGCCGATCATGGTGCAGTCGACGGTGAGCCAAGGGACTTCCGGCCAAGCGGATATCGCGTGTATTCCGGGCCGTTCACTTCAGCGGCATGCCGCGTTGGCGGTTCCCACGTCGATGTCCGCCCAGCTTGACTTCGTCAATACCTCGGACTCGCAGGCAAGCGTCACCGTCCGGGGATATGACGCGAGCGGCAGGCGTGTGGGGGCGAAGCGCCTGGATATTCCTTCGACGTCGGCGGTGAGCGTCGACCCTGCCGATATCGGCGGTGCCCAACTGGTGACGTTGAGCTCGGCGGCGCCCGTGGTCTGGGGGGCACGCCTGACCAGTGGCGCGTTGTCGAAGGCGAATATCGCCCAGGCGGCCTACCTGTCCGCCTCGTCGTTGGAGCCGCAGAGCCGTGAGGTGGTGACGGTCAACGATCAGCGGATCGTCCGCTGATCAGTCAAGCCCCCACTCCGGGTCGATTTCCTCGGGCCGGCGTCCGTACAGTTCGGCAAGACGGCTGACCAGCTCGTCGCGAATGGCGAACTGCAGGTCCATGCGGGTGCGGGCATGCATCTGCATGGGCATCCGGTACAGGACGATGCGAGCCGGTGTTCCACGGCCCGCCGCGAAACATTGCGAGCACAGGTCCGGATCGGTCTGCCATGGGGCGGGGTCGGATGGCGGGACGTCTTCGACCGCGAACTGGACCGTGCGCATGAGGTCCGGCCATGCCCCGCTCAGGCGACGCAACTGGGCGGCGACCATATCGTCGAACATGCCGCTCTTGGTCCGGTATCTGGGGATGCGCACGCCGAACATCGGGGTGCGCATCCCACGGCCGTGCCTATTGCGATAAACGTGTGATTGCCATGGAGCTCGCAGCATGCCGTCCACTGTATGCCGAGGTACGGATTGCGGTAGGATGGCTCAATGCGTATGGACAAGGAGGAATCATGACGGTGACCGCAATCCGCTCGTGCAACGGGCTTGATATCGACATCGTAACGGCACGGGCGAAGGCGATCGCCTTCGATCTTGACGGTACGCTCGCCCGTTCGAAGAAGCCGATCTCGCAGGATATGGCGGATTGCCTGACCGCCCTGACGCATCGCCTGCCGTTGGCGGTGATTACCGGAGGCCAGTTTTCCTTGGTCCACAGCCAGATCCTGGATATGCTCGATGACCGGGCCTGCAAGGCGAACATGCATCTGATGCCGACCAGCGGGACCAGGTATTACCACTGGGATGGCGACACATGGGCTTGCGTGTATGAGCATAATCTCAGTGCGGCCGAACGTGACGAGGCCATCAGTTCTTTGCAACGGCATGCCAAGGAGCAGGGGATTTGGGAATCCCATGTGTGGGGTGAGCGTATCGAGGACCGTGGCAGCCAGATCACGTTCTCGGCGCTCGGGCAGTCCGCCCCGCTGGAAGCCAAGGAGGCATGGGATCCCACGAACGAGAAGAAGAACCGTCTCGCGCAGGCGGTCAGCGCCGATGTCCCGGATTTGGCAGTGCGTTCCGGCGGTTCCACCAGTGTCGACATATCCCTGCGCGGGGTGGACAAGGCGTACGCTGTCCGGCACTTCGCCGACGCCTTGGGCATCCAGGTGTCGCAGGTCGTCTATGTCGGCGACCGCATGGATCCGGACGGCAACGACTATCCGGCCGTGAAGGCGGGCACCATGGCGATCCGAGTTTCCGGCCCTGAGGAGACACTGCTCGTATGCGATGAGCTGATTCGCCGTTTGCCGGTCACGGCGTAACCCCGCGCCATCTGTCTTCCGACCACATGGCCGGTGTCGGCTCGCCGGGCCGATCCAGGGCCTGATAGGGTCGTGCCATGGATATACGCGCGCACATAGGTTCGCTGTTTCTTTCCCCGGCCGCCCTGGTGCTGTTGCCGCGCGGATGCGCCGGGTGCGGCTTGCCTGATGCCGTGCTGTGTCCCGGCTGCCGGCTGCTGTTTTGCAACCGGTTGGCCCGTCCCGTGCCAGGTGCCACGGCTGGGTCGGTTGCGTGCGCGCGCTATACGGGGGCCGCCCGGTCGGCGGTGCTCGCGTGGAAGGACCATGACGACCGGGAATGCGACATCCCGTTCACCGTATGCCTTACCCGCGTGATTCTTGAATTGGCTGACGCTGATGCTGACGCTGACGCTGACGCTGACGCGGCGGATAGCGGTATGCCCGTAGGCCTTGGTTCGGGGATACGGACCGTTGTGCGGTGCCGGGGGAGTGCCGCGTCCGCGACGCGTCCCATTATGGTGATCCCGGTTCCTTCCTCACGCGCCTCGGCCCGGGCGCGGGGCAGGCAACATGTCAAAGTATTGGCGAAACGGGTGTGCCGGGTGTTGCGCGAAGAACACGGCAGGGATGCTCGGGTTGTCGATGCTCTCGAGGCGGGTGGGCGCAAGCGGTCTGTGCAATTGTCGAATGCGCGGCAACGTGTCGACCGTGCCGATGAACGGTTCCGTCTGAAGAATCGCACCGGACGGCTCGAAGGGGGTATGGTGCTGCTGCTTGATGACATCATCACCACCGGTTCGACCATGCGCGCGTGCGTCGGGACGTTGACATCGGCGGGCATCACGGTCCATGCGGTACTTGCCCTGGCCGATACCCCGCTTCGCGGCCCCCATCCGTCCGCGGCCCATGCCGGGTCCGGCTGATGATGCGTGGGGGGGGGGGTGTCCCTATGTAATCTGTCAAGTGCGTCTGGTGCCGGGGTGTGTCGTGTCTTGTCGTGGTCTGGGGGCGTGTGCGGGGGGTGTCTCGGTTCGTGGTGGTGTCGTCGTGGTGATGTGGGTTCCGCCGGGTTGGTAGAGCGTGCCGTTGCGCAGCATGCTGTAGATGA
>NZ_JBBHLY010000017.1:0-11871 GCF_037482445.1 Bifidobacterium thermophilum
GCGCAGCCTTCTGATATCGCAGGCGAGTTGGGGGATGAGGGGATTCCGCCGCCCGCGTGCCGGGCACGGTGACGGTCTGCTCGCCGATGGCGTCGGCGACCGCGTCGGTGATCGCCGTGCCCTTGAGCCCATGCCTTCGCGCGTATTCGCGGATACGCGCCGCGCCCGCCCGGCGCAGCCCGGATTCCTCCAATCCAAGACACTTGACGGATACGACCGGGGCATGGCCTCGTTCCCCGCCGACTGGGGCCGCGAACAGCCCGCCAGCCTCCAGTTCGTGGACAGGGCCGAGGACCTCGTGCTCTACGGCGACGTCGGATGCGGTAAGACACACCTGGCCATCGCGATCGGGAGGATCGGCCTGCAAACACATGATACCGGCCGGGTTCTTCACGGCCTCGTCCCTAGTCATGCGCCTGCGCAAAGCCAAACACGACAACCGCCTCGACACCGAACTCAAGACGATCGGCAAGGCCGAACTGCTGATCATCGACGAACTGGGCTACCTGCCCATCGACATCGAGGGCGCCCGACTCCTGTTCCAGGTCATAGCCGACAGCTACGAGACCAGAAGCGTGGTGTTCACCTCGAACCTGGAATTCAGCAGGTGGGGCGACGTGTTCGGCGACGGCGACATGGCCGCCGCGGTCATCGACCGCATCGTCCACCACGGGCGCATCGTCAGGTTCCACGGCGAATCCTACAGGAACACCCACTCACTGATGAAATAACCAAACAACACCAATAGGAAACCGGACAGCCCAAACCGTCCAGAATGAACGACGAAACTGTCCAGAAAAAGTGACGACACCGTACAAATCAACTTGACAAAATACAGCGTTGACGGTGCATGTGCCCGAAGCTGCGTGAGGGATGTTACAGCCCCGAGGGCATCATCGGGCGGGCGGAGGCGCGTAGCGGGCACTTCGCGTGCATGACGGACCCCGAGGCCCACCGGTTGAGGATCTGCACGAATACCGCGCAGGAACGCGAGGATCTGGGGATCAAGCGGCGCACCTCGTCCGTGGTCGCGTCCCCGCCCACGGGTGGGCTACGGCGGCCGGCCGGCGCGGCTCTGATGGAAGCGGACGGAGGATGACCCACAGGCCGGCGCCTATGAAGCCCGGAGCACACGTCCCGCACCCGGTTCGCACCCGACGTGCACACTCCCGCAGAGGCCGAGCTTGTGGCCGTCCGAACCCATGCCCGGGCGGCGATGACAACGCCACGGCAATGTATAAAGGCGCCTCCTTCATACACCCGACCCAAGAGACACCATCTTGCGGCATTATGTTTTCGGTGCATTTTGCAAACTTGGTCGGTGATTCCCCCTGACGATGATGAACAGACAGAGTTGCTGACTCGTCTATACCTTGGATCTTGCCCTGTGGATTCCGTTGCTTCGAAGATTTCACGATATGAGCACGCCTATCTCAGTTTATCTGCATTCGCAAGATATCTGCACTATGAGCAGATTATTGATCATCTGTTAGGGATTTGTTATGGAGATGAGTAAGGCGATATTTAGAGAAAAGTATAAATGTCTACGGTGGCGTAGCTAGGTACGCGTATAATACTATATACTGAAAAGTCACTGTAGAGGGATTCGTCTATACATAGTACTAGCGTAACGTAGCTGTGATAGCGGTGTTCTTTTGCCGTGTTTTAACAGGATATATAAATATATGGGGCAATCTTAAACTCAATAGAAAAGAGAACATCGTGTCAGTTGATACTCATGAATCAATGCAGCAAATCCGAATAGCTGTTGCTGCGCACAAGAGTTACCGTATGCCGATGGACGATATGTATTTACCCGTACATGTCGGTAAGGCTCTTCATCCTGAAATTAATTTGGGAAAGCGATTTGTCGCGGATAACTCTGGAGAAAATATCTCATTTCTCAATAATTACTATTCAGAGCTTACTGCATTGTATTGGATTTGGAAGAATGATGATACTAAGTATAAAGGGCTTGTTCACTATCGACGTCATTTCGAGACTGCGAATGTGGCTGTCCGCGTAACACGACATGACCGCTTCGAGAAAATCGTAAACGAGAAGGAAGTTGCCAAGCTGTTTACCAATACCAACATAATCCTACCGCGTAGGCGTAACTATGTAATCGAGACAGTTCGCAGCCATTACGCTCATACCTTTCCTGCTGAGCAATTGGATGAGACGAGAGAGATCATTGCATCAAATACGAAAGAGTATATTGAAGCTTTTGATGATGTTATGTCTGGCACTACAGCTCATATGTTCAACATGATGATTATGCGAAAGGACAAGCTTGATGAATATTGTAGCTGGCTATTCCCGATTCTTTTTGAGCTTCAGCATCGTATTGATCCGTCTATATATGATTCGTTCAATGCCCGATATCCAGGTCGAATCAGTGAAATGCTATTAGATGTTTGGTTGAAAACTAACGGATATTCATATCGCGAATTGCCTGTTATCAGCACCGAACCGGTGAATTGGGCAAAAAAGGGATCTGCTTTTTTGGCAGCGAAATTCATCGGAAAGAAATACGAAAGCAGCTTTTAATATATGTTATATATGTAAATATTGAATATATCGGTAATTCATGAATTGCAATCTATCACCCTTACGGAACACTCATTTAGATAATTCATGTTTCGATATTGCATGTTAAGATCACTAATGATTGATTATTGATTTTTTATTATAAATAATGAGTGTTGCCTTTATCCGGGGTGATTTTAGCGTGGCGGACACCAAATATTGCGTCAGGACAGATAATGAGGGTTATGTCGGAATCGTTGTTCCCAATATACTGCGCGTAGGCAGTTACCGACAACAATATAACATGTTTTTGCAATCTTAATCTTTGCAAGCACCGCTCTCTCCTGTGTTGAACTTAACCGGCCGTTATCGCAAGCGATGGGCATGATCGAGGCTCATCCGCTTGGGGACATGGGGCCCCCTTTCCGGTATTCCTCCGTTCATGCGTTACAGTAACTATGCATATTTAGGTGTGCGACGGAGAATATTTACCGTATACGACATATGCTTGCCTGATGACGTATGCCAAGGCGTACGAACTCGGCGGAACGTCTGCTGCGACAAATACGATTCATAAAATACCTGATCGGGTCTCATCGGTTGCGAAATACTTCACGTCCGTGGATATCTTTGATAAGATCAATATGGGTTCCAAGCGGTATCGCTATACGACGAATGCCATACATGGGATAATGGAAAGAGAGCACGATTCCTTCTACAGTTTTCTTTGCAGGGTTACACATACATTTGGGTGCTGCACATACAAGAATCATGTAGGCAGGAAATAGAGTACTTCGGATTCTGGACTGATGAAATGTGCGGCCGGAAGCGCATGGTTATCCAATGTCACTCACTTTTATCTCTCGGCAGTCGTCGGATGCCGTACAGGAATCGGCATTGTCTGTGCCGGTTATTGCAATGAAGTGATGTTACTCATTTACCGCGAAATTTATTGGCGAAAAATGAATGTATCGTATAAGCAAAATCGTAGAGGTTCAGTTTCACTAGAACACATTTCAATGCATAACAAGCGCCCGGCCCCCGAACACCTCGGACTATTCCGATGCGGTAGCATTCAGCACGTATCACCCGAGCAGCATCTTGTTCCGATTGTGTTATTTTGTTGGGTGGAAGCATTGAATATGCATCGACGAGAGGTCGTATATACAGAGCCAAATAACCCGTGGGCGATATGGCCTCAACACAGTATCAGGAATCGGATTAATTAATGATTGGCAAGGCACGCGAGATATCAAGACAGAACACATCGTAGATGGCGGTCTTCAAAATGCATGGCGCCAAGATTGGGCTTTCGTCACGTTGGAGGGGTGACAACCCAATCGTTCATCATGCGCCAGGCTGCCCATCAGCCATCAATAGGCCGACGGGGGTCTCCTGTCCTAGTTTGGTTGTACAGATGATGGTGTGCGCGGCCTTGTACGCATACCTGTCGCCAGCGTCGTGGCGGAACCCGGCAGGAGGTGTGAAGCTTCATGCGGCAGTGTGGAGGCAGACGCAACTGGACGATAGCAGAGATACCGTCCGGCTGTTCACTATACCGATGAACGGGTGCGCCAAGGCTCGGATTTCCCTTCCCAAGGTACGCAGATTGTATGCCGCCGGATGTTTTTACCCCACTTCAGCAGTTATGCTCTCTGGACGACAGAAAATCACACTGTAGTCATTCCTTTTATTCTCCGATTAGAACTCCGAGGTGGAGACGCCGAACCACCTCGGTGAGTGCGAATGCCACCATTCCAAAACCAACGAAATTCACCAACAGCATGACGTAAGGCGATACCGATGGGAAAAGTGCAAACGAAATATAACAAAGTGGGGAATGGAACAAGTACATTCCCATGCTGTTTCTACTAATCGCGTTGATCGCCTTCGTGGTACGCCTGGGGACGAGAGCATAACACAATGTAACGAATATCATCGAAATCAATGCTTTGAAATCTCGCGTAGCGATAAGAAGCAGAGCAAGCACCACCGCCGCGGATAGAATACAAATCAAATAGAGAGAAATACGGTTCGTAAATCTCGCTAATACATCTTCTCGTATTTGCTGAACATAATGAATCGCTACCCCAAGCACAAACCAAATATCATACGTCATCACATCCGTGATGTAAGGCACTACAACGAAACCAGAAATCGCCTTCAGCACTAAGGATATTGCAACCAGAGCAAGGACAAAATAACCACTGCTCACTCCAAAATGCCGAAGAATACAATACAGAATCTCGGTTATCAAAAAGATAATGAACAACGTTGGCAAAAACCAAAGGTGTCCGTTATCAACTCCCAATACAATATCGAATACAACAATTCGAATTAGCGACTCCCCCTCCCATCCAGGGTACCCCAGAGCCAACCTAAGTGGCAATAGATAAAGCAAACCTACAGCAAAAAAGGGGATAAGTATACGACGTGTTTTTGAAGCCATAAATTTTCCGAATGCGTTGGAAGACTTGAGGCTGAAAAGCAAACAAAAGCCCGAAAGAGAGAAGAAAAGCGGCATCTGCAGTAGATTAATCACAGACTTCATCTGATCAAAGAAATGAGATTCCGCTGCGCCATTCAGATAATAGCCCTGGAGAGGCCATGCATGCGAATAAATGATGATGCTATGTCCCATCATGACCAAGAGGATGGCAGCCGCCCTTAAATTTATGATATCTTCTCTTCGTTTCATATCGTGTCAGATCACACTCCCCTAGACTCTACTGAGTAGCTCGATACTTCAATCTGTTCATCAAATGAAGATTGTCTTACGAATGGCATGAACAAAAACAGCCCCAAGTAGCTAAAACCAAAATCCAACACGTGATTCTCGGTCAAACCATAAATTAAATATATCATGATGACTATTGGTAACTGACGGTTACCATGTAGCTCCGCCACTTTGGAGAGATTAACCAAAAGGCAGAATACAGGTATTGCGACTAGCAAACCATAGCCATACATCAGCATGAAGTAAAAATTGTCAATACTGGCACCTGTAAAATATGCGGCCTTGAGATTACTGTTAAAGAACAGTCCCAAACCGTTTCCCTGGATGTTCTTCATAATTGCGGGCCTTTGAGACAACAAGAAATTAACTTCCCCATTGCCATAGTATTTATTTGAAACAAAGTATGTAGCAGATATGCTTGCGATTATCACCCACACAATAATTGGCCAAAAACGCTTTACATACTTCCCAATGAATTCAGATATCGCCCAGAGAAAAACGCCACAAAGAACCGCAATTAGCCCAGTACGAGAATTGGTATAGCGATATGTCCACAGCGTATATCCCAAGGCGACAAAAAGAAAGGCATAACGTTTCCATCTCTTACGACTCACTACCGCAGCCGATAGGATGGGCAAGATAAAGCAAGTGTTGAAATTCGGTTGATCAAATCCCAGTGCCAGTCGATACGTCATACCTTGATCGGTAAGCCTAGGCATATCAGCGGTGAATTCTTGAATGTATCCCAACTGATACAGGGCAAGATGGCTCCCATAAAAAATCGCAAAGATCAATCCAACATAATCAGATATCGTCTGCGCCGACAAATCGCAAATTGCAATGCATAAACCATATGACACAAACAAGTCGTAACGATTTTGACCCAAAAAGTATAATGCGCATAATACCAATATCGGAATCACTGCACGTGCATTAAATTCGTTCAATATATGACTCGACGTGTTTTCATACACGATTAGGCAGATTTTGAAGAGAATGAGTAGCATCACCAAAATCGATACTATGTCACCGGTCTCCTTCATGTTGCCTTTTGAAAAGAACTGATAGGAGCAGTACAAGCACAAAATAACAATGTCCAGAGAACGATCGAAACCAGTGCACCCTGCCGATTGTCTGCTATCAGACAATGCATTCCTCCGTTGCAATGTGATTTCAGCCAACGCATTCCTCCACTCTGTAAACGGAGCTGTTCATATTATCGATACCATATCATTCCCACATTCCAAAATGGTTACCCATCCCTGTAGCATTCTCCATGGCATCCGTCTATCTACACCTCGTTGGGGGATCCTCGAATAAAGAGGAACTCGCCGTCTGCCGCTATCGGATGTTTACACCGCTATGGGCAACTGAAACAAATAGAATACCCAGCATCCGGGACATCCCAAAGAGAACAATCCATGACTGTCAAAACTCGCGAATGTGAGCGACTTTGCCCGGCAAAAGCTAAATAGTCGAGAACATCTCCTTCGCATCGCTCGTTTTAGCCGATTTAGACATAGCACTCCGCCTGCCCGCCAGTGTTTCTGCAATACCAACCACAACGTTGTTAGAGATATAGCTCCCTTACTCGGTCGTAGTATGAAGGGCCTCGTCCCCCAACTGCGTATTTCGCTCTCCAGGACAATTTATAGACATACGTGCCCGAATTTTCAAAGAATGACCTGACATCCTCCTCTGCCACAGGAGTTGAATCATAAAACCGAGGAGCCAGCATCTCACAATTGACATTGTTCTCCGGAATCTTTGCGTATTCCTCCGATGCCGCAGGAATCATTTCGCGAGCTATTTTTGACAGATAAAAGAGGAGGAAGTAGTCTATATTTGTGTCCATCTTTCTCCAGTAATACACCAAGGATTCATACAAGAATTGATATGTGACTGAAGATGGCTGAGATGCGACGAAATACGATTGCCACTCAGAGAAATACGGAACAAAACCAGATCCCTCCGATTCGGAGTTCAATCCTTTGATACACCATGTGTCATTAGAGAACACACAGTCAGGAATCGGGGATGTCACGAGCAGCGTCGAATCAGCCCAAAGGCCTCCACGAGATGCCAGCAAAGCGCATCTCACTATATCCGTAAACTGCTGTTGTGTAATCACCCCATTCGCATACTTCTCCCAGATAATATCTGGCAAGTCGCAATAATCGCGAATTGCGGCCTCATCCAAAATGACAACGGTCCGGCCACCCGACATTTTACTTATTCTGTCAACGAGGCGTTTGATTCTATCTGGCGCGGAAGCGAGACCTTGCAACCAACAAACCCATACATAACAGGACTGCGCTGGAGACACTGTCGATTCTCGCGCGGGACGCTTCTGGTAGCTTTCGATAAGCGGTGCAAGAAATGAACTAAGCCAATCATGCACAAAAGTCTCTCTTAGAGAACGAAGCCTCTTGTTTGGTCGAACGTGCATTTGATTACACAATTTCAAATCAATGAGCGCAAGTGCTTCAAGCACCGCATATCGCAAACCGAACACTTTCGTATGAATCAGAAATTTCTTAAACATCTTTCTCACCCCTATGGAGTATCGGAATATTCGTTATTAAGGAGTGTATTGAATTTCGCGCAGAGAACGCCTGAACTCCTATAGCCAATAGGCCAAATACTAACGAAACACCAACAGAATATCGCTCAAGTGTTATCAATGCAGCAGACGAGAGCGCCAGCAACGTAATCTCTGATATTATCTGCAACCAATGAACACGTATCTTCATGATCCGGCGGGAATCAATCACTCGAGCCAACCATACTATTGCATTGCTAATTGCTGTTGCGAGACAAGCACCTTGCAAACCAAGTATAGGAATGAACCACCAATTCAAGAGAACACATGCAATTGCCCCCCACATGGTAGTAACAAACAATTGCTTAGTTTTTAGGCAAGCTGTGTATATCGACCCCCAAAATGCGTTCAAGGAGCTAAATAAGAAAGCAATAATCAGCACTGGTGTGAGACGCCACGACATATAAAATTGCTTCTGAAGGACAATTGAAGACACCAGCGGTGTAAGGGGGACGAGAACTCCACAGCAACAAATGAGCAACAGCAAATATATCGGAAAAACGCTATTAAAAAAGTGATCCCGATCCTCGCCTTCTCGCTCTTGAAAGGCCGAAATATTCCATGCCTGCTGGAATATGCTCGAAACTAGATTCAAGAAGCTCGACAATTTACTTGCTGCAGCGAAGAGACCTGACGCCGCAATTCCCAATACTCCAGTAATAAAGAATCTGTTGATACTCTGGGCAGCCCACCAGAATAAGGTATTCGGCACAAGCGGAAGAGAATATGTGAGCAAATCTAGATATGTAGCGCGTTTAACTTGTCGGAAGGATAAATACGACAAATGCCTGCCGCACATCACATACAGTACGATACCCGCAAGATACCCAGCGGCAGTTGAAATGAAGAAAGCATATATCCCGCAATGCGCTACAGCAAATAAGATGATTGCAACAACAATATTTACTGCAGAAGTAAGGATTGAAGAGACAGCAATTAGCTTCATCTGGTTCAACCCACGTGCCACGTTCGAGTGATATGTGTTAAATGTCAGCAAAACGTAGCACAACATATACCACTGCTTATACATGCCCAAGCCGCCGAAAACCGGCATATCCAAAAATGGCATAACCGTCGCAGCAAGAATACAGCTCACTGCATTAACAATGAAGCCCGCAGAAACATATTCAACCTGCGAATGTCTTTCCCCATCTGACTCTATGCAGTAACGCAACACCCCGTCTGAAATAGAAACAGTCAACAACGGCATGGCAATATTGAGGACGGTATTCAACATGTCCGTCAGGCCATATTCCGTTGTACTCAGATAATAGGTGTACAAAGGAACTAGCAAGAAAGTCATTAACTTTAATGCTATGTTACTCAATGCGAAAATCCCAACATTAGTGATGAGATTAATGTATTTCTGCATTCTTCTACTATTCACTAGAATTGGCTAATCCATGTATGAATATTTTCTTCAGGAATACGAATCTGTGTACGCCTGTCACGATTTATCAATGTGTCCATGGCGTCGCGTATTTCTGTTCTCTTCACTATCGGAAGATTAGTGTCAGAAGCGATATCATCTGCGCGGTTATCAATCGAAACAATCATCGAACGAAGATGGTGATTCAAACAATAGATTCCGCAATGCAGTCTTGTCCCGAAGTATTCCAAATCCGGTTCTTCGGCGATGACTGTCCGCAAGCCATCCAGTCCGTTTCCAATTAATTGGACATTAGAAGGCAAGTTGATTTCTTGTAGTTTTTCCTTGTCTCCGCTGCCTTGAAGCCAAAGATACACATGACGATAGTTATTTCCCAGAGTTTGCAGCATATATTCATCGTTCACTGGATCAAAGTCATAATCTGTAATTGTTGTCAAGACATTTTCTGCTTTCGAAACAGGGATATCTTCACAAAACTTTTCAGTAAGATTCCACATCGTAACACAGGCAGTATTAACAACATTTTCAATACCAATCCGCGCCAATTCAGTACGAGTATGTTCATCGCGAACGGAATGAAGATAATCAGGAGACAAAAGATTCCGTATAATTTTCGCTGTTAGAAAATCAAAACGAGGCGCCCTCTTCGTGGATCTCATTCCTACGGCCATCAATACAACCTGATGAGAATACCACTGCGGGGATGCCGGCAGCGAGATTGATGGATGGAGATCAAAATCAGAGAATAATGCATTTGTGCCGCACAATATCTTCGCTCGATTGAGAATATCTGACGTATAAACATCAGGGTTCATCACATGAGTGGGTATCCGAATTGCATTCTCAGTGTTCATAAACTTGCTGAGATGCTCGTTCACAAAGCCCATGATAATTTGATCACCAGCATTCTGGGAACCAATTGCCGTGTCAAGCAACACTGGCCGGTTATTATCATGTGGCACGATGGCATTGCTCTCTCCAGAATGCGGGATAGAATACGCAATGTCATTTTTTGCCCTGCTTGCCAATTTAGCAAATTTGTTCACCAGATTATCCTTTCAGTGCCTATTTCTTCACAAGAAAAATCAAGAAACAATGGAAGCCAATTCTCTATGTCTTATCTCTGCCGCAATTTTAACTAGTTGGTACAAGTGATATCTAGCACACAACAACGTGAGCCTTTTTGCAACAGGAAGAGCACACCCATCTCCGTGGAATAGGCTCTTCAGCGAAAGCGCTTGCAATGCGTCGCCGTACGGCACTGATGATAGAAAAGCAAAATAAGCCTTTTTATTACGAATCTCTATCGGTGCATCAGGATGGAAATAGTAATTTATCGTTAAAGCCAATATTCTGTCTAACAAATAGTTTTCGAATGCTTTCCTGACAATGCCATCACGCGAATCAAGCAACCCCTCATCCCTCAGCTCTTCGAAGATATAATGCGTTGCCTTGTCAATCCTTTCGCGCATATCCAATCGAAAGGCCCTTACAGTCGAGGCACTGTTGCAAGAATATATATACCCAAATGATTTCGAAGAGGCCAGACTCTTCGCCCTCAAAACAGTTTGGACCATAAAATACTGGTCCTCACCTATCGCAAGCTCCTCCGAAAATGTCAATTGATTTTCAGAAAGAAACATACGCCGGAACAACTTCCCCCACACAGTGCCCTGATCAGTCCCCGGCGATAACACATCTCGCAAGAAACTGTTTGTGCTCTTTGCGGTAAAGGTGTCCTGCTTCCAATACTGAATTTTCTCAAGTGAATTGTACTTCCGGAAATGGTTGAAAAAAATGACATCCGGCTTTTTCGCTAAAAGTTGGGAGGAAACATCCCAAGCATTTTCAGTAACCAAATCATCAGCATCGACGAAACCAATCCATTCGCCACAAGCTAGCCGCAAACCATGATTCCGCGCAGCAGATACACCAGCATGCGGTTGGAAAACTAGTCGAACGTTGTCTTGCGCAATTTGTGACATCTCATTGCGCACCAAGCCAGTTGCCTGCTGTGGCTCATCACAGACAACGATAATCTCATACCCGCCGTGTTTTACAAACGAGTGCGGGCTATTAACTGCTTTCTTTATCGAATCGATACAATTACGCAGTTGCCCTCCACTGATTCGATACACAGGCACTATTACCGATAAATCCATCGCCCCGCCAGTATTCACACCTCTATTGATAACACATGTCAACGTATCAAAATCATTGGACATAAGAAATCCAAAGCACGACTAGCAGTATTTCTCCCATCCAATATACAAACGCAATGAGTGCCATCAGAAAAACATAGATTGAAACACCCCAATAACTGGCTTCCTCACGGAAAATATCCATACCATACCACGCTTCACATTTGAACAGGCGTCATTCGAATGCACGGGCCATACACTTCGCAATCCAAGTGATTCTCGTCGCGGGACTTATGCGCTGCGGCTATCTACACGATTCTACAAACAAGATATCAACCAACTGATCGCTACTGCTGTTTCACTTTGGGCACTTGATACACGAAATACCAAACACCTAAACTCGCATTGTGGCCGGTCCCGACAAGGGGCCGGCCACAACAGACACGGCAGGGCGGCTACTTGACCGTGACCG
>NZ_JBBHLY010000018.1:0-2924 GCF_037482445.1 Bifidobacterium thermophilum
CGGTCACGGTCAAGTAGCCCGGTTCCCGGGTGTGGTTGCGGTCGGTCCCCGTTACAGGCGGAGACCGGCCGCAACCCATACCCCGCCGCATGCGGGGATAAGTGAATACCGGATAATTGAATACCGGTAGAGAAGCGATGACAACAACGTCATTGAACCAAAGGAGAATTATGCGAGCTTCTCGTTCTCGCGGCATATCAAGGATGGATATGCTCTCTAGGAAGATAGTGGCGATGGTCGCCTCCGCGGCCTCCCTCGCCGCATTCGCCGGGGTCGGCACATATACTGCTACATCGGCCAATGCTGCCAGTACGGTGACCTCCACCGCCAGCACTACGTCGAGCGGTACGCGCGACAGTTACGCTGACACGGTAGGCAACGCCACGTTCGAGGCTGCACGCCAGAAGTACGGTCTGGCGAAAGATATGAAGGATGGCGCCACGCTGCACGCCTTTGAATGGTCGTTCAAGACCATAGAGGAGAACATTCCGGATATCGCCAAAGCGGGCTATACCTCAATCCAGACCGAGCCGATCGTCAAAATTAAGGACAACCGCAAGCTCGGCACCGGTAACTGGTACCTCAACTGGTACTACATCTACCAGCCGACGGACATGACCATCGGCAACTATGTGGTCGGTTCCGAAGCCGAATTCAAGTCCATGTGCAAGAAAGCACACGAGTACGGTCTGCGTGTCATCGTGGACTCGGTGTCCAACCACTTCACCTCGGATTTCGATGTCATCGCAGACAAATGGCGCAATAAGAACTACTTCCACGAGGACAAGCAAATCTCCGACTACAACAATCGTGAGGACTGCACCCAGCACAAGCTGTCCGGCCTGTGGGACCTCAACACGCAGGATGACACCGTGACCCAGGGCATGGCCGACCTGCTCAAGCAGACGGTCGCCGATGGTGCGGACGGCTTCCGCTATGATGCTGCCAAGCATATCGAGCTGCCTGACGAGGTGTTCGGCAAGCAGTCCAACTATTGGAACACGATTCTCAAGAACGGCGCCCAATACCAGTATGGCGAGGTGCTTGAGGACGCGAATGTGCGAGAAGCCGATTACGCCAATCTGTTCTGGAACAGCTCGGTCGCCGGCGGCGGCATCACCGACTCCTCCTACGGCCATGAAGTGCGTAACGGTGTGCAGCACGGCAACCTGTCGGCCAGCCATTTCACCCAGCACAACAAGGTGACTGAAGACAAGACCGTCAACTGGGTGGAATCGCATGATAACTTCGCCAACGGCGAGGCGAATATCCCGCAGGAGCTCAGTGATGAATGGATCAAGTATGGTTGGGCTGGCGTGACCGCCCAGAAGAACGGCATGTCCCTGTTCTTCGACCGTCCGTACAAGGACGGCGGCACGTATGGCACCGGCGGCAAGGGCACGTATGGCAATGGCAGCGGCCCGTTCACCGAGAACTCGAAGCTCGGCGACGCCGGCTCCGACCTGTGGAAGGACCCGGAGGTCGTGGCCGTCAACCACTTCCGTAACTCCATGATTGGCGAGAACTCGAACGTGAGCAACTGCGGTGATGACCTGTGTCTCATGGTTGAACGTTACGCTGGCTCTTCTGCCCAGGATGGCGTGGTTGTCGCGAACGCGAACGGCAGCGTCAAGAACCTTGCCGGCACGTCCACGAAGCTGGCGAACGGCACGTACACCGATGAGGTCACCGGCAGCACCATTACGGTCTCCGGCGGCACCATTACGTCCGGTTCCGTGAACGCGAAGGCGATTGCGGCGTTCTCCAACAAGACCCGTTCCGAGAAGATTTCCACAGCTGAGGCGTACCCGAACAAGGGCACGATCCCCGGCACGTCCAAGAAGATCACGCTGCGCGCCTACCAGGCGACCAACACGACCTACATGACGTCCGACGGTCAGTCCGGCTCCTATTCTGACGGTGATGTCATCAAGATCGGTGCCAACGCCAAGAAGGGCGACGTGCTCACGGTGACAGTGAAGGGTACTGGTGCTGACGGCCAGGCCATCACGCATACGTACTCGTACACCAAGCAGGGCGACCCGACCTATGATCCTAGCGACGGCACCCAAAGCCCATGCGACAAGTACTGTGTAACCTACATGCAGAAGAACAGGTACAACCCGGATACCTACATTGATTCGGAAGAAACCGACTATGAGGGCGGTTCCGGCGTGGACGCGACCGGCGTGTCCATCTTTGGTGATGATGTCTCCAACGGCAAGGTGTCCCGCGATATCTCGTCCGGCAATACCTCGCTGACGCTCAAGGCAACCGTAACGCCTTCGGACGCCAGCCAGCGCGTGACTTGGAGCAGCTCCGACGATTCCGTGGCAGCTGTCAGCTCGGAAGGTAAGGTCAGCCTCAAGAAGGCCGGTACGGCGACTATCACCGCGACCACCTCCAACGGCAAGACCGCTACGGTGACGATCACCGTGACCGGTGAAGCGCCTAAGGCGACGAACGTGGTGTACGCGGCCAAGCCTTCAAACTGGAGCAAGATCTACGCCTACGTTTACGTTGACGGTTCTACCAATAACGCGAAGTGGCCGGGCGTGGAGATGACTGCGATTTCGGGTACTGATACGTGCGGCCAGTCCGGCTACTATTACGATGTGCCGGACAGCCTCGCCAGCAACGCGAAGGTCATCTTCAATGATGGCGGCAGCCAGCAGGTTCCGGGTGCGAATCAGGCGGGTATCTCCTACAACGGGGGTACCGTCCGTTGGTCCGGTTCCGGTACCACCCTCGAATCCGTGGCTTGCAAGACGCCTGATGTTCCGGTGTCTTCGGTTGCGGTTTCGGGTTCGGGTGTGTCGAATGGCGCGTTGTCGTTGGTCAAGGGCAAGTCGGCCCAGCTGACTGCGACCGTGAGCCCGTCGAACGCGACGAGCAGGACGGTTGTGTGGAGTTCGTCGAACGCG
>NZ_JBBHLY010000019.1:0-10047 GCF_037482445.1 Bifidobacterium thermophilum
CAAACCAACCAACAACCAACCAAAAACAACCGAAACACCGCGCGTCGCGCATACCCCTAGCCGACCCGAGTTACCTGCATACCCATTGCCGCAACATAACCAGGTCGATGCACCCCGACTATTCCCGTTTCAATCCGTCGACATCGCTTCGAGAGAACCATCCGAGGGCGGTGCCCCGGCCACACATCCGAGTGACACGTCTTCTTTCGAATGCGGAAGATAATCGAGCACCCCATACCAAGTTTCGTCATCATGTTCCGCCGCTTCTCCCCGCGTATCCATCGTCGTCCTGCATGCCTGGAAATCTCGCTCGCTGATACGGTATTTTTGCGGGTACAGATATTGAAGTGTTGCCCGCGCCTGAACGTAATAGCTTTGCGGCGTATGGTCGAGCAAGTCATTTACGGCATCCGTCGCGCCATGCCAAGCGCCTGCTTCGTCGCTCACGCTCGGCTTGATAATTTACTACTCGTTTCGGCATATCAAGATAGGGGACGTCCAGGAGGCGTCGGACGGCGGATGGCATGAACAAGACAGCACACAGGACGGTGCGATTGCTCCGAATCCCAACGCCCACGCGCAGGCACGAGTATGGATTTCAGGCTGTTTTCGCCATCGGAGCGCGACTAGAACGATTATGGCGGCAAACCCAATTGACGTAACACCGAACATGATGCTTCGCACGAATCTGTCGACGAACATTGGCGTGATCATCCACACGATTGTGACGGCGGTGACTGCCACAATCGGGATTTTGTAGGCGTTGCGCTCCTCGTCAGCGGCTTGCCTCCACTCGCGCTGTGCCGTCTGTTGTGTCCGCGGAAATCCAATGCGAATCGGTTGGAAATCATCGTCAAGTGGGGCGTCGGTCAATTGGCGTTCTCAATCAGAGACTTTGCCGGAACTCTCCCTCCTAAATGGCTCGGTCATCATGAGCTCCTCCTTGAGCGACTTGTTCATCTCCCGCGCGTTCTTGTACCTTCTTGGAACTCGGCACCGCACGTATGCATAAGTTCCGTTTTCGGCCTTGACATGGCGTTGTCGGCAATTGTCCGCATCGGCGTGTCGCGGCGATACGATGAACTCAATCCGGTTGTGGAGCACCGCGATCGGAAGCGATGACGACGCTTTGAGGGGCGCGGAGCGTAGTGGCGAGGAGAACCGCAGGAGCACAATTGTCAGGCCGTATTGGTCTCGCAGGAAGGAGAGACGATGTCTCAGCACACGATTTGGCATTCAGGCATGGCAGCAGACGGATCGACGCGTACGCTGCGGGATGCCGTGTATGGCGAAGCTGTCGGTGATGCATTGGGCGTCCCATTCGAGTTCAGGGCTCGCGGCACTTTCACATGCACAGGCATGGCATGGGACCGCGCGAATGGAAGCGTCGGAGTCGGAGGCGGGGTCGGGGCTTGGCGTCAACCGGTTGGCACGTGGAGCGACGATACGGGGATGGCCCTGGCAACGTGTGATTCGCTGCGCGAATCGGGAAAAGTGGATATCGCCGACATACGCAACAAGTTCCTTCTTTGGCGCGATAGCAGAGATTACAACGTTGACACACGGTTCGACATTGGCAGCACGACAGCGGAGGCGCTGGCGCGCGGGCATGGATTGTCCGGCGAGCGCGACAATGGCAACGGTTCGCTCATGCGCATCGTCCCGCTGGCGTTCACGGATGCCAGCGATGATGAAATCCGCGCGGTCAGCGGGATTACACATGCTCATCTGATGAGCTGCGAGGCATGCGTCACATACGTGCGGTATGCACGGCTGTTGCGGGATGGGGCTTCGCCGCTCGAAGCGTTGGATGACGAGCGGGTCGCGCACGGTTTGAGCGGGGTTGCTTCAAGCACTACCGCAGGAGTACAAGTTGACGATTTGACGATTATTCCCAAGCTGGATCGCGCAGATGTGGCGTCTGGCGGATTCGTCGTCGACACCCTGGTCGCAGCAATCTGGTGTCTGACCGACACGACCAGATATTCGGATTGTGTACTCGAAGCAGTCAATCTGGGAGAAGACACCGATACTACTGCTGCGGTCGCGGGTGGCCTTGCAGGCATCGTCTACGGTATGGACGCGATTCCAGACGAGTGGTTGCATCTGCTGCGTGGTAAGGATGTGGTTGACCGTTGCATCAATCTTCGAGAAGATAACTGAACGGTGCGAATCGGCTTGCTTTACCGGCTGCGGCGTATCTGGAATGGGGTTGGCGATTCCACCGGCATCAGGGTCGAGATATCTAGCGGGTAGCCGGATGTCACGCCGCGAAATCCACGCTGGCGTTCCAACGCTACCGGTCGAGATATATAGCGGGTACCAAGATGTCATGGGTAACCGGATGTCACGGGTAACCGCGACATCTTGAGAATCCAGGGTGCCTCAGGCATCCTAGGCATCTCGGACACCCTAGGTATCTCAGGGCTCTCTGACATACCGGGTACCTCGGATGTCCCGGATACCTCGGATATCTTGGATATATCAGATATCTCAAACATCTCAGATAAGCACTTCCTGCCCTCGTTAGATCTCTTCGAGCTGCTGCGAAGACAGAATGACCACGTCTCGACGTTGCCTCGCGATGATCTGTCGATCTTCCAGGTATCGAAGCTTACGCGACAGTGTTTCCGGTGTGGTACCCAGATATGACGCAAGTTCCTTCATCGTCATCGGTATTCGGACACGCCGTGAGCCACCGGCGCTTTTCGACAGGTCAAGCAGATACGACGCAAGGCGTTCCTCGACTCGCCCCATCGTGAGAAACTGCGTTTGTTCTTCCACCTTCGCCATTTTGCTGGCGATGGTGGAGAGCAGTCGGATACTCAGCTGCGGATGCGCGTCCAGAAGACGCATAAAATCCCGGCGCAGCAGGACGCACACCATGGTGTCAGCGAGCGCTTCCCCGTACAGGTTCTGGTTGCTGGCGCCGAACAGCTGGCTCTCGCCTTCGTAGCCGCCTGGTTCAATCACTCTTAACAGTTGTTCACGACCATTGGAGGTGATTCTATAGACCTTCATGCTTCCCCTGGCCACGATACTCAATTGAGGATCGGAGTGCGGGGAGAAAACGATATCGCCCTTATGAAAGGTGCGGAACTTGGTACTCCATTGAATATTCAGCTGGTCTTCACCGCTGAGGTCTTGAAACAGCGGTACCAGTTGCACACACAAGTCTTGAGGCATGATATCGTCTCCTTCCCGTCATCGTGTGAGCCACTACCATGCGAGCTTCCTTGAGAACTGACGAGGATAACCTTCAACACGAAGCATCTTCGTGAGGCGGGTACCATGCAATCATCTCACACGGTCGTTCTGCACACCATCCTCACGGGATGGACAGGCAGACCACCCTGCGTGAAGGCCCGGACGATGCGCACAATCGTTCTGCAAAGCCGCCATCACGGGGCAGTCTTCACACTACCGTCCTTGCGAAACCAGCCTCATGGACCGGCACCGGAACATTCCAATGGCAGACCATGAATGCCGGACCATGAATGGTGAATCGTGCTCACGAGACCACTCGCCTTGGACTGTTTACCGTACAGGCTTGTTTACCACACGTCCCTCGTTCGCGGATTCGTAGATGCGATGCGCTTCCTCGAGCATACGGTAAGTTGCCGCAAGCGTGGGACAAGCATCATCTGGAATCGTGTAGCCATTGGTAAGACTCCTGATTCGCGCAAGCTCGTCGCCGACCTGGGGCTGCGCACCATTCGCCAATGCGATCCGATCCCGAATGGTTTCGTAACGCTTGCGTATCTCGAACACTTCAGGATGATGCGTTCCATGCGCGCGCGTGATGGCGAACGTACCCAAGTCCAGTTGCTCTGCATGGTCTGCGAGATAGTCGGTGAATGCTGTCATAACTGTCCTTTCAAGTGGCTGAATTCATAGGTTCCATGTGACTCATCAGATGGTGATGACGTGCATGCGTAATGGCACGGCAACGTCGAGCACCATACGTTTGTCGCTTATCACCGTTGCACCGCGGTTCGAGTGGAAAGCACAGGATATCCGACCTTTTCGATGGCGTTTGCAACGGTTTGTGCATCGGTGAGATCCTCGTCAAACCGGAACGTCACTTTGCTGTTCGCAAACGAGACGTGCACGGTATCCTGGTCGACTCCCGGCACGTTGCGTGCGGCAGCTTCGATCTTGAGCATGCACGACGGGCAGGTGAGCGTATCCAGTTTCAGCGTTGCGGTGTTCATCTTGGTATCTCCTTTCATGCCGGTGGTGTTCACCGACCGGTATCCCCGGCTGGCAGCCGGGACCATTGGTTATGCCACCACGGTATCGATAACGGACCGTGGCTGTCCTTGATAGGCATCAAGTTTTCTGATATTCCAGTGACGGGTTCCATGATTTCTGCCAGCCCGGTAACGCAGCAGTCGCATACCGTTGAGAATGACCGCCAGCACACTCGTCTCGTGGACGAGCATGCCCACGGCCATGGTGAACCACGTGGTGAGCACCAGCCCGGACAGCAATAGCGCTACCGTACCCACTGCAATCGCAATGTTCTCGCGCATGTTGCGTACCGTATGCTTCGCCAGGCCGTACGCGTGCGGCAGACGCGAGAAGTCGGAATCAGCGAGGACCACATCCGCGGTGTCAATAGCCACGTCGGCGCCATTTCCCATAGCGATGCCCACGTCCGCGAGCGCGAGGGACGGGCTGTCATTGATGCCATCGCCGACAAACACCACACGGTGCCCATCGTCGCGCAAACCGGAAATGACCGCAGCCTTCTCATCGGGCAGCAAGCCACCGATCGCGCGGTCGAAACCGAGTTTCGCCGTCATAAGATCGACAGCACGTTGATTGTCCCCTGAAAGCAACACGATGGTTTTCGCGCCGAGACGACGCAGCCATGCGATGTCATCCGCAACGCCTGGGCGCAGACGATCGCGGATCCCAAGCAGTAGACGGATACTGCCATCGACGGCCACAGCCACAAGCGAATCACCCTGCATTTCAAGCTCACCGGCATCCTCACGCATTCTGGAAGTGAGTACTATGCCATCGGCTTCCAGAAAGCGCGGACTGCCAACGAGAATCCGATGATTGTCATGTACGGCGCTGATCCCGCCGCCTGTCACAACCGACACTTCGTCCACCTGCGGGACAGGAATATCGCCGAAATGCCGCACGATGGCTTTGGCAAGCGGATGTTGAGACTGTGATTCAACCCCGACAAGGTACCGCACGACATCATCATGGGCTGGATCCGAACCAGCATCAAGAGCACTCGCATCGGAAACGGAAAAATCGCGAACGGAAAAATCGTGCGCCTCCACGTCTTTCGTTTCCTCGAAACCGCCAATATGCGCTTCGCCAGCCCCATTTCCCATATCGTTTGCGGCCGGCGTACCGTCATCGTCGTAGCGTCTCACATCCGTCACCTGCGGCACGCCGACCGTAATCGTGCCGGTCTTATCGAACACAAACGTGTCAGCGGAGCTCAACCGGTGCGTCACCTCGCTGCCTTTGATGAGCACGCCGTGGCGCGCGCCGTTGCCGATGCCGGCCATATTCGACACGGGGACGCCGATGACGAGCGCGCCGGGGCAGCCGAGCACGAGCATGGTGATCGCAAGGTCGATGCGACGCGTCGCCAGGCCAACAATAACGGCGATGACGAGCACCGCCGGCGTGTAGTACGTGGCAAAGCGGTCGATGAAGCGCTCCTCCTTGGATTTGGAGTCCTGCGCGTTTTCGACGAGCTCGATGATCTTGCCGAAGGTGGTGTCCTCCCCCACCGTGTCGGCACGGATGGTCAGCATGCCGTCGTCGAGCAGGGTGCCGGCGGAGGCGCTCGACCCCGCGGCTTTGCCAACCGGGATGGGCTCGCCGGTAATCGCGGATTCGTTGACGAGCCCAGTGCCCGACATCACGGTTCCATCGACGGGGATGCGATCACCGGTCGTGACCTTGACAATGTCGCCGACATGCACATCGTCGACCGGAACGGTTTCGAAAGTGCCATCGGCCCGCCGGACCGCTGCCGATTGCGGCGCCATGTCGGTGAGGGCACCGATGGCCGAGCGCGTCTGGTTCAACGTGTATCGCTCGATCTGCCCGCCGACGAGGAACAGGAACGTGACGATGGCGGATTCGTCCCAGCTGCCGATGAGGAAAGCACCGAACACGGCGATGCTCACGAGCACGTCAATGGACATGACCCTGACGCGCAGCGCCTGCACCGCCTGGATGAGAATGGGCAGCACGCCGACGACCGAGGCGGCGATGAACGCCGTTGCGTAAGCCGGCTGCGAGTGCAGGGCGAAGCGCGCGACCAGGCCGGCGGCGATAAGCGCGCCGCTGATGATGGTGAGCTGCGGCTTGTGACGCAGGATGAAGCTCTGCATGGGCGGGGCCTCCTTTCGTGATATCTGTCGTGATGTCTGATGGTGCCCAAGATACGGGCGACGCGCCGGGAAAACATTGACCGCCGTCAAGTTCGGGGAATTCCTTCGGGATGTTTTGGGAGATGGCAGGCGGGGGCGGGAGGTGGCGGGCGTGGTGAGGCGGACGGGAAGCGGAGGCGGGCTCTCCAGGAACATCGTTGTCGCATTCGCCGTTCCGGATGGATTCGAAGCCGAGCCGACCGGCTAAAACACGCCTGCGAAGGTGTTCGATACGGCTCCGGGGTGTATTTCGCGGTTTGTGGGGTCCTTTTCCGGGGGTGGGGCGAGTATACGGGGCCCGAAAACGTTGCAATTGCGTCGGCGTCCCGCGCCGCGGGACCCCACAAACCAGCAGATAGGTTTTCTCGAACACCCAGGCTCGCCGTGATGGTGGCGCAATCGTGGTTCAAAACTTTGGAAACAAGCCGAACTGCGCCTTCTGCGCACAGGGAATTGCCGGGATTGACCGCCGGCCACCGAGCAATCGCCGAACAATCGTCGCGAAATCGCCGAGGAATCGTCTACGCCGGTTCGGAAACATGCGTCGGGTATCGTCACCGGTAACGCGAGGCCGCCGGTACCGCGCCGGGGCGGCCGCCATTCCGCCTCACCCACGCGCCGGCACCGGCCGCGCACCTGCACCGACCCCACACCACTGCGCACCCACCTGCAGTCAGGAGGCACCATGATTCGTACCGCCGTTCTTTCGGATCTGCCGGGCATCGACGCGAGCTATCGCATGCATTTCCGCCACGAGGAGGAGCATGGCGCGTTCACTCTTTTCCGCGAGGGCGTGTATCCGACGGCCGCCGTCGCGCGCGACGCGATCGGGCGCGGGGCGCTTGCGGTGTATGAGTCGGACGGTGAGATTCTGGGGAGCATCATCTGCGACGGGGAGCAGCCGGAGGAATACGCGGCGGTGGAGTGGCCGAGCGGGGCGCAAAGCAATCGGGTCAGGGTGATTCACCTACTGCTCGTGCGGCCTGATGCGGCAGGTCGGGGAATCGGCACTGCGCTGATTGCGCATGCGGAGGAGACGGCGCGGCGCGAGGGATGCGTGGCGCTGCGGCTCGACACGGGGATGCAAAACGTTCCGGCGCGGTCGCTGTACGAGAAGGTGGGGTTTCGGATTGCGTCGACCGGGGCGATGCGGATCGGCGGGGTGATTCCCCATGACGAGCATCTTTTCTTCGAAAAGCCGTTGTGAGCCGGAGACTGGTGGTGCGCAGAGACCGGCGTTCGGCGTTCGGCGGGAACGAGCGGGCGGCGGGAACGAGCAGGCGACGAGCGGGCGGGCACGGGAACAAGCGGGCGTTCAGCGGGCAGGCGCGAGCTATAACCATGCACCAGACGGGCTGCGGAAAGCGTCCGGACGCCCTTTCGCGCCGGAAGTCTCTCGCACCCGCCTATGCGGACATCCACGCGAGTCCGTCAATGAAAGAGCAAAACCGCATGATTCAACGGTTTCCCGGCATCCGCCATGTGTTCGATACACGTGCGAAAACCTATCTGCCGATTTGTGGGGTCCCGCGGCGCGGGACGCCGACGCAATTGCAACGTTTTCGGGCCCTGTATACTCGCCCCATCCCCGGAAAGGACCCCACAAACCGCTCGTCCTGCTCGGCGCACGCCAGACAGGAAAGACGCATGCGCTGAAAAACTCGCCAACAAACGATACGACGACCTCGCGTTTGTTGATTTCTCACAGACCCCGCAGGCGGCATCGGCATTCGAAGACTCAATCCGCCCATCGGATATCGTGCGCAGACTCGAGCTACTCCTGGGAATCAGCATCGTCCCACGGCATACATTGATCGCCTTCGACGAGGTTCAACTGTGCGAACGTGCGTTGACATCGTTGAAATACTTCTGCGATGAAGCACCGGAGTACCATGTCGCGGTCGCCGGAAACCTTCTTGGCGTCGCCGTCAACCGCAACAAATGCTCCTTCCCCGTCGGCAAGGTCACGCTGCTTCCCGTGCACTCCTGACTTTCCATGAATTCCTCGATGCTTTGGGATTCTCCAACACCATCACCGACATCCGGCATGGGCTCGCCACGAATGCTCCCGTCGCGTTCCATGACTCGCTGATTACGCTATCGCGACTGTACATGACCATCGGCGGCATGCCCGAAGCGGTGCAATCCTTCGTGTCAGCGCTCGGAAACGGCCCGCACTCGCTCAATGATGTGCCGTCCGCACACGCGCTTGCCGCGGCACGCGCCGTGCAAAACCGCCATCAACACCGCGTACGAAGCGGACATGGTCAGTGCGTGCAGACCGAAGACAGCGCGAAAATCTTCGAAGCATGGCGCTCGATCCCCACGCAATTAGCCAATTACCACAAGTTCCAGTACAAGGCCATCCGTTCGGGGGCACGTGCCGCGCAATACATGCCGGCAATTGACTGGCTGGCGTCCGCGGGCATTGTGAACCTGTGCACGCAAGTCACGGAGCCGGTCTCCCCACTGGCGGCATTCGAAAACCCGACGGCGTTCAAGGTATACATGGAAGACACTGGGCTTCTGATGGCCCGGTATGGCGCCACGATGGTGCAATTGAACCCATCAGACTCCAAAACCGCGAATTTCCGCGGGGCCGTGGCGGAGAATTTCGTCATGCAAACACTGGTCGCCGCCGGGCTCAAGCCCTACTATTGGGGTACTCCCAGCAAAGGCGAACTCGAGTTCTTGCTGGATATGCCCTCCCCTGTTCACCAGTGGGCGCTCCCTCTGGAAGTGAAATCGGGACGACACGTCTCTGCTCGGAGCCTGGCTGCATTCCAAACCAAATACAGCCCGGACTATGTCATTCGAATCAGCACGAAGAACATGGGATTCGACCGTGGAATCCGCAGTGTCCCATTATATGCAGTACAGGCACTCACCGAGGAACTGGCGACGGAATCCTCAGAAGTCACTGGCCGCGCACACTGAGGCTCATCATGGCGATTGCGGCTGCGTGTGGGACTGCATGTGGGACGAGATGCGCGTTTGCCCCCGGTCAGACGCCCGGCTGCATCGCGGACAGATACCGCTAACCGATGCCAGCCAACCGATACCAGCCAACAGGTCCGGTACCGATGGCATTCACCTGTCGCGCGACACCGCAATCGCATGATGGTCAGATACTGACCCCACTCCACCAACGACGAGCACTATCCTGCGGTTATGAGACTCCTACGTCGCACCGCAAGACGATAGCCCAGCCGAGTAGGTTGACCGTCACCGGTACATTGGCGCCTATGGGACCGGCCAGTCACACAACAGCCGGATATCATTCCCGGCAAGCCACCAACAGACCGCATCCCGTTGCCGTGCAACGGACCAGTCACACAACAGGCAGATAACCAAGCCGAGCGGAGCATGCGGCAACGGTATCCAACCGCCGTGCGACAAGCCAATCACACAACAGCCGGATATCATTCCCAGCAAGCCATCAACGAACCGCACCCCGCCGCGGTGCGACGGACCGGTCGCACAGCGGACAGATAGCCAGGCCGAACGGGATCACGGCAACGACACTCAGCCACCATGCAACGGACCAGTCACACAACAGGCAGACAGCCGAGCCGAGCAGAGCATGCGGCAACGGTATCCAACCGCCGTGCGACAAGCCAATCACACAACAGCC
>NZ_JBBHLY010000020.1:0-2340 GCF_037482445.1 Bifidobacterium thermophilum
GTTCCATATTGACGATGCTGGTCACACCCTGGGTGTTCTGGGCGAGGACACTGGTCATGGCTGCGTAGCCGAACACCCCTTGTGCGGTGAAGGCCTTCATATCGGCCATGGTGCCGGCACCGCCGATCGGGTCGGAACCCTCGATGGACAGAACCCGCAGGCGCGATGGACGCTCGGCTGCCTGCTCCCCCGCGGCTTCCAGACGTGCAAGCGCCGTCATGGCCTGGTTTGTGGATGAATCCTCGTTCGATTGCTGGTATTGCGGCTCGCTCATGCCGGACATCCCTTCGCTAGTGCTGACTAGATCAGGTTCAACGGGTGTGTTCTCAGCCTGTCGGCACCCCGTGTCACCGGCAATCCACCATAGCCGACCCCACGGTCAACGCCGAAGGGTGAAGTCTTGTGGCCGTCGTGCCGTGCATGGCATGGTTGACGCCGGGGATATGCTGGAATAATGCGAAAGAATGAGAAACGGCGCCGTGCCCTCGGCAGTGCGTTGCTGCTGTTGACCGCCCTGATCTGGGGATTCGCCTTCGTCAGCCAGGTGCAGGGCATGCAATCGGTATCCCCCATGTTCTTCAACGCGATCCGGTTCACCTTGGGGGCGGTGTCGCTGGCACCGGTGCTCGTGGTGTTGTCCCGGTTGCGAACCGGCCGTACGGCGCAGCGGCAGCCCGCACAGGCCGGGCCTGGCTCTTTGGCATGCTGGTCCGTGGTCTGCGGTCTCGTGTTGTGGGCGGGTGCCACCACCCAGCAGTATGGGGTGCAATTGAGCATGTCCGCCGGGCATTCCGGATTCGTGACCGCCTTGTATATCGTGCTGGTGCCGGTGCTTGGCTTCCTGTTCCTGCATCGCCGTATTCATCTGTTGACGGTGCTGGCGATCATCGTGTCGATTGTCGGCTTCTATCTGTTGTGTGTCACCGACACCATCCGCGGGATCGGGGTGGGCGATCTGGTGCTGTTGGCGAGCGCGGTGCTGTATGCCACGCATATCCTGGTCATCGATCGGGTGGGCGGCCGGCTTGATCCGCTCAAATTGTCGCTCGGCCAATATCTGGTGGTTTCCCTGCTCAGCTGGGTAGCGACCCTCATCATGCACCAAGTGGATTGGCGTGGCGCGTTGGCGTGCGCGGGCGCCTTGGCCTATGCGGGTATCATGTCGGTCGGCGTGGCGTACACCTTGCAGGTGGTCGGCCAGCGGTATGTCCCACCATCACAGGCGTCGATGATCATGTCGCTGGAATCGTTCTTCTCCGCTGTAGGCGGAGCGCTGATCTTGCACGAAACGATGACGGGACGCGGCTATCTGGGCTGCGCCTTGATTTTCGTAGGCACGATCCTCGCCCAGATCGATCCGGAGCGGCTGCTTGGCCGCATATTCAAAGATGA
Source organism: Bifidobacterium thermophilum (assembly GCF_037482445.1). GTDB lineage: Bacteria > Actinomycetota > Actinomycetes > Actinomycetales > Bifidobacteriaceae > Bifidobacterium > Bifidobacterium thermophilum_B. The sequence goes on from NZ_JBBHLY010000020.1 coordinate 1,393, forward strand.
TTCCCAGCCAAAGACCATAGAGTGACGAACAAGAAAGGAGCAATCATGACCTACGATCAGCAGCCCCAGAATCCTTCAACGCAATACGGCCAAACGCAATACAACCAAACGCAATACGGCCAGCCGGCCGCACAGCCGCAGGGCGCCTACTACCAGTACCAGTCCCCCGCCGGTGCAGGCGCAGGATACATGGCCCAGGTTTCGACGATCCCCGCACAGGTCGCATCGGCCACCGAGCGTGCGGAACGCACATCCATCACGCGCGCATACGCGGAAATGACGGCAGGGCTCGCCGTGACCGCGGTCGTAGCGGTGCTGACGCAGATGTTCGGCCTGCTCAACAGCTTCCTGACCACCACCGGCGGACTTGGCTGGATCGGCCTCATGCTTGTGCAGATCGTCATGGCCATCGCCATCGGCAACCGTGCGATGAATCTCAAAGCGGGAGCGGCGCGTGTCCTGTTCTACCTGTACGCCGCGCTGATGGGCTTCACGCTGAGCTCGATCTTCATGGTCTACGATCTCGGCTCGATCGGGACGGTCCTCGCGCTATGCACGGGCTTCTTCTTCGTGCTGACCATGCTGTCGCTGACCATGCGCGGCAACATGCTCAAGGCGGGTCCGATCCTGCTGGCGGCGCTGATCGCGCTGATTGTCGGCGAAATCATCATCATGCTGGTGGCGCCGGGCTCCACCGGGCTCATGGTGATTTCCGCGATCGGCGTACTGATCTTCGCCGGCCTGACCATGTATGACGCGCAACAGACGCGTGCGCTGTTCGCGCAATACGCCGGGCAGCCCGAGGCCATCAAGAGCCTGTCGATCGTATGCGCGCTCAACCTGTATCTCGACTTTGTGAATATGTTCCTGTACCTGCTGCGGCTGTTCGGCGGCCGCGACTGATCGTCATCGGCTGCCAGTCGGTTGAAGCACAGTATACGGATGGGC